>NZ_JBMPGS010000002.1:0-1075692 GCF_049680855.1 Salinimicrobium maris | reverse complement strand
AAAGATCATAAACCATAGTGGTATCCTGAGTAGTGCGGGGCACGAGAAACCCTGTATGAATTTGGCGGGACCATCCGCTAAGGCTAAATACTCCTGAGAGACCGATAGTGAACCAGTACCGTGAGGGAAAGGTGAAAAGAACCCTGAACAAGGGAGTGAAATAGATCCTGAAACCATACGCTTACAAGCGGTCGGAGCCCTTTGGGGTGACGGCGTGCCTTTTGCATAATGAGCCTACGAGTTAACGTTGCCAGCAAGGTTAAGGGTTTAAGACCTGGAGCCGTAGCGAAAGCGAGTCTGAATAGGGCGCTGTAGTTGGTAGTGTTAGACGCGAAACCGTGTGATCTACCCTTGGGCAGGTTGAAGCTGTGGTAACACATAGTGGAGGACCGAACCCGTTGACGTTGAAAAGTCTTGGGATGACCTGAGGGTAGGGGTGAAAGGCCAATCAAACTCGGAAATAGCTCGTACTCCCCGAAATGCATTTAGGTGCAGCGATTAAATAGTTTTATAGAGGTAGAGCTACTGATTGGATGCGGGGGCTTCACCGCCTACCAATTCCTGACAAACTCCGAATGCTATAAAATGTTTTTAATCAGTGAGGGCATGGGTGCTAAGGTCCATGTCCGAGAGGGAAAGAACCCAGACCATCAGCTAAGGTCCCCAAATATATGTTAAGTTGAATAAACGCGGTTGAACTGCTTAGACAGCTAGGATGTTGGCTTGGAAGCAGCCATTCATTTAAAGAGTGCGTAACAGCTCACTAGTCGAGCGGTTCGGCATGGATAATAATCGGGCATAAACATATTACCGAAGCTATGGATTTGCAACATAAGTTGTAAGTGGTAGGGGAGCATTGTAACAAAGTAGAAGGTGTACTGCGAGGTATGCTGGATTGGTTACAAAAGAAAATGTAGGCATAAGTAACGATAATGCGGGCGAGAAACCCGCACACCGAAAGACTAAGGTTTCCTCAGCTATGCTAATCAGCTGAGGGTTAGTCGGGGCCTAAGGCGAACCCGAAAGGGGTAGTCGATGGACAACCAGTTAATATTCTGGTACCTGCTTTACGTTAAAAGTGACGGAGGCGAGAATTAGGTGCGCACTGACGGAATAGTGCGTTGAAGGAAGTGGTAACACTCCGATAGTACACCAAAGCTACGGCGGCGGTGATAATCCTGAGGATCGACTTCCAAGAAAAGCGATTAAAGCAGCCCGTACCGCAAACCGACACAGGTAGTTGGGATGAGAATTCTAAGGTGCTCGAGAGATTCATGGCTAAGGAACTAGGCAAAATAGACCTGTAACTTCGGGAGAAAGGTCGCCCATCTTCGGATGGGCCGCAGTGAAGAGGTCCAGGCGACTGTTTATCAAAAACACAGGGCTCTGCTAAATCGAAAGATGATGTATAGGGCCTGACACCTGCCCGGTGCTGGAAGGTTAAGAGGAGATGTTAGCATTAGCGAAGCATTGAATTGAAGCCCCAGTAAACGGCGGCCGTAACTATAACGGTCCTAAGGTAGCGAAATTCCTTGTCGGGTAAGTTCCGACCTGCACGAATGGTGCAACGATCTGGACACTGTCTCAGCCATGAGCTCGGTGAAATTGTAGTATCGGTGAAGATGCCGATTACCCGCTGTGGGACGAAAAGACCCCGTGAACCTTTACTATAGCTTAGTATTGACTTTGGACAAGTGATGTGTAGGATAGGTGGGAGACTTTGAAGCGCCGTCGCCAGGCGGTGTGGAGTCATTGTTGAAATACCACCCTTTACTTGTTCGAAGCCTAACTTCATGTACTTGAAGGACAGTGCTTGGTGGGTAGTTTGACTGGGGTGGTCGCCTCCAAAAGAGTAACGGAGGCTTCTAAAGGTTCCCTCAGCACGCTTGGTAACCGTGCGTAGAGTGCAATGGCATAAGGGAGCTTGACTGAGAGACATACAGGTCGATCAGGTACGAAAGTAGAGCATAGTGATCCGGTGGTTCCGCATGGAAGGGCCATCGCTCAAAGGATAAAAGGTACTCCGGGGATAACAGGCTGATCTCCCCCAAGAGCTCACATCGACGGGGGGGTTTGGCACCTCGATGTCGGCTCGTCACATCCTGGGGCTGGAGAAGGTCCCAAGGGTTGGGCTGTTCGCCCATTAAAGTGGCACGCGAGCTGGGTTCAGAACGTCGTGAGACAGTTCGGTCTCTATCTACAGTGGGCGTTAGAAATTTGAGTGGATCTGACTCTAGTACGAGAGGACCGAGTTGGACTAACCTCTGGTGTACCAGTTGTTCCGCCAGGAGCACTGCTGGGTAGCTACGTTGGGAAGGGATAAGCGCTGAAAGCATATAAGCGCGAAACCCACCACANCTCTAGTACGAGAGGACCGAGTTGGACTAACCTCTGGTGTACCAGTTGTTCCGCCAGGAGCACTGCTGGGTAGCTACGTTGGGAAGGGATAAGCGCTGAAAGCATATAAGCGCGAAACCCACCACAAGATGAGATTTCTTTAAAGGATCGTGGGAGACCACCACGTTGATAGGTCACAGGTGTAAAGGCAGCAATGTCATAGCCGAGTGATACTAATAATCCGTACAGCTTAGTGCACTTCCGGCCCCCTAGCCCCCAAAGGGGAACAAGAGGGCCGGAGGAACAACCTAAAGCTTTAAACACTTTGCTTAACACATGTTTTCTTCATTTTTATTCTTCAATTATGTCAACAATATTAGAGTTGGCAGTTATTTAGTCACAGTTAACAGTACCTTTTTTACTGTTTACTGAAGACTTAGGACTGCACACTAAAGACTTAAGGTGGTTATAGCAACGGGGCTCACCTCTTCCCATTCCGAACAGAGAAGTTAAGCCCGTTAGCGCAGATGGTACTGCATCTCGTGGGAGAGTATGTCGCCGCCTTTTTTTTAAACCCTTCATCATGAATTTGATGAAGGGTTTTTTTATGGAGTAAAGTGAAACAAAAAGAAGAGAAATACCTAGAGAGAACTGCATGGTAAATAAAAAAACAGCCTCCCCTTTTCAATGCTTTTGTTACTTATTGTAAGATGAGCTATATTTAAGTAATTTCAACAAAGGTAAAACTGTTCTAATCTGGTAAGGAATTACTGGTATTTGAATGTTATGAGCATCATCTACAATGGTGCGAAATTGCCGGAAAAATCTTATAAAATGAAGTCTTACTTATCAATTCTTTTCTTTTTTACAATAATTACATTGCCTGCCCAGGAAAATTCCGTTGGTATCTTCTCCCATAACCGGAACATTGGGGCTACGGAAAATTTTAGAAATGTCACCTATAATCCTTCAACTCAAATCTACACCTTAAATCATGACAGCACGAGTCCAGCAATGCGAAGTAGCGGGAATATGTATGTGTACAACAAACTGCAAGGGGATTTCATATTTACCGCTCATATTGATTATATAGCCAATGCTAGCGGACATAAGGCAGGATTGATGATAAGGAAGACTATAGAAGAAGATGAGGCACATGCCAGTGCAAGTCTGACGGGAAACGGAACTACATTTTTTGAATGGCGGGAAGTAGAAGATACGAGTAGAGATTCCCAAAGACAAATATCTTCACCAAAAACCAGTTACGACATTCTTCAGTTGGAGCGTAAAGGTGAGGACATTATTATGAGAGCAGCCCATTTTGGAGAACCTTTACAGAAAATTAGTCAGAGAAAAATAAAAGCGCTGGAAGGGGAGGTGCTGGTTGGATTGTTTAATATGTCTGAGGAGGGCAAGCAGGTTCAACCCGCCAAATTCTGGAACGTTAGGATAGATAAGCCAGTATTAGATGATTATGATCCCGGAAAGAAAGGTTGGTTAGGCTGCCGCCTTGAAACTTTAGATGTAGAGAGTGGAATGCGAAAGGTCATTTATCAAAAGGATGATCGCTTTGAAGCACCAAACTGGATGCCTGGTGGAGAAGAACTCCTCTTTAATATGGAGGGTTCTTTATATATCATTCCGGTAGCAGGAGGGAAACCTGAAAAATTGAATACCGGTTTTGCCGATAATCTTAACAATGATCATGGGATTTCCTTTGACGGTAAAATGCTTGCTATAAGTCATCATGCCGATGGTGAAGGTTCTAAGGTTTATGTTCTTCCTTTAGAGGGAGGAACGCCACGTCTTGTCACTCCTCAGGCACCTTCTTACTGGCATGGCTGGGCCCCCAGCAATGATGAAGTAGTTTACGTAGCTACAAGGGAGGGCAATTCTACTTACGATATATACAGGAAATCAATATATGAAGGTAAAGAAGTACAGTTAACTTCTACGGGGGAAGGGGAACATGTAGATGGCTGTGAATATTCCCCTGACGGAAAATTTGTTTATTACAATAGCAGCGCTTCCGGAACAATGCAAATATGGCGAATGAAGCCAGATGGTTCGGCTAAGGAACAATTGACATTCGATGCACGCAATGATTGGTTCCCGCATATTTCGCCCGACGGAAAATGGATTGCATATATATCCTTTCCTGCCAAAATCCCTGTGAATGCCCATCCTTCTTTTAAAAGGGTTACCCTTAACCTCATGCCAACATCTGGTGGCGCGCCCAAAGTAATCGCTTACCTATATGGTGGACAGGGAACCATCAATGTTCCTTCCTGGTCACCTGATAGTAAATATCTTTCATTCGTGAGCAACTCTGGAAGGGAGTGAGGGACTAATCATCTTGAATTAGCTGCTCAACTTATTGCAGGTTTGCGGCAGGCAATAAATATAAAGATTTTCCTCATTTGCGGAACCTGGAAAATTGTGAAATAGCTTGAATCTTTTTCCACCTTTTTTAATTTTCTTAGTCCTAGTAGGATCAATTTTGGGTTTTTAGCTCATTTTATAATAAATTAGTAGGATTCACTATAAAAACCAACCAACTATGAAACCATTTGTTGTGCTATTGCTTCTTTGCCTTTCTTTTAATCTATCAGCTCAGGAAATTCCGGCGAGATGGGATGAGCTTACTGCCAGTGACTGGTCGCTAGCACTCGAAAAATCTAACAAGACAATAATACTTCCAATAGGAATCTTGGAAAAACATGGTCCTCACGCTCCAATTGGATCTGACCTGATACGTATAAGACAGCTGGCAAAGATGGCTGCGGAACAGGAGTATGCTGTAATTTTTCCAGACTATTTTTATGGACAGGTAAATGAAGCCAAACATATTCAAGGTACTTTTTCCCTGCCTACAGAGTTGACTCTGGACATGCTGCAGGCTACTTGTGACGAGATTGCCCGAAATGGTTTTGAAAAAATATTTATTATAAATGGTCACGGCGGAAATCCGCAGTTGTTGAGATATTTTATTCAAACCCAATTGGAGAAGAATAGAGATTATGCCGTTTTCTTTCATGAACCTGAAATGGAGGAGGCTGTGAGGGAGAAAGTGTCAAAAATGAGGAAATCGAACGCCTCTAACGATCTGCATGGAGGTGAAAATGAAACTTCGATTTTACTGCACATGCGGCCGGAGCTTGTTCATCTTGACCGTGCAAAAACCGAATCTGGCGCAAACCAGGGAAGGCTGGCAGATCTTCCCAATGTTTATACTGCAATCTGGTGGCATGGTTCATATCCGCTGCATTATGCTGGTGATGGTGGTGTCGCAACTGCCGAACTCGGGAAAATGATAACAGATGACAATGTGCGGTCTATCGTGGAAGGGCTTCGTGCTGTGAAACAGGATACAACAACGCTTCAGTTGCAAAGAGAATATTTTGAGAAGGTAGAAAATTTGTCAGGAAAATAATACAGAAATCTTGCTGCAAAAACATCCAAAAAAGGCATTTTTGAAGCGCTTTCTGAAGAATTTGCTTTCCGCAGAAAATTTGTCAAAAATGCTCTTTTTAAACCTTACTGCACCTGATAGTTTAAAACATCCTTTTCTGACATCCGAAAAAATCCGAAGGGAAAATTATCAGGGTTGGTAAGGTTAATTATATTTCCTCTCACAAGCGTAGGCTGTGTTTGAAATGGACCGCCGCCTGTTCCTGCCTGTGAACGTAGCAGAAATAGATATTCGTAGAATTGTTTAGAAATACCCTGGAGCTCAAGAATTACTTCGTCTCCCGATTCAAGATCCTCATTACTGAAAAATGCAAAGCTGCGGTTTCCATCAATGAGTTCGTCATCATATATTTGAAAAGACAGGTCTTCGTTGTAAAATCGAAATAAGTAATGGTCGCCTTTCCCAACAGGATCTGTAAAATAGGCTCGTATTTCTATTTCATCTCCTGTAAATCCGCCGTTGTTGTCCTGTTCAATTTCTTCTATTTCAGGAGAAGTTATAAAAGACGCAGTTGCAAAGTAAACTTCTTCATTGTAAGCAACCTCTAGCTCGTAAGTTGCATCGGTATTTGGAAGGAAACCGTCATTCCTATAAAGTCCTGGTTCTATTTCAGAAAAAAAGTATTTATTTCCAAAGCCGTCATGTATGCTAACCACCGCATTTTCCACGGGTGGAATTTCTTCATCAAAATAAGGAGCGGTTGTGCTTAGTTTAACATATAGAGGTGTTTGAAGGTCTACTTCATTCCACACCAGTGAAGCTTCAATGACCAGTCTTGGTTCAGATTCTTCCAGATCTACCTCTACCACCTCTTCACAACTTGCGGCAGATAGTAATAAAAGGAATGCTAAAATGCCATTTTTGAAACTCTTCATATTTTAGAATTTAAAATTATAAGTAACTGAAGGAATGATTCCAAAAAGCGAAAGCCGAACGGCTTCATTGACTCTCGTATCTTCATTCTCTCTAAAACTCAGCGAAACTGCATTCCTTCTATTGTAAAGGTTATAAATTCCAAAGTTCCAGGAAGACTGGTAACCTTTCCTTTTGGAAGGATTAGGCGTATAGGTGGCAGAAATATCAAGGCGGTGATATGCAGGTAACCTGTTGCTGTTTCGAGCAGAATAAACCGGAATATTGAGATTCTCGAATTTATATTGGGCTGTTGGATAAGTGGTGGGCAAGCCGGTTTGAAAAATAAAGTTAGAGCTTAACTGCCATTTTTGGCTTAGTTCATAAGTTGTGGTTAGAGAAAGGTCATGCGTTTTGTCGTACGAAGTATTGTACCATACGCCCTTATTAATTCCTGGTTCGTTTGGAGTTCTACCAGGAGTGCGTTGTTCTGATCGAGAGAGGGTGTAAGCCAGCCATCCGGAAAAACCACCTCTGTTCTTCCTAAGCAGGAGTTCAAGACCGTAAGCCCGTGCTTCTCCTTCCAGTAAAACCTGCTCAATGGCATCATTTGCCACTAAATTTGCGCCGTCTATATAATCCAGGCGGTTTTGTAATTTTTTATAAAACGCTTCTATTTCCACCGAAAATAATTCATTTTTTAAATTCTGAAAATAACCAACAGCATACTGGTCGAGTCGCTGCGGATCGATATATTTTCCGCTGGGAGCCCATACATCAAGAGGGGTGGGGGAACTTGTATTTGTGATCAAATGCAAATACTGCGTCATCCTGTTGTAGCTCATTTTTACCGACTGGTTATCATTAAAGCTATAAGACATGGATAATCGCGGTTCCAGGTTTCCGAAGAATTTTTCTGTTTTACCCCTGGAAAGCGATTTGGTATCTATGGGTTCAACAGATTCATATATGCCAAAAGTAGGATTATAGCTCACCGCACGATCATTTTCGTACAGGTTTAATTCTTCCTGTCCCAGTCGAAAAAACGTACTATATCTTAAACCATATTCTGCCGAAAAATTATCAGAAAAAGTATGCTGAAATGAGAGGTAAGCTGCACTTTCAAAAGCATATTTCTTTATGAGTTCCTGGTAATTAATTCCTGAACTTTCGGAATTTGGTTCTATTTCTCCGGGATTAAATTCATAATAGGTATTTTGAATGCCATAATTTAATTCTAGATTTTCGTTGAGATAATGATCAATATCGTACTTCAGATTAAAGTTTTTAATTCCGCTATTCCAGTTGAAACCTACAAAATCCAGAGTTAATCCATAGTAGTAATCACTGTAGATCATGCTTAAATTCGTGAAAACATTATCTGTCATTACATGATTCCAACGCAAATTGAACACCGCATTGCCGTAGAGGTTATTAAAGCTATCAGAAATATTGAATACATCCCTTCCAAAATAACCAGAGAAAAGGAAGGTGTTTTCATCATCAAGACGGTAGCTCAGTTTCGTATTCAGATCGTAGAAATAAGCTGAGTTGTCGTTATCTGTAAGTTTCAGAAATAAATGAGCATAAGAACTTCGGCCCCCAATAAGAAAAGAACCTTTGTCTTTTACCAGCGGACCTTCAGCCAACAGCCGACTCGAAATAAGGCCAATTCCCCCTCTTGCTTCAAACTTTTTGCTGTTCCCGTCTTTTTGATAAATGTCAAGCACTGAAGAAACTCTTCCACCAAATTCTGCCGGAATTCCCCCTTTATAGAGCTTCAGATTTTTAATTGCATCGGGATTAAAGACAGAAAAAAGTCCGAACAGGTGTGAAGCATTATAAATTGTCGCTTCGTCCAGCAGTATCAGGTTTTGATCTGCCGCACCGCCACGCACGTTGAAGCCCGAAGAACCTTCACCGGCATTGGAAACGCCGGGTAACAGCAACAAGGATTTTACGATGTCCACTTCCCCAAAGACTACCGGTAACTTCTGTATGGTGCTAATTTCCAGTTTATTGACACTCATTTCGGGGCTCTTAATGTTAAGCCGCTCTACATTTTCGGTGATGATCACTTCTTCCAGGTTTTCGGAAGTTTCCTCAAGATCAAAATCGAATGTCGTGTTTTCTGAAACTAAAATTTCCCGCGAAATTGAGGTATAACCTAAGTAAGTCACAGTAACAGTGTGGGTTCCTTCCGGAACTTTTATAGAGTAAAATCCATAATCATTTGTGGTGGTTCCTGTGCCTAGATCGGGAAAAAGAATATTAACGCCCGAAAGCTTTTCGTTATTAGCAGCATCTTTTACAACGCCTTTAATATTATAATTCTCCTGTGCATTTAGGAAAGAAGTAAGAACCAGAAAGAGAGCTAAAAATGTGGTTTTCAAGTGAAATTTTTTGTCAAAGATAGCATTTTCCAAGATGTGCTGTGATTAAACAATGGTATTAGAAAATTTGCTCTTCATTTCTCCATTTTCGCTTCGTAAAGCCAAAAAACTTCAAAAAATTAGTCAAAAAGTGATTTCATGATCTTTTTTATCCCCAGGAACATCAATAGGATGGCCCCGCTCATTGCCAGTAGTGCAAGAATGAGTACAGGAATAAAATAAGGATGATCCTGATTCTTAAAACTGCTAAAAAGTACTACAGGACCAATGAATGCAAGAGGTAAGGAGGCTGCCATCAACTTAATGCCTTTGCTTAATACCTCTTTATTTGTATGTTTTCTATCTTCCATAAGAAAAGGCAAATTTAAGAATTATCCCTGAAAAGCACATTTTTGAAGAGTTATTAAGATCACATTTCAGGAGCAGCAAAAAGCGCTTTATTTTAAACACTTTTTTTAGTTGTAATAGGATGTAAAAGAAATTTTGCTAAGTTAGTGTATGATTTTCAATAGAATCATCTGCTAATTTTATCTTAATTGAGGTTATGATCCCGTTTTCTTGTTTAAATTTGTTTGTAACAAGCTAAACAAATGGATCAATTTTCAATTTCGCAGCTTTCGAAATTTTCAGGCATTAAAGCACATACCATAAGAGTATGGGAGCAGCGGTACAAGGCACTGGAGCCAAATCGCTCTACCGGAAATACAAGGTATTATGATAATTCACAGTTGCGAAGGTTGCTTAACATCGTAACTCTTACGCAATCTGGATATAAAATATCACAGATTGGCTCTATGCCCGATGAAAAGATTTTCTCTCTTATTCGTGAATATGAAGAAAAACATCGGGGCAATGAAATCAATGAATTTTTTATTTCCCAGCTTATAGCTGCCGGGATGGATTTTGATGAGCCTCACTTCGAAAAGATGTTTTCCCATTGCCTTTTGAGGTATGGAGTTAGAGATGCCTATCTTGAGGTAATTTATCCTATGCTAAATCGCCTTGGGCTCATGTGGGCGGGGAATACGGTGCCGCCAGCACGTGAACATTTTATTAGTAATTTACTTCGGCAAAAAATGTTCACCGCAATTGATGCGTTACCACCTGCAGAACCTGCAAGTGAATCCTGGTTGTTATTCCTTCCGGAAAACGAATTTCATGAAATAGGATTGTTACTTGCCAGTTATCTTATAAAATCTGCAGGAAAAAAAGTAAATTACCTGGGAGCTAATCTTCCATTTGATTCTATGATAGAAGCAGCACAGGATACTTTACCTGATAAAATTCTGTTTTTCCTTGTTCATTTTGATTTGCCGGAAGACGCACAGGAATATATTTCCTCCATGGAAAATAAATTACCCGGGCAGGAGATATATCTATCGGGTAACAAGAAGCTTTTAGGTCAACTTAAAACCAGATCTCAAACAAAATTTTTAAATTCTGTAGCCAGCCTTGAAAAGGAATTAAACAAGCCGGTCAAAGCTAAAAAAGATTAAAAAATGGCTAAAATAGCAGTAATTGGTTCGGGTTTTTCAGGATTAAGTGCGGCGGCATATCTTTCTTCTGAAGGTCATGAGGTACATATCTATGAGAAAAATTCCAGTGGTGGCGGCCGTGCCCGGCAGTTTGAAACTTCAAATGGTTATACTTTTGATATGGGCCCCAGCTGGTATTGGATGCCCGATGTATTTGAAAAGTTCTTTGGAGATTTCGGGTATTCTGTAAAGGATCTATATGATCTAAAGTTGCTGGATCCTGCGTTTGAAATCATTTTTGATAAGAAAGAAACGCTTCCGGTACCAGACGACTTTTCTAAACTCTGTGAACTTTTTGACTCTATAGAAGAAGGCAGCTCAAAGAAATTGATGGCCTTTATGAAAGAAGCAAAATTCAAGTATGACAAAGGCATGAAAGACCTGGTTTATATGCCGGGGCTTTCTTTAACCGAATTTGCCGATGTAGATTTCATAAAAGGTGCTTTTAGGCTTCAGGTTTTTTCTTCCTTTAGTAAACATATTCGAAAATACTTTTCAAACCCGAAGTTGATTGCATTAATGGAATTTCCGGTGTTGTTTCTGGGGGCGATGCCACAAGACACTCCGGCGCTTTACAGCCTCATGAATTATGCAGGATTGACCCTTGGAACCTGGTACCCCATGGGTGGCTTTGGTAAAGTTATAGAAGCAATGATGAAGGTGGGAAAAGAGAAAGGTGTGCAATTCCACTTTAACGCTGCCGTTGAAGAGATTCTTGTTCAGAACAGAAAAGCAAGCGGAATTAAAGTGAATGGCACTGAATTAAAATTTGATGCTGTGGTCGCTGCTGCAGATTATCATCACGTGGAAAAGGAGTTATTACCGGCTTCTCTCCGGAATTACAGTGAATCTTACTGGGATTCCAGGACGTTGGCTCCCTCGTGCCTGATTTATTATTTAGGTCTTTCCAAAAAGCTGAAAAATATCAGGCATCACACCCTCTTTTTTGAAGAGGAACTTTTTCAGCATTCAGAAGAAATTTACAAGCATCCAAAATGGCCTGAGAAGCCTTTATTTTATGTCTGTTGTCCTTCTCAAAACGATAACAGCGTTGCGCCCGAAGGCCACGAAAACCTATTTTTACTTATGCCCCTTGCACCGGGGCTGGAAGATGGTGAAGAGTTGCGGGAGAAATATTATAAGATCATGATGCAGCGCCTGGAAGATCAGGTGGGGGAAGAAATTGAACAATTTGTAGATTACAAGAGAAGTTATTGTGTGAGTGATTTTATTGCAGATTATCATTCGTACAAAGGAAACGCCTACGGACTGGCAAATACCCTACGCCAAACAGCTGTACTCAAGCCAAAGATCAGAAATAAGAAGGTCAGGAACTTATTTTATGCGGGGCAGTTAACAGTGCCAGGACCAGGCGTACCGCCATCCCTTATTTCCGGTAAAATAGCCGCAGAACAATTAATGAAATACCTCAAAAATCAGAAGAATGAAGTCACTGTATGATAATTTGTCGGCGCAGGTCAGCAAATGTACTACCCAAACCTATAGCACCAGTTTTTCACTCGGCATCTACTTTTTGCACAGCCGGTTAAGAGGTGCTATTTATGCCATTTATGGTTTTGTGCGCCTAGCTGATGAAATCGTAGATAGCTTTGAGGGATATGACCAGGAGTATATGCTGTCCCAGTTAAAAATAGATACTTATGAGGCTTTAGAGCATAAAATTTCTGTAAATCCAATTCTGAATTCTTTTCAGCAGGCGGTACATGACTATAATATTAATGTGGAGCTCATCGAAAAATTTTTGAATAGCATGGAAATGGACCTGAAAAAGGTTGATTATACGCCGGAGAAGTACAAGGAATACATTCTTGGTTCTGCAGAAGTGGTGGGGCTTATGTGTCTTCATGTCTTTACCGAAGGAAATATGAAGCAGTACCATGAGCTGGAGGATTATGCCATGAAACTTGGTGCTGCTTTTCAAAAAGTGAACTTTCTAAGGGATTTAAAAGAAGATTATCAATCCCTTGGAAGAAGCTATTTTCCCGATGTTGACCTTTCCAATTTTTCGAAAGTGGAAAAACAAAAAATAGAGGAGGAGATTGAAGAAGATTTCGTCATTGCACTCTGTGGAATAAGAAAGTTGCCGGCTTCTTCTAAAGGGGGAGTTTACCTGGCCTATGTTTACTATCGCGCATTATTTAATAAGATCAAAAAATTACCTGCACAACGCATCATGCAGGAAAGGATACGTATTAATAATGGGAAAAAAATGCAGCTAATGCTAAACAGCCTGGTAGAATGTAAGATGAGAATCGTATGAAGTTTTTGATGTTAATCTTCTTATTTAGTCTTCATTCAGGTTCGGCAGATCCAGATCTTGATGAGATAAGAGCTCTGTATAAGCAGGCACCTGGAAATGAGCAAGCTTGTGAGAAAATGATCAGCATTTTAGAACCTTTTGAAAAAGAGCCTCTTTGGCTGGGGTACAAAGGAGTGGCAACTATGATCATGGCAAAGCATGTTTTTAGTCCGTTTAAGAAAATGTCACTTTTTAAAGAAGGAAAAGGAATATTGAATGATGCAATTGAAATGGACCGGGATAATGTGGAATTGAGGTTTTTGAGATATTCGGCCCAAACCCAGGCACCTTCATTTTTAAGTTATAAAGACGATGTGGAAGAAGATCAACAGTTCTTGATCAATAGGCTTTCTAATATGGAGGATCTTAGCCTAAAAAATGCTGTTCTTGACTTTCTTATGGAGAATGACGCTCTCTCAACCAGAGAGAAAGAAATGATAAAAAATTGAGAAATAAATCAGATTTTAGTAAATTAAACTTATGGCAGTTTTTTTTGATATACTCATAGTTCTGGCAGCTTTTCTGGCAATGGAAGGTATTGCCTGGTTTACACATAAGTATATTATGCATGGCCTGCTTTGGACTCTGCATAAAGATCATCACAAAAAAGAATCTTCAGGTTTTTTTGAACACAACGACTTCTTTTTTTTAATTTTTGCAATTCCGGGAATTCTATGTCTTTATTTCGGAATGGAAAATGGGTATAATTACCTGTTCTGGATTGGGCTGGGAATTACGCTATATGGAATAGCTTATTTTGTAGTTCACGACATTTTTATTCATCAAAGATTCAAATTACTTCGCAAAGCAGATAACCCGTATTTCAAAGGGATAAGAAGAGCCCATAAAATGCACCATAAGCATATTGGTAAGGAAGACGGAGAGTGTTTTGGAATGCTTTGGGTACCGGTGAAATATTTTCAGGGACAAAAAACAGGAAAATGAATTTCACCTATCTGCTGGTCAATTTCCTGACTATTATTATTCCCTTTCTTTTCTCATTTCACCCCAAGCTTAATTTCCATAAAACCTGGGGTGCTTTTTTCCCGGCTGTATTTATTTCAGGAATTATTTTCATAGCCTGGGATATTTATTTTACCCATCTGGGTATTTGGGGATTTAATCCGCGGTACCTGGTTGGAGTGGAAATTTTTAACCTTCCCATTGAGGAAATTCTTTTTTTCTTCTGCATTCCTTACGCCTGCGTTTTTACATATCATTGCCTTGACATCTTTATGGGAGACATGCTGTGGGGAAAAACAGAAAAATTTGTCACGCTTACTTTGATCATTCTCCTTTTGGGCTTCGGAATGCTGTACTTTAATAAATTATATACTGTAACCACATTTTTGAGCTTTGCGGCGCTGCTTGCTGTTGCAAAATGGGTTCTTCGGGTGAAATGGTTGGGGAAATTCTATGTGATTTATGCTGTTTTGCTTATTCCGTTTTTCCTGGTAAATGGGGTGCTTACGGGAACGGGGATTGAGGAAGAAGTGGTATGGTACAATAGCAACGAATTTATGAACTTCAGGATTGGGACAATTCCTGTTGAAGACACTTTCTACGGAATGGAACTTATCCTGCTCAACCTATTGATTTACAAGTACATCTTAAGTAAAAGAAAAATTTTTGCATAGCTTGACATTTAAACAGGGAATTTTCTGTAAATAAAGAAAGAAAGATCATGAAAAAGTTACTTCAGGTTTCAAACGCAATTGCTTTTCTTGTGGTCGTGGTAATGAATTATCTCGCCAACACAGGAATTTTTAACGGCGATACCATGGGGAGCGTATCGGCGCAGTATGAGAATCTTTTTACGCCGGCCGGCTATGCTTTTTCCATTTGGGGATTGATCTACATTGGCCTAGCGGGTTTTATCGTTTACCAGGGAAGAAGCCTGTTTTCTGGAGCTAAAGAATCAGATGAAGTTGTAGATCAAATAGGGTGGTGGTTTGTTATTTCCTGCATTGCAAATTGCGCCTGGATTGTCACCTGGTTGTATAATTACACCGGAATTTCGGTTGTGATTATGATCGTTCTTTTATTTTCCCTCATAAAAATTATTCTGAATACAAGAATGGAACTCGATGACCTTCCGCTACCCAGCATTGCTTTCCTGTGGTGGCCTTTTTCGCTGTATTCCGGGTGGATCACGCTGGCGCTCATTGCCAACGTGGCTGCATTTCTCACTAAAATCGATTGGGATGGCTTTGGGATCTCATCTGTAACCTGGACGATCATTATGATAGGAATTGCGGGAATCTTAAATCTCATGATTACCTGGACGAGAAATATGCGGGAATTTGCACTGGTTGGTGTTTGGGGACTTGTGGGCATAGCGGTTGCGAATTGGAATGAAGCTCCTGTAGTGCAATGGTGGGCTGTGATCGTCGCCTCTATTTTATTTATCAGCAGCAGTTATCACGGGTATAAAAACAGAGAGTATGCACCTTTCAGGAAAAGAAAGTAAGAAAGACGAAATAAATATATTCTGGTTTAGGAGAGATCTTCGGTTGTTTGATAATCATGGGCTTTTCAAGGCGCTTCAAAGCGGTAAACCGGTTTTACCTGTTTTCGTGTTTGATAAAGAGATTCTGAAGACACTGGAGGACCCTGCCGATAAAAGAGTGAATTTTATATACAATACCCTGAAAGAGCTGAATGAGGAGTTGAAAAAGCAGCATTCTACAATGGTAATATTATATGATACGCCTTTAGCTGCTTTTCAAGAGCTGTCTGAAAAATTTAATATTTCCGAAGTCTTTACAAATCATGATTACGAGCCTTATGCCATAAAACGTGATACAACTGTAAAAGATTACCTATCCAAAAAGGGCATAAACTTCCGTAGTTTTAAAGACCAGGTGATTTGGGAGAAAGAGGAAGTCACAAAACCTGACGGTACTCCCTACAAGATTTTTACACCTTATTCAAAGCAATGGAAATACAATTACAAAAAGGCAGAAGCACAGCATTTTCCCAGTGAAGATCACCTCGCATCAATGTATGAGGCAGACTTTCCATTTACTGAACTTTCAAAAATGGGGTTTCAGGAGGTGAATTTGGAAGTACCCGCATTAAATACTTCTGAAGGAATTATTTCCAAATATGCCGAAACCCGTAATCTGCCGGCGATTCAAGGGACTTCTTACGCCGGAATTTATCTGAGATTTGGAACTGTAAGTGTGCGTCAACTGGTAAAAATGGCTTCAGAAGTAAGTGAAACCTGGCTCAATGAGTTGATTTGGCGAGAATTTTTTATGATGATCCTGTATCATTTTCCTGAAGTGGAACACAGCAATTTCAAAAAGAAGTATGACAAGATCCAGTGGCGGAATAATGAGCAGGAATTTGAATTGTGGTGCAAAGGAGAAACCGGTTACCCTATGGTAGATGCCGGTATGAGGCAGCTTATTAAAACGGGATGGATGCACAACCGGGTGCGCATGGTGGTGGCTGGATTTCTTACAAAACATTTGCTTATTGACTGGCGATGGGGAGAAGCATATTTCGCTCAAAAACTGCTCGATTATGAATTGGCCAGCAATAACGGGAACTGGCAGTGGGCGGCGGGTACAGGTTGTGACGCTGCGCCTTATTTTCGCATTTTTAACCCTTCAGAACAACTTAAAAAGTTTGATCCAGAGCTTAAATATGTAAAAAAATGGATCCCCAATTTTACCGCCGATTATCTTCTGCCGGTCGTGGAGCATAAATTCGCACGCCAACGAGCCCTGGAGACGTACAAAACTGCACTTCAGGAGCTATAGAAGGCCGCGTTTTTTAATTTCAAGATATTTATTGATGGTGTTCACGGTAAGATCTTCTGGCTTTGTAAGCACGGTTTGTATTCCATATTTATGAAGCTCACGAGTCATAAGCCGTTTATCATAAGCGAATTGTTCAGCAATAGTTTTGTCAAAAACTCCGGGAATAGTTGTAGCTTCTGAATTTATTATCGTCTCCAGCTCAGAATTCTCGAAAAATATCACTACGAGCAGGTGATTGCGATTTAAAGCCAATAAATAGGGTATTTGACGTTGCAGGCTGCTAATATGTTCAAAATTGGTATAAAGCATCAAAAGGCTGCGATGCGTTATCTTTCTTCTTGCATGAGCGTATAGCAGACCAAAATCGGCATCACGAAACTCGGTGTTGATATTGTATAAACTCTCCTGAATGCTGTTGAGCTGTGAGTTCTTCGAGGTGGCGGGGAGAAGATTCCCAATTTTATTGGAAAACGAGAGCATGCCCACTTTGTCTTTTTTCTTAAGTGCGATGTTGGAAAATGCCAGTGTGCTATTTATGGCGTAATCGAGTAGTTTCAGACCCTCAAAAGGCATTTTCATTGCTCGGCTGCTGTCAATAACTGAATAAACCGGTTGCGATTTTTCATCCTGAAACTGGTTCACCATCAAATCCCCCCTTTTTGCAGTAGCTTTCCAGTTGATACTGCGCACGTCATCTCCCAACACATAATCTTTAATTTGCTCAAACTCCATGGTGTGACCAATCTTCCTGATCTTTTTCATTCCGAAGAGCGAAACACGATTGTCTATGGAGAGAAAATCATATTTTTTCATTTGGATAAAAGAAGGATAAACCTTCACCATTTGCTCCTGCTGGAAAGATTCTCGTTTTTTCGCCAGCTTAATTATTGTGCTGCTGTAAACGTTCAGTTTTCCGAAGATATATTCTCCGCGCTCTACAGGACGTAAAAAATATTTAAAGGAAATGTCCTTTTTTGCAGGAATTTTAATGTGTCTTAAAAAATCCCTTTTTTGGAACTGTACAGGAATTTCATCTATGACTTCGGCATAAATATTAAAAGCCAATTTATTTCTGAGCTTTACCAAAACCAGGTTTTCATCACTGTTACTAAATTTTTCCGGAAGTATCCTTTCGGCAGTAACCGCTTGTGTTTTAAAGAGCGCAATGCAGTCAAATAAAAACAACAGTAGGAAAAGCACGGAGATCATCCATAAAACCGGGTACAATGGCGGGAACCAGTAAGAAATAAGAAATCCTACGGCCAAAGCAAAAATGGCCACAAAGAACCTTTTGTGCAGGTAGAGCGATTTTATGAATTTGATCACCTTAACGCGGAATTTCTATGGATTGTGCGATCATTTCTATGACATTCGCCGGGCTCATGCCTTCCATTTCTCTTTCAGGAGAAAGAATGATACGGTGCCCCAACACGGGAACCAACACCATTTTAATATCTTCAGGAATGACAAAATCCCGTCCTTTTATTGCGGCATAGGCTTTAGAGGAGTTCATGATGGCCAAAGAAGCTCGGGGCGATCCTCCCAGGAACAAGTGAGGATGATTTCTGGTTTTTGTGACGATTTCAGCGATGTACTGCAATAATTTTTCTTCCACTCTTATCTCCTGTATTTGCTCGCGTAGCTTTTCAAGTTTTTCCGGAGTCAGCACTGCTTTTATCTGGGTTTGTGGTGCAATTCCCTTTCTGTCATGATGCGTTTGTAATATTTTCACCTCATCTTCAAGAGATGGATATTTTACAGATATTTTGAATAGGAAACGATCTAATTGCGCCTCGGGAAGGGCATAGGTTCCTTCCTGTTCCACGGGATTTTGAGTGGCAACAACCATGAACGGCGGCGGCATTTTATATTCGTGTCCGTCAATGGTGATCTGGCGTTCTTCCATTACTTCAAAGAGTGCAGCCTGGGTTTTTGCCGGGGCTCGATTAATCTCATCAATTAAAACAATATTGGAAAAAATGGGGCCTTTTTTAAACTCAAAAGTGGAATTTTTGGCATTGAATACAGAGGTACCCAGCACGTCACTCGGCATAAGATCTGGAGTAAACTGTACCCTGCTGAAATCTGTTTCTAAAGTACGAGCGAAAAGTTTTGCTGTAATGGTCTTCGCGACTCCGGGGACACCTTCAATAAGAACATGGCCATTGGCCATTAAGCTTACGATTAAAAGTTCTATAAATTCCTGCTGCCCGATGATGAGGCCGGAAAGCTGAGATTTTAAGTTTTCTACAGATTGTTTTAGATCTTCCAGAGGAATCCTGTTGTCAAATTGCAGTTCTTCTTCTCTTATTTCTTCGTTTTCCATTATTTGTTGTTTTTAAAGTCTTCTATCGCCGAATTGAGCTTAAGCAGTTCATTTTTGTCAATGGTATTTTTGCCTTCGGTTTCCCGTATTTGAGCAAAAAGCTTTTTCACTTCTTCTTCTGAATTTCCGCTGCGCGAGGCTACTTTCTGATAGAATTCTGCATTGATTTCACTTGTGGATATTCTTAAGGTGGTACGCACAAATTCCAAAAATAATGTAATCTTTTTGGAAGCGATCTTTTTATAATCTTTTCTATCCAGGTAAAGTCCGGAAATGGTACGGGTAAAATGCACCGTCTGGTTCTCCAGTGGTTTTACAACCGGGATGCTGCGTTGTTTTCGTTTTCCTTCAAACAGTATAAATAACAAACATCCAAAAAGGGCAAAATAGTAGGCCCATTTGAGCGGTTTGTTATTCAGAAGAATGTAAAGCGGAGAAGTATGAAATGACTTTCCTGTTTTATAATATTGGTCCCAGTAAATCTTTTTCCCTTCCGGAAGGTAAGCCAGGGCCTTTTCAGCATATTCCACATTATCTTTGGTCAGCAGGAAAAAATTACTAAAAGCTTTGGGTGTGGAATGCAGAAGGATTTTTCCTTTTCCGAAGTTGAAATGAAGGTAATTTGGTTTTGGAGCTTTTATCTTTAGAGAATTCTGGTAAAAATTGGCATTTCCGAGAATTTTATACGTGGCTGAATCAGAGATTTTGAAGATGGGCAGGTAAGATTCATGATCAAAAAGATAAGCTTCTTTCTCTATAAATTTTGGATGAGCTAGTTCAACTAAAGGTTTAAAAGAAAGATCGTCTTCCGGGATGACTGCCTCGGTCGAAACTTTAAGTGTGTCCAGAATATTGGAACTAAAATTCTCAGCAGAGAGAAAAAGTGTGTTTCCCTTAGAAACCCATTCTAAGAGGTTATCAAGTTCGTCATCATCGAAATAGAGTCCATCGTTCAGGAAGAAATAGGTGCCAGTGGGCGAGTTGCTGTTTAGGAATTCATATGGAGGAATGCTGATGTTTTCAAAGTCTACAAATGAATCCTGTAGATTTTCATAAAGGACATATGAGCCAAGGGGAATTTTATCAGCTCCCGAAAAGCTCTCGTTCCAGTTTACCGGCTGTGGCTCACTGACTTCTAAGTAGGTGAGGAGCAACACAAGCAGCAGGAAAAGTGCTAAAGCTATTTTATAGGTTTTGCTCATTTCCTTTATTTATTTGTTCCTGCATTATTTCAAATTCCTTCTTTGCCCGGGGATAATTCCCGGCACTTACCGTAAAATTTCCATACCAGATAAAATCGTAGATCCTGGTTATTTGTGAAAATTGCCGGCCGAGTTCTTCTTTTTGTATTTCTATTAAATAATCCTCATCAGTCTTGGAATATTGGTAATCAATGAATCCTTTTTCGCTAAGTTTCTGAAGGACCAGAAGATAATGAAACCTTACTGCCAGCCGGTAATTACCCGCGGCCACGGCTTCTTCTATTAACTTTTGGATATTCCTGGATTGCACGATCTCTTCCTCTTCATTAATAAATACACTTGCCGCTTTTGGATCTTTAAGGTAAGAACCCGCCGGATTTAATTTAGTGAAAAGCCAGACTGCAAAAAGCAGGATTGCCGCTATGAGCAGGTAAGGAAGTGACTCGAACAGGAACAACACAAATTCATTGATGTTATGATCTCCGCTCAGCCAGTTTAAAAACTTTTGCCATTGTAAACGCAAATAACGTTTAAATCTCGTCCACCAGTTTTCCTGTACTTTTTCATCGGTATAGTCGAACTCTGGGTCTTGCTTCAGGGCGTTGATCTCTTCACGATCAAATTCCAGCGGAGCAGGTGCTGCCTCTGTTTCAGAAATGATTTCCTGTTGCCCATTTTCCGAAGTTTGGAGCATATTACCGCTATAACCATAGCAGGTAATACTTAAACACAGAAGAATGAACAGGATTCGCATTTATTGGTTTTCTGAAGTACCTAGTTGTGAAATCGTTTCATAAGTACCGGTGAAATTCTTCTTCTCATTAAGATCGTAGTATATGAAAGCCGCTGTGACGATCATTATTACCGTAAGCAAGTATTGAAACAGGGAAGAAATGACATTTACTACCACATAAACCCAGTCAAAGAGCGAGGAAGGATCTGCTGCGGAACCTTCCTGAACCATGGTAAAGGTTTTAACGAAGTAATAAAGGAACATTGGGATCTGGAAAATTAAACTGATGATGTACATTAGAATGGTCATCACCAGGAGGGTGAAAAATGTCATCCACCAGTTATCTTTTATAAGATTGAAAGATTCAGAAATAGCATCTGAAACTGAGGTTCTTCCAAAAATTAAAATCGCCGGTGCCACTGAAAGTGGTACCCAAAGGTAAATACCTGGTAATACACACAAGGCAATACCAAAGATCATCATTATCCCGGTAAGTAAGATAAGTCCTAGCAGCCCACCAAAATCACTTTTTGCTCCGGCTTTTACCTCTTCTTCTACTACGGCTCCATCATGTCTTATGTAAGAATAAATATAATGTAAAACCGTTCCATACAGCAAGACATAAAAGGCCATTAAGGATAAAGCCATTACCACTCCAGATATGATAAATGTTCCTACATCCAGGCCATCGGCCAAGTCAAAAATGGAATTCCCAAAAGTGTCCATGCTAAGATAAGAACTGTATGACAAAGCCACCAAAAGCACCAAAAATGCCGGACCTGCAATTTGGAAGATCAGTTTAAAGAGGGGCTTAAAATTTTCTCGAAGGAATTTGAAGGTATCGGTAATGATATCTCCAAGATCTCTTTGCTTTTTAAACCGAATGTAATTTTCTGTCATGTTGAGGTTGTTTGTTGAGTAGAATTGGATAAAATACGTAATAAAATAGGATAAGAATAAATGAAGTGGCAATGACCAAAATGGCCAGCCAGTCGGGCATTTCCGTATGTCGCGTCACAAATCCTTCCAGGAATCCTGCAATAATAAAGAATGGAATGGTACTAACCACTATCTTTAAACCGGCCTTTACACTTCTTACAAAAGATGTTAACCGGGTATAAGTACCTGGAAAAAGTATACCTTTTCCTACTACAAGCCCGGCGCAGGCAGCCACAATAATAACAGAAATTTCAATTGCGCCATGGATCCAGATCGTTCGGACCGATTCCCATAAAAGTCCCTGCTCATAGAAGAAATATTGAAAAGAGCCCAGCATTACTGCATTCTGCATTACAAGAAAGACGGTTCCCAGCCCCAGAAAAATTCCGAAGACAAAGGCATACAAAGCCACTCTAATGTTATTAATGGTGATTCCCAGGAACATGTCTACCTCCTCCATTTTTTTATAAACAGCCATAGGATCTTCGTTGGCAATATTTTCCAGCGTCATGTTTACATAAGCATCTCCTAAGATGGATCTTACAAAAGCTCCGTCACTCGCTGCTGAAAATGCTCCTACCGCGGTAAACAGGACGAATATTAGAAATGCTAAAAGAAGTTGTTTCTGATAGAAATAAAATTCCCTTGGAAATTCCTCCAGGAAAAAGCTTAAAAAGCGGCTTCGGGACTCTCTCTTGGTTTTGTAAATTTTTTGGTGAGCCCTTGAGGCCAGTGTGTTGAGGTACTGTAAGGTATTGCTGCGAGGATAAAAAGTCTGGGCATAGCTCAAATGATCTGTGACTTCCAGATATAATGCAGAAAGTTCATCGGGAGAAATAAACGTGTTATTTTGAAGGGCATTTTCAAATCTTAACCATTTATCCTTATTTTGCTTCACAAAAGCAGCCTCGCGCATGTACTTTTTTTATTTGTCTCAAAGAAACGTATTAAATGGATAATTTTCAAATTGAAACTGCGCAAAATATCACTATTACTCAAAATGTTGCGGGCATTGGTGAGCGCATTTTGGCCTTTCTCATAGATGGCCTTATTATGCTGGCGTATGCTATTATTCTTGCGTTTTTTCTGGGCAGTCTAGAACTTTCTGCAGGGGGGGAATGGGTTTTTATACTCGCCGTAGGTTTGCCAATCTTTCTGTACTTTTTGGTTTGGGAAACATTGTGGAATGGGCAAACTCCAGGGAAAGCTGTTCTAAAATTGAGAGTCGTAAAGTTAGACGGTGCAAAACCTGCTTTTTCAAATTTTCTGGTGAGATGGCTTTTAAGGGTAATTGATATCACCTTAACCAGTGGAAGTGTAGCAGTGGTAACGATACTATTCAATGGAAAAGGGCAACGTCTGGGAGATCTTGCCGCAGGAACAACGGTAATTTCTGAAAAACCGCAGACAAATTTCCAGCAAACCCTGCAGGTGGACATTCCCGAATCTTATACACCAAAATATCCGCAGGTGACCGTTTTAAGCGATGTCGATGTTCAAAATATTAAGAATCTTTACCAGGATTCTATCAGGAACGGTAATTATAATGTCATTCGTTCGCTTTCTGCCAAAGTTTCTGAAATTTTAGAAGTCGATCCTGAAGAAAAACCGACAGACTTCCTCAAAACAGTTATTAAAGATTACAATTACTTTACGCAGCAGTAGTTAGTCAAGAATCTCAATATCCATATAAATGTTGTTTAGCGGCCATTCACCGCTATCAACTTTCACTTTGTTGATAGTGTCAACTACCTTCATGCCGTCGGTCACTCTTCCAAACACGGTGTGATCATTGTCCAGGTGATGCGCACCACCTTCACTTTGAACAATAAAAAATTCGAATGGGGAAGAAGCTTTGGCTACATTCTGTTCGCTGTATTTTGCTGCCGAAAATGCACCTCTACTGTGCGGGTGCCCGGCTTCAAATTCACTGGGGATGAGATAATCTCCAATGTAATGTCTCTTTTTATTAGTCGAAGCATTGTCTGAATTTCCACCCTGTATCACAAAACCTTCAGCCACGCGGTGAAAATAAGTATCTTCAAAATAGTCATTTTTGACAAGGAAGATAAAGTTTGCCCTGTGCAGCGGAGTGTCATGAAAAAGCTCTACATCAATGTTCCCAAACCTGGTTTTGATCCTTATTTCGTCCTCAGGATTTTCTTTTCCATATTCTGTCATAAAAGGTATAAACTCCTCCTGTACGATCAATGGGCCTTGCGGCTTTTCCTGTTCTTCTTCAGGATTTTCTTCCGCTTCGGGTTCTTCCTCTAGAGAATTTTCTGAAGACGTTTGTATTTCCTCCGAAGTAGAACCTGCAGTTTGTTTTGAAGTTTTGTTATCTTCACAACTTGCAAAAACCAGAACGAAGCAAAATAACATTGAAAGGTGTCGAAACATGGATTTCCAGGAGTTTAAAAGTAAAAGTCCGAATTTAAAAAAAATTAAGCTTCCCGGCGAGGAAGCGCATTACAAATTGGCACCACTTTTAAGACTGAAGGAGTTGGAGCAAAAGGAAATTGAAATCAGGGATGCCAATAAAGCCGGAGTGCTGGCTGTTTTTTATCCCGATAAGTCTGAAAAAACACATTTTGTACTCATTCTTCGGAAAACTTACCGCGGCGTGCATTCAAATCAGGTTGGGTTTCCCGGCGGTCGTATGGAAGAGGGAGACAAAGATCTTGAACAAACTGCATTAAGGGAAACGGAAGAAGAAGTTGGGATTCCGCAGAAGGAAATCAAGGTTCTAAAGCAAATGACAAAAATTTATATTCCACCAAGCAATTTCTGGGTGCAGCCCTTCATGGGACTCATGGAAAAGACACCCGTGTTGATTCCGCAGGAGTCTGAAGTAGAATCGGTGCTGGAAATCGCGTTGGAAGATTTTATGAACGATTCTGCACTTACTCGTCAAAAGTTGAGTACTTCTTATGCAAAAAACATTGAGGTGCCCGCATTTATGCTTAGCGGACACATCGTTTGGGGTGCAACAGCAATGATGTTAAGTGAAATGAAGGAGGTGTTAAGACAGGTGCTGTAACCTGTGAATTAGTATCTTTGTACCGCTTTAAAAAAGAAATTGAACGTATGGGATTGTTAAAAAAGAATCCTTTTGGACATATTTTATTCCTTAAGAAATGGCTTATCCGCATTTTTGGGGTGTTGTCTCACCGGCGGTATAGAGGTTTTAATGAACTTAAAATAGAAGGCTCTGAAATTATCAAAAACCTGCCAGGTAATAATGTGCTGTTCGTTTCTAATCACCAAACCTATTTTGCCGATGTAACCGCGATGTTCCATGTGTTCAACGCCAGTCTTAGCGGGCGGGTAGATTCAATAAAGAACGTAGGCTACTTGTGGCAACCCAAGCTGAATATTTACTACGTAGCCGCAAAGGAAACCATGAATGCAGGGCTTTTAACCAGAATTATGGCTTATGCAGGCGCAATTACTGTGGAGCGCACCTGGCGGGAAAAAGGAAAAGAAGTGCAGCGGGAAGTTAATTTGAATGATACTGAAAATATCGGAACCGCTTTAAAGGACGGGTGGGTGATCACTTTCCCCCAGGGAACTACAAAACCCTTCAAACCAATAAGAAAAGGGACTGCTCACATCATAAAACAACACAAACCCATCGTTATTCCTATTGTAATCGACGGATTTAGAAGGTCTTTTGATAAAAAAGGCATCAGGATCAAAAAAAGGGGAATTCTTCAATCTTTCCAGATCAAGGAACCGCTCGTGTTTGATTATGAAAATGAAAGCATAGAGGAGATCGTGGAAAAGCTGGAATACGCTATAGAACAGCACTCTTCCTTTTTAAAAGTGATTCCGCGGGAAGAACTGGAGGCCATAGAAGAGCTTAATAAAAAACGGCAGTGGGAATATTAGGAAGAAAGCACCTCAAAAATGGCACTTTTGAATGAATTTTTAAATTACCTTGTTTTCCTTCTTTGCCCTTTCATCAAGATGTTTTCCTAACAAAAGGCCCAGGCTCATACCAATTGGTAAACCTATGGCGAGAAAGACCGTATTTCCTGTCAAGGAAGAAATAATAGAGCCTATGGGCAGGCCAAAGGCAGCCATTCCTACCGGGAGCCATAAATAAGTATAATAATTCTCCGGCACCAGCCCCGTTTTTTTCCGTACCAGCTCAAGAATGCTTTGTTGCGTATTGTGAAGGAGAACGAGCAGTTGTTTTTTGGTTCCTGTGGCTTTTTCAAGCTGCTCGAGTTCTGTATTTATAGCCACAATTACCTCTTCCGGAAGTGCGCGTTCATTTAAAGAATGAATAAGCTTCTGTAACTTTTTATATGCTTCAGCTGGTTTCTCACCGGTTTTAAAAATGGTATTTTCAGGAAGTGTTATTTTCATCGTATCGTATAGAAGATGTTGCAATTGCTATAAAACGCTACATTTCGAGCTTACTAAGTTCCTTGTAATTCCTTTTCAACTTACGCAGTAAAATTCCATAAATTAACCGGTAAAAAAGCCATACGATAGCAAGGCAAATTGCCAGCGCAATGAGCCCAATCAGGATAAATTTGATCCAATCCATAGTTTCAAAGCTGTATTTTTGGCTTTCCTCCACGGCTTCTGCGGCACGGTGATTTTTTATGGTGAAATATGAGATTACTATTGCAGAAAATGCTGTAGAGGCAAGAACATATCCAATATAAATTTTGACTGTTTTGCGGGTCTTGAGAATATTTTTCATGAGTGTTGCCGCATCATCTGTAGTTGAAATTTTCCTGTAATTCTGGTAAAACCGGTAAATAAAGAAAAATGTAATGCAGTAGCTAACGACGTAATAGACATAGGTGAAATTAACCAGGTGAAGTCGTTCCATTTCATCCCAATAAGCCTTATCGGCAAAAACAATGCTGAGAAAGGTAGACAGGAACAATTCAAGGATACTAATGATAAAGATCCATTTCACAATAGAAGAAGATCTTTTCCAAAGCATTTTATATATTTCATCAAAGGAAAGCCGTGGAAGTCCTGCTTCCTGCTTTTTCCAGTCTTGTTTTAAAATATCCAGTTCATCCATTATTTTCTACGGATTTAAAATGCTCTTTAATTTTGTTTTCACTCGGTTCATTTTCACTCTTGCATTTACCTCGGTGATCCCAAGGGTATCAGATATTTCCTTGTAAGATTGGTCTTCCAGGTATAGGAAAACCAATGCTTTATCTATATCATTTAATTGTTTTACTGCGGTGTACATTAATTTTAACTGTTGCTCTGTCTGGTCATCATACTCGTCGGCTTTTATCCTAAAACTTACAGTATCTATATCCTGCGTTTTAATATCTCGTTTGGACTTTCTATAGAGCGTTATGGCTGTGTTTAGTGCCACACGATACATCCAGGTACTAAACTTGGAATCTCCTCTAAATTTGGGATATGCTTTCCAAAGCTGTATAGTAATTTCCTGAAATAAGTCGTTGTGGGATTCCTGATCATTGGTATAAATGCGACAAATCTTATGTACAATGTTCTGGTGCTGTTCCAGATTGGTTACAAAACGATGTTCAAGTTCTTTATCCACAGATGATACTTAATCAATATATATGTATGCATTCACGGCCGAATGTTACAAAATGCCTAAAAATTTGATCTCTTGCCGCTGTTTCAAAGGGAAACAATAACTTTAAGGGAAATTATCTATTTAGTATGAATATTCCTATTTCTGAAAAGCCGAGAGTAGTAATCATAGGTGGTGGTTTTGCCGGCATGTCTTTGGCTAAAAATCTTTTAAAGGAAGATCTCCAGGTCGTATTGTTAGACAGGCATAACTATCATACCTTTCAGCCATTGCTGTACCAGGTTTCAACTTCAGGCCTGGAGCCAGATTCTATTGCATATCCTCTTCGAAAGATTACAAGGCACAGTAAAGAAGGTTACTTCAGACTTGCCGAAGTGGAATCTATTTCTCCTGAAATAAATACGCTTCATTCCAACATAGGAGATCTGGTGTACGATTATCTGGTAATTGCTACCGGTTCCAGAACAAATTTCTTCGGAAATAAAAGTATTGAGGAAAACGCGATGTGGATGAAAACCATTCCGCAGGCATTGAACATTAGAAGCCTTATCCTCGAAAACCTGGAGCAGGCGGTGATCACTCCAGATGCTGAAAAGAGAAAGGCTCTTTTAAATTTTGTTATTGCGGGCGCCGGCCCAACAGGAGTAGAATTATGCGGTGCTATTGCCGAAGTGCGAAACCATATTGTTCCCCGCGATTTCAGAGATCTTGACCCCAACGAGATTAAAATACACCTTGTGGAAGGGCTCAATAGGGTGCTGCCCCCTATGAGTGAAAAAGCTTCAAAGGCAGCGCGAAAATTTCTGGAAGAGCTTGGGGTGAAAATTCACCTTAATACAATGGTGAATGAGTATAACGGTGAAGAGGTGACTACCAATCAGGAAGGCCTTACTTTTAAAACTTCTACATTTATTTGGGCGGCCGGAGTTTCAGGGGCGCCGGTGGCAGGTTTAAATGCCTCTGCGATTGTGGAAAAGGCAGATCGTTATGAGGTAAATGTCTTTAACCAGGTAGAAGGATACGAGAATATTTTTGCCATTGGAGATATCGCCCTCATGAGGAATGAAAAATATCCCAAAGGTCACCCAATGGTTGCCCAGCCGGCAATTCAGCAGGGAAAGCACCTGGCGAAAAATATAAAGCGTTTACTTAAAAAGGAAGAATTGGCACCTTTCTCCTACAATGATAAAGGAACCATGGCTACTGTTGGAAGGAATAAAGCAGTGGTGGATCTTGGGAAATTCCAGTTTGGCGGATTCTTCGCCTGGTTCATCTGGATGTTTATCCACCTTTATTTTTTGGTAGGGTTTAGGAACAGGATTGTCACGTTCTTTAACTGGGTGTACAACTATGTTAACTTTGATAAAGCCTCCAGGCTTATCATTAGGCCTTTTAAAAGCAATAAGCGCAATCTTGAAGTAGATCAAAAAAAGGTATAAAAAAGTTTTCTTCATTTTTTAGTCTCTCCTGAATATCTATAGACTGCGGTTCATCGTTCAATTTTGACACTTCAGTAGTTAAAAGTTTCAAAAAAGGCATTTCAGTAACAACTTTGTCTTAAAACCAATCAAGATGAAGTTATTCCTATACATTTTCCTTTTTGCCTTCGGAAGCCTTTCTGCACAGCAAATTATCAACGGAAAAATCACAGACAGGCATAATGTGCCTATTGCCGGTGCCAATATTTACATTGAAGGCACTTACGAAGGAACTACCAGCACAGCCGATGGAACTTTTAGTTTCGAAACATCTCAAAAAGGGCAAAAAACGCTGATAATTTCTTATGTTTCTTATGTTCCTTTCCGCAGGCAAATGGAGATCTCACAAATGAAGGATCTAGAAATAAGCCTTCGGGAAGACGTGCAGGCGCTCGATGCGGTGGTGCTGAGTGCAGGTACATTTTCTGCTGGAGATAATTCTAAAGTTTCTGTTTTAAAGCCGCTTGATGTGGTCACCACCGCGGGTGTGGCCGGAGATTTTATCGCAGCTCTGCAAACCCTTCCGGGAACCCAAACGGTAGGGGAGGACGGCCGGCTGTTCGTACGAGGTGGAACTGCCGAAGAAACCCAGATCTATATTGACGGTCTTAGAGTTTTCCAGCCTTACACGGCTTCGCCCAACAACCTGCCATCCAGGGGAAGATATTCGCCCTTCCTGTTTGATGGCATTACCTTTTCCACAGGCGGTTATTCCGCGGAATATGGACAGGCCCTTTCCAGCGTCCTTCTTCTCAACACCATTAATGAACCCGACCAAAGCAAAACCGATGTTTCCATTATGACGGTAGGTGCGGGGCTGGGACATACTCAAAAATGGGAAAAATCATCCCTTTCCTTTAGCGCTAATTATATCAACCTCGCGCCCTATCTTGAACTGGTTTCCAATAATGAAACTGCTGAATTCACTGAACCTTTTCAAACCTTTAGCGGTGAATCGGTCTTTAGAAAGCAGTTCCAAAATGGCCTTTTTAAAGCCTATGCAGCGTACGATCAAACAGAATTTGAAGTGCTACAACCAGATATAAATAATGACCAACCCGTTCGGTTTAATCTTAAGAACCGAAACTTATATTCAAATTTAAGCTATGCGGGGAGTTTAGGGAATGGCTGGAGCATTCATCCCGGTCTTAGCCTTTCCGGGAGTAGCAATGATGTGAAAATCAATCTTGATAAAGTAGAAAATACCGAAAATGCAGCTCATTTTAAATTGAAAGTAGGAAAGAGGTTTGACAATCGCTTTAAACTGAATTTTGGAGCCGAACATCTCGTTCAGAATTTTTCTGAAAGCTACCGGGAAACCACAGGAGAGAATTATCATCTTGAGGTAAATCCTGTTATTTCTGCTGCCTTTACTGAAGCCGATCTCGTGTTCACAAAACGATTTGCAGCAAAAGTCGGGATTAGGGGATCATTCCTGCAAATGAACAATGAGCTTCAAATTTCTCCCAGGCTTTCCCTTGCTTACAAATTGAACAGGCACGGCCAGGTTTCCTTTGCTTACGGTGAATTTTTTCAGCAGCCGCAAATCAATTACCTGAAGTATGATGCTGCTTTGCAGTCGGAAAATGCAACACATTACATTCTCAATTACCAATGGACGAAACCCGGTTATACTTTTAGGGCCGAAGCCTTCTACAAGAAATATGATGACCTGGTGACCTTTGATTCTGAAGAAGCATTGTATGCTTCAGAATTTCAAAATGAAGGCCTGGGTTATGCCGGCGGACTGGATCTTTTCTTCCGGGATAATAAAACTTTCAAAAACCTGGAATACTGGGCTTCTTACAGCTTTATTGATTCTGAAAGGAAGTTCCGGAATTTTCCGAAGCAGGCAACGCCCAACTTTATTGCAACGCATTCTGCGAGCCTTGTTACTAAATACTGGATCAATGAGCTGCGAAGTCAGGTGGGTTTCACTTATAATTTTTCATCGGGAAGACCTTATGAAAATCCAAATTCTGAAGGCTTTTTGAACGAGCAAACCGGCAATTATAATAGTTTAAGCTTCAACTGGGCTTACTTGCTGAGCCGGCAAAAGATACTGTACTTTTCTGTTTCAAATATTACCGGTGCGAAGAATATTTTTGGATATGAATATGCAGAAAACCCTTCATCAAGTGGCATTTTTGAGAGGAGAGCAATCACGCAGGCCGCAGACAGGTTCTTTTTCGTGGGATTCTTCTGGACCATAAGTGCAGATAAGAAAAGCAATCAACTGGACAACCTGTAAATCTTCAGAAATGACAGTTCATCCTTCATTTTCTACAATTGAGAAAGTAAAAATTCCAAAGAGGTGTCAAAAATGGCATTTTTGAATCAGTATTAATTCTAAACCAGCTATTATGAAAAATTTAATTCTAACTACGATGTTCGCTTTAGGCTTTGTCTGCAGTGGAATTGCTCAAAACCAGGTTGAGGTGATCATTACCAATTTTGAGAATGAAAAAGGGAATGCTCTTGTGGGACTTTATAATTCTGAAGAAAGTTTCTTAGAGAACGCCTGGAAATCAAAGTCGGTTGTAATAAAAAATGGACAGGTAACTGTCATTTTTGAAGATGTACCGGACGGAACTTACGCTGTTTCAGCATTTCATGATGAAGACAGTGACCAGAAACTTGATATGTTCCTTGGGTTCTATCCCATGGAAGATTATGCCACTTCCAACAATGCACCGGCCAAATTTGGACCGCCAAAATGGGAGGATGCAAAGTTTGAACTTAAGAACGGGGAGAAAGCTGTTCAGAAAATAATAATGATGTAAAACCAACTATTTAAAACTTTAGTTATGAAAGAATTTCTATACACATGTTTAATTGGGTTAATGGCCGCATTTACAACCCACGCACAAGATCAATATGAATCTGGAATGACACAGGCTTTTAAGCTTTGGCAAGCGCAGAAACCAGTGGAAGCGGCTAATTTGTTTGAACGTATTGCAAATGCAGAGGAAGAAGCGTGGCTGCCTTATTATTATGCGGCGCAGATAAAGATTATTGAAAGCTTTTCTATGACAGATAAAAGTAAGAAGGAGCAACAGTTAAAAGGGGCCCAGGACCTTTTGAACCAGGCGATGACATATGCCGGTAAAGAAAATGTGGAAGTTGATATCTTACAAGCCATGCTGCACACTGCTTATCTTACTCTGGATCCTTCTTTCTATGGAATGAAACTTAGTCCGGTGATCAATGATATTTACACACAGGCGTTGCAAGAAGCACCTTATAATCCTCGCGTAGTATTATCAAAAGCAGAATGGGACATGGGAAGTGCGCAATTTTTTGGAGAAGATCCTGCGAAATATTGCGATGATTTGAAACGAAGCCTCAGGTTGTTTGAGGAAGATAAACCCACAGTACCATTCGAACCATCGTGGGGAAAAGACCGTGCAGAAATGTTGATTGCGCGCACTTGTGGAGACAAAAAGAAAGAATAAATACATTTTTTAATATTTTTCAAAAAAACCTGAAGTATAATATTCTTTTAAGATGAAAAAGAAGAAATTAGCTTTATCAACATAAAACGAGATGAAATTATTTCCCCAAATATTAAAAATTTCTATATCGATTAGTCTCATTGTGATAGTGTTGAACCTCATTTTTGGGGGTTTGGAGATGGAGGAATTGTTGGATCCTACAAATTTGGGTTTGTTCTTCTTTTATTCTTTTGCACTCACAGTTGTGAATGCGCTGTACTTTGATTTTTTTGCCAGGAAAATAGGTTGGGAGAACGCTTCTCTTAAGAGGGTGTTCTTTGCTACTACTGGGTCAATAGTAGTAACGCTCATCACTTATTTTCTCTGCAGAATGGTAGATAGTACCATTTTTAAGGGAGGGACGGTCGTAGAGTTCCTGAACAATGAAAAACTGGGTTACTATCTTTTTCCGCTGTTGTTGACGGCGCTTGTCTCCCTGTTTTTTCATCTTGTTTATTTTTATAGGGCGCTTCAGGAGAAAAAGGTTACAGAACAAAAGATCATTGCGGGAACAGCTTCGGCAAAATTTGAAAGCCTTAAAAATCAGATAGATCCGCATTTTCTTTTTAATAGCCTGAATGTGCTTACCTCGCTAATAGAAGAAAATCCGGAACAGGCACAAAAATTTACTACCTCATTGTCTAAGATATACAGGTATGTGCTGGAGCAAAAAGATAAGGAACTGGTGAGCCTGGAAGAAGAACTGGCTTTCGCCGTTACCTATATGAAACTCTTAAAAATGCGCTTTGAAAACAGCATTTTTTACGAGGTGCCAGAGGAACTTTCCACGCCAGATGCAAAGGTGGTGCCTCTATCCCTCCAGCTATTGCTGGAAAATACGATTAAGCATAATGTAGTGAGTGCAAACAGGCCTTTAAAAATAAGACTGTATGAAGCTGATGGTTACCTTATTATTGAGAATAATTTTCAGAAAAAAGAAGTTCTTCATAAACGAAAAGGAGTAGGGCTTCAGAATATTGTAGACCGTTACAACCTGGTGACCCAAAGGAAAGTATTTATTGAACAGAACGAACAAATTTTTGCAGTGAAACTGCCTATACTAACTAAACAAATTTCAATCATGGAAACGAACAGAATAGAAGAAGATGATGCCTATTTCAAAGCTCAACAGCGAGTGAAGGAAATGAAAGAATTTTATGGGAATCTTATTTCCTATTGCGTAGTGATCCCATTCCTGATCTTTATTAATTACTGGACATATTGGGATTTCCAGTGGTTTTGGTTCCCAATGTTTGGGTGGGGGCTAGGTCTAACAATTCATGGTTTTTCGGTATTTGGATACGGTGCGGCCTGGGAGGAACGCAAAATCAAGGAAATCATGGAAAAGGAACAGCAACAAAATAATTCCTGGAAATAATGAAAACGAATTATAAAGAAAACCTGAAGTACAGGGCTGCAAAAAAGAAGGTGAAAGAGATCAAAGGTTTTTACGTTCACCTACTGGTTTACCTATTCATAAATGCTGCAATCATTGCAGTTGCAGCCTATCAAGATGGTAACTGGAACAGTTTAGACAATATATGGACCTATTCAACAGCTTTCTTTTGGGGAATTGGGCTATTTGCTCATTGGGTGACCGTATTTGGACCTAATAAATTATTCGGAAGAGATTGGGAAGAGCGTAAGATCAAGGAATTAATGGATAAAGAAAAGAAAAGAACCTGGGAATAATTTTCTATAAATGTTATGATAGAAGCTTTAATAATTGAAGACGAAAAACCTTCTGCACGGCGCCTGCAGCGCATGTTAAATAAATTGGATGTGAATGTGGTTACCACCTTGCACGCTGTAGATGAAGCTACCGAATGGTTTCTCCAGAATGATCACCCTGAACTTATATTTTTAGATATACAATTGAGCGACGGACTTTCATTCGAGATCTTTGAGAACGTGGAAGTGAAGAGTTCTATTATTTTTACTACGGCTTATGACGAATACGCACTGAAAGCTTTTAAGCTGAATAGTGTGGATTATCTTTTAAAACCTATAGATGATGAAGAACTGGAGGCAGCTCTAAAAAAGTTCCGCAGCACAAAATTTTCAGACAGGAGCAGTTTAGACATAAAAAACCTGAAATCTCTTTTAAACCTTTCTTCTTCTGAATACAAAAAGAGGTTTACCATTCAGGTAGGGCAACACCTAAGGATCTTTGATGTGGAGGATATTTGTTGTTTTTATTCTGAAAATAAAGGTACTTATCTCCATTCTACTGCCAGGAGAAGCTATCTTATGGATTGCAGTCTGGATAAGCTCGAAGAAGAACTGGATCCAGATATCTTCTTTAGGGTCAATCGTAAATTTATTATCAGAATAAAAGATATATTAGATATTCTAACCTATTCAAATCAGCGACTTGAAGTAAAATTAGGAAATTTTAAAGAGCAGCAAATCATTGTGAGCAGGGAAAGAGTAAAGGCTTTTAAAGAGTGGCTAGAATAGAGCAGATTGAAAGGCATAAAAAAAAGCAGCTTAAAAGCTGCTTTTTTGATACTTTATAAAAATAAGTGAGTTTTTACTCCATCGTTACTTCGCCACAGGCAATTCTGTTTCCGGAGTCCCCGCTTGGTTGAGAAACATAATCATCTGCTCCTGCGTGAACCACAACTGCGGTACCTACAATATTTTTGGAATCATCATCACATCCTATACACCATTCGTCTGTTGAAAATTTAATGGTAGCATTTCCGTCGGCATCGGCTTCAAAATTTCCAATGTCACCTTTGTGGTATCCGTCCTCGTCGCCCCATTCTCCATGGTCTTCGAAAGTTGGGTTCCAGTGTCCACCGGCTGAACTTCCGTCTTCAGCAGAACAATCTGCCTTTTCATGAAGGTGTATGGCATGAGTACCTTCTGTTAGACCGGTTAATTCAACAGTCATGGAAACTTCCCCATTTTCTTGCATAAAAACAGCTGTTCCGGTTACATTGCTGTCACTTTTAGATTCAATATCCACCCGAATCTCTTCACCATCTGTTGACTCGGCTTGCATTTCTTCGTTTTCCTGAGTCATATCTACATTCTCTTCTACTCTATCTTCAGCAGTTTGGTTTTCATTCCGGCAGCCGGTAAAGATGATGGCTGCAGAAAACAATAGACCTAAGCTAATACGTTTCATAATATCTGGTTTAATTAATTGAGCATCTAAATTATGCAGAAATGTCCCGTTAGACAAATTATTTAAGGAGAGCTTAACACTGGTAGAATGAAGTTTGTTGGTAATTAACTAATTTACAGGGATATAATAGCCGACAATCTATTAAAAGTTTGAGGTTTATTCAGTTTTTTAATAAGTGAAAAAGATTAAAAGATTCTCAAAAATGTCATTTTTAAATCCATTTTGAAACCTGTTCTCACTTTAGAAAATGCATTAGATGTTATTTAAGACGAAGATAAACCAGTTAGGAGGTTAAAAGTCTGGTCGTGATCTTGATATCATTATGCAACGTGCGATGCACCGGACATTTATTCGCAATTTCAAGCAGTTTCTCCTGCTGTTTGGAATCTAAATCGCCTTCAAGTACTATTTCCCTCTTGAAAATGTCAATTTTTGAGGAATTTCTTTCGCAATTATTACAGTCTTCGGCGTGTTCCTTGTCGTGGTTCACGTGGGTCTCTACATCTTTCAAAGGCCATTTCTTCCTGCGCGCGTACATTTGAATAGTCATGGAAGTGCATGCCGCCAGGGAGGCAGATAATAATTCATAAGGTGTTGGGCCAAAATTACTACCGCCAATGCTCTCCGGCTCATCTGATGTTAAAAAATGATCTCCGGCTTTTATCTGAGTAGTAAATCCTTCATTCCCCAGGTTTGCCATCACCTGGTGTTTGGAAGATAATTTTTCTTTCTCCGGAACATTTAAATAACGTAAAGCCCATGCTGCTATGACTTCTCCGGCGTATTTGGAATCACTTTTGTTGGTGAGCAAATGATCTGCCCCGTCCAGCGAAATGAAACTTTTGGGATGTCGGGCTGCAAGATAAATTTCTTCGGCATTTTTAATGCCTACAATTGTGTCTTGAGGAGAATGCATTACCAAAATAGATTTTTCCATCTCCCGGACGACATCTTTAAGCTTTTTGGTGTCAAGATCCTGAAGAAATTGTGCTTTTATGGTAAAATCACGACCTCCCAAATTCACTTTGGAATAGCCGTTTTTCTCAATTTCTTCAAGGTTTGATTTTAGCAGGTGTTTTACATGCTGAGGTGAGGATGGCGCTGCAATCGTAGCAACGGCCTTTATCGATGAAGATTGCTGTGCTGCAAAAAGAACCGCTGCACCACCCAGGGAATGTCCTACCAAAAGGCTTGGAGCTTTATATTCCTTTTTGAGGAAATCTGCTGCGGCCAGAAGGTCATCTACATTTCCAGAGAAATTGGTATCTGCAAATTCCCCTTCGCTTTCTCCCAGTCCCGTAAAATCAAATCGCAAAACTCCAAAACCATTGGCAGTAAGTGCCCGGGCGATATTTTTTACTGCAAGAAAATTTTTATTGCAGGTGAAGCAATGAGCAAACAGAACAAAATTGTGTGACTCCTGATTGAAAGGTAGTTCCAAAACCGCCGAAAGTTCTACACCTTCCTTGTTCTTAAACCTATGTTTAGAGATATTCATGTGCAATTATTTTTCTGAAATAAGTTAATTGAATTTAGTGAATACAAAAACGGAATAAAAAAAGCTGCATATACTTATGCAGCTTTTAAGTTAGTCAAAAAGGGCATTTTTTATTCTAGTTCCCGAATTTTAATGTTCCTGTATGAAACTTTATCTCCGTGATCCTGTAAAGCAATATGGCCATTTTTGTGCTGACCAAAATCTTCCCAGTCACTAAACTTGGACTTTCCAACAAGTTGATCCCATTCTTCTCCCTTTAAAGGAAATTCATTGATTTGCTGTCCGTTCAAAGTCACCAATCCACGATTTTCTTCGTAATTGATGGTGATGGTCATTTCATTCCATTCTTCAGCAGGGTTTGTAACATCTTCTGTAGGTTCAGAAAGATCATAAAGAGCTCCTGCCTGGCGAATAGGACCGTTTTTGGCATCTGGATGCCCCTGGTTATCCAGAACCTGGATTTCAGGACCGGTGATGTAAGGCTCATTGTATTCTTCGCCTTCCTGTACTGCCCACATGATTCCGCTATTCCCATTTTCTGAAATCTTCCATTCCAGAGAAAGTTCGAAATTAGTGTAGGTGTTTTTTGTAATGATGTTTTCTGAACCATTGCGTTCGCCCTGGGAAGGAGTAAAAACAAGGGCTTTATCTTCTATTTGCCACTGGGTAATGGAATCGCTGTTGAAGGCTTTCCAATGGTCGAGGTTTTCTCCATCAAAAAGAACCTGCCATTCATTCTGGTCTTGTGAGTTTTCCATTTCCTGAGTTTCTGTCTCTGTTACTACTTCACTTTCTTCGTTCCGGTTCTTGTTATCCTGGCATCCGGCAGCAGTAACGGCTAAAGCCAAAAGGAGTACATTTACTTTTTTCATTGGTGTGTGGTTTAGTTGGTTCCTAATATTCGTTTCAGTTTTTGTTCGTCAATTTCGGTTCCTGCAAAGTCATCAAATTTCTTTTCTGTAGCTTCAATGATATGGCTTTGAATAAAACCTGCGCCTTCGCGTGCTCCCTGTTCCGGAGATTTTATACAACATTCCCATTCCATCACGGCCCACACGTCACAACCATAACGTGTGAGTTTCGAAAAGATGGTTTTAAAATCTACCTGCCCGTCTCCCGGGTGCCTGTAACGCCCAGCCCTGTCTATCCAATCTTCATAACCTCCAAAAGTTCCTTTCTTTCCGGTAGGGTTAAATTCGGCGTCTTTGACGTGGAACATTTTTATGAACTCGTGATAGTGATCAATGTAGGTGATGTAATCCAGTTGCTGAAGCACAAAATGGCTTGGATCATAAAGTAGATTTACTCTTTTATGATTTCCGGTTGCCTCCAGGAAGCGTTCAAAAGTGACACCGTCGTGCAAATCTTCTCCCGGATGAACTTCATAACAAACGTCTACTCCCTGGGCGTCAAATTCATTCAGAATAGGGAGCCAGCGATCTGCCAGTTCTTTAAAGCCCATTTCCACTAAACCTTCCGGGCGCTGCGGCCATGGATGGGCCGTGTGCCATAATAAGGAGCCGCTAAACGTACCGTGTACATCCAACCCAAAATTCCGGCTGGCTTTGGCCGCACTTTTTAGCTGTTCTACAGCCCATTCGGTTCTTTTCTTAGGATTGTTCTTAAATTCATCAGGCGCGAAATTGTCGAACATGATGTCATAGGCAGGATGTACGGCTACAAGTTGTCCCTGTAAATGCGTACACAGCTCGGTAACTTCTAATCCGTAGGATTCGATCTTGCCTTTTAATTCATCGCAGTAGGTTTTACTTTCCCCGGCTTTTTTAAGATCAATTAAAGCAGATTCCCAGGTTGGGATCTGGATTCCTTTATAACCTAAATCGGCTGCCCATTTACATAACCCGTCCAGTGAATTGAACGGTGGTTTGTCGTCCATGAACTGAGCTAAATATACCGCAGGTCCTTTTATAGTTTTCATTGAAATTTGTTTTGTTAGTTACATTACATTATTCAGTGATGGACACCCAAACATTTCCATTTTTATGAGATTCCACGGCTTTTTCAATAAAGTTCATTCCTCGAATTCCGTCTCTCATCGTCGGAAACTCAGCAGGATGATAATCTTCTTTATTAATGGCTTTTGCAACACCTTTATAAATATTGCCCATGGAATCGAAAATTCCTTCGGGATGTCCCGGAGGAAGTTTGGTGCCGTCAAGAGACAGAGCGCTGTTGTAGGGATGCCCTGGCTTTAAAACTCGCATTGGCTCTCCATCCTGCAGGAGGTAGAGGTAGTTAGGATTTTCCTGTTCCCATTTTAATCCTGCTTTTTCACCGTAGATCTTTACAGCAAAATTATTTTCCTCTCCGGTAGCGATCTGGCTAGATCTTAACACCCCTTTTACGTGTTCTGAAAAACGAAGTAAAACGGTGCCGTCAATGTCCATAACATTATCTTCGTAAAGATAATTTAGGTCTGCCAGAATTTCCTTTACTTCAAGTCCCGTCACATATTCGATCATGTCATAGGCGTGGGTTCCAATATCCCCAACGCAACAGCTTATTCCAGATTTTTCTGGGTCAAGTCGCCAGGTATTTGCTCTTTTTTCAGAATCGTGAATAATAGGATTTATCCATCCCTGATAATATTGTACATCTACTTTTTGAACCTTGCCAATTTCTCCTGCAGCGATCATCTCCTTCATCTGCCGAATCATTGGGTAACCTGTATAAGTGTAGGTAACAGCGAAGATGGTTTTTGACTGTTCGAGTGTTTTTTCCAGAATTTTAGCCTCCTCATAGGTAGTGGTCATCGGCTTTTCGCAAATGACATTAAAACCATTCTCCAGCAGCTGTTTTGCCATTGGAAAATGGAGAAAGTTAGGAGTAAGAATTGAAATTACCTGCATTCTCTCTTCTTCCGGGAGGGCGTTCTCTTCTGAAATAAGTTGATCGAGATCTTTGTAGATCCTGTTGGTGGGAATGCCAATTTCTTCAGCAAATTTTATACTCTCATCATATTCCGGATTAAAAACTCCTCCAACAACTTCATAGCGATCGTACATTGTAGAAGCCACGCGGTGTAAGATTCCAATTAAAGAATCTCCACCGCCACCCAGAATACCTAGTTTAATTTTTGAACTCATGTATTATGCTTTATTTTATTTGATTAGATCTTGTCTATTGCTTTTTTATCAAGCTTCTCATTTTTAAAGAAAATAGAAAAAATGATCATAACCGCAAAGGCAAAACCTGCAGGAACTATCCAAATTTGTTCCCAGTCATGTGCGCCATCGGCATTTACATACATATCGCTGATTTGTCCGGCAACCCAGAATCCCACCAACATTCCTACACCATAGGTTGCCAGTGTAATCAAGCCCTGCGCGGCACTTTTAATCTTCGGTCCTGCTTTAGAATCGGTATAGATTTGTCCTGAAACAAAGAAGAAGTCGTAGCAAATTCCGTGGAGTGCGATTCCTATGATCAACATGTAAACCAGTTCTCCGGCATTTCCATAGGCGAATAAAAGGTAACGTAACACCCACGCCAGCATACCTGCCAAAAGTGTCATTTTGAAGCCGAATTTTTTGAAGAAGAACGGAAGCAACAGAAGGAAAAGTGCTTCTGAAATTTGTCCAATGGTCATCATGGCCGTTGGGTCTTCCATACCTACTTCCGATAAAAATGGGTTTGCATTCTGGTAATAAAACGCCAGCGGAATACAAATTAGAATAGAAGAGATAAAGAACATGAGGAAGTTTCTTCCTTTTAATAAAGCAAGTGCTTCCAGTCCTAATATATCAGATAAAGTTACTTTTTCTCCTTTGCTGCTTGGAGGTGTTTTGGGTAAAGTAAAACTCAAAATTCCCAGTAATGCCGAAGCGATTGAAACCATCAAAAAGGTGTACTTCAGCATTCCTTCCTGGCGTGCTTCGGGTGCATCCCAGCCAAATACCAGGCTTATCACTAATCCAGAAATAATCCATCCAATGGTTCCAAATACCCTAATTCCGGAGAATTCTTTTTCGGGATCTTTCATCTGGTAAAAAGATATAGAGTTTACCAGAGCAAGGGTAGGCATATAAATGATCATATAGCCCAGTACATACGGATAAAATGCACTAAAATCTTCTGAAGCGTACATCATATATAAGAGCACTGCACCTACCAGGTGCAGGAAGCCCAAAATACGCTCTGCATTAAAAAATCTATCGGCTATGAGCCCTATAATAAAGGGAGCGATAATTGCTCCCCACGATTGTGTGGAGAAAGCCATTGCGGTTTGGGTACCGGTAGCTTCCAGATTATAACTTAAATAAGTTCCAAGTGTTACAAACCATCCACCCCAGATGAAGAATTCTAAAAACATCATGGAGGATAGTTGAAATCGAACTGAGTATTTCATTGCTGGCTGGTTATTCTATTGATTTGATAATTCCTGTCCGGCTTTGACTAACAGGTTTTTTGTAGCAAGGATTCCTTCTTCGGGTGAAAGACGTGGTCCTTCGTATTCTATTCCAATGTACCCGCTGTAGCCTGCATCTTTTACGATTTCAAGCATTCTTTTAAAGTCAATCGTGGTTTCGTCCCCGGCTTCATTAAAATCATAAGACTTTGCGCTTACGGCTTTTGCATATTCCATCATTTCTTCAACTCCCTGATATTTTGGATATTCTTCAACACACTCTGCTTCCCATCGTTCGCCGCCTTCACGTTTAAGACAAAAGTTTCCAAAATCTGGCAAAGTTCCTACATTTTCCATGTTTGCCTGCTCCATAACTTCTACAAGAAGCTGGGCATTGGAAGATAAATAGCCGTGATTTTCTACTAACACATTAATGTCCTTTCCGGCAGCGTATTCCCCTAGTTTTGAAAGTCCGTCTACAGCGTTGGTCTGCCATTCTTCGGGAACTTCACTTCCAAAGAGATTTACTCTAATAGAATGAGCTCCAAGGTATTCGGCAGCATCCACCCATTTTTTATGATTTTCGACTGCTTCATTTCTTTCCTCTTCACTATTGGAAGCCAAATCACCTTCGTTATCTACCATGATCAATACATTCTCAACACCGTATTGTTCACTTCTTGCTTTTAAGGTGTCTAAAACTGTTTGTAAGGCTTCTTTTGGATTTGCAGAATCTTTATAAAGAGGGGTGTAAAGCTGACTAACATATTCAATTCCGTCGAAGCCCATTTCACTGGCTTTTTCAGCAAAATCCATAGGATCCAGTTCTCCTTCAAGAATAGGTTTGCTTAAGGACCATTGTGCAAGGGAAATATCAAAAAATAATTCTTCACTGTTCTCCTGTGCATTTGCTAATTCCGATTCTGCTTGCTGTTCTTCCTGCTTTTCATTTTTACAGGAAATAACACCTGCTGCTAATGCCATTGAAAGAATGAGCAAACGCGACCGTAAGAGTAAATTCTTTGTCATAAATTCTTTGTTAAGGTTTATTAATTAAGCAATATAGTTGATTTTTTCTGATCTTAAATGTAAGATTTTTTTCAAAGGGGTAAAATAATACCTATAAATTTATATATTTGGTTGCAAGGCAAAGAACTAAAAACATTAACTAATTAAAGAATTGTGAGTAAATTTTACGAAAACGATTCCTATGATGCTATAGTTGTAGGTACAGGTATAAGCGGTGGTTGGGCTGCTAAAGAATTATGCGAGAAAGGTTTTAAAACCCTGGTGCTCGAAAGAGGTCCAATGGTGAAACATGTTGAAGATTATCCAACGATGCACAAAGATCCATGGGATTTCAAATACAAGGGACAACTTACACGAGAAGAAGAGAAGAAGCAGCACAAACAATCAAGAACTGGCTATACCACCAATGAAGCCAGTCGGCATTGGTTTGTAAATGACCTTAAACATCCTTATAACGAAATCAAGCGCTTCGACTGGATGCGTGGTTACCACGTAGGTGGAAGGTCAATTATGTGGGGGCGTCACAGTTACAGGTTGACCGATCTCGATTTTGAAGGTAATAAAAAAGATGGTATTGCGGTAGACTGGCCTATTCGCTACAAAGATATTGCGCCATGGTATGACTATGTTGAATCATATATAGGAGTAAGTGGTGAAAATCTTGGTCTTCCTCATTTTCCTAATGGTAAGGTTCTTCCTCCCATGGAGCTAAACTGTGTTGAAGATCATCTTAAGAAAAGTATGGCCGATAACTTCGGAAGAGTTTTAACTCCGGGGCGGGTAGCACATATTACTACAGGAGAAAAATCTTTTGAAGGACGTTCTCCCTGTCAATATCGAAACAGATGTATTCGCGGGTGTCCTTATGGGGCATATTTTAGCAGTAATGCTTCTACTTTACCGGCTGCCGAACGCACCGGGAACATGACTTTGCGTCCCAATTCTATTGTTCATGAAGTTCTTTATGATGCCGAGACAAAGAAAGCAACAGGTATAAAGCTTACAGATGCTGAAACAGGAGAAGTACAGGAATATAAAGCCAACGTTATATTTCTTTGTGCTTCAGCAATTGCATCTACAAGTATTTTAATGCAATCCAAATCTGACAGATTTCCTGATGGAATGGGAAATGACAGCGGGGAACTTGGACATAATGTGATGGATCATCATTTTATGGCCGGTGCCTCCGGGAAATACGATGGTTTTGAAGATAAATATTATAAAGGACGAAAACCTAATGGAATCTTTATTCCGCGATTCCGAAATCTAAATGATTCCGAAAAAATGCCTTTCCTTCGTGGTTACGGGTACCAGGGTGGTGCAAGCCGAGGAGACTGGACACAATCAGTGGCAGAACTTGGCTATGGAAAAGAACTCAAGGAGGCCATAGTGCAACCAGGTGGCTGGACCATGGGTCTTACAGGTTTTGGGGAAACCTTACCCTACCATGAAAACCGTATGATCCTCGACTATGATAAACTTGATGAATGGGGATTACCTACAGTAACTTTCGATGCCGAATTCAAGGAAAACGAGCTAAAAATGCGGAAAGATATGATTGAGCAGGCAGTTGCGATGCTAGACAAAGCCGGATTTAAAGATATCAATCCTGTAGATAGATTGGGAGCTCCCGGACTTGGAATTCATGAAATGGGAACTGCCAGAATGGGACGAGACAGAAAGACGTCCGTTTTAAATGGGAATAACCAGGTGCATGATGTTCCTAATGTGTATGTGACAGATGGTTCCTTTATGACCTCTTCAGGTAACCAGAACCCTTCCTTAACTTATATGGCAATGACCGCACGTGCTGCAGATCATGCCTCTAAAAACTTTAAAAAATCCAACGCTTAAACTTATATTATGAATAGAAGACAAGCATTAAAAAATCTAGGATTAGGAGCAGGATTTTTAGTGGTGGGGCCAACAACCTTCGGATTACTACAGAGCTGTAAAAACGATCCGGAATATGATTGGCAACCAACCTTTTTGAGTGCTGCAAACGGTTTTGCGCTTAAAGAGATCCTCGAAGTAATCTTACCTTCAACAGATACTCCTGGTGCAAACGATCTTAACCTGGCCAGGTTTATTGATTCTTATATGAACGAAGTTGCTCCCGAAGAACGCCAAAAGAATTTCACACAAAATGCCGATCATTTTGCCGCAGCATTTAAAGATACGTATGACAAAGAAATAGGCGAGGGAACCACAGAGGAGTTTGATGAAATGATAAAGGAATATTTAAAAACCACTCCCGCCGAAGAAAAACGCAGAGTAGAAAGAGAAACAGAGACTCAGGACCCGCTTAACAAGGACCCTGAAGAGGTAATGTCATTCAAGGAAGGTTCGAGGGCCTATTTACAGGAAGTTCGCGACCTTGGGATATGGGCATGGAAGACCAGTGAGGAAATAGGTGAAAATGTTATGTGGTACGATCCAATTCCGGGAACGTACATTGCATGTGCCACCACCGAAGAACTTGGCAATAATGGAAAAGCAATGTCTTTATAAAATTGTTTTTGAATTATATTCGAAAAAGGTGCTTTTAGAGCACCTTTTTTATTGCTTTATTGGAAGAAAAATTTCTGCTTTCCAGTTTCGGGAATCTCCTCCCATTTCCGGGTTGTCATAAAAAATTTCCTGCGGAATAGGCTGGATTTCAAAATCGTTTTGTTGGGCATAATTCATCAATTCATACCAGCCGAAATGGGAAAACATGTAATTTCCCTTAAAAGTGGCTTTAAATGAAGGAAGAGCAGGAATTTTCCTGAAAAAAATCAATGGGTGCTGAGGCTGTTTCTCTGGCATCACAGGAAAACAAAAATCAAAGGCCATAAAATCTTTTTCTAAATCCCATTTTTGAACAACCACCCTTGGGCGACCAGTAGTTTCCAGCTCGTGCTTCAAAACAAAATTGGAAAGATGATCAATGCTTATCATCATTTTGAAAGCTTTTTCGTCAGTTTTGCCGTTCAATGAAATACAGGCGCAGGTACTTTCGGGAGAAATGCTTTTTCCGTTTATGTCAACAGAATAAAGGGATTTATCAGAAATCAGGGTTTCCTGCAGTTGCGCAACTTCTGTTTCCAAACTTTGCTCCAATCTGTCATTTTTGAATAATCTTTTTAATCGATCTTTAAAAGAAGAATTGGCCGATACTGCTTTCAATTTCACCTGGGTTATTGAATCATTTAAAGGAATAAAACTCCAGTACAGGAAAGTAGTTTCTTTTCTAAAATCTATTTTCTGCCTGATAGAGTAAAATGGCATTTTTTGCACCATTTCTACCTCTCGAAATTTTTTGAACTTCCAGCTTGAGATTTTCTCGTAGACCACGCCCGGTGCTACGGAAGTTTCAAAACTTGTTTCATAAAAATCTTTTCCCTTTAGAAAAAACCAGCAACAAGAAATGATAATCAATAAGAAAAGTACGGTAACGGAGATTCTTTTGGTCATTTATAGTCCTGCTGTAGATTGGCGCAAGTTCTGGACTTTCAGGTCGTGTACGACAAAAGAGCCTAATTCCCGACCCTGAATGAGTCCCTGTTCTATGGCAGCACGGTAATGAATTCCACCGTATAGTCGGCTAATGGCTGCTTCTTCAGCCGCTTTATTGAAGGAGGAGAAGCTTCTTACGGGTAGGCCATAAGGAACTTCGGTGTCGTCTTCGTAGTAAAAGTTTTCGCCAAACAGCTGGGTGAGTACGGTGGCTGCCGCTCCTGAAACTACGGAGTGTCCGCTGGGATATTCAGGGAAGGGCGGGGTTTGCAGTACAGGGCTCCAATTTTCATCTACATATTTATTAATAAGAGTTTCGGGCCTCACGAGTTCACTTCGGTACTTTTCTTTCCAGCAGGAGATGAACCCGTCTGCAATGGCAATAGAAGTAGCAGCATAGGCATAGGAAGTTTCTTCAAAGTTTAAGTTACTCTTTTGGGCTGCAATTTTGCAAACGCCAATCCAGTGGCCGCCGGGGGTAATTTTCTTGGTGGCGAACATGAGATGTCCTCTTTGGGTGGAAACATATGGATTGCAATCCCAGAAACGAGCTATTTCAATTTCTTCAGAGGTATCTCCCATTTTATCCATTTCATTACGTACGTTATAAACTTCGAGGAGTTCATCATAGAAAGCGGTATTTTCTTCCATGGAGAATTCAGGCGGCGGTAGTGGCCGAAATTGCGAAGCGGAATCAATGGAAAAGGTCCTTATCTTTTCCCAATGCGGTTCAATCCCATCCATATAAGTGGGCGGCGTAGGTTGCCATCTGGAAGGATCATCAGAATAGACCGAAAATTTGGGCATTGTACGCGTTTCCTTGTAATTATCTTCGTTGATCCATTCTTTAAGCTTAGCGGTTACCTGCATGGCATAATCCTGAGAATCAATAAAAGTCTGTTCATTTTGCTCTTTCCAGATGCCGTACAGACTGTCTTGATATTTAGTAATACGCTCTTCTGAAAAGATCAATTGCTTTCCAATTTCCAGCTGTGCCATAAGTGCAGCCAATTTTATATTGACCTTCTTTGAAGCATCTGCGGGAGGAATGGAAGTAAAATCCTTATAGGTGGATGCAAAAGATTCATAAGAGGGATTATTAGCTGCAATGATCTCATAAGAGGCAATGTTTGAATAGGCGTAGATCCTGCTGGCCACCGGCGGAGAAAAGATGTCGTGAACCATGATATCTGTAATTTTATCTACGGCCTTATGATAATCCTGTGCTGTGACCTCGAGAGGTTTTTCCTCTTTTTCGCAGCCGGAAAAAAGGAAAACTACAAGCACAAATAGCAAAATGCGTTTCATTCGTTCATTATTTTGTAAAATTCAGGTTTCCGGTTATTGAAGGTAACCATAAGATACCTGCTATCCTTTATGTTAATTATATCCAGGTGTCTCACGGCTTTTTGAGTAAGATTGATTCCCAGTTCACCGCCTTCCAGGATCTGTCCGCCTGCAGTTATAATATTTCCGGCAAGGCCGTCAAATCTTCCATGATAAGGTGTTACCCCAAAATAATTCCCTGCTGCCATTACTTCCTCCTGAGAATCTCCATTAAAATCTGCTTTAAGAAAGCTTGTGATAGGAGCAACCTGTAAAGGCATTTTAAAGGCTTTAAATGTAAACTTTCCGTTTTGATTCAGCAAATATCCAGATGATAAAGTGTTAATTTCTAAAACTTTGGAGTTTTTTATTTGTTGTTCATCAAATATTTCATGAATTGTTTTTCCTGCAAATTCATTATAAGATGGGAATTTTTTACGTAAATATGACAACTGACTGCTAAGTTCATCTAATCCTGAAAGAGGATAATATTTGCCATTTTTGGCATATGCGAGAATGGTTTCTGTACTACCATTTTTATCAAAGTCTGAATAGTACATTTTTAGCGGAAACTCTTCAGAAGCCGTAAATTTTGTATTGTCTCCCCAGTTGCCAAGCAAATAATCTATTTTTCCATCCTGGTTGATGTCAAAAGGTATGATGCTTTGCCATAAGCCTTTCAACTTCCCAGAAATTACTTCAGAAGTGATCTTTTTGAGACTTCCTTTATCATTTCTGAAGAATTGCGGAGACATCCATTCACCAACAACGATGAGATCTTCCCAGCCATCATTGTCAAAATCTATCCAAACGGCATCGGTCACCATTCCTGTCTTTTTTAGCTCGCTGTTTTCAACAATTGAAAAGTTTTTGCCGTTATTCTGCAATAGGTATGAGTTAGGAATGCTTCCAAAATCGCTGGAAACGGCGCCGCCTCCCACAAAAATGTCTTTTTTTCCGTCTTTGTTATAGTCTGCCGCACGAACTACAGCACCATTTTCAAAATAGGAGGGGAGAGAACCTTTTTTGAAGTCTTTGTTGTCAGAAATATAAAACCTGTCGAGTAGCGCTTCACTTTCTCCCGAAAACTCACCTCCTGAAGAGACGACAAAAATGTCATTTTTGGAATCTGAATTAAAATCTTCAATGACTGCGGAAACATCTTCGGCAATTGAATCGTTCTTTAGTGCAGAAAATATCTCTTCTCTAAAACCATTGTTGGTTTGTAAATAGATTCTGGCGGGTTTCCACTTGGAATTTCCGAAGAAAATATCCTGTTTTCCGTCGCCATTCAGGTCTTTTACCGCCACAGCCGGCCCGCGGTCAGAAATGCGATAGGGAATAAGTTTCTGCCGATTAAAATCTATGTAGGAGTTTTCCTCGTGGACGAAATCCATTCCGTTAATAGAATCTACTTTTTGGAACCACTGTTCATGCTTCGGAAAAATGCTTTGATAATCCACCTTTTTGGCTCCTGAAATTGGAGATATTACCAGGGTCTCGTTCAGCGGGATATTTCTTTCTAACTGGTAAGTGTTGTCTGGCCAAATGATAAGAAGGGAATCTACTTTTTGACCTTCCTCAAATCCAAAATGGAGAAGAGGAGAGGAGGAAGATTGAAATCCGCGGGAGGTGTATAACTGCTGTGCCTGTTGTTTACCATTGCTGTAGGCATACACTTTCGTTCCAATACCAAAGGTATTAGGGGCAGGATGATCAAAACGTACCTTTAAAAAGGAGGAAAAATTGTTGAGGTTGTTGCGATAAAGAGTGGCAGGATGATCTATATTATTGGTTACCAGGTCAAGATCGCCGTCATTGTCAAGATCTGCATAGGCAGCGCCGGTAGAAATGATGGGATCGCGTGAGATCCATTCACCAGATTTATCTGAAAACTTTAGCTCTTTTTCCCCACGCAGCAGGTAGTTGTGAATCGCTCCCGAAGGCATTTTATCTAACGCTTTCTGGTCGACCAGTTTTGTAGTAGTTATTTTTTTCCTGATTTGCTCACTGGAGACGTATTTTATGTAGTCAAGATCATTTGGGCGTTTTGGAATTCCGGTGGCAATGAAAACATCCTGGGTTCCATCCTGATCGTAATCTGCAAAAAGTGCAGACCAGCTCCAGTCGGTAGCTGCAAGGCCGCTTGAAAGTCCTGTTTCCTGAAAATATGCCCCATCCCTGTTAACCTGCAGCATATTACGGGAGTACTGGTGATGGTAATTGAGACGGTCGATCTTCATGTTATGTAAATCTAACGGATCGTCGCCCATAGATGATTTTAGAACTTTTTCATCCTGCGGAAGCATGTCCAGGGTTAAGATATCCATATAACCATCGGCATTGATATCGGCAACGTCACTGCCCATTGAAAAGCGGCTTACGTGCCCGAATTTTTCTTTTAATTTTTCAGAAAAAGTTCCGTCGCCGTTGTTGATGTAGTAGTAATCATCTTCGTGAAAATCGTTACTCACATAAATATCTGTGAACCCGTCGTTGTTAAAATCGGCAGTGGCCAGGCCCAGGCCATAACTGTTTGCTCCGCCGTAAATACCCGCTTCTTCGCTAACATCAGTAAAGTAACCATTGTCGTTTCTCAACAATTTATCGCCGCTCTCTTCTTTTCGGGTATTTCTAATTTCGGCAGGGCCATACGTATTTACCGTGTGCACGGCATGATTGAGCAGGTACATATCTAAATCGCCGTCGTTGTCATAATCGAAAAATGCCGAATTTGACGAATAATTTTGAAGGTCAAGCTTAAAGGCTTCGGCACTCTCGGTAAAAGTATTGTTGCCGTTGTTGATGAAGAGCTCATTGCGGCCTCTCAAACCATTTATTCCAACTACAGCAGTGACATATATATCGAGATATTTATCTCCATTCACATCAGCCATGGTAACTCCAGTGTTCCAGTCAGATTTTCCTGCTACGCCTGCTGATTCAGTAATATCTTCAAACTGCATGTTACCCTTGTTCAGGTAAAGTTTATTTGAAACCTGGTTTCCGGTGAAATAAATATCTTCCAGCCCATCATTATTGATATCCCCAATGGCTACGCCTCCGCCGTTATAATAGTAGAGATAGTCCAGAATATTAAGCGCATTGGTTTGGGTGAGATTGTTCGAAAAATCTATATTGGAAACTGATGGCGGAACATTTGTAAACAGGAGCTTCTCCTTTTCTTCTGAACAGCCCAAAAATACAATTACCAGTATGACAAGATTAAAAATTCTCCTCATCGAGCTTAAAAATTTGGGGTGTTTCACTGTTAATAGCCGCCAAAACATATTTTTGGCCATTGTTATTTTGAAAAACCTGTAGGTCTCTCACCTGTCCTCTTACCTTAAAACCACTTTCTTCTTGATTTTTCACCTTGTATTTTCCTTCTGTATTTTTCCTGAGCAGGATTCCATGATTGGCATCCATTCTTGAAAACTGGGGTTTCAGGTCGAAATTATTTCCTGCCATTAAAATATCTTTCTGACCATTTTTATTGTTAAGCGTTGCGATTGCGTAAATACAGGAAAATTGAACTTCAGCAGGCAATTCTTCGATTGTAAATGTCCCATCACCATTATTGTAGGCAATCACACTTTTAAAAGTGGATACTTCCCGAACAATGGAATTATCCAGAATTTCTTTCGGAAAAAGGTCTTCTATAGATTTTGTGGCGTATTCAGAAAACTTAAGATTTTGTTTTTTCAGAGATGCTATTTGCCCCGAAAGCTCTCTTCGTAAATGAATAGGTACATCTTTTCCATTTATTGGTTGCGTAGAGATTTGTTCTATCGTACCATTGTTGTCAAAATCGTTGACATACATTTTTACTGGTTCCTTTTGCTTAGGATTGTAAAAAGAATTGGTGCCCCTGTTCCCCAGGATGAGGTCTATTCTTCCATCATTGTTAAGATCTTCGGCTGCAAGTCCTGTCCAGGAACCTGTAAGATCTTCTAAAGATGTTTTGTATGGTAATAGACCTGCTTTTTTATTCAGGAAAATTTTTGGAGCAATCCAGTCTCCAACGATAATCAGGTCATCCCGCTGGTCACCATCCATATCTTTCCATGTGGCTTTGGTAATCATTCCCGCCTGTGTAAGTTCATAAGCTTTTGCTTCTGTCACGTCAGAAAATCTTCCAGAACCATCATTTTCGAGCAGCTGGTGTTGCGGATCAATCCCAAAAATCCCCGGCACGCTTCTGGCGCCAACAAAAAGATCTATATCACCATCCTCATCGTAATCATAAGGCGCTATGACAGCCGAATTGTGCCCGGTGGAAGGAATAGTTGCTTCAGAAGCTGAAAAGCTGCCGTTCTTTTCATTGAGGTAGATTCTGGTCTGGTAATAGTCTTTATCAGCATAGCGGTTGTTTCCGCCAGAAGCCACAATTAAATCCAAAAGTCCGTCACCATTAACATCGGCAAAAGCAGCATCGGTATCTTCAAGGGCTGCATCTTTTTCCAAAGCATCATTTCTAATTTCTTTATAAGATCCATTACCCTTATTTAAGTAAAGGCGTGCAGGGTTATTACGCGCACCACCCATAAAGAGGTCTTCTTTTCCGTCGTTGTTAATATCGGCGACAGCTATGGCCGGACCTTCGCGGGACAACATTTTATGTATAAGGCCTTCATAATCAAAATCTACATAATTATCTTCTTCATGCGCCGGCAGGTTATGATCTATTGTTGTTAATAGTTTTTTCTTCGGAATATGAGGAGCGGTGTACTCTTGTGTAGCTTCGTTTTGATCCAGTACCAGCAGCTGATTGGCAGCAATGTTCTTTTTTACTTGAGTCATTTGATTAGGCCATATCACCTGAAGGGAATCTACTATTTTCTTGTCACCAAGGCCAAAAACGAGCTCATAAGCAATGGAAGATTGGAAGCCACGGGTGGGAATAAGATCTTGTGTAATTACCTTTTCTTCTACATGGAGCCTGACTTTGCTGCCAATCCCAAAAGTGTTATTACCGCTGCCTTTAAGTTTTAATTTCAGGTAATTATTGGCTGTTTCTTTCTCAGCATTATTCCTGTAGACAAAAAGCTCCTGGTTGACATTATTTACAATGAGATCCAGGTCGCCGTCATTGTCAAGATCGCCATATGCTGAACCGTTGGAAAAACTAGGTTCTGAAAAACCCCATTTTTCGGTTTCATTTGAGAAGCTAAGATCCTGATTATTACGGAAAGCATAGTTGGAAACAGGAGTGCTGGGCATTTTATTGAGAATAGAATCAAATTCTTTCTTTTTTCCCGTTAAAACCATTTCCTGAAGAAATTCATTAGCAAAAAAGTCCATAAAATCCTGGTTTGTGAGGTCATGGTAGATTCCGTTGCTCACATAAATGTCTTTATAGCCGTCATTGTCCATATCAAAAATGAGGGCACCCCAGCTCCAGTCGGTTTGAGCAACACCACTGTAAAATGCTATTTCAGAGAAGCTATTGTTGGCATTGTTCAACTGCAGCGTGTTTTGCATGTACTGGTGATAAAAATCATTATCTACTTTGCGTTTGTACAGATCGTATCTTTCAAATTCGCTGGTGTTTTTAAGCCGTTCATCACTTTCGGGAAGCATGTCGGTAACGAAAATTTCAGGATATCCATCATTGTTAATGTCAGCCATATCGGCGCCCATAGAAGACAGACTAAGGTGTGAGATGTAGTTTTTTATTTCCTCTGAAAAAGTTCCATTACCCTGGTTGATGTACAAATAATCCCTTTCGTAAAAATCATTAGAGACATAAATATCAGGAAGAAGATCATTATTGACATCTCCCACGGTCACCCCCAAGCCAAAACCTATAAGGCTGCCGTAAATTCCTGCTTTTTCACTTACATCCTGAAATTTCCCATTGTTGTTTTGAAGCAGTTTGTCGCCACCTCCTTTAAATAATTCAGGAAGATCCCAATTTTCGCTTCTAAGATCTCTTTTATTAGTGTAACCTAAACTGGAAACAGGAATAAAGCTGTTGTTTAAAATGTAAGCATCAAGATCACCATCATTATCATAATCAAAAAATGCTGCATGGGTGGTAAATCCATCTTCGTCTAAATTATATTCCGCAGCCCTTTCGGTAAAGGTTAAATCTCCATTATTAATAAAAAGTTCATTGTGGCGGTCATCCCCTTCAATGTTTCCGGCGTTGCTCACGTAAATGTCTAAGAATCCGTCGTGATTGAGATCTATCATAGTTACGCCGGTGGACCAGGAACGGTTTCCACCAGTACCGGAATCATCTGTAATATCTTCAAATTTGAAGTTTCCTTTATTAAGATACAACTTATTTTCACCCATGTTTGAAGTAAGGTAAACATCAGGAAGTCCGTCGTTGTTGATATCTCCTATTCCAACACCGGCACCATTGTAAAAGTTCCTGTATTTGAAGATGTTGAAATCTTTTTCATTTTGTACGCGGTTGGTGAAATTCAAGCCTGTTTCAGAAGAATCCATTTTCGTAAAGAAATACTCTTTTTCATTTTGAGGATCTTTTGGATTTTCTTCAGAATTAGAGCAGGAGAGGAGTAGAGCCGAAAAAGCTATAATTAAGAAGGTTTTTCGGAACCATGGTTCTATAGAGGTACTTAATGACATGCGGTAACTTTAACCTTTAATATTTCTTTCACAATTTAAAAGAAAAATACCAGGTGTGGTATAAAAAAAGAGACTTAAGAAAACGATTCTCTTAAGCCTCTTTAGATTAATATCTGATCTATTAATATCCTTCGTTCTGAACCAAATTAGGATTAGAAGTAAGCGCTGTTGTTGGGATTGGGAAAAGTACACGGTATGCTTCAGATTCCGGTTTAAATGAATACTCATCTGTAAACTGACCGAATCTTACAAGATCCTGTCTTCTCCACATTTCATTATATAGCTCTCTTCCTCTTTCATTGATCATATCTTGTTCTGTAAGGGAGGACAGCGGAGTTGCCTGTCTTAAAACTCTGAGTTCATTTACAAGGTCAAGAGCAGACTGCTCGGCACTTCCACCGCGCATTACAGCTTCCGCTTTCATTAAATGTGCGTCTGCATATCTAAACAGGATCATATGTTCTGCATAAGCACCGTTAGATGGGTGATATTTTAGAACTCTAATTCCGGAATCCTCAGGGTTTCCGACAAGACCTGGCAATTCTTTGGTGTAAAAAAGAGGTTGACCTGCCCTATCCTGTGTCATCGTTCCATCCAGTTCATATTGTTGTCCATAAAGAAATCCAATTCCAATATCTGACCCATCAATTAAGCCATCCTCGTCTGCATCATTGTTACCCTCGAAGAAACCTTCGGCTCCACTTACGGTAGTTCCTTCAAGAGGTACAAAACCACGGCGTTCTTCCTGCCCTACATTGGGATGGTTACTATCCTGCGGTCCTTCAAAGAGTTCGTAAAATTCTGCAAGGGTGGTGAAACCATTCCAGCCACCTGCTTCCTGTCCAACAGCGCCCTGGTTGTAATGTAGGCCATTCCATATTCTTGAACCAACGCCTGTAGTCGTATACCAAATCGTTTCGGAGTCTACAGAGGGTTCAAAAATCTCAAAAAAGCCACTCTGAAGCCCAAATCCTGCTGCAGAGATTGCATCTACATGATCAATCACCGCATTCATATCTTCGGTGGAAGCTTCTGCATTTCCTAAATACACATGTTTGTTTAATAACATTTTAGCCATTAAATAATGCGCAGCAGCCTTACTGGCAAAATTTGCATCGGGGCCTGGCGTTGCATTAGGAAGATTAGGAAGAGCATCGTTAAGATCCTGCATGACAAAGTCAAAGGCTTCAGCTCTGCTCATTACTCTTGGATCCACATCTGCACCTTCATCAACCTCCCTAAACGGTACCTGTCCAAAAAGATCCATAATCCAGTACATATTATATGCTCTCAGAAACTTAGCCTCGGCAAGTTGTGCTTCATTTGCATTGCTTTCCGGGGCAATTATTTCTGAAATATTAAAAACATTTCTGTTGTGATTATTCCAGGTGTTTAGGAGAAACTGGTGATTGGCATCCCAGGTGTGTTGATGAAGGCTACGCCATAATCCATTGTCACCCCAGTCCGTTCCTCTTGTAGGTACCAACATTTCATCTGTGGTAACTTCCTGTAATGCATATAAATTTTCCTGGGTATTTAGATTATCTCGAACTGCATTATAGCTGTTGACAAGTGCTGTGGGAACATCACTGACACCAGAAAATTCTCCACCTGTATCTTCACGAAAGATAGAGTCTGTTTCTTCAAGCTCCAGATCGGTACAGCCTGTTAAGCTCAGGATAGCCACAAGTAGAATCGATGATTTGATATAATTTATTTTCATAGTATTTTTTGTTTAAAATGATACGTTTAATCCTAAGGTGACTGTCGTGGCCCTTGGATAAGCAGTATATTCAATACCGGCAGTAGGTATGCCATTTAATGATTTGTCTGTATTTACCTCAGGATCCAATCCGGAGTAATTTGTGATAAGGAATAAATTTTGTCCGGTGACACTGACTCTAAAGGTATTGAGGAAACTGTCTTCATCAATTTCAAAATTATAGCCTATAGTGGCATTTTGGAGTCTTAAGAAATCCCCTTTTTCAAGAAAACGGGTAGAAACATCGGGTGCGTTGTTTACAGCTTCGCCGTTTCCTATCACACTTTGAATCACATTAGATCCTGAATTTAATGCACCTGCGGTAAAGAAAGCATTTTCAGTGTTATTATAAACATAGAAGCCCATTTGACCTGTTAGGAATGCGGAAAGATCCCAGCTGCCATATTCAACACGTGTTGAAATTCCCAAGTTTGTGGTAGGTAATGCACTTTTTCCAACGAATGTTTGTACATCTCCATTTGGATAAATGGTTTGGCCATTTTCGTCAAAACCACCGAATTCTCTCAAGTAATATGAGAACAAGGGTTGTCCTTCGGCTAATAATTGTGCGTAGGCATTGGTCAATCCTTGCCCGTTAATACCTCCTGTCTGCACACTTCCCGTAAAATCTTCGACCATGTTGTCATTATATGAGTAGTTGAAGCCCACATTCCAGTAAAATTCCTGCCCACGGAAAAGGTCATAATCGAGGTAAAGTTCAATCCCTTTATTAATCACGTTTGCATCAAGATTTTCCCATACGAAATCTTGTGCTGCTGGTTGGGCAGAGAAGGTTTGGAATAGCAAATCTGTTGTTTTTTTATGGTAAAGATCTAGACTACCTTTTAGGCGATCGTCCATGAATCCGAAATCCAATCCAAAATTTGCTTGAGAAGTGGTCTCCCATTTAAGGTCTTCATTTCTGAATGTTACTTGTCCTGTTCCAGGAACATTAACAATACCTGCATCACTAATTCCTATGCCGCCAAAACGATCCCTGGGAGTGTATAAGTTGTATGGAATTTCCTGGTTTCCTGTAACTCCATACCCCAATCTCAACTTTAAGGTCGAAAAAGTTTCAGGGATAAAATCTTCATCTCCCATTTGCCACGCAAAGGCTCCGGATGGGAAATAACCGTATTTGTTGTTCCCTCCAAATCGGGTGGAACCATCTGCTCTAAGGGTTCCTGTAAAAAGATATTTATCAGCAATACTATAATTTACCCTTCCAAAAAAGGATTGTAATTCGTCGGTAGTATGAAAGGAATCTCCTGCAACCGCATTTACATTTAAGCCCCCGGGAGCCGAAGGTCTGTCTGTTGCAACCTCAGGAAATAATCTGTTTACAAACAAGCCGTTCGTGTCGTATCCATATTGCTGGTAAGAACCCTGAATGGCATCTTCAATGGTCATTCTGGACCGGTCAAGATCATCAATCATAGCATTCATACTCATGTCTTCAAATCCCCAACCATGGACGTTTATACCCTGGCGATCGAATTCCTGATAAGAATATCCAACCAAGGCATCTAATTTTGAGTTCCCAAAATCCAGCTCATAATTGATGGTCGCTTCTAATAACTTGTTGGTGCTTTCTATTTCATTTAATTGTGATCTACCATTTCCAGGAACTGCACTTTGAATCCCCTGGATGTCTCCTGAAATGGCAAATCCCCTGAAAGATTCTGCCTTATCATAACCCAGATTAAGCTTAGCTGATAAGCCTTCCACAATGTCAAATCCTGCACTGAAATTAATCAAAGCACGATCTGTTTCAGTTTCATCTAAAGTATACTTTAATAAAGCATTTGGGTTGATCTGCCCTTCATAAGCATCGGGATCTGAAGGAAGTGTAGGATTTGCTCTATAAGCAGCTCCAAGAAGATCACCGGCAAAACCGGCGTTATTAGAAATAGGAGCTCTTTGATCATTTACTCTTGATAAAGTTGTTTGTAAACCAAGATTTAATCGGTCATTGAAAAGCCGGTGATTCATATTAAGTCTACCGGAAATCCTTTCCATGGCAGAGTTTTCGACAACACCTGCAAGATCTGAGTACCCCAAAGACACACGGTAGTTGCCCGGTCCATAGGAGTCTGAATAAGAAAGGTTATGTTCCTGTGTGAACGCTGTTCTCAGGATTTCATCTTGCCAATCAGTATCTGCACCGTAATCTACAGGATCTGGATCCTGACCTGTTCCTGCATATGCTTCCAGCCATTGTTCCCTATTTAAAAGATCGTAGGTGTTTGCCGGAGTTGCTATGCCAAGGTTTGTGCTGTAGTTTAATCTTCCCTGATCGCCACGTCCAGACTTCGTTGTTATAATCACAACTCCATTGGCACCACGTGAACCGTAAATCGCTGTTGCAGAAGCATCTTTTAAAACACTGATACTCTCTATATCCTGTGGATTTAGGAAGTTTAATGGGTTTTTAGCAGAACTGTCTCCAAACCCAACATTGGTTCCTGCCGCAGTTACATCATCACCTGCTAAAGGCACACCGTCAACTACAAAAAGAGGATTATTCCCTCCACGTACAGAGGTGGTACCTCTAATTCTAATATTCACACCGCTACCTGGTTCTCCGCTGGCAGAAGTAACCTGAAGGCCGGCAGTTCTACCCTGTATGAGTTCTTCGGCAGAACCTACCACTCCCCGGTTAAAGTCTTCTGTGGTAACGGTTGTAACTGCTCCTGTAGCATCCCGGCTAGCCACCGTACCATATCCTATGACCACCACTTCACTTAAAGCAGCAGCATCTTCTTCCATAGTAACATTAATGGTGGACCTTCCATTTACGGATATCTGCTGTTCGGAAAATCCCAAATAACTAAAAACCAGGACAGCGTCGCTGCCTACATTATCTATAGTGTAGTTACCATCAAAATCTGTGGTAGTACCATTTGATGTGCCCTGAACCAAAATATTCACGCCAGGGAGCGGCATTTGGCCATCCGTTACCGTTCCTGAAACTGTTTGGGCCTGAGAGAAACCCAGGCTAAATAAAGCCAGAAAAAAAAGGCTGAATTCTAGTAATCGTTGTTTCATAAATTAATTTTTTCTTAATTAAAAAAAGAGTGTACCCTAAAAACGAATTTATGAAAAAAATCTAATGAAAAGCGAGGTATTGATGATCGCAAACCTTGTAGTAATATTGTTCTTGTTTTTTTATAGTTAATTTCATTGCTTTCCCACAGTGTAGGAATCAGAGAAATTAAATTCTCTCAATTGCTGTTAAGGCTTATGTTTACAGGTGAAACGTCATTTTTAAAGAAAAATGTAATTTTTACATGAATTCTAAAGGTAGAGTGCGTAAGTGTGGAGGAATTTGTCTTCTAAAAAGTTTTAAACAGCGAGGAATTTAAGATAAGTTTAATATTTTAGTACGATTTGGATTACAAATAATGGTCTCTTTCAACTTTGGTGATGGTGTAGAGGATGTCGGAATAAGTTCATTCAAGTTACCTTTTTAAACAAAAAATGGACTGCTTAGCAGTCCATTCCAAAATCGCAATATACTATAGTAACTTTTATCTTCTGTGTCGAAAATTAGTTCGGTCAAAATCTTCGCGTTCATAAAAATTATCATCTTCCGAAGAGCGACCATCCGTTGTTGTCCTTGCAGTGCTTCTGTCATTTAATTCAGAATTTCTTTCACGTTCCTCTCTTCCCGTATCAAGATCACGGGCTGTTGTGTCACCCGGCACATCTGTACGGGCATTTTGAGTATTGCGGTTATACGATTCCAATACAACTACCTCATATTCTCTGTCGACATCTGCACCCCTTTGTTTCCTTTTAGTCTCTGCAAAGGTTTGATGATTAATTTTATCAGTATAAACGAATTTTTTGTCCTCGTTTAACCTCGCATGTCCTATAGGTATAATGAGGTGATTTTCACCTTCTTTATTAATGAATTCATGAACATCAGAACTAACTGGATTGCCATATGGTTTATGATTTTTTTCAATAATGGATTTATCGACCTCAACATCAAGATATACTACTTTTTCCGTAACTTTATTTACAAGCAAGTTTTCGACTTTTCCAACTACGCGATCATCGGCATCTCTTACATCCCAACCTCTTACGTCGGGATCGTCACTCGCCACTTTGTAATCGGAAAGTTCGTTGAGATAGAATAAATGTCTTTCTTTATTTTTGTTATCAGTCATAATTTTTCAATTTAAAGTTTTTAGCTCATTTTACGCAATGCATCTGCCGCCTCATCAAAAAATGAATTTACCTGTTCTTTTTGTTCAAGCGTCTGGACAGATGGCTGAATTCCCTGAACTGCAGTTCTCATCTCCTCAATATCTGCAGAAAGATCAGGATATTTTTCCTGTTGAATTTTTTCCATAGCGCTCACAAGAGTTTCGCCGGCATTTTTTATTATATCGGCATGATCTAGCGCCATGGGATCCTGTGTGATCTCCTGAGCCTGCTGCCGTACTTCCTGAAGTTCTACATCAATGTTCACGTTTTCTTCGTTTGCTTTTGCTTCTACAGCATTCATTAACTGGATCAAAGCATCATTAGTATATTCGTGGTCAATTCCCATTCTGGATTTATCTCCCACGTGCGCAATGAAACCTTCTACTCCGCCCGAGCTGAGAGTATCATCCCATTCTGCAGTATCCTCGTAAGTTTCAGTTGTGGTAGTATCCACTTCTTCAATTTCGGATTCCTCTAAAGGTTCATCGTCGTCAGCCGTGAACCACCATATTAATAGGGCCAGAATGATAAGACCAAGAATAATCCAGATCCATTTGCTGCCTCCACTTTTCTTTTCGATATCAATGTCTGCCATAATTTTGTTTTTGGTTAATTATTGATTTATGATTTCAATATTGAAATTAGTCAATCTATTGCCCCTTTTGTTTAATATTTGTGTAAACCTTTGTTAATTATGCATTAAAACGAATGTTTTGCCGGCAGGAGAAAGTAGATTTTTTTCATTGAATTAAAGGAGGTGCGGCCATGGTTAGTTGTACCGATGAAATCTTTGCAGAGACCTGCTTCACTTCGCCTCTGTATTCCCCGTCTATTTGGAAAGGTACTTTTTGTTCGCATTCTATAGTGGCTTCCGAGGCAGGAAGTATTTCCAGGAAATCATTTTCAGCAGTGAAATCTTCTTGAAAAGTTCTTAAAATTTGAGGCACATCAAATCTTTTGAATATTAAAATCTCAAACTTTCCGTCGTTGAACTTTCCTTTAGGATTTATTTTAGCTCCTGTGCCATATTTCTTGGCATTGGCAATAGCTAGTAACACTGCTTGATGGTGGTGTGTTTCTCCATTCACTTTAATTTTAAATTGAAAAGGGAAATCACTTTTTATAAGCGTGGGAATGGATTGAATTAGATAACCTAATTTACCTCTAATATTTCCTTCTTCATAATTTTTTATAAGGGCAGCATTAAGTCCTACGTCACTAATATGGAGACATAGTTCATCATTTACAACAATACAGTCAACATTTACGAAATTGTCACCAAAGGCAATGTCTGCAATTTTTTCCAAAGCAGAAGGTAGTTCAAGGTTTTCTGCCAGTCCATTCGCAGAGCCCGCTGGAAAAAGACCAATTGGTATTTGCTTTTTATCAAGAACTTCAGCGACCAATTTTATAGAACCGTCTCCTCCAGCAATTAAAATTCTGTCCGGTTGAAAGTTTTGAACAAGTTGGGTGACTTCTTCCTTGTCGTTTTCTCCGGAAGTGTAATAGATGTGAAGTTCTGCATGTTGCTTTTTTACTCTCTCCTTTACATGGTCTACAATATCTGTTTTATCAATTCCGCCTGAAATAGGATTGACTATAAAAAGTACTCTATATTTTGTTTCCATTGTTTATTAGGTCTTCCTAAATTTAGGTATTTTGTGCTGAATGCAGGTTAAAGAAAAGTGAATATGAAATTGGATATTAAGTTGTATAGAGGTTATGTAAATGATCAGGAACTCATTGTGTTTGGACATGTTTTTAAATCATGGGCGCCAGATAAGTATGACATAGACCGGCGGGGCTACAGGCATGCCAAATCTGTCATTAAAATGTTTACCATAAGTCCTATCTCGAACATTGAAGTAAAACTGCATTTTAAGGATATTGAAGTCACTACAAAAACCCTGGATGACGGATATTTCAGGTTTGCGCTGCCTTTCAATGAATACCTTGATAGTGGGTGGCATAAATATGCGGTTTCATGTAAAGTTGATGAAATTGGCATTATTGAACAGGGAGAATTACTCAAACCTTTTAAAAGTAAACTCGGAATCATTTCAGACATTGATGATACATTTTTAATGTCTCACACTAATAGCCTTTTTAAAAAGTTGTATGTAATACTCACCAAAAACATCAATAATCGAACTGTTTTTGATGATGTTGTTCCCCATTACCAGGCACTAAGCAGGGCAGGGCAGGAGGAAGAAGGTGCCTTTAACTCCTTTTTCTATGTTTCAAGCAGTGAATGGAACCTCTATGAATTCATTCTTCAGTTTTCCAGAATGCATGAACTTCCCAAAGCAATTATAAAGCTGAAAAGTATAAAAACAGGAATTGCAGATTTCCTTTTTACCGGAAGGGGAGGACACGATCATAAATTTCATAAAATCAAGGATATTGTCTCATTTTATCCTCACCTGGAATACGTTCTGCTGGGGGATGACTCTCAGCAGGACCCATATTTGTATGAACGAATTTGTAAAATGTTTCCGCGGAATATAAAAGCTATTTACATTCGGCAAACTTCTAAAAAGCAGAAGAAAAAAGTGCAGGAAACGCTTGCCAACATTGAAGATCTCCATGTCTCGACCTGCTATTTTTCAGATAGTGGTAAGGCAATTGCTCATTCAAAAAAAATCGGAATTGTTTAACAAAATCCCTTTTTTGAAGGGTATATGTAAAACAATTCCGAATATATAATTTTCTGCGGAGCTTATCTAAAGGTTCCGGATGGAAAAACAACGACGCTTTCGTGGCCGTTTTTACCAACGGCGGCAACTCCAAACAGGAAGTTGTCAATTACAATTCCTTCCAGGGTGAACTGGTTGATATCCCCAACATACCTTGAATATTCCCATTGAGGGGAAGTGGTATCTCTCCAGTAGATTTTGTAGCCGGCAATTTCATCAGTTTCAACGGCATCCCATCTCAACTTTGTAGATGCTTCTACAATTCCGCCAATCTCAACATTTTGTGGTGCCGGGGGAGCCCAGGCAAGACCGGCCATACTAATGGCATTAACCGCTGTCAATTTTTTGGCATAATTGAAATTGACATGTTCCACTACATCGCCATAAGCTATTCCATTTTCTGTTCTGATATCCTGGTGTTGCTGGGTATAATTTTCATGCGCTTCCATGATCCTGATGCCTGGGAAACCTAGATCATTGAACGGGCGATGATGCCCCCCGCGGCCGAACCGATCAAGCCTGTAGATCATCATGGGGTTCATTTCGGGCATATATTTTTCAGTCATTTTATGCACAAAGCGGGCTAATTGCCGGGAAATACCATCGACTTCTCCTCCATAGAACCGGCGCATTCTTCTTTGATCTTCAGTTTCCGTAGGTGGTACGGGTTCCGAAAAGATTCGAAAACTGCGGTTATCTATTATCCCGTCAACTCCTTCAATATTGCCAATCATATCATTATTGAGAATCCCAATGACTTCCCAGTTATTTTCTTTTGCATACTCCGCTAACCCGCGTCCCCCAAAAAGACCTTGTTCTTCTCCCGAAAGGCCTACATAGACAATACTGCTCTCAAAATCATATTTTGAAAGTACCCGGGCAGCTTCTATTGCACCGGCCATACCGCTGGCATTATCATTTGCTCCGGGAGCATCTGTTGTGAAGTCCATAGTGTTGCTTGCACGAGAATCAATATCCCCGCTCATGATGACATACCGGTTGGGGTATTTCGTACCGCGCTGTACGGCAACTACGTTCACTACCCATGCGTCATGAGGGACACGGTTGTTTCCTTCTTTAGTGACAAAGTCTTTTTGATAAAATACATCAAGACATCCCTCACATTCTTCTGAGATCTGCTCAAATTCAGCTTTGATCCATCTTCTAGCTGCACCTATACCCCGGGTCTCTGAAATGGTATCGCTAAAGGTATTTCTAGTGCCGAAACCAGCTAGTTTCCGGATGTCTGCTTCAATTCGATCTGCAGATACCTCTTCAATAATATCATAAATACGTAGATCTGCCTGTGGTGGTGCCGTCTTTTGTGCTTGAATGGTAAGGACCGATAATAAAAGTGTTAATGGAAGAAATTTTTTCAACATTTTCTGATGTTTGATTTTTGTTTTTAAAGCCTTCAAAATAGGAAATTCTTACCATCCAGACATAAAAAAACTGCTTTAAAAATAATTTTTTAAAGCAGTTTTACAGAATATTTTATTTTGTAAGGCTATGCTTAATAAATAATTTTTTCATCACTATCCATTTCAGCCTGTACCTTTTTAGATTTTTGCATGGCTTTGGATTTTACAGAGTCAAATTTTTCAGAAACGTCATCAACAAAACCATTGAACCTATTTTTACTGCCGCTTACATATTCATTGCTTTTGTCTGCTATTCTTCGGCGTGTTTCAGATCCTTTTTTAGGTGCGAATAACATTCCTACTGCAGCACCCGCAGCAGCTCCTGAAAGTATTCCTAATAATATTTTTCCTGCTTTCATTTCTGTGTTTTTTACGTTGTTTTCAATAAATTATAATCTACTACTAAGATACTTTAAAGGATTGTTTTGGCTTTGGAATTCTAGTTAAGTTTCATATAAAATTTTCAGCAAAGTTATTTATATTTTAACATTTTTGAATGGGTAAACCGGTTCATGCCTGAGGTGGACTGTTTATCAAACTTTTGAAAATCTTTCCAGAAGATCTCTTACCCGTTCCACATCCTGAACATAATATCTGGCACTTGTCTCTTTAAGTCCAACTTTGACTGTGATCGCCTGTTCTGGCAATTCATTAAACAGGTATTCATCGGTCCAGTCATCCCCAATTCCAAAAATGAAATCATGTTTCCTTTCAATAAGTAGTTTATTTGCTGCTTTTCCTTTATTTACACCGCTTGTTTTGATCTCCAGCACTTTATTCCCTTCAAGCACACTCAATCCGTGATTAGAAGTGAGATCTTTAAGTACAGTGGATAAATCATTGGCTCTAATTTCTCCAAGTTCAGGATCTGCTTTTCGATAATGCCAGGCAAGGGAGTAATTTTTTTCCTCGATAAAAGTTCCTGGCGTCCTGTCTACGAAAGTTTCCAGTACAGGTCGAACATTTTCCATCCAGTCGCATCTAATATTCTCAGTTAAATTCCATTGGCCGTTGGCAGGACGCATCCAGACGCCATGTTCAGAAATTAAATCTACAGGTACATCACTCCACCAGGTTCCAAGAGTTTCTTTATCCCTGCCGCTAATGAGTACTACTTCTGTATTTGGAAGGGAGGTCAATTTCTTTACCAGGTCTAGAAGGGAAGGATCTGGCTTGGCATTTTCGGGCTTGTCTGTGAAATTTACAAGAGTTCCGTCATAATCGAGGAAGAAAATACGATTTTTGGCCCTCCTGAATTTTTCGATGATATCTCCTTCTTTATCTGTGGATAATTGTTCTGCTTTAATTGATGAGCGGGAGCTTTTTGCCTTTCTTAAAGTTTTCATGAATTCTTTTGCCCATCGCTCTACCGTATACCGCTGTAATCTTTTTTGGAGTATCTTATTACGTCGTATCTGCTCCTCCTCTGGCATTTCAAGAGCCGTTTTAATAGTGTTGACTATCTGTTCAAAATTATTTGGATTTATAATGAGAGCCTCATTGAGCTCATGCGCGGCTCCTGCCATTTCACTTAATATAAGTACACCAGTTTGATCTATACGGGAAGCGATGTATTCTTTTGCTACTAGATTCATTCCGTCTCTGGTTGGAGTTATAAGTGCTACATCGCTGCTGCTGTATAGATCTACAAGATTCTCAAAAGGCATAGAGCGGTAGAAATACCAGATTGGGGTCCAGTTGACTGTTGCAAATCTCCCGTTGATCCTGCCCACGAGTTCATCAATTTCCCTTTTCAGGATTTGATATTGTGGGACATTGGTTCTGGAAGGTACAGCAAGCATAACCAGCCGGACTTTTTCCTGGTATTCGGGATATTTTTCCAGGAAATAACCATAAGCACGTATCCTGTTTGCAATACCTTTAGTGTAATCCAGCCGATCAATAGAAATAATCAATTTTGCATTGCTGGTAGAATTCTTATGGTAGTTTAATTTCTTCTGAAATTCAGAATTTTCGCTGGAAGGTTGATTCTGTTGCTGTATGGCCGCTTTCTTGAATTTTTTATAATCAATTCCCATGGGAAAAGATTCAACTCTTACGATGCGGTTGCCGAGATTGATTTCATTGAAGGTGCTGTCTTTTCTCAGGATGTTCTTCACAGAACGTAAAAAATGCCGTTCATAATCATAAGTATGGAAACCTATAAGATCGGCACCCAGCATTCCTTCAAGAATTTCTTCCCGCCAGGGCAGCGTTCTAAAGACTTCGGAAGAAGGGAAAGGAATATGATTGAAAAAACCGATTGTAACATTGGGTTTTTTCTCTCTTATGAGTTTTGGAAGAAGAAGTAACTGGTAATCATGTACCCACACTTCGTCATCATCTTCCAGATGTTCTATAACTGCATCTGCGTACTTTCTGTTTACTTTTTTATACATTTCCCAATCATCGGGCTCGAATTCTGAATATTCCATGAAATAATGGAACAATGGCCAGATGGTCCTGTTGCTAAATCCGTAATAAAAGCCTTCAATTTCTTCTTCAGTAAGCGGTACCGCAAGACAATTCTCTTTTTTGGCTTTTTTTTGCACCTCTGCTCCTAAGTTCTCAGGTATTTCTTCCTGGGGTAGACCCGTCCAGCCAATCCAAATACTATCTCCTTCTTTGTGAAAACTTTTTAAGCCGGTGGCGAGTCCTCCTACGCTGGGAGTTACTTCTATATCTTTATCTGTAATGTTTATTTGTAGTGGCAGGCGATTAGAAATGATTATTGTTTTGCCCATAATTATGTGTGTGCTATTTTTATCTTTGTGATTCTTTAAATTACGGAAAATTTGAAGAAGCGCATGACATTTTTAAAAGAACTTTAAGACTATATGGATAATTTAGACTACGGAATTATTGGGAACTGTAAAAGCGCTGCTTTGATCTCAAAAACAGGTTCACTAGACTGGTGTTGCTTACCCAATTTTAATTCGGCTTCGGTCTTTGCCAAAATCATTGATGAAGAAAAAGGAGGAAGCTTTAGTTTTGAAGTGGACGATACTTATAAGATCACTCAGAAATATCTTTGGAAAACGAATATTTTATGTACTACCTTTTCCAATGATGAACATGGGTTCCAGGTAATTGATTTTATGCCGAGGTATCCTTCAAGTAATGGTTCCTATTATTCTCAGCCAGATGTAATTCGATATATTCATATTTTGAAAGGGACACCTACCCTTAAAGTAGATTATAACCCAATGCTCAATTATGCAAGGGAAAAAACCTACAACGAAAATCATACCTACTACATTAAAAGTTTTACCCGGGAAGGAAAGTACGATTCACTTTACCTGTACTCTAACCTTGATCTTGACAAGATTTTGAATAAAGAAGAAATTACTCTTTCCCACAATGCCTTTTTTCTTTTAGGTTACCACGAGAAACTTAAGGAGCAGACTCTTGAGAGAACTTATCTTAAATTTCAAAGAACAAAGACTTATTGGATGAACTGGAGTGAATCTACCACTCAATATAAATATTACAACAACGAAATAGCCCGAAGTGCCCTGGTTCTTAAAGCACTCAGTTTTGAAAAGTCGGGTGCGGTGCTTGCCGCGGCAACTACTTCTTTACCAGAGACGGTTGGAGAAGTAAGGAACTGGGATTATCGTTTCTGCTGGATACGAGATGCTTCTATGGTAATAAAAGTAATGGCTGGTCTTGGGCATAAGAAATCGGCGCAGGAATTTCTTCAGTTTATCATAGATATTATTCCGAATAAGGATGAGAAAATCCAGATCATGTATGGGATTAATGGTGAAAAGGAACTCACAGAGCATATTTTGGACCATCTGGATGGATATAAAGGCTCAAAACCTGTGCGGATTGGGAATGCTGCTTATGTGCAAAGGCAGAATGACATCTACGGAATTTTAATGGAAGTTATTTACCAGCAGTTTATGCAATTTGATACTTCCCTGGAAAATAGTGAAGAATTATGGACAATTGTAAGGGGAATTGTGCGTATTGTTGAAGAACACTGGAAAGAACCCGATAAAGGTATCTGGGAACTTCGTACCGAAGAGCGACATTTTGTATTCTCCAAATTGCTTTGCTGGGTGGCTGTAGACCGCGCTGTAAAAATTGGTGAGATCCTTAGAAAAGGTATTAATGACACCCATTGGAAAAACCTTAGAAAAGAGATCTATGATGATATTTACGAAAATGGATGGAACGAAGAGGTACAGGCGTATACTCAATCCTATGGATCTAAAGATCTTGATGCTTCCACTTTGCTTATGGAAAATTATGGCTTTATACGTGCCAAAGATCCCCGTTATATTTCCACAGTAAAGGCCACTGAAAAAGAATTATGTTACAATGGTCTACTTTACAGGTACAAAAATAAGGATGACTTTGGGCGTCCATCTTCATCTTTTACTATTTGTACATTTTGGTTTATTAATAGCCTTTTCAAAATAGGGGAGAAAGATAAAGCTATAAAAATGTTCAATGAATTGCTTTCCTATAGCAACCATTTGGGGCTGTTTAGTGAGGATATAGATTTTGAAACAAAGAGATTATTAGGAAACTTCCCCCAGGCTTATTCTCACCTGGCGTTGATAGAAACCGCAGCTAATTTTTCTGATGGGTTAACTTCTGAAGAAAGATTGAACCATCTTATTCAGGATGATGATTTTTATCAATAGATACTCTTGAAACGGGAAGACTTTCGGGGTAATTTTCACGGATGAATTCAATTAATTTTTCCCTGATGAACACCCGAAGGTCCCATGCCGTAGGGGAATCTGCCGCACTCATAAGAGCTCTGATTTCCATGGTCTTTTCAGTGCTATCTGTCACCTGAATGACATTTACTTTTCCGTCCCACAACTCGGTAGAGTGGAGGAGACGCGTAAATTCTTCCCGCAGTTTATCTAGGGGAATATGATAATCTGTATAAAGAAATACTGTGCCTAAAATGTCTGAAGAATTTCGGGTCCAGCTTTGAAAAGGAGTGTCAATAAAATAGGTGGTAGGTACGACCAGTCTTCTTTTATCCCAGATGTTCACCACTACATAGGTGAGGGTGATTTCCTCTATTCGCCCCCATTCGCCTTCCACGATCACAACATCATCAATCCTTATAGGTTGGGTGATAGCGATCTGGATTCCAGCCAGTAGTGTTCCAATTGCCTTTTGAGCCGATAAACCTAAAATAATACCCGCAATTCCCGCAGAGGTAAGTACACTTACGCCGACTTCTTTGATTCCGTCAAAAGTTAATAAAGCAATACCTATAGAGAAAAGAACCACGACAAAGACAGCAATTCTTTCCAAAATATTAAATTGAGTATAATATTTTCGCGCTCTTAAATTGTCTGCAGTGTTTACGTCAAACCTATGTAAAATTTGCTTTTTAAATATCCTTATCCCCACAATTATAAACCAGGTAAAACTAAAAATTAGCAATAAAGTTCTGGTATGCTGAAAAAAATTATTATACTGTTCATTGGTAAAAACATTTTCTCTCAATAATCCCACTTGCAGGGCCACAGCGAGTAGTAAAGTGATCATTGGAAATTTGATCCTGGTAGCGATGTTGTGAGGCAGAACATTTTTAGGATCTTTTCCCAGTTTTCTCAGGATGAAGTGTATGAGCGCATAAACTGTAAATAGGCTTACAACACTTATTATTACATACTTAGTAAGGGTGTCCATTTCTTCTGTTTACAGGTTTATTTGTAATCTATAAAATGTACACTTCAATTGATGTTAAATAAATATCAAAAAAAGCCACCTCGAAAGGTGGCTCATCAAACATAGTTAAGTCATTTGATTAAAAGCAGTATTTGTTTTCTGATGTAATTTTATCGGCTATGGTATTTCTAAGAGCAACCACATTTGGATAATTCTCATATTTAGTGAACCTTTTAAGTCCCATGAGCATCATACGTTGTTCATCACCCTCGGCAAAGGAGATGATGCCTTCTTTAGCTTTTTCGTTGATCTTTTCAACAGCGTGGTATAGATATAATTTAGACATGGCGATTTGCTCTTTTTGAGAATCTTCTCCAAATCTTTTCGCATTCTTCTGGGTGCGTAAAATGGCAGATTCAGCCATATATATTTCGATAAGAATATCTGCGGAAGCCAATAACAACTGCTGGTGTTCTTCAAGCTGAGGGCCAAATTTTTGTACGGCACTTCCTGCAACCATCAAAAATACTTTTTTCAGTTTTTTGATCATTTCCAGTTCTTCAGCAAATAATTCCGAGTAATCAGGTTTGTCAAAAGAAGGAATTCCGGTGAGTTCTTCTCCTACTTTTGTTGCCGGTCCCAATAGGTCCACGTGACCTTTCATCGCCTTTTTCACAAGCATTCCCACGCAAAGCATTCGGTTGATCTCGTTAGTTCCTTCATAGATGCGCGTGATTCTCGCATCTCTCCATGCAGATTCCATAGGAGCATCAGCCGAAAAGCCCATTCCACCGTAGATTTGGATACCTTCATCACTACAATTCTGAAGATCTTCTGAAGCTGCTACCTTCAAAATAGAACATTCAATGGCATATTCCTCAACGCCTTTCAATTCCGCTTCCTGGTGTGATGCACCTTCGCTTTGCCGGATTTCTATACGATCTTCAATGTCTTTTGCGGCGCGATAGGAAGCAGATTCGCCTACGTATGCTGAAGTTGCCATTTCTGCCAGTTTAGATTTTATGGCCCCAAATTTTGCAATGGGAGTTTTGAACTGTTCGCGGTCATTTGCATATTTAACAGCATTGTTAATCACCCGTCGTTGAGCATCAAGACAAGCTCCTGCCAGTTTAATTCGCCCAACATTTAAAGCATTCATGGCAATCTTGAAGCCGTTTCCTCTTTCTGAAAGCATGTTTTCAACCGGCACTTTTGTGTCGTTGAAAAATACCTGGCGGGTAGAAGAGGAGTGGATGCCCAGTTTCTTCTCTTCTTCTCCAAGAGAAATTCCGTTTGGATTGTCAGGATCATATTCTACGATAAACCCTGTAATGTTCTTGTCATCTTCAATTCGGGCGAAAACTATCATCATGTTGCAGAATCCGGCGTTGGAGATCCACATTTTCTGTCCGGTAATGCTGTAATGTTTTCCATCTTCAGAAAGAACAGCTTTTGTTTTTCCGGAATTGGCATCACTTCCTGCTCCCGGCTCGGTTAAGGCATAAGCGCCAAACCATTCTCCCGTAGCCAGCTTCGGAAGGTATTTCTTCTTCTGTTCTTCATTTCCGTATAGGGTAATGGGCAAAGTTCCAATTCCCGAATGTGCTCCAAAAGCCGTGGAAAAAGATCCCGTAGCACCGGAAATATAATCAACCACGAGCATGGTGGTAACAAAACCCATCCCGAGCCCGTCATATTCTTCGGGCACTGAAACTCCCAAAAAGCCCATTTCTCCGGCTTTTTGCATTAGTTCCCTGGTGAGTTCGTAATTTTTCTTTTCAAATTCTTCTCTATGCGGAATTACTTCACGGTCTATAAACTCCCTTACGGAATCACGCATCATTTTTTGCTCTTCTGAAAAATCTTCGGGTGTGAATATATTTTCACAATTAGTTTCCTTTACCAGGAACTGTCCTCCGCGGAGAAGATCTTTCTTTTTATTTTCTGTTTCTGTGCTCATGTTGTTTTAATGTTAGTGTTGTTGTATTTTTTGTAGAAAAAAGAAAAGAGAGAAAAGAAAAAAGATTTAAATGAGTCCATTTTGGAAACTCATTGTCATCTTTTGAAATTCTTCATTCTTCTTTTCGAGCTTCTCTAGTTCTAGTTGTATAATTTCTATGCTTGGCCCCTAATAATGGGGTATCCAATTCATAGGATGACCCCAAGGAGACATCAAGAAAATGACTGAAGGATTTTTCCGTTCTGGAAGAACCTTCTGCAAAGTTGCTTGGCATTGGCAGAGAGCATCTACTTAATCGGGAACTTAGATCATAAACTTCATGTTTTGGAAAGTTCACCAGAATATCAGACACATTTTTTGCGATTTCTAATCCAAGTTTCCAGATTTTCAAATTTATGTAATTATGTCTCTTTTTACCACGCATCAAAAGTCTCTTCTCTTGGATCTCTTCTCTATATTCTTTATTTGAGATCTAGTAAACCTCATACACTCCCGCGGCTCCCTGTCCTGTACCCACGCACATGGTTACCAGACAATGCTTGTTTTTAAGATTGCGTTTCCTCATTTCGTCAAAGATCTGAACCGAAAGTTTCGCTCCGGAACATCCAAGCGGGTGTCCCATTGCAATAGCTCCCCCGTTAACATTCACCAGGTCTGGGTTTAAACCCGTTTCTCTAATCACCGCAAGCGACTGCGAAGCAAAGGCTTCATTCAGCTCAACAAGTTCCATGTCTTCTTTTTTGAGTCCGGCACGTTTTAATGCTTTTGGTATCGCAATAACAGGACTTATTCCCATTACTCTTGGGTCTACTCCCGCTACACCGTAGCTCACCATCCTGGCGATTGGCTCCAGGTTTAGCTCTTTCACCATTTCTTCGCTCATTACCATAACAAAAGCCGCACCGTCGCTCATTTGTGAGGCATTTCCAGCAGTTACGCTTCCTCCTTCGGCGAAAACCGGACGCAATTTTCCGAGCACTTCTTTGGAAGTATCTGCACGGGGACCTTCATCCTGAGTGACTGTGTATTCTCGGGTTTCCTTTTTTCCTTTGGCATTGACGAAATTTTCCTCCACTTCTATAGGAACTATTTGCTCTTTGAATTTATCTTCTTTCAAAGCTTTTAGCGCCTTTTGGTGAGAATTGTATGCGAATTGATCCTGGTCCTCTCGTGAAATGTTATACCTGTTCGCAACTTCTTCCGCAGTAAGCCCCATTCCCCAATAGAAATCTTCATTTCCATTCTTTGCGACTTCATAATTAGGTGTAGGTTTGTAACCTCCCATAGGAATGTAACTCATGCTTTCGGCCCCTCCTGCAATAATACAGTCAGACATTCCACTTTGAATTTTTGCCGTAGCCATGGCAATGGTTTCAATGCCTGAGGCACAATACCGATTTACGGTAACCCCGGGAACATCTTCAATGCTTAAGCCCATTAGGGAAATCAGGCGTCCCATGTTAAGCCCCTGTTCTGCTTCGGGCATGGCATTTCCTACCATTACGTCATCAATTCGTTTCTTATCCAGTTCCGGAAGCTCTTTCATCATATATTTGATGGTATCGGCTGCCAGTTCATCAGGTCTTTTAAACCTGAACACACCGCGTGGAGCTTTCCCAACCGCGGTTCTATATGCTTTTACGATGTATGCTGTTCTGCTCATAGTATGTTGTATTTTGTATATTGTATAATGTAGTTAGTAGTGCTATGATAAAGTAGATTGTAGTTTAATAATCATATTCTGAATATGATGAACTTCTTTCTCAAATTGTTCAAAATCTTTCTCATTTAGAAAATTTAAATTTTTACAGATTATGATTTGAGTTTCGAATTCAAAAGCAGATCCGAGTGCTACTCCTAAAAAGTTTGAAAAATCTTTATTAGTTTTTCTTCCGCAGCCTTCAGCAATATTGGAAGGAATTGAAACAGCAGCTCGTCGTAATTGAGAAGTAAGACCATAAATTTCTTCTTTTGGAAAATCACGACTCAACAAATAAGTTTCTGTCACTAATTCAATGCCTTTTTGCCAAACTTTTAATTCCTTGAAATAGTTCATTATTTTCTATTGAAGAACATTTTACAATCTACATTTTACACTATACGATTTCTTAATTTCTAAGCGGTTTCCCCTTTTGCAACATATGCTGTAATCTCTCGAGTGTTTTTCTTTCTCCGGTTAGGGAAAGGAAAGCTTCTCTCTCGAGGTCCAGCAGGTATTGCTCTGTTACGTAAGTGGCTTCAGATAAATCTCCTCCGGCCATCACATATGCCAGTTTGTTGGCGATCTTCTTGTCGTGTTCACTAATGTACTTCCCGGCGAACATAGAATCGGTTCCTACCAGGAACATTCCCAGTGCCTGTTTTCCTAAGACTTTTACATTATTTGTCTTGACAGGTTGTGTATACCCATTTTCTGCCATCAATAATGCGTGCTGTTTTGCCATGGCTAATTGACGGTCTGGATTTACCACTACGATGTCCTTTCCTCTTTGAAGGATTCCGGTATCGTAAGCTTCATAAGCCGAGGTAGAAACTTTCGCCATTCCAATCGCAAGGAAATATTCCCTGAGTCTGTTCAACTCCACATCATTCTTTTCAAAGGTTTGTGAAGCACGCAGGGTCATTTCTTTAGAACCACCGCCGCCTGGTATCACCCCAACACCAAATTCCACGAGTCCGATATAAGTTTCTGCCGCGGCCACTACCTTGTCTGCATGAAGTGAAAGCTCACAACCACCACCCAAGGTCATGGCGTGTGGAGCTGCAACTGTTGGAATGGAGGAATAGCGCATGCGCATCATCGTGTCCTGGAAATATTTGATGGCCATGTTCAGCTCATCATATTCCTGTTCCACAGCCATCATAAAGATCATCCCAATGTTGGCTCCTACAGAGAAGTTCTTTCCATTGTTGGCAACAACCAGCCCCTGGTACTCTTTTTCAGCAATGTCTATGGCTTTGTTGAGCCCGTCAAGAACATCGCCACCAATAGAATTCATTTTACTTCGGAATTCCACATTTAAAATGCCATCGCCAAGATCTTCTACAACAACTCCGCTGTTTTTGAATACCTGTTTACTCTCACGAATATTATCCAGGATGATAAATGCATCTTGACCGGGAACTTTAACTTGTTTTTTCTGTGGAATATCGTAATAATAAGTGTTTCCTTCTTTTACGGTATAGAAGCTTTTGCTTCCGCTTTCCAGCATTTCGCTTACCCAGGCTGCAGGTTCATAACCTTCAGATTTCATCATCTCAATGCCCTTTTCAACACCTATAGCATCCCAAATTTGGAAAGGTCCTTGTTCCCATCCAAAACCGGCTTTCATGGCATCATCTATCTTGTAGAGCTCATCGGTAATTTCAGGAATTCGGTTAGAAACATAAGCGAAAAGAGAGGCAAAATTCTTACGGTAGAATTCTCCTGCTTTGTCTTTTCCTTTAATAAGTATTTCAAAACGGTCTTCTACTTTGTCAATTGTTTTGGTCAATTCTAAAGTAGCGAAAGAAGCTTTCTTCTGGTCGCGGTATTCGAGTGTGTTGAGATCAAGCGATTTGATTTCGCTGGAACCATCTTTGTTCTTTAATTTCTTATAAAAGCCCTGACCGGTTTTGCTTCCCAGCCACTTGTTATCCATCATGGTCTGGATAAAATCGGGAAGTTTAAAAAGATCGTGTTGTTCATCGTTTGGTACTCCTTCATAAAGTCCGTTGGCAACATGTATCAGCGTATCAAGTCCTACGACATCTACAGTTCGAAAAGTGGCAGATTTTGGACGCCCTATAACAGGCCCTGTGAGCTTATCTACTTCTTCAATGGTCATATCCATATCTTTTACGGTATGGAAAAGGCTCATAATGCTGAAAATTCCAATTCGGTTTCCAATGAATGCCGGAGTGTCCTTTGCCACTACCGAGGTTTTTCCGAGGAATTTCTCACCGTACATATTAAGGAAATCCAGGACTTCTTTGGAAGTATCAGGCCCGGGGATTATTTCAAAAAGTCTTAAATACCGCGCCGGATTAAAGAAGTGAGTGCCGCAGAAATGCTTTTTAAAGTCATCACTTCGGCCTTCATTCATAAATTTTATTGGAATACCTGAAGTATTGGTAGTAATTAAAGTACCCGGTTTTCTATGTTTTTCAAGGTTTTCAAAAACCTGTTTTTTGATGTCTAATCGTTCTACAACAACTTCAATGATCCAGTCAACTTCAGATACCTTGCTAATATCGTCTTCCAGGTTTCCTGTTTTGATCCTTTTGGCAAAATCCTGGTGATAAATGGGCGAAGGTTTTGACTTAAGAGCAGCCTGTAAGGAGTCATTCACAATCCTGTTACGTACCTGTTTATCCTCCAGGCTAAGTCCTTTTTTCTCTTCTTTATCGTTGAGATCTCTGGGAACGATGTCGAGCAGTAGTACCTCCACGCCAATATTGGCAAAATGACAGGCAATACCGCTTCCCATAATTCCGGAGCCAATGACTGCAACTTTTTTAATTCTTCGTTTCATTGTCTAGTTGATTTTTGATGATCAGGTTTTTACTTCTGAATATTTTATTTTGTAGGTTTTAATACAGTCTCCTCTTCCTGATATATTTTTCGGGAAGAAATGAGATCCATGATTTTCTCTGCAACCCTCATAAAGGTATTAAGATCTTCTTCTGAAACTTTTCTTTTTACGGCCTCATCAAATTGAAGCACCACCTTTTTTGAGTAATCTCGCATTTCTTTTCCAAAATCTGTAAGATGAATAAGAACACTTCGGGCATCCTCAGGGTTTTTTTTTCTAATGATAAGACCCTTTTCTTCCATGGTTTTTAAGGTTCTGGACAGACTTGTTGCTTCCATGCCCATCTTAGGGCCCAGGGAAGTTGATGGAGTACCTCTTTCGGGATCTATGCTTAACAGCGCAAAGCCTGTGGCCATAGTGCTGCCTTCCTTGCTGGCTTCTTCATTATACATTTTTGCTACAGCAATCCAGGTAGCACGCAACACATAATCAATGGTCTTATCTTTCATAGGAATCCAAAGTTAGGAAATTTTATTATGCACGCATAGCAAAAATCAACAATTTTGGAATTAAATTTTTATGAATTACAAAAAAAAAGCGGCCATAAAATGGCCGCTCTTCATAAAATTGGGAAAGGAACTACTTTTTGGCTGTCATTAAAGAGGTAAAGCCGGCTCCTTCAAGTGTGAATTCTGCTTTACCATTTTGAACACTAATTGTTTCCGTTTTTTCAAATGATCTGTTCTTATTGGTAATGAAAATTTCCATTTCCTGAACCGTTTTTGGAAGACCTTTCAACATGACTTTTCTTGTTGCCCCTTTATTTACTAAATGAATGGCATATTCTCCTGTTTCCTTATCTCCCAAAGCAGCCACGGTTAGATCCTCCTGAGCTGTCTTCACCGGCAGGGCTTTCAACCCTTTTGGGGTGGATCCCAGCTGCTGAAGGTTGTAAAAGCGCTGTGTTGGATAAAGTTCGTCTTGGTCATTACCAAAAATTCCACCTCCTGAAAGTGGAGAGTAATCTGCTGTTAATTGCCATTGCAAAATAGACCTTGGTTGCGCAATGTTCATGATTTTTAGGTAGACGTCGATTTCATCAAGGGCATAGGTAGGCTCCTCAAAGATCTGAGGATACCTCCAGGCTCCTGCATCTATGCTTCCTTCGCCCACGAAGAGCGGCTCGCCTACGCGGTTTGCAATATCAAGCCATTTGATGAGGTTTTCATCTGTCCAGCCTCTCCAGGAATGAAAAGAAACCCCGCCAATATAAGGCTGTGCTTCAGGGTCGATAGAGGCAGGGGTAGTGAATTCCCAGCCATTGAGATCTGCAGTGTCACCAAGGAGAAACTCTGTCTGTAAACCTTCCGCTCTAAACATAGCCCCTAGTTCCTTTATAAGCTGATTATGTTCTTCGGCAGTTTGACGCACATCGATCCCCAGGTCAGATTCGTTGAAGGAGAACAGCACTGTTTCCACCCCATATTCTTCTTCCATGTATTTTATGTAAGAAGTGATAGATCTGTATATTTTATCTTTTTTGCTGAGGTCCAGTAGATTTCCCATGGTTCCGTCAGGACGTTTTCCGCGGAATTTTTCTCCAATAATGGCCCAGTCCGGCGGGAACCATGCCGCAAGCATTACCGGAATTCCCTGCTGGTCCAGGCGCTGAGCCATTTCCATGGCAGCTTTTACCTTTGGATGAAGTTTACCTCGTTTCGCTTCTGCAGCAGGATCCTCATTCTCTTCTTCATGCCATTGCAGCCAAGGCATTTCAACCCTTGACCAGGTAACATTTAAATTTTCAAGGCTATAGTCAATGACCTGCGGATCGGTCTTCGGATTCTGAAGTCTGAAGTTTCCACCAATTCCGTCAAAAATTTTTCCTTCCTGATCAGGAAATACCTCCAGGCTTATCGGGGACTTATCAATTTCTCCTGAAGCTGAAATTACAAAGGTGTTTCGGTAAAGCTGGTCTTCCTCAACTTCACCTGAAGCCAGTACAAAGTTCAAGCGAATTGCATTTCCTGAATCATTCTTAATGATCATCACCTCTGTAGGCTTCTGAAATGTAATATTCAACTGTCGTTTAGGTGCCTGGATTGTCACGCCTTGTGCCGGGGCTTTAAAATTGGCTTTTGAAGAAGAGGTTTTAATATCATTCAACCCAAGACTTGGCTGACTAATAAACCTGAACTTCGTTTCCGGGCCAAATTCCTCCGGAAGTTCCATACTAAAGTAGGCGCCATTTATAAGAGTGTCTTTTGGTGATCTAAAAGTAACTTCCACCTCTGCTTTTCCTTTTCCAAGGGTTTCAATGGACTGAGACCACTCAATATCTCTCATGGAATAGGTGAAAACCTTAGTTTTTGCATTTCGGGTAAAATCCATTTCCTGGCCTTCTTTTCTGGTGCGCCAAATGTCGCCAAACTGGTTTTCAATGGCGAGACTGGTATTAAATTCCATGAGTTGGTTATCCACACGAATTCCGGTCATATTTCCCCAGGTTGTAAATTCGGCCTGGGAATGCCCTTTTTGAGACCCCAGTAAAAATAAGAGCAAAGAGGAGATTACTATGAGGGTTTTTAATGGATTGTCTTTAGTCTTTAACTTCATTGTTATTATTGTTTTGGAAGGTTATTCTATTTTTGGTTCAGCAATTGGTCTGCCGCTAAAATAAGGAAAAGATAATCGGTAGTGCCGCCTCCAAGTACATATTCTGTTTGCTGCCAAAGGAACGGCCATTCCAGTAACTCCGGAAAATCTGGACGTATCAGTGCAGTTCCAGAACCAATTCCTCCCGGAGTGAAAGAAAAGTCGCCGCGGTTCATTCCATAAGCCTGGGTAAGGGATCTCGAGCCAACTCCCGAAGCAAATGAGGAGGTGTTCACTCCCGGGTGTACTCCCAATATGAAATTCATTGCGTGCAGCATGTATTCCTTCGGAAAAATATCGGGATAAGCGGTGTGCAGGAAATACTGTTTCACACCAAAATTCTGAATACCCCAGCCTGCACCCCAAATATCGGGTTCATACGGAACCCCGTAAGGAGTCTTTGTGCCCTGTTGCCGGATCTCCTGATAATAATCTTTGACCGCAGCGCGAATCTCTTTTTTGAACCTGTTGTCTTTTATAAGTGGAAAAACTCTTCCCACAAGCCAGCCAGTCTGATTTATATTTTCTGCAATTAACTTTCTGTTTTGAGTTAGAAAGTCTGCATATTTCTTCTCCTTTGTGGTTTGCAGTAATTCTACTGCAAGATTTACTTTTTGCAAAGGATTTTCAGCTTCTGAAATATTCCAGATTTCTTCAGCAATTTTCCGGCTGTCCGCAGCCAGCCCCGGATTAAAATCTTTTAGAGCACGTGCAGTGGCAGCAAGTCCGGCAGCGGCATTTAGCTCTCTGGAAACATTTTCTTCGGTGAAAACCCATCGATCATCAGGGGCACCGGGCTGTCCCATAAGTATATTTTCATTTGCAGTTTCAGAAAAAGGAACTCCGTCAGAATGATTTACAGGATCGCCCAGAAGTATATACTGATCTAAGGTCGGAACAATGATTCCCCTGTAAAACCTTCCTAGGGATTTATATCCGCCCACAATAGATAAAGCCCCGTGCTCAATTTGCTGTAAAACGTCGGCTTTCCCGTCGGGCTGGAGGATGTCCACCGTTTTTGTTTTCTGGTCTATGCTGGTGTTGTCGTATTCTACCTCAAAAAGTTCATAAATGTGGGATAATCCCTGAATAGTTGCGGCCTGTGATTCGATCCTGATATCATAATCCCCGGCGTCATGCCATGCTCCCTGGTTCAATCCCGGTACGTGTTCCCCGGGCGCATATGTGGTTAAAGTTTCCGGTCCCTGCAAATATCCGTCGAAGTGGTTTAGGTCCGTTGGTGCCATTCGGGCATCATCCAAATGACAGCGGCCGTGCCAGATCTTGTAACGGTCATTCACCAGCATATGACACATTTGCACCGGGAGAAAATATTCCAAAGTAGGCTGCCAAACGTCCCTTTTGAAGACATCTTCGGCTATGTGGAAAGGTCGAGTGGTAAAATCTTCATACTGTACCTGGTACATTCCCGGCTCCTGCACCTGCGTGAAATCAAGTTGATAATATTTGTATCTTAAAAACTGTCCCCATTCCTCCGGAGACTGGTTCAGGATTTCCTGTTTTCCGCCGTCTTTATTTATCCTGAAAAGCTTTGCCGGTTGTAAATCATTGTCGTTTTTATCGGTTTCTATAACCGCGATCTTTTGCTGGGCAGGATGATATCCCACTTGCGAAACCTGTACAACAGGATCATACATGTAATCTTCTATGACATTTGGCGTAACCAGCCATTCTATGGCATTTTTCGTGGTGCCGGCCGGCACCAGGGAGCGAACGATGAACCAGCCGTTGCTGTGAATGGCGCGACCGTCCAGAAGTTGCAATTCATTGTTTCCAAGGTTTTCTATTTTCAGGGTTTGTTTTTTGTCTTCAGGGGCAATGACCAGTTCACTACCCGTGGCCATTGGTTCCAGACGGTACTCTTCATCTTCGTTAAAAAAGCCGGGGCCGTTGGCCTGCAGGTTGAAAATTCCGAAGGAATCGTCCATGTAATATGATTTTCCGAAGAGAATTCCGGGAAAAAATTCAATGTTCATTCCCACTTTTCCTACCCATTCTTCAGGAAGTGGTTCCTCAAGGTCTACAATAATTCTGAAAGATTTTCCCTGCGGAACGACTTTCAGAGTATAAGACATTTCAAGATCGGGGTAGAGGATGGGATTAAAGCCAGTCCTGTTCTTCGCAGGATCTGGGTAGCTCATTTGTACGCTTATTTCCTGCGTCTCACGGTTAACCTGTCTTTTTCCGACTTTTGGAACGGGTTGCCACTGCCCGGGAGCAGGTTCCAGCCGTAGATCACCATTGGTAGCGACCCGAATGCCATTCTGGATAATTCCCACGCCGCCCTGGTGACTTTCTGGATAAAAATCGTGCGCCAGCATCACATTTGCGCCACGTCGTTCAAGATATTCCTGATTGTTTATTTTGAAAACTTCTAAAGAATCCTGCGCGAAAGTGGCAGTACTGCAAAAGACAATGAAGAGTAGAAAATATTTGCTCATAAAAATGCTCTTTTTGGAGCTTTAAAACTACCTTAAACCTGCTTTTTGAAATAGTACTTTTTTGTCGATTTCAAGTAGTATTTTTTCAATGGTGTCGGGGATTCGGTTAAGTTTTTATCTTTATTCTCCTAAAGAAAAACCACCTCTATGAAAGCATCCATTTTTTGCCTTTTTTCGATCCTTATTTTGTCTTCCTGTGGCAGCGGAAAAGATCCTGATATTTCTGAAGATGAAAAATTGATCATAGAAATCCAAACCGCGGCCAAAGAGCAGCTTCTGGATAAATGGTATCCATTGGTGATAGACAATGAAGATGGAGGTTATTACAGTGAGGTGACGCATGATTTCCAGTTAGGGGAAAATCACGAAAAAATGATCGTGACCCAGGCACGTCACCTGTGGACCAATGCACTGGCTTCCCAACTTTATCCTGAAAAGGAAATGTACCTTGAAAATGCAGAACATGGCTTTCAATTTCTTCAGCAGCACATGTGGGATGAAACCAACGGCGGATTTTATAATCTTGTTACCAAACAGGGAGAACCAATCCTGCAGAAAGGCGGTGAAAAAACGGCTTATGGCAATGCCTTTGCTATTTATGGTTTGGCCGAATATTACGGGGCTTCGGGAGATGAGGAGGCACTGGAACTTGCGCAAAAAACTTTTCGCTGGCTAGAAGAGCATGCTCACGACCCTGAATACAGAGGCTATTTCAACATTATGGATGTACAAGGAAATGTTTTAGAAAGAACGAAAGAGTGGCCGTCAACATCTGATGTTGGTTATAAAGACCAAAACAGCTCTATCCATCTTCTGGAGGCTTTTACCACGCTGTATCAAGTATGGCCAAATGATTTGTTACGCGAGCGACTGGAGGAAATGCTGATGCTGGTGCGAGATACTATCACTACCGAAAAAGGCTATATGAACCTCTTTTTTAAACCCGACTGGACGCCTGTGAGCTTTAAAAACAAGTCACGCGAAGAGGTGGAAAAGCATTATTACCTGGACCATGTTTCCTTTGGTCATGATGTGGAGACGGCATATCTCGTGCTGGAAGCTTCTCATGCGCTGGAGCTGGAAAATGACAGTACCACACTTGAAATTGGAAAGAAAATGGTGGACCACTCGCTTCAAAACGGATGGGATGAAGAAACCGGTGGCTTTTATGACGGCGGATATTATTTTCCCGGGAACAAGGAAATTGATATTCTGAACAGCAAGAAGAACTGGTGGGCGCAGGCCGAAGGGCTTAACACACTCCTAATTATGGACCGGTACTTTCCTGAAGATGAAATGAATTATCGCTATTATTTTGACCGACTTTGGGATTACACGCAAACATACCTTATAGACAGTGAGAACGGCGGCTGGTACGAATGGGCGCTGGATGAAACTCCTGAAGCAAAAAATAACTTAAAGGGGCATATCTGGAAAGCTGCTTATCACAATTTCAGGGCGCTTGAAAATATCCTGAAGGAACTGGAACGACGGAAAAATGAGGTTTAGGAGTATTCTTCTGAAAACAATTTATTTCCGGATATCCAAAAATGGCATTCTTTAGAAACTTTTTTTTCAGAGGTATGATTCGTTCTGAAATAGAAAAGGTTCCAAAAATGTCATTTTTGGAACCTTAGTAATTAATAAGTTTGGAATTATATCCTGCTGAGTCGCAGCGTAAGCACGTCGTGCGGCGCAACTTCGGCTTTCAAGGCTTTATTGGTGTTCTTTAGCTTTTTATCATTCCAGATATCTTCAACCGTATAAGTAGTTTCAGAAAAATCAACCGAATAATCAAAATCCGGATCTTCAACAACTTTCTCTTTCCAGTTGAAGTTCACCTTTCGGGCTTCATCGGCACGATTTAAAAAAGTCACTGCCCAGTCTCCATTTTCCAGAGGTTTAAACCAGGTTTCGAGTCCGTCGTTTTCCTCATATTTCCATGCCTGCACACCAAGCGGATCCTGATTAATTGCAATCATTTTTTCATGGGTTAGGATCTCTATGGTTTCAGGAGTCATGTTGCGAATGTCATTTCCGGCGATAAGAGGAGCTGCCAGCATGCTCCACATGGTGAAATGAGCGCGGTCTTCGCTTTGGCTCATTCCATTGCCTACTTCCATCATATCTGGATCGTTCCAGTGGCCGGGACCGGCATATTTTCTAAGTCCGTCCTGCATATCGAGAATCCTGAGCACGCCCCAGGAAGACCAGTCACCATGATCTTCTTCACAATCCCAGCAGTTGTAAATGTCGCCCGTAGTTCTCCACATGTGCCCCACGTCTTGCGCCCACTCCCAGGGCTGGTTGTCTCCCCATTCGCAAATGGCGAAAAGAACCGGCCTTCCGGCCTCATAGAGTGCATCTCTCATGGTGCTGTAGGAGGCAGGAGCATTTTGCGTTCCTGTGCTGCACCAGTCATATTTAAGGTAATCGATTCCCCATTCGGCATAGGTGATCGCATCCTGGTATTCATGACCGCGGCTTCCCGGCTCGCCTGCGCAGGTTTTTGTTCCCGCGTCAGAATATATTCCAAGCTTAAGTCCTTTTGAATGTACATAATCTGCAAGGGCTTTCATCCCCGAAGGAAAGCGCTCACGATCTACCTGAATAAAACCCTTTTTATCGCGTTCTCCATGCCAGCAGTCATCGATGATCACGTATTCATAACCTGCTTCTTTCATGCCGCTTGCCACCATGGCATCGGCTGTTTCTCGAATAAGTTCTCCGTTAATGTCACAGGCAAAAGTATTCCAGGTATTCCAGCCCATTGGTGGCGTGTCTGCCAAACCATCAAATTTTTGTGCATACCCACCAAGGCTCATTACAAAGCAGAGGAGGAGTAAAATGGTGTTTTTCATGTTGTTTTGCTTTTTCTCTTTCCGAAGAAAGATGAGTGTTAAAAAATAATCCCTGTCCAGATCAAGCCGGACAGGGAATATTTAAAAAAGAGGTTCATTAAACTTTTTTACTTCTGTTCGAAGCGTACATTGTCTATTGCAAAGTTGAGCAGGACATCGCCACCTTCAAAGGCCATCCCGAATTCTGCATCTACCAGGCTGTAATCTGGCTGACCAATTACAGACAAAGGAATGGTTACAGTTACCCAATCTCCGTCTGTTGAAAATTCTTCACCAGTATCTGCCCATGGTGCCCAGTTATAAAAAGCATCTACACCGGTAGTTGCATTAAACCGTATTCTGAACATTCCGTCGTTGATTGGCTCAAAAGTAGCTATGTCAAATTTCAGGACATAATCATCAAGATTGGAACCAACCATATCTGCTCCGTGGAAAGTGTCATCATTTCTCCAGAACAGGTCAAACCACGCGTCTGTTCCTGTTTGTTGATTGATCCTTCCATAACTGCTTCCGTCAAGAGAAATAGCGGCATCATTTTCTGGCTCAACAGCTCCCCAGTATTTACCTTTATTATCCCAATCGAAGAAAACAGCATCGGTATCTGCAACAGGATCTGGACCGCCACAACCGGGCGTGTCAAAACGAACATTATCTACTGCAAAGTTTAAGAATACATCTGCTCCTTCGAAAGCCATTCCGAACTCGGCATCTACCAGGCTGAAATCTGGAACTCCAAGTACAGAAAGTGGAATTTCAACAGTTTCCCATCCATCTGTTTCAAATGGTTCACCGGTTTCATTCCATGGTTGCCAGTTGTAGAAAGCATCTACGCCATCTGCATCGCGGAATCTTATTCTGAACATTCCTTCGCTGATTGGTTCTACAGTGTTGATATCAAATTTTAAAGAGTAACCTTCTAGGTTGCTTCCAACAATTTCGCCTCCGTTTAGAGTACCACCATTTCTCCAGAAGAGGTCTACCCATCCTGTACCTCCTGTCTGGAAGTTGGCTCTACCATAACTGCTACCATCCTGGCTTAGTGCGGCGTCATTTTCAGGCTGCACATTGCCCCAGTAAACACCTTTGTCATCCCAGTTAAAGAAAACCAGGCTTTCATCGCTCACAGGACAAACTCCTCCTTCATTGGAAGGAAAGCCCAGTGTATTTGCCATATCAGCCGGTACCAGTACGCGGTTGATTTCATGAATAACTCCGTTGGTTGCACCAATATTTGTCATTACAATTCCCGAAGGAATGGCATCTTCATAAGTGGGTCTTAAACGTGGATTATCTCCGGAAAGATCTACAGTAAAGCCATCTTCGTGTAAAGTTGATACACTTTGACCATCCGTAAGCTGACTTGACATTATCACACCAGCATGTAAGTGGTACTGTAAAAGCCCTTTTAGAAGCTCTATTTCTTCAGGTGTATCAAAATCATCAAGGCTTCCGAAGTTTTCAATTACCGCGAAAAGAGCAGTAAATGCTTCATTGTTAGGGATGAAGGCTGTTAGCTCGTCTTCCTGAAGCATGCTTGTTAAACCTGTTTTTTCAGCAGCTGCAAGGAAGGAAGTGTAACCTTTGTCTTCTGCACGTGAGGCAATATCAAGAGTAGCACTTAATACCTGCTGGAATACGGTTTCAGGAAGTAATACTTTGTCAATCCCGTGAACGATTCCGTTTACAGCCTGTACATCTGTAAGTACTATGTTGGCCGTGTCATAACTAGCATCAGAAATTACAGAATTGTCATCTACAGAAAAGGTAGTTCCCTCCATAGAAGTAAATTCTGATCCCGGAACTGTTGCAGCAAGTGCGTTTTCTCCAGTTAACACGTGGTACATTAAAATTTGCTGAAGGGTTTCCACCGGAACATCAGCCAGGGATTCCCAGCCAAAAGCACCATTAAGTTGCATCATTAAAGCTTCAAAAGCGGCATTGTTAGGTGCGAACAAAGTAAGCGGGTAACTTTCATTTTCAGCATCTGTAACTGAAAGAGCATCTTCAAGTCCGGCAAGCTCAATGGCTTCAGCAAGCATAGAATAATTTGGGTTGGCCTGAGCCTGATCTGCAACGGTTGGTGGCATCAAAACGTTGTCTACAACATGCAGAACCCCATTAGTTGTACCAATGTCAAAAGAACCCTGTACGAAAGAAGCCGTACCATTCACCATTACAGTTCCTGAATTATTGATGAAGGCATCAAGAAACTCCCCGTCAGGTCCTGTAGCCATAGTGGGTACATAACCGGTTGCGAGACTGGATGTAAAATCTGCAGTAGTGGTGCTTATCACGTGGTTAAGCAAAAGGTTTTCAAGTTCGGTTTCTGAATATGCAGACATGTCGACTCCTTCAAATGCTGCATTATTTGGTGCAAAAACAGTGTAAGTTGTAGTATTTCTCAGGACAGAGTCCAGATCTACCTGCATCATTGCCCCGGAAAGTGTACTAAGTTCGGGTGTTGATTCTATAACCTCTGTAAGGTTACGTGGATCATCCCCAAGCTGCGGGTAAATTTCATCGTCCTTATCACAGGAGGATAAACCCGTTAATACCAGGAGCATTAACAAGTAAAAGATGTTATTTTTTTTCATCTGGTTGTATTTTTGGTCAATTGGAAAGTGACATCTGAAAAACCCTTCAAAAATGCCATTTTTGAAAGGTATTTTGCTGGATTTTTCAGGTGTTGTCACTTTAATTGCTTTTGATTTATTTCAGTTTGGCCTAAAGGAATCCGAAGTCATCTACATAAAAGATGTACTGCGCAGCGCCTGTATTGGTCGCTTCCTGGAAGTCGATCCTGCTGATGGTTGCGGGAGCACCACCGGTTGGATACCAGTCAGACAACGGGATCACATATTTGGTCCATTGCCCCGGAATTAATTCTACCTGAACAGAGCTGTTGAAATCATTAAACGCGATATTCACTAGCTGTCCTTCCACAGTTCCATATAATGATACAGTAAGATCACCATAGGTGTTATAACCAATGGTTTCATTTGGTAAAAATGTCAATCCAGACCATCCTTCGCGCACACTTTCTATAGAATACTGGCCTAAAGCAGGGTCTTCATTGAAAAGATCGTAAGTTCCTCCCCACTGGCTCATTTCCCACTCAGAGTTTAGAGCGTCAATGTAGATGGAGTAACTAAATCCATAAGAATCTGACTGTGCAACGGCTCCCCGTGCAGTTTCGAGGTAGATGTAAGCCTGTTCCACACCATCGGGTACTGCGACGGTCACTTCAGTTTCGGTTACAGAAAGAATTTCTGCATCTCTTTCTACCAGGTTTCCTGCTTCTTCTGTGCCGGAAACAAAGGTGACTGTAGATGTTTCGGTAAAATCACCTCCAATAAGAGTCACTGTTTTGATGCCTTCGTCAGAAGTTGCTTCTGTGAATTCCTCAATAGTCAAAAGTGAGAAATCGTATGAAGTTTCTCCTGAAAGGTTGATCAGCCTTAATTTATTTTCCTGTCCAACGTAAGGTGCATCGCTTGGAATGGTGAAAAATGTAAGATTATCTGTAGTTAGAGCAGGATTAAAACCCGCTCTTGTCCCGTTGATATAAATTTCTGTAAGGGTTGAAAAATTTTCACCTCTAATAATATAAGTGTTTTCGAGTACTCCCTGGGTCACAGGTGTATCTTCCTGTACTTCACTAACGCTGGTAATGACAGGTGGTTCATTTCCGCCCTCGATCTCATCGACATCAAAATCGCTTTCACAGGAAGTGAAAGTGAATGCCGCCAAAAGAAGTATTATGAACGGAAATTTTCTTGTGTTACTAAATTTCATGTTTTTGAATTTAATCTTAGTTAGTCAGTTTTATTCTCCAAAATCGTAAGGAACCGGATCTTCCAGCAGTGCGGGATTGTTTTGCGTTTCATTACTCGGGTAAGGGAACAGCAAATCATCAACGGTTGGAGTGAACATTTCCGAAGCTACGGTTGCAGGAGTAGTGCTATTATCGTAAGTACCTTTTTCCTGAGCTGCGAGGAAAGGGATCGCAAAATCGGGTCCCTGTCTTACTACGTCATACCAGAATTCTCCTTCCAAAGCAAGTTCAATTCTTCTTTCCTGGAAAACATCGTCCCAGGTGTAAGTGTCAAGCGGCTCAAGTCCTGCTCTTTCACGAACTTTATTAAGTGCCTGCAGGCCTTCTTCTACGGATCCACCACCTCTAATGGCAGCTTCAGCTTTAATTAAAAGCACTTCTGCAAAACGCATGATGTAGGTGTTGTTAGGATAGCTTTGCATTCCACCTCCTACATTTCCAACTACGTATTTTTTGATCCCGACATTGGTTCCCTGAAAGTTGATATTTTCAGGAACGGTATATCCACCATTAATGCTAGGATAAACTGCTCCCGGTGCCATGATAGTTCCGTAATATCTTTCATCATCTTCTTCGTATGCTTCCTGAAGAGAAATTGAGGGTCCTAGTGCCGACCATCCGTCAGCAAATCCTGAAATCCCTGAAGAACCAAAGAAAGACTGAAGCGCATTTCCTTCGGAATAGACTCCTGAATCTGTCCATTGAAGGGCAAATACAGATTCCATATTGTTTTCATTTTCAACAAGGAACAGGTCGTTGTATTCATCAACAAGACCGAAAGCTCCTGAATTGATCACTTCATTTGACAGCGTATAAGCCTCTGACCAGTTTTCCTGGTAAAGATGAATCTTCGCAAGCATTGCTTTTGCTGAGTTGCTGGAAACTCTTCCTGCCTGGTAATTTGAAGTGGCAGTTCTGTCATACACGTTTTCTACCGCATATTCCAGGTCACGCTGAATGAACGTGTAAATATCCTCTACGCGGTTACGTGGTACAACTGGTTCGAGTACATATTCTGTATTATCTGCAATAAGAGGCACAGATCCAAAGATGCGTACCAGGTAGAAGTAAGCGGTCGCTCTAATCATTCTCGCTTCTCCCAAAGAGTTATTTATAACGTCTTCAGAAACACCTGGACCTACCTTTTCAGGTAGTGTATTGATCACAGAGTTTGACTGGGCAATTACAGCATAAAGACTTTCCCATGCCTGGGTTAAGGTTCCATGCTCTCCCGTAATGGCATAGGTCTGGAACTCGGAGTTACGTGCATCCCAGGTACGAGCGTTTCCTGAGGCCAGTTCCCCAATACCCCATGATACATTGCTTACAAAAGCAAACCAGGGTCTTGAATAAAGATGGTTGGCAGCAGCTGCTACTTCGGCATCTGTCTGGTAAAAATCTTCTACGTTGTAAGTATCTTCCGGCGGCCTGTCCAGAAAATCTTCGCTACAGGCAGGGAAAAGCAGCACGCTGAGAAGTACAGATAGTAACGGTACTTTGTTCAGTTTCATTAATTTCTTCATCATATCAAATTTATAATTCTACATTAAGTCCTAAGGTGTAGGTTCTTGGCGAAGGATAGCGCCCATTGTCAACACCCATTAAAAGTGTATTTTGGTTGTATGTTCCCACCTCGGGATCATATCCATAATAATTCGTGAAAGTGTACAGGTTTTGAATACTTCCGTAGACCTTCAATCGTCCAATCCCAATAGATTCCGCCAGGTCTGATCCAAGGGTGTACCCAAGGGTCACGTTCTGGATCCTAAGATAAGATCCATCTTCTATGTATCTGTCTGACATTATGATATTTGGATTCGATTCACTACCTCGCACCAGTCTTGGCTGTTGTCCGTCAGGATTGGTTACAGACCAGTAGTCAAGAACAATAGGATCCTGATTTACATAGTAGCTGCTTCCTGCAGTAAGTGTACGTTTTACACCGTTAAAGATGTCATTTCCGTAGGATCCCTGAAGGAAAACTCCAAGATCGAAATTCTTATAGGTGAAGTTGTTCTGGAAACCAAACGTAAAATCGGGATGCGGATTTCCAATTACGGTTCTGTCATCACTGTTTACCACTCCGTCACCATTTACATCGGCATATTTAATATCTCCTAACCATGTGGTTCCAAAAAGCTCATCTCCAACAGGTCTTCCAAATTGGATTGGTGCATTTTCAAGATCTTCCAAAGTTCTAAAAAGCCCTTCTACTTTGTATCCGTAGAACATTCCCACAGGTTCTCCTACTTGTGTAAGAGTTACGTTCATGTTAGAATCACTTATATAAAGTGCCTGGTTGATAGAAAGGTCACCCTGTAATTCAGTAACTTCATTCTGATAGTGAGAAAAAGTAAGGGTAGAGGAGTAGCCAAAATCAGACTGTCCAATTGTATTGTATGACAAAGCCACATCTATCCCGCGGTTTACCATTTCCCCAAGATTGATCCATGGTGCTGCAATAGCTCCAGGAGATGCACCACCCGTAATGAAATCGGTTACTGCATATTGGAAAAGGAAATCTTTTGATACTTTATTATAAAATTCAACGGTAGTGTTCAAACGGTTGTTGAACATAGAGAAATCAACTCCCAGGTTTGTTTGGGTTGAAGACTCCCAGGTAAGTTGAGGTCGCTCGTAATTTGTATATTCAAAACCGGTTCCAAGCCCAGTATTGATCGGGTTAAGACGAACTCCATAGGCGAAGTTAGGGATGTTCTGGTTACCCACTTCTCCGTATCCACCGTAGATCTTAATATTCTGAAGGGCATCAAAGTCTTCCATGAATGTTTCGTTGGAAATTCTCCATGAAGCAGAAACCGATGGGAAATATCCCCATTTCTTACCTGCTGCAAATTTTGAAGAACCATCTGCCCTAAGGGATAAGGTAAGGTTGTATTTATTGTCTAAAGAGTAAATAGCCCTTCCAAAGTAAGATTCTAAAGCAGAGCTTCCAATATACTGGTCTGCAAGGTCATTTGCATTTCCCTGTCCCAATACCGGCAATCTGTTGGTTACAAACTGCCCGTCTACTGCGGTCACTCCTTCCCATTCAGATTCCTGTACTTCCTGTCCCAGAAGAACCGTAAGATCATGTCTGTCAGCAAAAGAATTGTTGTAGGTAAGGAGGTTTTTAAGGATCCAGAAGGTACTGTTTTCCCTGGTTACATTTAAGCTGTTTTGCCCACTTTCTATTTCTCCATAAGAATAGGTAGGTTGGAATCTGTCTCTAAGATTGTTCCCTAAATCACCACCCACTTCAGTTCTAAAGCTGAAGTTCGCCGGAAGATCCAATTCCACAAACATATTACCAAACACCCTGTTTCTTTCAACGGTATTCTGAATGCTCAAAGCCTCAGCAATAGGGTTTCTTGTTCCGTAAGCAATTTCATCTGGCGTTACAGGACCGGCAAAAGAACCATCTGGATTGTAGACGGCTGTTGCAGGGTTATTGAGTAGCGACAGAGAAATGATCCCGTTACTGGCATTATTCAGTGTGATTTGATCATTGGTTCTACTCGCAGAGATGTTGATCCCTGTTTTGATCCAGTCTTTAACATCAGCATTAATATTCGCCCTAACCGTCATACGGTCAAATCCTGAACCTATTACTGTTCCTTCCTGATCTGTGTATGAAGTAGAAAGGTAGTAGTTAAGACCTTCTTTTGCTCCTGAAAAAGACAGCTGATGGTTTTGCTGAAGTGCATCGTCAAAAACCTCTGCCTGCCAGTCAGTCCCTTCTCCTAAGAGGCTTGGGTTAAGGAACTCCATTTGAGGATCAAGAGCATATATCTCTGCAATGTTATTTTGGTGAAGCGCATACTCCTGCAGGTTCATCACGTCCATCTTGTTTGTAGGTCTTTGAATCGCGACATACGAGTTGTAAGTGAGTTTGCTTTGACCAATTTTTCCTTTCTTGGTGGTGATCAACACAACCCCGTTAGAACCTCTGGAACCATAAATAGCCGTTGCAGAAGCATCTTTTAAGATATTGATGGATTCAATATCGTTTGGGTTAAGCGCAGCTAAAGGACTTAATCCTTCGGCACCAGCTTCTCCCGAGGTTGGAATACCATCAATAATGTACAATGGTTCGCTGCTACCAGTAATAGAATTTACCCCGCGGATTCTAACAGAAACCGCAGCTCCCGGCTGTCCTGAGTTCTTAGTAACGGCAACCCCGGCAGCACGTCCCTGCATTAACTGGTCAACACTTACCTGTGGAACATTCTCCAGTTCTTCAGAATTGATCCTGGAGACAGAACCTGTAATGTTTTCTTCCAACTGTGCGCCGTAACCTATTACAACAACTTCTTCCAAAGCTGCAGCGTCTTCATTGAGAACGATGCTTAGCTCCTGTTTGCCCTGTACGGGAACTTCCTGGGTTACAAATCCCACATAGCTAAAGACAAGAATGCCTTCTTCGCCTACCGTTATACTAAAGTTTCCATCAAAGTCGGTCGTGGTACCATTGGTCGTGTTTCTTTCTATCACATTTACCCCTAGAAGAGGTACTCCGTTTGAATCAGTCACCGTGCCGGTAACTTCTTCCTGGGCATGTATGACCTGTGCGGCCGTACACATGAGCAGGATCAGAAAAATCTTGCCATAGCGATAGAAAACGTTTTCGCTTTTAATCATTTTGTACATAAGGAATGTATGGTTAATTGGTTTTAAAAAAATGAACTGTAAAAAATGTAAAATAGCGAAATCAATATATGACCTGTGTCATGAGACCCCAAAATTTTACATGCTTCAAATTTATAGTAGCTGTAATGCTGTTGTTAATATTATTTTATCATTTATTAATAATATTTTTTCCTGATATGTTAATAACGGGCTTGTTACACAAAGAGGTGAAGATCTTTACGACTTACAAACAAGCAATCCTTTCTGCTTAAAATCTCATTTAGATGATGTCTTTTATTCTCTTTGCAATAACTCTGAACGTACCAAAGACCCGGAAGAAGAAATATTATTTTCTTCCCTTAGCCCTTTTGGGGTAGTACCGGGTAAAACCGCTGCCGATGATTCATCTTTATCAGCAATAGACCAGTTGCACCAGGAAAGATTATGTTTATCCATGAATTTGTACCAATCTTTCATAGATTCCACTGCTACCGCGCCATCGCCGTCTGCATTAACGGTGCCGTACTCGGTAACAAAAATTGCTAAACCTTTTTGCATGGCGGTAAGGGCTTTATTGCGGAGATCTTCCTTATGTGTACCGGCATAAAAGTGCAGGGTATAAGCGACGTTTGAATCATTGACAGGATCCTGTGCGGCTAAATCTACCCTTTGTGACCATTCCGGCGTTCCCAGTACCACTACATTATCGGGATCGAATTTCCTTATTTCTGAAAGTATTGCTTCATGGTACGGTTTTAAAACATCGGTCCAGGATACGTTTAAGGGCTCATTGTATGGCTCATAGATAAGGTTTGGATGATTACCATATTTTTCGGCAATTTCAGAAAAGAATTTTTTCGATTCTTCCAGATGATCTTCTGCATGATGATCATGCCAGTCCACGATCACATAAATTTCCTCTTCAATAGCTGCGTCGATCACCCGCTGAACTTTTCTCATTTCTTCTTCGGGATTTTGAAGATATCCTTCGTGTTCTACGGCCATTGCGGCTCTAATTATATCAATCTTCCAGAAATCTACAAGGTTCTTCACAGTCGTTTCGTTGTAGAATTGAGGCTGCCACTGGCTCCAGAATAATGACATACCTTTTAACTGAACCGGATCACCCTGCTGGTCTACAAGAGTGCCTCCTTCTATTTGCAACTGGCCGTAACGGGCAACAGGAGTTGTTTCCTCTCCAGACTCGTCGCCGGTGTCATCTTTTGGTTCATCTGGTATTTCCGAGATATGATCATCCCCGGCATCAACACCGGGATTATTAGTCGCACAAGCCTGCAGCAGGATAGTCAAAAATAGGATTATGAAAGGTTTTTTTAAAGATAGCATTATGAGTTAAATTAAGGTTGTTAAAGGATACGTTTAATTCCGCTGAATTCTTCGCGGTATTGGCTTGGGGTGCAATTTTTACTCTTTTTAAAGACACGATTAAAATTGGCGATATTATTAAAGCCGCTTTTAAAAGCCACTTCGGCAATACTTAGATCTTTTTCTATCAGCCATTGAGCGGCATATCCAATTCTCGTGTCATTGACATACTCAATAAAAGTTTTGCCGGTACGTTTTTTTATAAATCGGTTAAACGACACCGGACTCATATTTACCAGCTTTGAAATATCTGCCAGCGAGATCTTGTTTTGATAGTTGGCCTGGATATATTCATAGATCACCTTGATCTTTTCACTGTTCTCAAAATTCTTATTATTAGAAGTGTAGGAGGAAAGCATGCGCTGGTTCCTGGAAGTGGCGAGATCCTGTAAAATGCAGATAAGTTCCAGAAAATAATCTATGCTGTCAATCCTGGAAAGTTTGAGAAGTTTTGGTTTTATTTCTTCAGCTATCTTTTCTGAAAAAAGAATGCCGTGAGCAGATCGCTCAAACATGTCTTTAATAGGCTTCATGATGCGCCGGGAAAGAAGTTTAGTGTCAAAAAGGTCATTGTGAAACTGAATGGTAATTTCATGAATGTTTTTGCTTTTGCAGTTATGCAGCTCCCAGCCATGTTGCAGGTTAGGTCCCACGAGAACCAGTTCGATCTCGCCTATTTCCTCCAGGCTGTCGCCCATAATTCTTCTCACTCCCTTGCCGTTAATGATGAAATTTAATTCATATTCAGGATGGAAGTGGATGGGAAAATCGAAATCGTCTTTGATCCGGTCAAAAACCAGGAAGCTGTCTTCGGGGGCTAAAGGGGTGATTTCTCTATGGATATGTTCATTCATCTTTTGATCTGTTCAGCCGGAAAAAATCTTATCATTAAATGACAAAATCATATTATTTCAATAAATGGATGCGGCTTATTTTTGGAATAATTAATTTATCGCCTGCCAATAATTTATTTAACAAATTTTTCAGGTTTAAATATAATGTAAGTTTTAGCAACGACTAAAACTTTTTGTCAACAAATAACTTTAATTCTGCATTTCAGATGAAATATATTGTCAAAATTGTTCTTCTGTTTGCCATTTTTTGTAGTGCAACCTCTTGTAGAACAAGAAGCGAAATCGATTTAGAAAAGATTGAACTGGCCGATGACAATGCAACAGATCAAGCCAAATTATTGTATCACCGACTTCAGGAAATAGCAAAAAAAGGAATTGCTTTCGGGCACCAGGATGCGACAGCATACGGGGTAAACTGGGAGCATGCTGATGATCCTGCAAATTTGAGAAGCGATATAAAAGATGTTGCGGGGAAATTTCCTGCGGTTCATGGTTTTGATATAGGTCATATAGAATTAGGGAACGCGGCCAACCTGGATACCGTCTCATTTGCACTTATGAAAGACCATATGCAGAAAATGTACAATCGAGGCGCAATTATTACCATAAGCTGGCATATGAACAATCCTGTTTCCAATGGTGGTTCCTGGGATACTACCAAGGCTGTTCCTGCAATTTTAAAAGGTGGTGCAGAGCGTGAGAAATATGAATTGTGGATTCAAGGATTGAGTGAATTTTTAAACTCTTTAAAAGATAAAAAGGGGAATATTACCCCAATAGTATTTCGGCCTTTTCATGAAATGAACGGTTCCTGGTTCTGGTGGGGAGGAGAGAACGTTTCTACAGAAAATTACAAGCAGTTGTGGCGTGAAACCAAAGAGCTTCTTGAAAGAAATAATGTACATAGTTTGTTATATGCATATTCTCCCAATACTTTGCGCGATGAGCAGGATTTTGACACCTTTTATCCAGGAGATGATTACGTGGATATTCTGGGGGTTGACATTTATAACCATAGCGGGAATGAAGCTTTTACCAGGAGCGTTAAAGAAAACCTGCAAATTCTTCAGAAAAAGGCTGCGATCAACGGCAAACCTTATGCGCTTACCGAAAGCGGAAATAACAATTTTGGAGAGGACGAGCACTGGTGGACGCAAACGCTTTATCCGGGAATAAAGGATTCAGGTATTTCCTGGGTGCTTTTGTGGAGAAACGATCGGCCTTCACATTATTTTTCCACCTATAAAGGAGAAATTTCCGAAGAAGATTTTAAGGAATTTGCGACCCTTGAAGAAATGCTCTTTCTTGATGAAGTAAAAGAAATTGCCAACTAAATAAAATATCCCCTCTATGTTACAAGGACTGGACATTGCGATTATACTAGGTTACCTCATTGGTACCATCCTCATTGGGCTGGCCTTGCGAAAAAAGGCGCAGAAGAGTAAGGATGATTATCTTTTAGGTGGTAAGGATTTACCGTGGTATATGCTGGGGCTTTCAAACGCTTCCGGAATGTTTGATATTTCGGGAACAATGTGGCTGGTGACGCTCACTTTTGTCTACGGACTCAAAAGTATCTGGATACCGTGGTTGTGGCCAGTATTCAACCAGGTGTTCCTTATGATATTCCTTGCGGCCTGGTTGCGGCGATCGCAGGTTACTACTGGTGCAGAATGGATTCACTTCAGGTTTGGGAAAGGCCAGGGCGGTAACAGGTCGCACAGCATTATCGTGATTTTTGCTATATTAAGCTGTCTTGGGTTTCTCGCCTATGGCTTTATTGGTTTGGGAAAATTTGTAGAAATTTTCATTCCGTGGAAAATAGTATCGGCTTATGTACCTTTTAATGTTCCTGCAGAATTTATTCCGCATTTCTACGGAATAATCTTTACTTTTTTTGCCATTTTTTACTCTATTCTCGGCGGGATGTCCGGTATTGTATGGACAGATCTTTTGCAGTACAGTATCATGACCGTTTCTTCTATTGCCATTGCAGTGATTGCCTGGATGGCATTGGGAGAAAATACCATGAACGTGCCTGAAGGTTGGTTTAATCCACTGTTTGGATGGGAATTAAATCTGGATTGGACAGGTATTATTGGTGAAGTGAATGCCAAAATTGCTTCCGACCAATATTCGCTTTTCGGATTATTTTTTATGCTCATGGTCTTCAAGGGTTTCCTATCAAGTGTGGCCGGTCCTGCTCCAAATTATGATATGCAGAAGATCCTTTCCACAAAATCTCCTTTGGAAGCGGCGAAAATGAGTGCTTTCTCCATTGCGGCCCTTATTCCCACGAGATACCTTATGGTTGGAGGTTTCTCTACGTTAGCGATCTTGTTTTATGACGATCTAAATTTGGAAACCGCGGGAATCCTTGATCTTGAGAAGATCCTTCCTGCAGCAATTGAACAATTTGTTCCTGTTGGACTCTTAGGTTTGCTTTTGGCCGGACTTTTAGCGGCTTTTATGTCCACTTTTGCAGGAACTCTGAACGCTGCGCAGGCGTACCTCGTGAATGATATTTACCTTAAATACAAACCCGAAGCAAGTTCGCGGGAAGTGCGAAAAATGAATTATGGGAGTGGGATTGTCGTGGTTCTAATAAGTATAATTCTTGGATTTTTTGTGCTGGATGTGAACTCTATCCTGCAGTGGATCGTTTCAGCACTCTACGGAAGTTATGTGGTATCCAACACCCTTAAATGGTACTGGTGGCGTTTTAACGGGGAAGGTTATTTCTGGGGGATGGTTTCAGGAATTATTCCCGCAATGATCTTTCCTTTATTAACAGATACGCTTGACCTTTATTACTTTCCGGCAATTTTGTTGATTTCCATAGCCGGAAGTATTATTGGAACTTACACAGCCCCTCCAACAAATGAAAAAGTACTGGTAGATTTTTATAGAAAAACACGCCCTTGGGGATTCTGGAAACCAATTCACAATAAGGTACAAGAAAGCGACCCCGAATTCATAAAGAATAAGAATTTTTCAAGAGATATGTTCAATGTTTTTATTGGGATTGTGGCCCAGACCTTGCTGGTGCTCATTCCGCTTTACCTCATTTTACACAAGAACATTCCATTTATAATTTCCCTGGTCGTACTTCTGATTTGCGTAGTTATTCTGAAGAAAAACTGGTGGGACCACATTAAAAAAGAACAAGATATTACTGTTAAATAAAGTATACGCCCTATGAGTATAACTAAAAAAGGAGGTGAAATGAAGATGATCCCTCAATATGAAAGTCTGATGAAAGAACATAAAGATTTTCTTCAGCTTAAAAACGGTCCCGTACTGCCTTCGAACGGCATTTATGAGCGCTACCAGAACCCTGTGGTAACAGCCGCTCATGCTCCCTTGCACTGGAGATATGATTTTAATGCAGAGACGAATCCGCTGGGACTGGAAAGGATAGGCGTAAATGCCACTTTTAACCCCGGCGCAATTAAATTCAATGGCAAATATGTGCTCGCGGTGCGTGTTGAAGGGAACGATCGTAAATCCTTTTTTGCAATGGCCGAAAGCCCAAACGGGATTGATAACTTCAGGTTCTGGGACAAGCCCGTGGTGATGCCACAGCTGGAGGAGCCTGATACGAATGTGTATGATATGCGCCTCACCAAACATGAAGATGGCTGGATCTACGGCGTTTTTTGTACCGAAAGGAAAGATAAATCAAACCCCGACACGACTGCTGCGATTGCCAATGCAGGAATCGCCCGTACCAAAGACCTTGTAAAATGGGAACGCCTGCCAGATCTTATTTCAACTTCGGGGCAGCAACGAAACGTGGTGATGCATCCTGAATTTGTGAATGGGAAATATGCGTTGTATACGCGTCCGCAGGATGGTTTCATTGAAGTCGGTAAAGGTGGTGGTATCGGTCTCGGGTATGTAAAGGATATTACAAATCCTGTTTTGGAAGATGAAAAGATCATCAACCATAAAGCCTATCATACCATCTATGAAATGAAAAACGGTTTGGGGCCAGCTCCAATTAAAACAAATGAAGGCTGGTTGCACCTCGCGCACGGCGTGAGAAACACTGCCGGCGGACTGCGTTATACGCTCTATCTCTTCATGACCGATCTTAATGATATTTCAAAAGTAATTCATCAGCCGGCGGGATATTTCATGGCACCAAATTACAAAGAGACAGTGGGAGATGTGCCAAACGTGCTTTTCGGAAACGGCTGGATCACAGATGATGACGGGAAAGTGTATATCTACTATGCCTCTTCAGATACCAGGAGCCATGTAGCAGTTTCCACCGTAGAAAGGCTTTTGGATTACGTAAAGAACACTTCTGAAGACAAAATGACTTCCGCAGATTCTGTACAAAATATCATCAAACTTGTAGATCATAATAAAAACCTGGATTAATGCTGAATTCCGCTGAAAAATTAAAATCTGAACTTGCTTCTGAACTGGATAACATCCTAAGATACTGGAAGGAAAACAGCCTGGATGAAGAAAAAGGCGGATTTGTAGGTCAGCGGGATCATTATAACAAATTAATTCCAGACGCGAATAAAGGAATCATCCTGAATACCCGCATTTTGTGGAGTTTTTCTGCAGCGGGGAATTTCAAAAATGACGAAAATTTAAGGGCTTATGCAGATCGCGGATACGAGAACCTAAAAAGCCGTTTTCAGGATAAAAATTTTGGTGGCGTTTATTGGGAACTTGATGCAGAAGGAAATCCGGTTAATAAGAGAAAGCAAATCTATGCACAGGCTTTCGCCATTTATGCTCTTTCTGAATATTATTTTTTTTCAGGAGAAGAAAAGTCCCGGGAATGGGCACTTTCGTTGTTCAAGTTGATTGAAGAACATGCACGTGACCGCGAATTTAACGGGTATTTTGAAGCATTTCAGGAAGATTGGTCGCCTATTGAAGATATGCGGCTAAGTGAGAAAGACCGCAATTCTGCAAAGACCATGAATACGCATTTGCATGTGCTGGAAGCCTACACCACGCTCTACAGGATATCCAAAAACGCGAAAGTGAAGGAAGCTTTAGATAACCTAACAGATTTATTTCTGAAGAAATTTTACGATCCTAAAAATGATCATTTTCAGCTCTTTTTTGATAAAGAATGGAGTCGGGAAGGAAATGTGGTTTCCTACGGGCACGACATTGAAGCTGTTTGGCTTATGATTGAAGCTGCCCGGGCTTCAGAAAATGATGATTTGCTGCAAAAAGCTGAAGAAGTTGCCGTAAAAGTGGCAGAAACCTTTCTAAAAGAGGCTTATGTTGAAGGAAAAGGGGTTTTAAATGAGAAAGATTTAGATTCCGGCGAAATAGATACAGACAGGCACTGGTGGCCGCAAATAGAAGCCATGGTGGGGCTGGAATACGCTTTCAGGATTTCCGGAGAAAAGAGTTTTCAAAATGCCATTTTTGACATCTGGGAGTATACAAAACAACATATAATTGATTCAGAAAACGGGGAATGGTTTTTCCGTGTAGATGAAAATAACCAGCCATATAAGGAAGAGGATAAACTGGGATTGTGGAAATGCCCTTATCATAATTCAAGAGGCTGCATTCAACTAATACAATCAAACTCATGAAAAAGTTACCACTCTTATTTTTCTTTGTCGGCACATTACTTATTGCCTGTAGCAAAGATGAACCTACAGAGCCTGAAGAACCGACAGATCTTATAGAAAATCCCGATGATGACGGTGACGATGATGGAGATGACGACGGAGGTGAGGAGGAAGAAGGATTCGTACTGAAGCCCGAAAACACCAGAACTTTTATGGTTGATCCTGCAGCTACAGATGAAACCGTGGCTTTATTTTATCATCTAAAAACCATTTCTGAATCTCATTTTGTAGTAGGGCAGCAGGACGCTTTCCGCGCTTTTTATAATGGCAATGGTGGCGAAAGTGATATTAAGAAAACCACGGGAAGTGATCCTGGTTTGATTGGGCTTGACTTTATGTTTATTACAGATGATCAAAACAACGGGCAGGCGAACAACTGGTTCTATCAGCAGGAGCAGAACATCATTGCAGACGCAATTGAAGCCTATAGCAAGGGAATGATCAACCATTTTACCTGGCACCTGCGGGAACCCTACGAAGGAGACTCATTTTACGCTTCTGAAATGACCGAATTTCAGAAAGCCAATGCCTTTAAAAGTATACTTCCAAGTGGCGCAAATCACGAATTTTATAAGGAAAAGCTGCAAAAAGTAGCTGAAGTGGTGAAGAGCATCAAAGGAGGTGACGGTAGTCTTGCGCCCGTAATTTTCAGACCTTTTCACGAGTTTGACGGCGACTGGTTCTGGTGGGGCGCTGCGTATACCACGCCACAGGACTTCAAAACCGTCTGGAGGTTTACAGTGGAGTATCTACGAGATGAAATGAATGTACATAATATTCTTTACGCCTATGCGCCCGATAATTCTTATTCTTCGGAAAGCCTCTACTTGCAACGCTATCCCGGCGATGAATATGTAGATATCCTGGGAATGGATAATTACGGCGACCTTAGGGCACAAGATGGTGCGCGTATTCCTATTGCAAACGAAAAGCTGAAAATAGTATCAAACCTTGCTGAAGAAAAGGTAAAGATTGCGGCGCTTACTGAAACTGGATTTTTTGCAGGTGCACAAAATCCACTTCCATCGAATTTCTTTTCAGAAAAACTTTATGAAGTTTTAACGGGAGATGAGGTGGAAATTGGCTTTATGATGTTCTGGCAAAATTCAGCAGATGAATACACTGTTCCGGCGCCTGGTGCAGATGGCGAAGACGATTTCCTGAAGTTCATAGAAATGGAGGAGCCGCTGTTGCTGGAAGATATGCAGGATTTTTATACCCTTCCGAATTAATAGTACGAATCATTAATAATTGTAAATATGAAGAAATCAATGATATCTTCTGAACTGAAAGAGGAGAAATAAACAGGAAAATATTGTTTACTTTTGGTATCCAACCAAATTCATTTAAAATGCTCGATTATCCATTAAAATTTACCCCTATTCTTAAGGAAAAGATCTGGGGGGGGAATAAACTCAAAGAAGTTCTTCATAAAGAAACCGATCAAAATAATGTAGGAGAAAGCTGGGAAATTTCAGGAGTAAATGAAGCAGTTTCGACTGTTGAAAATGGGGTTTTGAAAGGAAAATCTTTAAACCACCTTCTAGTTGAATATAAAGAAGATCTCCTCGGAAATAAGATTTACCAGCAGTTTGGTGCAGAGTTTCCCTTGTTGATTAAGTTCATAGATGCGAAGACCGAACTTTCTGTTCAGCTTCACCCAAACGATGAGCTGGCAAAACAGCGCCACAATTCCTTTGGAAAAACTGAAATGTGGTACATCATGCAGGCCGATAAAGGTGCTGAAATCAATGTAGGTTTTAAGGAGTCGCTTAGCAAGCAGGATTATATAAAACAGCTGGAAGAAGGAAAGATCACCGAAGTGCTTAACTTCGAAAAAGTGGAAAAAGGAGATGCTTTCTTTATCAATACCGGGAAAGTACACGCCATTGGCGCCGGAGTTCTTCTTGCTGAAATTCAGCAGACCTCAGATATCACTTATCGAATCTACGACTGGGACAGGATAGATGCAGAAGGAAATTCGCGCGAATTACATACTGCGCTGGCAATTGACGCCATAGATTTTGAGAAAAAAGATGATTTTAAATTAGATTACACCTCAGTTAAAAACGAATCCTCTAATATTGCGAGCTGCGAATATTTTACCACCAATTTCCTTCCGGTGGAGGGGCGAATAGAGAAAGATTATACTGAATTGGACTCGTTCGTGATCTATATGTGCGTGAGCGGACAGGCAGAAATCGCGGTTAACGGAAATTCTGAAGTAATAGCGCAGGGTCAAACAGTTTTGGTTCCGGCTAAAATTAAAGAAGTAAGCATTTCATCCAAAAATGCCGAATTACTTGAAGTTTTTATCCAGTAGATTCTCAGTTATTATTGAAAAAAAAGAGGCTGTCTAAGAAGATTTTCTAAACTCGTTATTTTGAACTTATTTCAGAATCTTATAATCTGGTTCTCCAGATTTCTAAGAACCTGAAACAAGTTCAGGTTTACGTGCATCGACTTCTCAAACAGCCTTTTTCTATTGCGCTTATTCCACTTCTTCCAAAAAACTTGAAGCCGGCAATCCAGAGGAATTAAATAGGTTTGAAGTGCTCATATTTCCCCAGGAGAAACGTACGTATTCGGGCGCTTCCACTTCAGGTGAGCTCAGGAGCACGGCGTCGCTTTCGATCTTCACATCGGCCCTGTGAAAATTACCGTTTTCTCCTGCAACTTCAAATTGTGAGGCAACGTCCTTCTTATCAAAGTAAAGACCTTCCGCATTTGAAAAATGAATTTTTACGATAGAACCATCGGCTTCAGCATGATCAAAAAGTGGTGCATAGGCGTCACCGGTTTCTTTGTTGTAAACTTCACTAAGAGCGAGATTAGCAAACCTGATTCCGACATCCAATTTATTGCGAGGGTGAATATCTTTTACATTTCCAATATCGCTGGTCATGATCATGCCCGTTTTTGGAAGGGCCAGAACCCGCCGCTGTGCATCGCGTACTTTTACACCGGCATAGTTGTCACCATAGTCGTAAGGCGCGATCTGGGCATAGTAAAATGGCATTTCTGCCTGCCATTTTGCACGCCAGCTTTGAATGAGACTGGAAAACATTTCCTCATAATAATCGGCGTTGCCGGTGTTTGATTCTCCCTGGTACCAAAGAATTCCCGCAACTTGAAATGGTATGAGCGGCGCAATCATCGCATTGTAAATACTTCCCGGGCTATTGGGGCCATATTCCACCTCGGGCAGGAGGGAAGCAGCTTCAGAAAGACGTTCATTCAGACTAATTGTTTCTGAAGATATCCAGACTTCGGCTGGCGTTCCTCCCCAGCTGGAGTTGATGAGTCCTACAGGTACATCCAGTTCCTCATGCAGCTTTTTTCCGAAGAAATAAGCCACTGCGCTAAAATAACGCATACTTTGCGGCGTACTCTGTATCCAGCTGCCTTCCAAATCCTGCTGAGGATCTTTAGCGGTACGATGAACGACACTAAAGAACCTTATTTCTGGATTCTCTGCACCTGCGATGGCTTCTTCCGCATTTGTGATTCCAGCATCTGCGCTCCATTCCATATTAGATTGGCCCGAGACCAGCCAAACCTCTCCTAAAAGCACATTTTTGAGTACTATTTGATTATAGCCTTCAATAGTTACCTCCTGGGCACCACGCACATCGGGAGTGGATAAAATCAATTCCCAATAGGCTTTGTTGTTAGGTGTTGTCTTGTAAACTTCCTCGCTCCAGGTAGTGCGAATACTTACTTCTTCGCCAGGTTTGGCCCATCCCCAAATTTTCACTTCGGCATTGCGCTGCAAAACCATGTTATCTGAAAATATCTCGGGCAGACTCACGTTGGCAAAGGAAGTAGTGCTTATCATTAGACCAAGCAGGACATTAAATATTGCTTTGATTTTTTCCATTTTTTAGAATATGCTCTATCTGCTCGAGCTCCTTAGAGGTGAACTCGAGGTTTTGGAGACTTGAAATGTTGTCCTTAAGTTGGGATACTTTGCTTACCCCTACCAGGACAGAAGTTACGCGTTCGTCTTTAAGCAGCCATGAAATCGCCATTTGCGCAAGACTTTGGCCTCTCGATTCGGCTAGCTCATTCAGTTTTTTGACCTTAATTATTAATTCCGGGGTGATCTTTTCTCTGTCGAGGTAACCTCCTTCAATAGCGGCTCTTGAATCTTCGGGAATGCCACCAAGGTATTTTGAAGTAAGAATTCCCTGTTCGAGTGGAGAGAAAACAATACTTCCTACACCTTCTCTTCCCAGTGTATCTAAAAGGCCATTTTCAACCCACCTGTCCAGCATGTTGTAGCGCGGCTGGTGAATAAGGAAAGGCGTCTTTAATTCCTTCAGAATTTCTGCCGCTCTATCTGTTTCATCTGCGGAATATTGGGAGATTCCCACATAAAGCGCTTTTCCCTGCCGCACAATTTGATCTAGTGCGAGCATGGTTTCTTCTAAAGGGGTTTCGGGATCGGGACGGTGATGGTAAAAAATATCGACATAATCCAGTCCCATTCTTTGAAGCGATTGATCGAGGCTGGCGATAAGGTATTTCCTGGAACCAAAATTTCCATAAGGGCCTGGCCACATGTCCCAACCCGCTTTGGTGGAAATAATGAGTTCGTCGCGGTACTGCTTGAAATCCTCTTTAAAGATCTTTCCGAAGTTCTTTTCTGCTGAACCGTATGGTGGCCCGTAATTATTGGCAAGGTCAAAATGGGTAATTCCGTTGTCGAAAGCAGTTCTTAAAATTTTTCGGCTGTTGTCAAAGTCATCTACATCTCCGAAGTTATGCCAGAGGCCCAGGGAGATCATTGGCAGGAGAATGCCGCTTTTTCCGCAACGGCGGTATTTCATTTTATCATATCTGTCTTCTGAAGCTGAATAAGGTGTCATAATTTTGATTATAAGTTGAGAATTTCTTTATAGAACGGAATAAGCGCCTGTGCCATCGCACGATGATCTTCAATGTCTGGGTGGGAAGTACACCCGCCGGCATCCATTGATTCAAAATTGAAAACAAAAACCGGAGCTTCTTCAAAGTGCGCTTTGACGTTCATTAGGCAAGTTACCAAAATATCGTCTTCTTTTTCACCAATCATGGGGCTGGAAATAAGAGCAACTTTGGTTTTGGGATAGTAGTTAAAAATAGTTTCTACAAATGCAATGTAGTTTTGGGTAAATATTTCGGGATCAAATTCGGTGCGTTCTTTTTCTCCGTCACCCAGTGAAAGATCGTTGGTTCCTAAAGCAATACTCACGATTTCGGGAGAATCTGATGCCAGATCGGCTTTTTTGGAAGTATCGGAATTAAGGTAAAGGTTAGGGTAAACATTGGGCATGACCGGCTGGTCCTCATCATTCCAGTTGCGATACATCCCCATACCCGAGACACAGCTCAATTCAAAATTGACGTCAAGTGCGCGTGCAACACGAGGGCCATAAGCAAGGTAGGCATTGTGTTGATCATACCATTCTCCTTCCCCGCAGTCAATTTCACGCAGATCGGCACCCATTCCACAAGTGATGGAATTTCCTATAAATTCAATTTCTGGTCGGTTATCTTTTGGCAGGCTTTTGATTTTGGCTGCGGCAAGTCCTTTAAAGATCACGGCGCCGTTTGATGCCTCGGTATCCTTGGATATTTGAAGGAGGGCGCCTTCCTCTTGTTTGGGCAAAGGTATTTTGATGGAATCCTTTTCTATGCGATAGCGCCCTAAATATCCATTGTTGAGCTGAAGGGAAACATAATAATGCTGGTCATTTCCACTTTCCAGGTAGATCACGCAACTATCACCAAAAACACGGGTGCTTACTGAAGCGGCGGAATTTATAAGTGCCATTCCGGTTTCTTTGGCTTCAGTTCTTCCTGAATATTTGAAATTATCATTTTTAGCAGGAAAAAAATTCAAATCCGCTTTTTCAGTTTCGTTGCAGCCGACGAGTAAAACAGCTGCGAAAATATAAAGTAGTTTGTGCATTTACATTAGGTTTACCTGCTAAATTAAGGTTTTCGACCGATCTGAATTTGACCGATTCCTTCAAATTATGATACTATTTTAAAAAAAAATGTCCGGGAAAAAAGTTTCGCCGGACATTGCAAAGAATAGGAGTCAAAAAGCCTATTTTTCGTATATATTATTGTAAAGGTTCTGGTAGAGTTTTAGAATATTTCTTCTCTTCAATTTCATGGTAGGAGTGAGGTGATCTCCTTCAATGCTCCAAACATCGGGAGTAAGTTCAAAACGTTTGATTTTCTCCCAGTTTCCGAACTTTTGATTGTAAAAATCTATTTCCTCCTGAATTCTTTCTTTTACTTCCTGATTTTCGATAAGGTCTTTATTAGAAGGACCAACCTCAACATTTTTGCGGCTTGCCCATTCTCTTAAAAACTCAAAATTAGGCTGAATAAAAGCAGCAGGCATTTTTTCTCCTTCCCCAATGACCATGATCTCATCAATAAAGCGAGATTGCTTCATTTGATTTTCTATGATTTGCGGTGCCACATATTTCCCACCTGAAGTTTTAAACATTTCCTTCTTGCGATCGGTTATTTTAAGGAAGCCTTCAGCATCAAGCTCGCCAATATCACCTGTGTGAAAGTAACCTTCTTCATTTATGGCTTCCCGGGTTTTTTCCTCATCTTTATAATAACCCTTCATGACGTTGGGGCCTTTCGTGAGGATTTCGCCATCTTCGGCTATTTTTACTTTCACATCTCTAAGAACCCTCCCTACGGTACCAATTTTAAAACCTTTGTTTCTTTGATCATTTACAGCAATAACTGGGGAAGTTTCGGTTAAACCGTAGCCTTCCATGACAGGAATACCCGCGGCTGCAAAAACTCTTGCCAGTCTTGGTTGTAAGGCGGCACTGCCGGAAACTATAAGTTCAATTCTTCCGCCGAGACCTTCTTTCCATTTGGAAAATACTAATTTACGGGCAATGTTCAGGCGGGTTTCATACCACCACCCGTTGGCACCGTATGGTTCATATTCCAGACCGAGTTCCACTGCCCAGAAAAACAATTTCTGTTTTATTCCGCCCACTGTTGAACCCTTGGCAATAATTTTATCATATACCTTTTCCAGCAATCGGGGTACGGCCGAAATCACATGCGGTTGTACCTCTTTGAGGTTATCGCTTATTTTTTCAATAGATTCAGCAAAGTAGATGGAAACACTGTAATACTGATACAGGTACAAAATCATTCTTTCAAAAATATGGCAAACCGGCAGGAAACTAAGTCCTACAAATGTTCCAAATTCAAACGGAACCCGGTCTGAACTTAACAGAACATCACTTACAATGTTCTTGTGGGTCAGCATGACCCCTTTTGGTCTCCCGGTAGTTCCTGAAGTGTAGATAAGTGTTGCAAGATCGTCTTCCTTTACGGCCTTTTTTCGGGCTTCCACCTCCTCCTGGTTTGATTCATCCTGCCCCATATCCAGCACCTTCTGCCAGTTATCACAACCCGGAATTTCATCAAAAGAAAACACTCCTTTAAGCCCGGTGTTGTTTTGCACTGTTCTCAATTTATCAAGTACCTCCTTATCTGACACAAAACAATAAATAGACTCACTGTGATTGATCACATACTCATAATCTTCTTCGGAAATAGTGGGATATATAGGTACATTTTGGGCTCCTGTTTGAAGGATGCCAATGTCCAACACGTTCCATTCGGTTCGGTTGTTGGTGGAGATCACCGCGATCTTATCATTGGGCTTTATTCCCATGCGCAGCAAACCACGGCTCACGGCATTGGCTCTATCAATATATTCCTTGGTTGAAATAGCTTCCCAGCTACCGTTTGTTTTTGTTACTAAGGATTTTTCAAGAGGTGCATTTTCCAGCTGGTAATAGGGGAAATCAAATAATCGTTTAATCTCGGTCATGTGGAGGATTGATTAATATATACCTTGCAAAATAGCAAAAAGGAGAAGTATTTCAAATTTAATTTAAAATTAATGACCGCATCTTTTATGAATTTGACAATTCTTCAAAAAAGATCTTATGATCAACTTTTTTGGATCCTAAGGGATAATTCAGTCGCTTTAATATGGAAAAAAAGATCCTGATCCCTAGTTTGGTAAGGATCAGGATATGAAAAGGATGCTATTTTGTGGATTCTACAGTTTGCTTGAGGATTTTCAAGCCTTCATATACGGTTTCTCTGCTGATATTGAGTGCTGGAAGAAAAGAAAGGCTGCTTCCTTCCGTATTCATTAAAAGTCCGTTGGTGAGGGCTTTCTTTTTGACTTCTGAAGCATATTCTTCATCTTTCAAATCTACAGCAACAGCCATTCCTTTAATCCTGATTTCAGGAGTTTTTTTAAAATTGATCTTTAAAAGCTCATTTTTGAATATGCTGCTTACTTCTTCAATATTGCTTAAAAGCTCCTCGGTATGGTTGAGTAAATAATGGATCGTGGCAATGGCAGCATCTGTACCAATAGGGTGCCAGCCATAGGAGGAATACAGCCCAATCTTTCCTTTTATGGCTTTTGCAATTTCGGGAGTAGTCATTACTGCGCCCATACCTGCATAGCCAGAGGATAAAGCTTTGGCAAGGCACATAATATCTGGTTTAATGTTATAATGTTCTGAAGCGAAGAATTTACCGGTTCTAAAAAATCCTGTTATCGCTTCATCCATGATCAACAAGGTACCATGTTCTTTGCACAGCTGGTCAAGTTTTTCCATAAAACTTTCTTCCGGAATAACGACTCCCAGGTTAATGATCACCGGTTCCATGATGACAGCTGCGTATTCATTACGTTTAAGTTTTTCTTCTATTTTATTGAGTGAATCCTGGTTTAAAGGAGGGTCTATCTTTTCAAAACCGTGTAATAAATTGTGAAATTTATCGCCGTTTGAAGAAGTACCCGCGCTTAGAGCCCCAAAGGTATTGCCATGGTAACTTCCTTCTATGGATAATACCTTTTTCCGACCTGTGTACATCATTGCCATTTCAAGTGCGGCGTCTACTGCCTCCGATCCTCCTGTCATTCTGAAACTGGTAGTAAGGTGCTTTGGAGTTATTGCAGCAAGTAGTTCTGCCAGCTCTGCCCATGGTTTATAGTAAAAGTGAGGATATACATAAGAAGGTCTCCTGGAATTTCTTATGGCCAGCTCCACATCTTCAAGACCCCATCCCAGGTTGCCTACACCGGCACCGCCTAAAAAGTCGACATATTTTTTTCCATGGGGATCATATACATAACTCCCTTTAGCTTTTTCTACTTCGAGGTCCAGAACTGGCCCGCCCCGACCAAAAAACTTTTCATCTTTTTCTTTTACAGTCATAGCTTTCTTTTATAGTGTTTACTTAGAAGGTAAGAAAATATATGTGTTGACCTTGTTAGGAAAAAGTGAAAATATAAAAGCTCCTGTTTTTCAACAGGAGCTTGAAATCTATGAAATTTATGCTATAAAAAATTATAACCAAAAATGAAAGAGAATGTACTGTACTCGGTTCCCAAACTCATCTTTTTACCGGTAAGAGATCTATCTAGATGGTATCTGGCTTCCACGCTATAACGTTTGTGAGAAAAACCTCCTCCCAGGGAAAAATTAGTTCCTGTGTTGGTGTCAATATCTGTTTGATCATAAGAGTCAATAGCAGCAGTTTGAAAATCAAAAGAAGAATCACCCATTACCAAATCTACCGTATAAGTGAGGTTCAAAAAGATCCTGTTGCTTTCATTAAGGAAAAAATAATGTCTAACTCCAAATGGGATTTCCAGGCTCTGGTAATTTACTTCTACGATAGCATCGCCAAACCGGCCTTCAGGAAAGACAGCTTCACTCTGGAAATACTGGTAAGTAGGTTCTGCAATCAAGGCCCATTTATTTCTCAAAAATGGCAAAATATACTCACCTTCGAGTCCTAGTCTAAATGTAATTTTTTCTTCAAAATCAATGGATCTTTGAACTACATACGTTTTCATATTCAGGGAAGAAAAATTTATTCCCGGCCTTATGCTTAGATTAAAGGCATCTCTTTTAGATTGGTCTGAAAAATTTTTAAATTCTGTGTTCTGGCAATTGTTGTACCTGGTAAAGAATTTAACGAGATCCTTCTTTTTATAATCTGTTCCAGTAAAATCGTTTTGATCTAATTGCTCACATTGGAGAGTATTAAATAAATCCTGTTGGTACTGGTTGTTTTCCGAAATTCTTACAGAGAACTCCGGAACATAACGTTTGTAGACGAGGGCTTCAATTTTACTGTTGTCATTTCGGAAGAAAAACTGCTCATTAGATCCATTTTTATAATGTAAAAGATCTGCTTTTCCATCTACCAGCATTTTTAAAAATACCTGTTCTTCCTCATATTCAAATCGGCCGTGGTTGCTTAAATCTTTTAAATTGTGATTGGACTTATCAATGGGAACCTGTGCACGTAAATAGATTGTTTCATTATCAATGCCAAATTCTGAAACATCTTTCAGCTGAAGCGTTTGAGCCACAGCAGCTTCTGAAGTTTTAAAAGTTATTTCGGAAGGATTATTTTTCCAGCCAACATTTTTGATAAGAACCTCCTGTTTCTCACCAGCATTGTTCTTGTAATAGCCTTTGTCAAATGTTATTTGTGAAGAGGCTGAAATTGTTAAAATACAGGTTGTTAAGAGCGTAAAAAAGTATTTCATTTGGGAATTAGTATTTGTTAAAATCGTGCTAAAGTAGTTTTTTTCTGAAGAAGTTCAAGAAATGGAAAGGAAAAGCTCCTTCACTTCAAAAAATTCTATCATCCCTTTTCCGTTTGTTCTTTCTCATTTATATTTTATTATAATTCAATTTTGGAAGCGGAATTAGTTTGATGGAATCATGTAGAACTGTCAAAGCACGTTAAATATCGCGAGAACGGCTTAAGTTTTAAATTTCTTGAAAATTTAACGATTCGGGTTAAAGTGTTTTAATTAATTGTATTTCAAATGGATATGTTTTTATTTTTAGCTGAATCCTAAAAAAAAAGACTATGAAACGAATTTATCTTTTACTTTTTGCATTTATACTTTTGACAGTAGCAAGTTGTGGACCTGGAGTTGAAACGGCTCGCCCCTCAAATGTAGATTTGAGCAAATACAACACTTTCGCTTTTTTGCCCAATAGCAATGCTGAAGTCCCCGGGAAATCATACAATGATGAAAGTATTAACCAGCTCGTTGTAGAATCGGTGAACCAGAATATGCGTGAGGCAGGATATACGCTGGAACGTGAAAATCCAGATTTACTTGTACTTGTTAGCACCAGGACTGAAATAGAAAGAGAAACAACTACAGATCCCATGTATGCTACTTATCCTTATACCGCAGGTATGGGGAGTGTAAGTCCTTATTATAATTCTTATTATTATCGAGGTTATAATACCTTTGGCGGCGGAATTGTAGGATACGATACCGATACTTATGCCTATGAACAGGGTACTGTGATTATCAACCTGGTAGACAGGGAAACCAAGGAAACCGTATGGAAAGGAGTGACCTCAGACCCTCTATATGACCAGCCTAACCCACAGGCTATGAAAGACCTGGTAAATACTATTTTTGAAGAATATCCTCTCACTGAAAATTAGAAATTTAATTTCAGGCAAAATAAAAAGGCGGCCCGCAGGCCGCCTTTCTCATTTTTTATTTTTTATGTTCAAGCCATATCCTGGCATTTTCGAAAGCTTCTACCCAGGGAGAAACCTCGTCCTGCCTGTCTTTAGGATAATACGCCCAGTTCCATGGGAACGTAGAACGTTCCAGGTGAGGCATAATAGCCACATGCCTGCCATTATCACTGGCCAAGATAGCGGTATTATTATGCGAGCCATTGGGATTTGAAGGATAGGCATCATAGCCGTATTCTCCAATGATGTTGTAACGTTCCTTTTCATAAGGGAAACTGAATTTCCCTTCCCCATGCGCTGCCCAGATTCCAAGCCTACTGCCTGATAGAGTATGTAGCATTACCGAATCATTTTGTGAAATTTCAACCGAAGTAAAGTTACACTCAAATTTTCCCGAATCATTGTGCAGCATTTTTGGTTTTTCTTCATGATCTGGGTTTAATAATCCCAGTTCCACGAATAGCTGGCAACCATTACAAACTCCTATGGAAAGCGTGTCTTCCCTGGCAAAGAAATTATTGAGCGCGGCTTTTGCTTTCTCGTTGTAAAGAAAAGCTCCGGCCCAGCCTTTTGCACTTCCAAGTACATCTGAATTTGAGAAACCTCCCACCGCAGCAATGAATTGGATGTCTTCCAGGGTTTCCCTACCTGTAATAAGATCGGTCATGTGAACGTCTTTTACATCAAAACCTGCCATGTCCATGGCATAAGCCATTTCCCGTTCAGAATTAGATCCTTTCTCTCGAATGATCGCGGCTTTGATCTTTTTCTCACCTTCAGCTGAGCTGCGAGGTCGTTTTCCTGTAAAATGCTCAGGAAATCTAAAATGCAGCGGTTGTTTTGCGTAATTATTATATCGCTCTGTGGCTTTATCTAGTCCGCTTTGTTTTTGATCGAGTAAAAAAGAGGTTTTAGACCAGGTATTTCGCAACTTCGGAATTTCAAATTCCAGCTCCTCAGTACCATTTTTGATACTTAGAATTTTTCCTAGAGAAGGAGTTCCAATTTTATGGAATTCAATGTTATTTTCGGCAAGAACAGTTTCTACAGAAGCATCTTTTGCCTGAAAAACAATTCCGCAGTTTTCTGAAAAAAGAAGTTTTACCGAGTCTTTCTCATTTAAGCCTGAAAGATCAAGATTAGCAGCAAGATCTACATCTGCAAAGCACATTTCCAGAAGGGTGGTAATTAATCCACCTGAAGAAATATCGTGCCCGGCAAGAATCTTACCTTTTTTGATCAGCTCCTGAATGGTATTAAAAGTCTGTACGAATTTTTCATTCTCTTTAATGGTAGGAACTTCATTCCCAATTTTGTTCAGGATCTGTGCAAAAGAGGACCCCCCCAATTTATAAGCATCCTGCGATAAATTGATGTAGTAGATTTCACCACCGTCCTTTTGCAGCACCGGTTCTACCACTTTAGTGATATCATCACAATGCCCTGCAGCCGAAATAATTACCGTTCCAGGAGACAGCACATCCTGATTTTTATATTTTTGTTTCATGGAGAGCGAATCCTTTCCGGTAGGAATATTTATTCCGAGGGAAATTGCAAAATCTGAAACTCCCTGAACTGCCTCATATAATCTCGCATCTTCACCTTCATTGTTACACGGCCACATCCAGTTTGCCGAAAGAGAAATTGATTTTAAACCTTTTTCCAATGGAGCCCAAACAATGTTGGAAAGTGCTTCTGCAATCGAATTTTTGGAACCGGCGACAGGATCGACCAAAGCCGAAACAGGGGAGTGGCCAATCGAAGTCGCAACGCCTTCTTTTCCGTTGTAATCCAGTGCCATTACGCCGCAGTTGTTAAGTGGCAACTGTAAAGGCCCGGCCGTTTGCTGTTTTGCCACTTTCCCCGTTACACAACGATCGACTTTATTCGTTAGCCAGTCTTTAGAACCCACAGCTTCCAACTGTAGCACCTGATCTAGATAATCGTGAAGTTTTTCTGGAGAATAGCTTATTTCTGAATAGTTTCTTTTGACGGTTTTGTCCTCCATGATGGTTTTTGGAGAACTTCCGAACATATCGCCAAGTGCAAGATCCATTGGTTTCTCGCCCGAAGTTTTACTTTCAAAAGTAAATTGCCGGTCTTCAGTAACATTTCCGACAGAATACAATGGAGTCCGTTCGCGTTCAGCGATCTTTTTCATGGTGATAAGGTCATTCTCACCAATCACCAATCCCATTCTTTCCTGTGATTCGTTTCCAATAATTTCTTTTGCTGATAAAGTTGGATCACCTACAGGAAGTGCATCAAGATCTATATTTCCTCCGGTATCTTCCACCAGTTCGCTCAGGCAGTTCAAATGGCCGCCGGCACCGTGATCGTGAATGGAAACAATTGGATTCTCGTCCGCTTCCACCATCGCCCGAATGGTATTGGCTGCTCTTTTCTGCATTTCAGGATTTGAGCGTTGTACGGCATTAAGTTCAATTCCGCTGCTGAATTCTCCTGTATCTGCGGAAGAAACAGCGGCGCCACCCATCCCAATTCGGTAATTTTCTCCTCCTAAAACAACGATCTTATTTCCCTTTTTTGGAACATCTTTGATCGCCTGGCTGGCTTTACCGTAGCCAATTCCGCCGGCTTGCATAATTACTTTATCATATGCCAACGGCCGGTCATTTTCGGAATGTTCAAAAGTGAGTACAGATCCTGCAATTAAAGGCTGCCCGAATTTATTACCGAAATCTGAAGCTCCGTTGGAAGCCTTGATCAAAATGTCCATGGGAGTTTGGTAAAGCCAGGGTCTTGCAGGCATTGCTTTTTCCCATTCCCGGTTTTCCTCAAGCCTGGAATAAGAAGTCATGTAAACCGCAGTTCCTGCCAGTGGCAAAGAACCTTTTCCGCCGGCAAGCCTGTCGCGGATCTCTCCACCGCTTCCGGTAGCAGCACCGTTAAAAGGCTCTACTGTGGTTGGAAAATTGTGAGTTTCAGCTTTTAGAGAAATTACTGAATCATAATCTGATTTCTTGTAAAAATCAGGTTTGTCGGCACTTTTTGGAGCAAATTGCTCCACTCGCGGACCTTTTAGAAAAGCCACATTATCCTTATAAGCTGAAACTATTTCATTCGGGTTTTCTTCCGAAGTTTTTCTAATGAGTTTGAAAAGGGAAACCGGCTTTTCTTCTCCGTCAATCACGAATGTGCCATTAAAGATCTTGTGACGGCAGTGTTCAGAATTTACCTGAGAAAAGCCAAATACTTCGGAATCGGTTAATTTGCGCCCCAGCCTTTCAGAAAGCTTTTCGAGATATTCCACCTCTTCAGAATTTAAAGCCAGTCCTTCTTTTTGGTTATAGTCTGAAATATCTTCTACCTCAACGACCGGTTCGGGCTCAATATTGATGGTAAAAATTTCTTGATCAAGCCCTTCATATTTTTGAGAGAGCATAGGGTCAAAATTGGAATAATGGCGATCAACCTGCAGGAATTCCTCTATTCGAACAATGCCGTCAATTCCCATATTTTGAGTAATTTCTACGGCGTTGGTACTCCACGGAGTGATCATGGCGGCACGGGGACCAACAAAAAAATCTGCCAGGGCAGATTTGTTTAAGTATTTCGCGTTTCCAAATAACCAGTTCAATTTGGAGATGTTTTCAGCCGAAAGTGCCTTATGGGTTTGAACGGCGTAGAACTTATTGGGATGATTTCCGAAGAATAGGATCATTCTGGATGGTTTTGTATTGTTTGTGAGGAAGCAAATTTACATATTTTTAGAAGATATCGATTGTGTGTAAAATGAAAAAAGCCACAAATTCTATTTCGAATTTGTGGCTTTTTTCAATAAGGTTTTAGAAACTTAATAAGTTCCCAATCCGTCTACGGTATCTTTGTCTAATACTTCCCACTCTTCTTCATTGTACGTGGTATTTGGGGAAGTGATAGTGGATTTTCTTCTAAGAGTTTTATCTTTTCCGAAGTCAACATCTCCTTCTATTCCAATTATATCTATCAAAGTTCCGTTTAGGAAAAGGCCAACAGGATCATCTCCGTTGAAATCTACTGGAGCCCCGTTCAAACTGACATTTGCAGCATCTTTGATTTCCTGAGACTCTGTTCCCCCATTGGCAACTACAAACACAGCGCCATTGGCCAAAGTTCCTTCAAGAGTATATTCATTGCTCCATTCCCCGTTTCCGTTCACTTGTTTCTGAATGGAATACTGTGAAAGATCGACTTCCTCGCCGGTTAGGTTTACAATTTCAATAGCTTTGTTGAGGCCTCCTCCTTCAACATATTCAGAAAAGAATAAACCAGAGGAAGTTCCTCCGCCATTATTAGATTCTGTAGCGGTAGTTACTTCTACAGCAGCACTTAATGCCGATTCATTGTCATATATATCCCTTGCAAGTACGGCAACAGAATAAGTTGTTTCAGCTTCTAAATCAGAAATAGTAAATGCGGTGTTTGAAGTAGTTGCACTGTATTCGCCATCAAGGTAAATGTCATATTCCGATATTTCAGTATTGTCGGTTGATGTGTCCCAGGTTAGGCTTACGCTGTTGGAAGTAATAGTAGAAGCAGTAAGGTTTGCGGGAATTGTTGGCGCTTCGGTATCTTCATTTGTGGTAACTTCTATTGCGTCGCTTGCTTCCGAAATATTTCCCGCTAAATCTACAGCAGTAATACTTATGGAATACGTGGTTCCCGGAGTTAGACCCGAAATAGTTGTTGAGGTAGTGGTTGTAGAAGCTGTATTTTCACCATCTATGAATATGTTGTACCTGGCAATGCTTGAGTTGTCTGTTGAAGCTTCCCAGGTAAGAGTCACAGATTCGTAACCAACTTCAGAAGCTGTTACCTCTGTAGGGGCAGAGGGTGCTTCTTCGTCTCCATCTGCATTAATGTCCCATAAATTAGCTGCTTGGTCACCTCCCCAAATTCTGGTAGCAAGGTGCGGATTATCAATAAAAGGATTTCTGTTGCCTTGTGCGCCATAAATAACCTCGTTTCGTTGCATTTCCAATACTGAAACAGGATCTTCGGTATTCCATTCAAGGAATAGGTCTAAACCACCTATTTCAGAAAAGGGCTCATCATATCTTAAGTTCATGTACATGATCATACGCGCAACATCACCGCGCCACTCATCACCTGGAAAAAAAGAATTTCCATTCACTAATTTGTAAGATCCTTCCTCATCTGCAAAAGGATAATTTTCCCTTGTAGAATTCACTTGTACATCGGCAGCACGAAGGTGGTGCAAATCTCCTTTCGCAGTATTGCTAACCAAAGATTGTGGGTAAACGTGCTCTGTATTAAAGGTTTGTGTTTCATAAGAATTGCCGCCAGACAAATATTCTTCCCAATACCTGCTTTCCCCGGAATAGATAAGGATCACGTTGTCTTCATTGTTTGGATCTTCATCTGCCTGGTACAAATAATCATGCCTGTCGGTATATTCCAACATGTTGGTATGTTTGGCGATAGTAAGAACGGCAAGATCGTCATAGAGGTCTTCATTTTCTTCAGAAAAGTCTATTCCTTCATAATAATCTGTAAGGGCTGCAGGAATTTTGTAGTAGGTTTCCTCTGTTGGGTCTGGGTCGGGCTCTACAGGTGTGTTTACATCATCATCAGAACTACAACCAATGAGAAACAAGATGCTTAAAAAAGGTAAATAAAAGGATTTCTTCATCTTAGATTTTTAAAATGTTACTGTGTTTTATGAATGGTGGCAAAACTAAAGTTTATTTCCTGTTCCTTACATTAAGGAATGGTAAAATTTCCCTTCCATTCAGGATATTAAAGGGAGTTTAAAGAAAATAATCCTGTATTTTATTGAATGAAATACAGGATTATTAAAGATATTATTGCTTCGGAATTATTCTTTCTCCATCATGGCCATGTAGAAACCGTCAAAACCCGTTTCACTGGAAAGAATTTTTTTGTCTTCAACCAGTTTAAAAGTTTCACCATCTTCGGATTCGAGGAATTTTTCTACCTGTTGTTGATTCTCTGATGGCAAGACCGAGCAGGTCGCATAAACAAGTTTTCCTCCCGGTTTTACCATTTTTGAATACTGACTAAGGATTTGCTCCTGGGTCATTTTAATAGTATTAATAAATTCCGGTTGTAGCTTCCATTTCGCATCTGGATTGCGACTTAAAACGCCGAGGCCGCTACAAGGTGCATCAATAAGAACTCTGTCTGCAGATCTATAAAGTTTTTTGATCACCTTATTATTATCGATTAATCGGGGTTCAATATTATGAGCTCCCGCACGTCTTGCACGCCTTTTAAGTTCCTTCAGTTTATTAGCGTAAATATCTGTGGAAATAATTTGTCCCTTATTATCCATTTTTGAAGCCAGGTGAAGACTTTTTCCACCGGCACCGGCACAGGTATCTACCACCCGCATTCCGGGTTCGACCTGAAGAAAATCTGCCACCATTTGTGAAGAAGCATCCTGAACTTCAAAAAAGCCATTTTTGAAAGCTTCGGTCCTAAAGACGTTGGAGCGTTCCTTAAGCTGAAGGGCATCTGGATAACCATCCAAAAAGATGCTTTCTATATTCTCTTTTAGCAGTTCCTTTTGAAGATTTTCTTTCGTAGTTTTTAAGGTGTTCGTTCTAAGAATTACAGGCGCCTGTTCATTAAGTGCGTGAATTTCCTTTTCCCAAACTTCTTCGCCCAGTTCTTCTACACCCATTTCATCCAGCCAGTCTGGCACAGATTCCCTGAATTTTCTAATCTTGCTTAATTCATCAAATTTTCCTTTGATGCGGCGGGTAGGAGTGGGTTCCAATTGTTTCCAGTCTGGCAGTTCAATTCCTCTTAAAGTGGCCCAAACCGCGAATAATCTAAAGAGATTTTCTCTTGAATAAGGGGCTTTTACTTCGGCAATCTCTGAATATAGCCGTTTCCAGCGAACAATGTCGTAAGTGGTTTCGGCAATGAAGCTACGGTCACGGCTGCCCCATCGTTTGTCCCGCTTTAAGGTCTTTTCAATGACTTTGTCGGCATATTCGCCGTCGTTAAATATATTGGAGAGAGCATCTACGGTTGCAAATACTAAATTTCTGTGTAAGCGCATAAAATGTGTTTAAAGCTGCAAAGGTACGGTTTTTTGCTTCGGAATAATTTTATCTTTGATTATTCAAATTACATGAAATGAAGAAAATATTCATACTTATTGCCATTCTTTTTGCAGCTTGTAATTCCGAGGAAAAAGAGCAGCGCAAAAAGGCTTTTTCCGAAGTTGAAGTGGAAGTGGTTTTTGAAGATTCCATTAGTATAAGAGCCATTGATGTCATTGGCCATAACGTGGCTTTTGCCGGTTCTAACGGTATGTACGGACTTTATAATGCGGCGCAGCATAAAACCAAGGTGAATAAAATTCAGCATGATTCCATCTATCCGGAATTCAGGGCAGTGGCCAGCACCTCGCAGGATTTTTTCATGCTGAGTGTGGCAAATCCCGCTTTGCTGTACAAAACCGGCGACGCGGGTAAGATGAGGCTGGTATACCAGGAAGAAGATGAAAAGGTGTTCTATGATTCCATGATGTTTTGGAATGATACCGAGGGAATAGCAATGGGCGATCCGCTGGATAACTGCCTTTCAATAATCATCACGAGAAACGGTGGTAAGACCTGGAAAAAAGTTTCTTGTGACAATTTACCTGAAACCATGGAAGGCGAAGCGGCATTTGCGGCCAGTAATTCAAACATTGCAATAAAAGGAGACAAGACCTGGATCATTTCCGGCGGAAAAACATCACGCGTATTTTTTAGTCCGGATAAAGGTAAAACCTGGGATGTTTTTGATACACCAATTGTGCAGGGCGAAGCAACGACAGGAGCTTATTCTTTGGATTTTTATGATGAAAATACCGGAATTATCTTTGGTGGCGATTATACCAAACCTGAAGACAATAAGGCAAATAAAGCAATTACAAAGGATGGTGGGAAAACATGGCAACTGGTGAGTCCGGGTTCCGGGCCGGGTTATAAAAGCAGTGTACGTTTTGTGCCAAACAGCAAAGGGGAGGAGATAGTAGCTGTAGGTTTCACGGGTATTGCTTATTCTTCAAATAGGGGCAAATCCTGGAATGATCTTTCAGATGAGGGATTCTACACCCTCAGGTTTTTAAATGATTCTACGGCTTATGCAGCAGGAAAGAATAGAATCGCAAGGCTTAGTTTTAAGTGAAAATATTCCGGACAGGGGGCCTATCCGGAATAATAATGTTCATTAATTAAGGGTTAATTATTGAACATTTTTCGAATTTCTTGCACGATATTCTTTTAACAACTTCCGGTGAAAATCATCTTCCACCTTTTTTAACTGAATAATTCGTTTGGCAGAAAAATTTGCTCTTAGTTCCTCAAAAAATTGCTTTTGAAGCAGGTAATCTTCGCGTTCTATTTGAACGTATTCCTGTAACATTTCATTGGCTTCGTTTTCTGTAATGCATTCCAGGTTTTCTATGTCTGCATGCTCTCTTCTTCGAAGGTTCCTTCTTTTCTCTTCAAACCGGTTGTAAACAGGCCAGAATTTTTGAGCTTCCTGTGGAGAAAGATTCAATCCTTCTGTAATATAAGCGGTTTTCAAGGCTTGAATCTGCTCACGGTCATTATCGTTTTGTGCAAGCATTTGCAGCGAACTCAAAAGGAGGAAACCTAAAACATATAATTTTTTCATTTTATTTTTCATTAACCAAGACTGCAGGTTCTTCTACATTCTCATTAAGATATTGGTAAACGGCTTCAAAATCTACATCGGTGTTTTCTGCTTTGGAAAGAAAAGCCCCTTGTTCGTTAAAATATTGAGAGACATCTGGTTCCAGGGTCTCATAAAGATAAACTTCCAGGGTACTTATCTCCAGGTCTCCAAATTCTACGGGCTGCGCAGGATTGTTCAGCATAGTGCTGAACAAGGCAATAAATACGGCAGCGGCTCCTGCAACATAATAAAAGATCTCCTTGTTAAGCAGGGTAATAACCTTTGGCGTTTTCTTTTCTTCTTCAAGCTTCTGGAAAAGTTCAGTCTCGAAATTATCAAAATAATTTTCCGGAACTTTAAAGCCAGTCGATGACGGTAAATTTAAGTGCTCCTCCGCTTCCATTGAAGTTACCCGTTGCATAATGCGCTTGTCCAAAGTCTCGAAATATCCTTCCGGCACTTTGAAGTTCTTTTGCTTATGATATGGTAACTTATTCTTTTCCATTTAATTATTTGACCGAATTTTCTGTTTAAGGTTTAATTAGATCTTAGAAATTCCTCAATTTTTTTCGCTGCAATGTGATAAGATGCTTTCAACGCACCTTCTGATGTTCCTAAGATATTAGAAATTTCTTTATACTTCAACTCCTGGAAGTATTTCATGTTGAAAACCTGTTGCTGTTTTTCCGGTAACCGCGTGATGGCTTTCTGTAATTTCAACTGGATTTCATCGCCTTCAAAATAGACGTCACTTTCCAAATTGTTTACAATAGTATCCTGTAATTCTTCTGAAGTTACCTTGAATTTTCGTGCTTTCTGATTTAGAAAATTCAGAGCTTCATTGGTTGCTATGCGATACATCCAGGAAAATAACTGGCTATCTCCCTTAAACTGATGGATGTTTTTAAAAATCTTGATGAAAGTATTCTGCAGCACATCGTCTGTATCATCATGATCTTTGACAATGTTCCTTATCTGCCAGTAAAGCCTTTCTTTGTAAAGTGACACAAGTTCTCGAAAAGCGGCATTGCTTTTTTCGTTATCCTTAAGGTTATCGATAAGATCTTTTTCGGAAGTGTTCAAAGGAAGGTGAGGTGACTATGTTTCTTGATTTTTATAAAACAGCTGTAAAGATAGCTCTTATTGATAGAATTAAGCGTAAGATAATTTATTGTTTCTTTCGGCTGTTTTTCGACGAAATACACAAAAAAAAGGATAAAATACATAAAAGATTTGTAGGAATAAGTTTTAGTAGTATATTTACCCCAGTGAAAAAGACCATCTTTTTTGCTCCAAATTGATTTATTTCCATTAGCCCCAAGATGGAAAATGAATTTTATAAAAAATGGATGAAGCCTACTTCATCCATTTCTTATTTTTAAGATATTGTGGATTGTTCTTATTCGAAAGATTGCATCGCAACCAGCTTTTGATAAGTTCCGTTTAACGAAAGCAATTCTTCGTGTTTACCTTCCTCCACTATTTCACCTTTTTTCATAACTACAATCTTGTCTGCATTTTGAATAGTAGATAATCTGTGGGCAATAACAATAGATGTGCGATTGCGCATCATGTTTTCCAGTGCTTGTTGCACCAGTCTTTCACTTTCAGTATCAAGCGCAGAGGTGGCTTCATCCAGAATCATGATAGGCGGATTCTTTAAAACTGCGCGGGCAATTGATAGGCGCTGCTTTTGCCCTCCACTAAGCTTATTTCCGCTGTCGCCAATGTTCGTATCCAGCTGCTTCGGAAGCGTTTTTACAAACTCCCATGCATTTGCTATTTTTAGAGCTTCAATAATTTCTTCTTCGGTAGCATCCTGTTTCCCAAGACTTATGTTGTTCCTAATAGTGTCATTAAAAAGAATGGAATCTTGTGTTACAAGTCCCATTAGTTCCCTCAGCGATCTTTTGGTAATTTGGCGAATGTCTGTACCATCTACTTTAATAGCCCCTTCATTTACATCATAAAACCGTGTGACGAGGTTGGCAATAGTTGATTTTCCACTTCCCGATTGTCCTACCAGCGCAACAGTTTGCCCTTTTTCGACTTTAAGACTAAAATTCTTCAGGACATTCTCATCTTCATATCTAAAGTAAATATTCTCAATCTCCACTGAATCTTCAAAACTTTGCTTTTCTACTGCATTGGGAGCATCGGTAATAGTAGAAGGAGTATCCAGCACCTGGAAAATTCTTTCTGCAGCAGCGTCTCCTTTTCGAACACTATAAGAGGCTTTGCTAATTTGTTTTGCGGGAGTAAGGATGTTGTATGCCAGTCCCATAAAAGCGATAAAAGTAGCACCATCTAAAGTTTCTTCCACAAGCACCATATGTCCTCCAAACCAAAGAATTACCACTATTACAAAGATCCCCAGAAACTCACTGGTTGGAGAAGCGAGGTTCTGCCGGTTGAGAAGACTGTTCAGGATGTTCTTTAACCTATTGGTGGAATCCTGAAATTTGTTCCTCATCTTGTCTTCCGCATTAAAACCTTTTATGATTTTTAAACTTGACAGGGTTTCTTCTACAAGCGATAGGAAATAACCATTTTCTTCCTGGGCTTCATTTGATTTACTTTTAAGTTTTTTTCCTATAGCAGAAATGATAAATCCTGAAATAGGCAGAAAAATAAAAACAAATAAGGTAAGGGTAGGGCTCATGATCAACATGGCCGTGATAGTGAAAATAATAAGCAATGGCTCTCTTACCACTAATTCCAGGATAGACAGGAATGAACTTTGTACCTCATTGACATCTGCAGTGATCCTGGAAATGGTATCTCCTTTTCTTTTTTCAGAAAAGTAAGAAACCGGTAAGGAAAGAATTTTGTCATAAATGGCATTTCTAACATCTCTTAGAACTCCATTCCGCAGGAAAGTGATAAAAAATGCTGCTAGATAGCCGAAGAGGTTTTTTAGAAAGAAAAGAACCACGACGACTCCGCAAATAAAGATCAGGGCGGTAACTTCATCTGCATTCACGCGTTGTGTAACCTCATAATTAAACCAGTCTACGACGTAATCCTTTAATTCCCTCCAGCCTTCCCATTTTGGTGCTATAGCAACTCTTTTGGTTTTGTCAAACAGAATCTGGATCACCGGGATAAGGGCGAGGAAAGACAAAGTCCCAAAAAGAGCGTAGAAAATATTACAAATTATATTCAATATCGCGTACCTTTTATACGGTACTGCGAATTGAAGAATCTTCTTAAAATAATTCATTTAATAGGACTTACGCCAGTTTTAATTCAGATTTTATTTCTGAAATTTTTTCAGATAATTCAGCGCTTACCTGGTCGTAATTTGAGGGTTTATCAAGGCTGCCGTTGACGCTAAAATAAAATTTAATCTTAGGTTCTGTACCACTTGGCCTGGCAGCAACCTTTGTTCCGTTCTCGGTGTAATAAATGAGCACATTTGATTTTGGTACGTCCAGCTTTTGAATTTCACTGGAATCTGAAGCGCTGTTAATGGCTTCACTGCTCAAATAATCCTCCACCAAAACCACCTTTTCGCCACCTATTTCCTCTAATGGATTTTCTCTAAGGCTAATCATCATGTTTTTTATTTGCGCTTCCCCGTCAATTCCTTTTTTTACCAAAGAGACCAGTTCTTCTCGATAGAGACCATATTTCTGGTAAAGTTCCAGTAGTTTTTCGTAGAAAGAAATGCCTTCTGCCTTCATTTGTGCAGCAATTTCGCAGGAAAGAAGGGTCGCAGTCACAGCGTCCTTATCTCTTACAAAATCACCCACCATATAACCAAAGCTTTCTTCGCCACCACCAATAAAATCAAGTTCCGGGTGATCTTTGATCATCTTTGCGATCCACTTAAAGCCGGTTAACCCTTCTTTGTATTCCACACCGTAATCTTCAGCAATGATGCGTATCATTGGGGTAGAAACAATGGTGGAACCTACGAATTCCCTGCCTTTTATTCTATCCTGTCTTTTCCACTGTTCCAGTAAGAACCATGTCATCACCAACATGGTCTGGTTACCGTTAAGCAACACCATTTTGCCGTCGAGATCTTTCACAGCGACACCAAGCCTGTCGCAGTCTGGATCTGTTCCTATAACAATGTCTGCATCTTTTTGAGCGGCAAGCTCTAATGCCATTTTTAAGGCTTCAGGTTCTTCGGGGTTAGGAGATTCTACCGTTGGGAAATTCCCGTTAGGTTCTTCCTGTTCTTTTACAATTTCAACATTTTTATAGCCTGCTTTCTCCAGCACCTTCGGAATCATTGTAATGGAAGTCCCATGGAGAGAGGTAAATACGATCTTCAGGTTTTCTTTAGCTGAATCGGGCGTATTAAAGCTTCCATTTTCAACCGAAGCCTTTGCGAATGCCTCGTCGACTTCCGTATCGATCTTATGAATGAGCGTATAGTCCGCGTTGAAATTAATTTCCGTATAATCAAGTCCGTTAATCTCCTCTACAATTTCTTTGTCCTGAGGTGGAACGAGTTGACCACCATCCTGCCAGTAAACTTTGTAGCCGTTATATTCCGGCGGATTGTGACTTGCAGTAAGCACGATCCCTGTGTGGCAATCAAGATATTTCACAGCAAAAGAAAGCTCGGGAGTAGGGCGCAGGTCGCTGAAAAGATACACCTGAATTCCATTTGCCGAAAAAACATCGGCCACGGTTTGCGCGAGTTCCTTGCTGTTATTCCTGCAATCAAAAGCTATTACTACTTTAATATCTTCCTCTTCAAATTGCTTTTTTAGATAATTAGAGAGACCCTGAGTGTTTTTTCCGAGGGTATATTCATTGATCCTGTTAGTTCCCGGGCCCATGATACCACGCATTCCGCCCGTACCAAATTCCAGGTCCTTGTAGAAACTTTCTTTAAGTTCGTCGGGATTATTTTGAAGAAGGTCCTGAACTTTTTGTTGTGTATTGGCATCAAAAGGAGCCTTTGTCCAGGATTCTGCCCTGCTCTTAATATCGTAGTAACTCATTGCTTTCTCTTATTTTTAAACAAAAATAAGGATTTAATGGGAAAGGAAACTAAAATTACTCTGTAGTTTGGCTTATACGATAGCGTTCCTTCTCCCGGCTGCTTCTAAGTATAAGTTCTCCAAGAAAGCCGGTTAGGAAGAATAACGTCCCAATAATCATTGTTACCAGGGAAATGTAAAACCACGGATTATTGGTCACAAGAATATTAGGCAGGCCATGGTGCAGTTTGTAGAGTTTGGTAGCTCCAATCCAGGCGGCGGCGAGAAAACCCAGTACGAACATGAGAATACCCAGTGCTCCAAATAAGTGCATAGGGCGTTTTCCAAATTTGGAAAGAAACCAAATAGTGATTAGATCAAGAAAACCATTGATAAAGCGCTCCACCCCAAATTTTGTTTTTCCGTATTTGCGGGCCTGGTGCTTTACTACTTTTTCGTTAATGCGGGAATACCCTGCATTCTTGGCTAACACCGGGATGTAGCGGTGCATTTCGCCATAAACGTCAATGTTTTTGACCACTCTTTTTTTGTAGGCTTTTAAACCGCAGTTAAAATCATGTAATTTGAGTCCCGAAGTTTTTCGTGCAGCTGCATTGAACAGTTTGGAAGGAAGATTTTTTGAAAGAACCGAATCATACCTTTTTTTCTTCCAGCCCGAAATGAGGTCGTAATTTTCTTTAGTGATCAAATCATAAAGTTCCGGGATTTCTTCAGGGTTGTCCTGCAAATCGGCATCCATGGTAATGATCACATCACCCTGTGCTTTTTCAAAACCTACGTGTAGTGCCTGTGATTTTCCGTAGTTGCGGTTAAATTTGACACCTTTTACAAAACCATCTTTTTGTGAAATTTCCTGTATGATTTTCCAGGAATCATCTGTACTGCCATCATCAATAAAAATGATTTCATAAGAAAAGGAATTGGATCGCATAACGCTTGCGATCCAATCATATAATTCCTTTAAAGATTCCTCTTCATTAAGAAGAGGAATAACAATTGATAATTGCATTTAATAAAATTTAAGCTTCGTACGGCCTTTTTTGTTTCATGATCAAACCTGCAATAAGAGAATAGATTAATCCAAGGAATGCACTAAAGGCTAGCCAAATAGCACTTCCTATTAAAGGATTAGATCCCCATTCAACCCATTTTAGAGTCGCCTCTATTTGCTCATCTGTCATTGTTCCCGCTTGAAGTAGTTGATCTCTGGTTGCATCAAGAGCCTGCTGCGCGTATGTTGGCTCTATCACATAATTGAAGAGAAGATTATAGATAAGAAAAATGAGCCCGCTGATTACTGCGGTTGCAACTCCCGTTTTTAATGCTTCACTCAGGCTCAAAAAGCCGCCTGTTTCCTTTTTATATGCCTTAATAGCCATTATGATAACTACAGGAAAGATAACGTAATAGATGTACATTGGCCACTGTTTTCCTTCAAGAGCCATTCCGGTAACATACATTATGATGGCGATGAATATCAAAATAACTCCCAGGATGACTCCATAGGTGACGGCGAATTTGCCGGGGGATTTTGCTGTTGATTGTTCCATTTTTAATAATTTTGGTTAGGTTTATGTATATGCATAATATGTAAGCAAATATAGCAAAACGTTACAGAGGAAGATTAAGATAAAAAATGAGCGTGAAAAATAAGTTGCAATAGTTGTAGTTTTATAAAAAATTACTAAATTTGCAGCTCGAAAAAATTACAAGATTTTAAAGAATAAAGAGATGAAGCAGGGAATCCATCCGGAAAATTATAGATTGGTAGCGTTTAAGGACATGTCTAACGACGAAGTTTTTATTTCTAAATCTACCGCGAACACAAAAGAAACTATTGAGGTTGAAGGTCAGGAATATCCTTTGATAAAATTGGAGATTTCCAGAACTTCTCACCCATTCTACACTGGTAAATCCAAATTATTGGATACTGCCGGTCGTATCGACAAGTTTAAGAACAAATATGCCAAATTCAAGAAGTAATTTCCTGAATTTATTCAATATAGAAAGCCTCCAGGAATGGGGGCTTTTTTTGTTCAAAAGCCGGTGAGGTCTCAAAAAATGTCAGTTTCCCGTACCTTTATAAAAAAAAATAATATGAATTATATCCTTTTTGATGGTGCTGCAAGGAATCAGCTGCTACCTTTCACTTTTACTCGTCCAGTGGCCGATTTGCGAATAGGTATTTTGACCATTCGTGAGAAATGGGAGAAGATTCTTGAATCTACCACTTCTACGGTGACAGAAGATTATTTAGCCGAGAAGTGGCCAATGGTAGAGATGGAGGAAAACATCATGATCAATGCCTCCTTTTTACCAACAGGAGAACTGGTGGCTCAAATCAATGAACTTCAGGAAAACCAGGCTATCTTTCATGAGGAGGATATTGTGGCTTTTTATGCGAAGGAAGATCAGGAAGTAGATTTGAATTCTTTTGAAGTCATTGAACTTGCCGGGAGTCCGTTACAGGTTAGCCAAACATGGCATTTGTTCGAGAAAAATGCAGAAGCTATTTCGGCCGATTTTGATCTCCTAACCAATGGACGTGAAAGCCAGCCAATTTCATCAACAAACCAGGTAATTGCTCCCGAAAATGTCTTTTTAGAAGAAGGTGCTAAAGTAGAATGCGCCATTTTAAATGCTTCGGAAGGGCCAATTTATGTTGGTGCAGATGCCGAAATTATGGAAGGAAGTATCGTGCGTGGGCCATTAGCTATGTGCGAATCTTCTGCACTTAAATTAGGCTCCAAGATTTACGGAGCTACCACTATAGGGCCTCACAGCCGGGTTGGGGGAGAAGTCAAAAATGTGGTTATTTTCGGTTATTCCAACAAGGGGCATGAAGGCTTCCTGGGAAATTCGGTGCTTGGGGAATGGTGTAACATTGGTGCAGATACCAATACTTCCAATCTCAAAAACAATTATGCCGAAGTGAGGCTTTGGGATTATGAAACTGAAGGTTTCGCAAAGACCGGACTGCAGTTCTGCGGATTGATGATGGGAGATCACAGCAAATGCGGAATCAATACCATGTTCAATACAGGGACAGTGGTTGGTGTAAGCAGCAACATCTTTGGCGCAGGATTTCCACGGAATTTTATCCCAGATTTTAGCTGGGGTGGCAGCGCTGGAATCACTACTTACAAAACATCTAAGGCTTTTGAGGTGGCAGAAATCGTGATGCAGCGTAGAAACATTGAATTCACCGAAGAAGACAAGGCTATTCTCGAACACGTTTTTGAGCAAACGAAAAAGTGGAGAAGGATCTAATTAGTGTCATCGTCTCTCAGAAGAAGTAAAAGAAAACACTGGTAAATATTACTAAAATGGCAGTGGTGATCAAAAGGATCTTTTGCTGCCTTTTTTTGTTTTCCGCAGCTATTTTTGCGCTTAATTCCCTTAACTCTTCTTTTGAAGGTTTCCGGTGGCTTTTTACGCCTTTTATTTTCCCGCCTGTAGTAGCCAGGTATTTATCGGTTTTCGCTGTTCTTGTTCTTCTGTTATTTTTGAGGCTAACAATAGCTCCTATGGCACTCCCAAAACTCATTCTGAAAAATTTTTTTTAAAATAATCAATTTTTGAATTCCTGGAAGACAAGATTTTCTAGAGATTTTATATATCTATTTATAGTTGGTATCTTTGCAGGCTTCAAAAGGTGATTTTGAACAGCATTTTTTAATTAATGAGAACCTGCAGATTGGTAGCAGGTACTTCAGGAGATGAATATGGAAAGTACCAAAAAAGTCGCATTTTATACCCTTGGATGTAAACTGAATTTTTCAGAAACTTCTACCATCGCCCGTTCCTTTAAAGATGAAGGTTTTCAACGGGTTGATTTTTCCGAAGAAGCCGATATTTACGTGATCAACACCTGCTCGGTAACCGATAATGCCGATAAACGATTTAAAACAATCGTAAAGCAGGCTCAGAAAGTAAATGAAAATGCTTTTGTGATCGCAGTAGGATGTTATGCGCAACTTAAGCCTGAAGAACTTGCTGCAGTAGATGGTGTAGATCTAGTTTTGGGTGCTACCGAAAAGTTTAAGATCACGAATTACCTCAATGACCTATCCAAAAATGACATGGGAGAGGTGCATTCTTGCGAAATAGGGGAAGCAGATTTTTACGTGGGCTCTTATTCCTTTGGAGACAGGACCAGGGCCTTTTTAAAGGTTCAGGATGGGTGTGACTATAAATGTACTTATTGTACGATTCCATTAGCACGTGGCATTTCTAGAAGTGACACCTTAGAAAATGTGCTTAAGAATGCAAAAACCATTAGTGACAAAGGCATCAAGGAAATCGTATTAACGGGCGTTAACATTGGTGACTACGGTAAAGGAGAATTTGGAAATAAAAAACACGAACATACCTTCCTCGAGCTGGTAAAAGAGCTGGATAAGGTGGAAGGTATTGAGCGATTGCGTATTTCTTCCATAGAACCCAATCTCCTGAAGAACGAAACCATTGACTTTGTATCCAAAAGTGACACTTTTGTGCCTCATTTTCATATTCCATTGCAGAGCGGTAGCAATGCTGTTCTTAAGGCGATGCGCCGCAGGTATATGAGAGAATTATATGTAGACAGGGTGGAACAGATTAAATCAATTATGCCTCATGCATGTATTGGAGTGGACGTCATTGTTGGTTTTCCCGGGGAAACTGATGAGCAGTTTCTGGAAACCTATAATTTCCTCAATGATCTTGATATTTCCTACTTACATGTTTTTACTTATTCTGAAAGAGATAATACTCCTGCCGCTCAAATGGAGAATCCTGTACCTTTAAAAGTGCGGAAAAAGCGTAGTAAGATGCTGCGCGGACTTTCAGCTAAGAAAAGGCGTGCTTTTTACGAATCCCAAATAGGAAACTCCGTCACTGTTCTTTTTGAAGGTGAAAATAAGGAAGGTTATATCCACGGGTTTACCGAGAATTACGTTAAAGTAAAAACGCCCTGGAACCCGGGATTGGTTAATACCTTGCATGAAATTAGGCTTCAAAAAATAGATGAAGACGGGCTCGTAAGATTTGACTGGCTGGAAGAGCCTGCTGTTGCGGTATAGTTTAAATGTTGATTCCTACCGGTAGTAAGTCCTTGTACTTTCTCTTATTCTTTCTCATGTATTTCGCTATCAAAGGGCTGGTGGGAACGACGCGGTGAGAATCCTGTTCTTTAATATGATCGAGCACCGTCTTAATGAAGGTTTCCAGGTAGCCCTTTTCACGGAGCTCTTCGCTCATAACAATTTTTGTAAGGAAGATCTTTCTTTCCTGTTGAGAATATTCAATTTTGACCAGTTCTCCTTCTATAGTACTTTCAAACTGGCGTAAGAATTCATTATCGGATAATGGGAGTTCGGTTTGCATATAATGATTTTTGTTAATGTTTCATCAAAAATTCCGCCAGAGTGGGAGTGGAAGAGTTTTTTCCTGCTGTTTCGAGCCATATCCCTGTAAATTCTTAGAGATTTTAAGTGCCAAAATGGCCTAACATTTTGAGAGAATGAAACGGAAAAGAGGCAGAAAACATTTAAATTTGATCCTAAATTAAAGGTTTTACACCATTTTCGGTAATCAAAGGCCATGAAATGAAAGAGGATTCTTTTGTACACGTTTACTGCATGCCGGGCCTGGCAGCAAATCCCTCTATTTTCGAAAATATAGAATTGCCAAAGCACAAGTATAAGATTCATTGGCTGGACTGGCTATTACCGCGTTCGCAGGAGACCCTCAAAGCTTATGCAAAAAGGATGTGCGAAAGGGTAAAGCACAATAATGTGGTGTTAATTGGAGTTTCATTTGGGGGAGTTGTGGTACAGGAAATGGCAGAATTCCTGGAGATAAAAAGACTTATCATTATTTCAAGCGTTAAATGCCAGCGCGAATTGCCGCGAAGGATGAGGTATGCTCGCTCCACAGGCCTGTTCAGGATTCTTCCAACAAGCCTGGCAGGACATGTAGATCTCCTTCAAAAAATTGCGATTGGGGATTATGCCCAAAAAAGGTTAAAATTGTATAAAAAGTATCTTTCAATCACAGATACCCGTTACCTTGATTGGGCTATTGCGCAAATGGTGTGTTGGGATCAAAGAGAACCGCATCAGGAAATCGTACATATTCATGGTGACAGGGATGAAATATTTCCTTACAAGTATATTGAAGGATGCATAAGAGTTCCCGGGGGAACGCATATTATGATTGTGAACCGGTTTAGATGGTTTAATGAGCGCCTTGAAAAAATCATTGAAACAGAAAACTAGAGGGAAAGAAATTGAATAATATTTAAACAGAAAAAGAATGAAATTGCCTAAGAAGATATTGATGATGAGTACCATAATGGTCGCTGGTGCAGTAAGTATTTATGCAGTACAGGACGCGGGTACAGATGAGAACCAGGAAGAAAGGCTCGTTAATGATTATAATATTTATGCCATCCCTGTGCCCGAAGACCTGGAGTTTGCAGGAGAACCTGTTCCGGTAGAAAGTCCTGATATTTATGAAAGGATGGATCGCGAATTACTTGTCAACACCTATTGGCAATCAAATGCTTTTTTACTTATAAAAAGAGCAAACAAATATTTCCCGGTGATAGAGCCTATTCTCGCTGAATATGGTGTGCCCGATGATCTTAAATATATTGCGGTCATAGAAAGCGGACTTACAAATGCCGTTTCGCCCGCGGGAGCCAAGGGTTTTTGGCAGTTCATGGAATCTACAGGAAAAGAACTTGGACTGGAAATCAACTCCAATGTAGATGAAAGATATAACCTTGAAAAATCTACTCGTGCAGCAGCAGAGTATTTAAAGAAGTCAAAAGAAAGATTTGGTTCATGGACTTTGGCCGCCGCCGCTTATAACGCGGGTAATTACGGGATAAGCCGGCAGCTTGAGCGGCAGGAAGTGGGTGATTATTACGACCTGCTATTGGGAGAAGAGACAGGTAGATATGTTTTTCGAATATTGGCGCTAAAGGAAATACTTGAAGATCCGCGCAGGTTTGGGTTTAACTTCAGGGAAAAAGACCTTTATCATGATGTTCCTTCTCGTAAGGTAAAAGTAGATACAGCAGTTTCAGATTTTCCTGCATTTGCAAGAAATTTCGGGATCAACTACAAAATTTTAAAAATACATAATCCCTGGTTGCGGGAAGCGCATCTCAACAACAGCTCGCGCAAGGAGTATTTCATCGAAATTCCTGAAGAGGGATATTACAGTATGATGAATCTATAAATAAGGTGCCAAAAATGGCATTTTTGGAGATGTTATGGCAGCCGTGTTTCAGCGGAATGTTCGCTTAACTCACTGCTGTCCTGAAGGAGTAATTGAGAAATACCTTCGGAAAAAGCTTTGTGATTTAATTCAAAAGATTCATTTTTTGCTACAGCATATGGATGGGTAATACTTCTTTTAATATCCACGATCTTTTTTTCTTCGGTTAAAAGAAAGGAGGTAGGAACGCCCAGGGAATGCTTCAGGTTGCGAATGACGTAATTGCTTTCGTTGCTTAGTTCGTCTACAAAATATACCTTCACAGATTTGTGATATTGTTTAGCTAAATCCCTTGCCGTCTTGCGCTTGTCCCAAAATATTACCACAAAATCAATTTTGTCCTGATATTTTTCCGCAAGAGCATTAAGTGCAGGGATTTCTCCTTTCGTAGGAACGATCCACGATGCATTGGTGATAAGATAGGTGGGTTTATCCAGCTTTTCAAGAGGAATTACCTTATTCTTAAGGTTCTTAACTTTAAAATTGTCCAGATAACTTCCTTTAAGGCAATTATTGACGAGTGAATCAAATAGAAAATTAGCGCGCTGTACATTATCGTCGAGGTAAGCTTCCTGTGCTTTCGAAACATACTTCGGAAGATACATAGAAAGGGCTTCAGAGAAGTACAGGTCATCATCCTGAGCCTCTCCGGGAAGTGTAAGAATTACGATAAATAAAAAGAGTAAAACTCTTACCATATATCCCCTTTAACTTTGTGTGTAATACAAAATTACAGAAGATGTAAAGGGCATAGAAAAATTTTCGATGAAGAACCTGTATATTAGGTAACCTACATAGGCCTTAACAGGTTTTAACCATGATTCGTGAAAATAGCCACAGGAGGTGGTCTAGATTTTCTTCATTTGTTGTTTCATCATCTTGATTTGTTCGTCAAGCATATTGTGTTTGTCCAGCTTTTTAGCTTCCTGTAACAACATTTGAGCTTCCCTTTTTCGCCTTTTGGTCATGGCAATTCCTGCGAGGTTCAATTTGGCCATTGCAAGATCCTGATCCATGGAAAGCCCCAGTCTTATGGCTTTTTTGAAGTATTTTTCGGCTTTGGTGATGTTGGTTTGGGAAAGCATCAATCCATGAAGGTACCAGTAGTATCCCTGTTGCTTTTGAGTCAGTGCTTTTTCAGGGTCCTGTATCTTGTCAAGCCATTTCTTTGCGCCGTCAAAATCCTGTTTCCGAAGCCTTAAAAAAGCCATCAGGATCATTTCATTTTTAAAATACAGGAATATGAAAATAGACGCTAATAATATTAAAAAGATACCATTTCCAATATTTCCTTCAATAAATTGCCATATTGCAAGGGCGAAAATGATTCCGGCGATGACCAGTTTGAAATTTTTGTTGAACATAATCGTATTTTTGACGGCCGCAAAGGTAAGAAAAACAAATGGAAATTATTTTAAATTAGGGTTTGTGAGAGTAAAAACTCTTCGTATATTTGCCCGCAGTTTTAAGGACAGGTCTTAAAACTAATTTTTAAGCGATTTCAAAGAAGATTAAAGATAATTATCATGAAAAGAACGTTTCAACCATCTAAGAGGAAAAGAAAAAACAAGCACGGTTTCAGAGAGCGAATGGCAAGTGTCAACGGAAGAAAAGTGCTGGCCCGAAGAAGGGCGAAGGGAAGAAAGAAATTATCTGTTTCCTCAGAGAACAGACATAAACACTAATGATAATTAGTCTTCAAAATAATAAGGTGTTACTTTTTTTAGTAACGCCTTTTTTTATACCCAAAAGCTTCATAGTTTTATAACCTTACCATATATTTTTCCAGATGCCAAAGAACAAGAATCTTAAAAGTATTTTGATTATTGGTTCTGGTCCAATCATTATTGGCCAGGCCTGTGAATTCGATTATTCAGGAACCCAGGCGCTCCGGTCGCTAAGGGAGGACGGAATTGAAACAATCCTCATCAATTCCAATCCTGCGACCATCATGACAGATCCTTCCATGGCAGATCATGTGTACCTGAAGCCTCTGAATACCAAATCCATTATTGAGATACTTAAAGAACATCCCCAAATAGATGCCGTATTACCAACCATGGGTGGACAAACTGCCCTTAACCTTTGTATTGAAGCCGATGAAAGGGGAATCTGGAATGATTTTGATGTAAAGATCATTGGGGTAGACATTGATGCTATCAATATTACCGAAGACCGTGAAAAATTTAAGCAGTTGATGGGGCGCATCGGCATACCTGTAGCGCCGGCAGAAACTGCAACTTCCTATCTTAAAGGAAAAGAAATCGCACAGGAATTCGGTTTCCCGCTGGTAATTAGGCCTTCCTTTACACTGGGAGGTACCGGAGCTTCTTTTGTTCACACAGAAGACCAGTTTGATGAACTTCTTACCCGAGGGCTTGAAGCTTCGCCTATACATGAAGTTTTAATTGATAAGGCATTGCTTGGCTGGAAAGAATATGAACTTGAATTGCTGCGTGACAAGAACGACAATGTAGTGATCATTTGTTCCATTGAAAATATGGATCCTATGGGAATTCATACCGGGGACTCTATTACAGTTGCACCAGCCATGACGCTGAGTGATACCTGTTTTCAGAAAATGAGGGATTTAGCCATAAAAATGATGCGCAGCATCGGGGATTTTGCAGGTGGATGTAATGTACAGTTTGCCGTAAGTCCAGATGAGAAGGAAGATATCATTGCCATTGAAATCAATCCGCGGGTGTCAAGATCTTCTGCTCTGGCATCAAAGGCAACGGGTTATCCCATTGCAAAGATTGCTGCAAAACTGGCCATTGGATATTCGCTTGATGAACTTGATAACCAAATCACCAAATCTACGTCAGCACTCTTTGAACCTACCTTAGATTATGTGATCGTAAAAATACCACGTTGGAATTTCGATAAATTTGAAGGCAGCGAACGAACCCTGGGACTTCAAATGAAATCTGTAGGGGAAGTGATGGGGATTGGCCGTTCGTTCCAGGAAGCGCTGCATAAAGCGACACAATCTCTTGAGATTAAACGCAACGGATTGGGTGCCGATGGAAAAGGCTACACCAATTACGACCAAATCATTGATAAGCTTACTCACCCAAGTTGGGACCGCGTTTTTGTAATATATGACGCTATTCAACTGGGAATACCTTTAAGCCGCATCCACGAAATCACAAAGATCGATATGTGGTTCCTAAAGCAGTATGAAGAACTGCATGCATTGGAGGTCGAGATTTCGAAGTACTCCCTTGATGACCTTCCTAAAGACCTTTTACTTGAGGCAAAGCAAAAGGGATTTGCCGATCGTCAAATAGCTTATATGCTAGACTGTCTTGAAAGCGAGGTGCATAAAAAGCGGGAGGAACTTAATATCAACCGCGTTTATAAACTGGTAGATACCTGTGCGGCCGAATTCAAAGCCGAAACACCCTTTTATTATTCCACTTTTGAAGCTGAAATAGAAACCGCCGATGGGAAAAGGTATGTTGAGAACGACAGTAAAAGCTCAGATAAAAAGAAAATTGTTGTCCTCGGTTCCGGGCCAAACAGAATAGGGCAGGGGATTGAATTTGATTACTGCTGTGTACACGGGGTACTGGCTGCTTCGGAATGTGGTTATGAAACCATCATGATCAACTGTAATCCTGAAACGGTCTCTACCGACTTTGATATTTCTGATAAATTATACTTTGAACCTGTTTTCTGGGAACATATTTATGACATCATTCGTCATGAAAAGCCTGAAGGCGTGATCGTTCAACTTGGAGGACAAACGGCTTTAAAACTTGCAGAAAAACTGGACCGCTACGGAATTAAAATTATGGGAACCAGTTATGAAGCCCTTGACCTTGCCGAAGATAGGGGGAGTTTTTCAACATTGCTGAAGCAAAATGACATTCCTTATCCAGATTTTGGAGTGGCAGAAACCGCAGATGAAGCGCTGGCTCTTGCCGAAGAGCTTGATTTTCCAATCCTGGTAAGACCGTCTTATGTACTTGGAGGGCAGGGAATGAAAATTGTCATCAACAAGAAAGAGCTGGAAGAGCATGTGGTCGATCTGCTCAGAAAGATTCCTAATAACAAATTACTGCTCGATCATTATTTGGATGGAGCAATAGAAGCCGAAGCCGATGCCATTTGTGACGGTGAAAACGTACAGATTCTGGGTATTATGGAGCACATTGAACCCTGCGGAATACATTCAGGAGATTCCAATGCTACATTACCGCCTTTCAACCTGGGAGATCTTGTGATGCAACAAATTAAAGATCACACGAAAAAGATCGCACTTTCCTTGAATACAGTAGGCCTTATCAATATACAGTTTGCTATAAAAGATGATAAGGTGTTCATTATAGAAGCGAATCCGCGGGCGTCAAGAACGGTTCCTTTTATTGCAAAAGCATATAAGCAGCCTTACGTTAATTACGCTACAAAGGTGATGCTGGGCGAGAAGAAGGTGACAGATTTCAAATTTGATCCACAGCTGGAAGGCTACGCTATTAAGCAACCGGTGTTCTCATTTGATAAGTTTCACAAGGTGAACAAGCAGCTGGGGCCGGAAATGAAAAGTACCGGAGAAAGTATTTTATTCATAGACAGTCTAAAAGATGATGCCTTCTATGAGCTGTATTCCAGGAGAAAAATGTACCTGAGCAAATAAGTATTCAACAAATATTATAAACAGGCTGGAGGCCGGGAAAGGTTGATTAAAAGTGGTAGACATCTACTGCTTTTAGTCAACCTTTTTTTCTGAGGAAAAGTTTTCAAAAATGGCATTTTTGGAAGGTATTCTAATTTTCAGACTTCCTTAAATTACTTCTGAATTTTATAAATAATATGAGCAAAATGATTGTAAGGCTGACTTTAAAAGCTTTGCAGCATTAAATGAATCTTATTAAATAATTCAGCTACTCCCAAAGCAGACCACAAGATGAAAACAGCCAGGAGAATTTTACCTGCTAATGCCATTTTATAACCTAGTTTATGATGGAGAAACAGGCTAAGGGGAGGAAAGTATGCAAAAGGGAGTAAAAAGATGAAGATCCCGTATCCCGAATCGTTTCCCCAAAAGGTGTTTACTATGCTTATTGCCATTGCGAGGATTCCAAAGGTGTAGCTTATAAACTTCGGAAGAATAAGTTGATTTTGCATGAGTTTAAGTTTTTGTTTATAATTATTTTTAAAATTGAGGCTCTTGTTCGTAATCCAGCAGAATTTAATAAGATTACAGCAGAATAAAATCTACTGAAAGTTGAAAATGAATGGCAACAGGAACACCACGGCCAGGACCCACACGAGATAAACTGGCAGAAATGCAGCAATACTCTTTTCGATCTGCACGATTTTCTCTTTGTCCTTTATCGCTTCAAATTGCTGGTAGGTCAATATTAGCAAATGAATTAGCATCAGGATGTTACTGCCGAGGACTGCAATTCTATTAGGTGTGAAACCTCCCTCAAAAATTCGAAATAAAATAGCAGAAAGTGCGATGCCATTGACAAGGATCGTCGCCACCGATAAAAGTAAGAGTATCCATTTTCCGGAAGCAGAATTTTCATTTGAAGCACTTTCAGCAACAGAAAAGAAGATCAAAGCCATGACGCCAATAAGCAGGATATTGAACAAAAGCAGGAATTCACGGTCAATGTAGGGGTTTTTTCCGGAGAAGACGATGGCACCCAGATAAATTAAAAGCATTAACAAAACCAACGGACTAAAAATTTTTGCAATCACCGGCGAAACTTTATTGACCAGCTGCGGATTCGTTTGTGTGAGGTATGTGGCGGTTATTGGTACAGCGGGCAAAACGAAGACAACTATGTACTCGAAATAAAATTCTTCGATGTTGTAGCCAATTAGCTGAAAGAGACCAATTGTAATGCCTGTAGTAATGATCCCGGCCAGCACCAGTAAAGCAGACATCACCAAAAGGTCTCCGTTAAACCTTAAAAAGGCCAGGCGTTTTCTGTGATTAGCATAATCGTTTCCGGCAAATGAGACTCCCAGAATTACCCAAAGGAGCAAAGGCAAATGTATACAGACGAGGATTAAGCTGTCACTGGTATCTACATCATAAGGGAGAGAGTTCACATAGAAGGCACAAATTGCTGTAGCTGCAGCCATGAAAATGATGCCTTTTCGTTGCCATTTATTTTTCCAGGCGAAATAGGTTGTCAGGAAGGGAAGAACCAGAAAGCTGATATTTCTTGGGAAGAAAAATTCTTCATTGATCCCGAACAACACGGGAAACTTGGCAAGGAGACCTGCTAATAAGGAAGTAATGAGAATAAACAGGAAATCCTTCCTTGAACCCCAGGAAATAGTATCAGATTCGTATTGGAGTCTTTCGTTCCAAAAGTGGGCTATGGGAATCTCCTGAATCTGCGGATACACCTTTTTAAACTCTTTTGTAAAAAGAGCTTTGTTCGCCCTGTACAGTTGCTCCAATTGTGCCGGCTGATGAATATTAGAAAGGATTTTTTCGTTCATAACTCCAGGTTATTAATGTTAATAGATAATGATTTAATTTATTTTAAAGTACTTTGAAATGCAAAGTCAAATGGTAAAAAATTTTACTTCTGAATTTTTATCAAATTTTCAAGCGTGTTTAAATGTAATTCGAATGCTTTTCTTCCCGCTTTGGTCATTTGATATTGCGTATTTGGTTTTCTCCCTACAAAACTTTTTTCCACAGCAATAAAATTTTCCTTTTCAAGCGCCTTCAGGTGACTGGCAAGATTCCCGTCGGTCACATCCAGATACTCTTTCAGTGCCTTAAAATCGAGCGTTTCGTTGACAGCGAGTGTAGACATGATTCCCAGCCTCACCCTGCTTTCAAAGGCCTTATGTAAACCGTTAATAATTGTTTTCACTTTTCGTACTTCAGGTGCATATAAATACCGTAGGCAATATGCATTAAACCAAATCCTATCGCCCAAAAAAGCAGTCCCAGTGCGGGAAAATATGCGCTAATGAGCCCCAGGATAATTTGGGCGATGCCGAGCGACCTTAATTCTCCAAAAGTAAACTTACTGGCATTAATAAGTGCCAAACCGTAGAAGATTAATGTTAACGGTGCTACGAATGCAAATAAACCTTTTGAAATGAAGATGAGGATGAAAATTCCGCCGGTAAATAATGGAATCGCCATATTAAGGGCCAGCTTCTTTGCAACAGGGTTCCACACTTTCTCATTATTTCTTCTTGCTTTTTTATAGGATAAAAATGCGGCTGTTCCCACAGCAAGAAGAAGTACCGATACTGCAATCAGAATGATGGGCAACAGGTCTTCAGCAGGGATTGTTACAGCATAATTGGTGGTTATAATAAAGTCGAGGTTGAAGAGCCAGTAAATTACAATTGCTCCCAGCAAAGCATAGATCCCGGCCATCACTCCGGAAAACCCCGAGAGCGAGAGAAACTTTGTCGACCGTTCCATCATTGAGCGGATTTCCGAAAGGTCGTTGATATACTCCTGTTCTGTTTTCATGTAAAGTACTTTGTGTTTCAAAGTTAATAAAGAAATGCTATTTTCAAAGAATTATTTTAGTTTAGACTGAAATTTATTATCGGTTACGGTCAAGCTCTTTTATCTGCGGTTTGTAAGCAGAGGGCAGGAGCAGGGATTTTAAGATGCCGTTTAACTTTAAAAGTCGGCTCCACTTATAAGCCACTAGCGCAGGCGGAATGATAGGATTTCCTTTTAAATGGAGCAGTTCCCTTACTTTTAGTGGGCAAACCATTTGCTGAACCTGCAGCAAGAGCCAGTATCTCACTGCTCCCAGGTGTTTTCTGTATTGGCGGTAAAGATCTTTGGTGTACCGGCTTTGTTCCATGTCTTGTTGTAGATGCTTTTCTCTTTGTAAAACCCATTCCTGGAAATTTTCTGGCAGTCCCTCAATTTTCATTCTCTGCCCAACCCGGTTAAAGACATCAAAGATTTCCTCTTTTTCAGTATTTGTGAGTCTGCGCTCCAGCAATTCATAGGCATTGATGGAATAAGCTATCAACATAAAAAGGACATCCCGGTAAGACCACTGCGGAATTTTACCTCCGCGTTGTTCCTCCACACCTGAATGTATCTTGTTAATAGCGTCAATTGCCGCCACTGCTTCAAAATGTCTTGAGAATACGATCTTACCGGCATATTCAACGGTGGAAAATAATCTGCCAAGAGGATCTGCGGGCAGGTGCCCGGTAAAGTAAAGCCAATCTACTGCTCTATTCAGGGCAAATTCTGCAGCAGCACCGGCAAATATGAAGAGCACGGTATCGCTTTTGCCCCATATCTCCCGCACAATTGAATCCGGTCTTACAAAATAGTCCATCTTCGATTATCAAAACTTATTTGGCTTCAAAAATAGCTTTTAAAAAGTACTTTGAAACACAAAGTTAGTTAAATTTATGAATTTTTTGAAGATGGCAGGTAATGGGTTCCTAATCAGCGGTTTTAAGCAAAATTTTACATGGCTGCTGCTGCTAATTCATTATTAGCTAACTTCGTATATCTGGTTCATAAAGATAAATGATGATGAAAAACTTCTTAAAAATTACTTTCCTGTTTCTTCTTGCCGTTACCTTCAGCAGTTGTGAAAAAGATTCTGTGTCCGAAGAAATACAGCAGGAAGCCAGCCATACGAGCCTTGTGTATATAGTGGCAGATAATAACCTCGATTCTTATCCGAAAGGAGACCTTAAAGAAATGATCGCGGGTTATCGGGATGTTCAGCATTCAAAAAATAATACGTTGCTGGTTTATTTAGATGATTTCTCAACTCCCCGCCTTCTTAAGATCAGCAGGGAAAATGGCCAGGTTGTTTCAAAAACGATTAAAGAGTTTCCAGAGCAGAATTCCCTGGATGTAGCGGTGATGTCGGGCATCATTAATCAGGCGCTGGACATGTATGTAGCCGATTCTTATGGCCTTACGTTATGGTCACATGGCAACGGCTGGTTGCCGGGAACAGAACAAAAGAAGAAAGTGAGCACCAGGTCATTCGGGGAAGATGACAATGATGGAAAATCCTATAAATCTACTTATATGGATATACTGGATCTAAAAAGAGTACTGGCCACAACACCGCACCTGGAATATCTCGTGTTTGATGCCTGTAATATGCAGGGAATTGAAGTCGCCTATGAATTAAGAGATCTTACCAATTATATCATTGCATCGCCGGTAGAAGTTTCGGCTTATGGAGCCCCTTATCAGGAAATGGTACCCGCCTTTTTTTCTGAGACCCATAAGCCTGAAAATATCGCGTATGCTTTTTTTAATCAGTACGCCCAGAATTTTGATTACGAAAATAATAAAGGAATAAAATCCCATTTTTCGAAAGCTACGGTAAGGGACGAGCTGGATACCAGCGTGTACCAGTATGGTGCAGCTGTTTCGGTGGTTAGTTGCAGGGATTTGGAGGAACTTGCCCTGGCTACAAATACCATTTTAAAGGATTTGGCGGATAACGGTACAGGCCTTAGCACGCGAGACGTTTTTAACTATGACAGTAATTACTATAACTACTATTTTGATCTTCAAAGCCTTATGAAAACTAATTCCGAAGAGGACAGCGAGGCATGGAACACCTGGGAATCGGCTTATGAAACGGCCGTTCCACTGTTTCTTACAACACGAACTACCTATTCATCATTTGTAAATTACAGTTATGGAGGATTTCTAGACATGGCAGAGGCCCACGGAATTTCGACTTTTATACCTCTCGAACAAAATTTTAAGCAGGCCAACAGGTGGCGAAACTATTCTGAGGATAATTCATTTTTACATGAGGAGTACGAATATTATGGCAACTACTATCGTAATTTCCAGTGGTATGAGGCTGCGGGATGGGATGAAGTGGTAGAGTGATGGAAATGGAATTGGCCTATTCAAGCAGTAACTTTCGACTGGCTCCATCTGTCCCTCACATTAATAATTCAGCAACTTCCTCCTCTGAATTAAATAAAAAATTGGTGCTATTGCCGGCAAAACAAACATGCTTGTTACCCAAAAAAATTTGTTTGAGAATCTACTCTGTACCATATCGCTTAGAACAATTACCCAGCTTGAAAAGAAGAGCATAAAGGCCATGATTAGTATAGTATCAGAAAAATTCCAGTGTAGAATTTTGGCTATTGCACCAGTCGTTGCTAATAAAAGGTTTCCTATAATTAATAGCCACACTGTTTTAATGCTGATCTTCAGATCTTGATTTTTCATATTTTAGGGGTTGTGTCATTTTAGTATGTCAACAGACATTCTATGGAGTTTGAAAAACTCAGTTTCTACCTGTTGTTATTCAATTGGTTCTGTAGTTACTTTTCATATATTTTTCTGATATTCTATCTCTCGAAATTCAACGTCACTTCATCCATTTCCCCATCCTCATCGTAATCTTCTTCTCCTGTAATAGAAAACTTGCTTGAATTAAGTTCGATTACCTTCACTGTCTCCCCATTCAGGTGTAACTGTCCGTCTGAAATTGAATAAACGCCGGTTAGTTCATAATATTCTTCACAATCCCATACATCCATTTGCCAGATGGTGCCATCTTCTTTAAATTCAATGTAATCCCTGCCGCAATCTTCATGGTCGTCATAAGGGATTCGTTCCCCATTGATAACCTGATCCACAAAATACCATTTGCCGACCAGGGTTTCTTGTTTTACGGTAACCCCGTTTGTGGAATCATTATCATCATCCTTTGAGCAAGATGTGGTCAGGAAAATAAGGCATAGCGCTGCGTGTAAAATGTGTTTTGTCATGAGTGTTTGTTTTTTAATCTATGTTTTTTTTATCTTCTTTTCTCTCTTCGTTATTTTCAACTGAGGGCTGCTTTTTTAAATAATTTCTACGTGCTAAAAACCCTATAGTCAACCCAAAGAGCACAAAATGAATGATGAATTTCCAGATTAAGTGGTCGTCGTCTATCCAGTATCCGTAGAAAGCCATTGCTATTGCAAAAGATAGCCCGGCAATAAAGAATGTTTTTAATAAGATTTTATTCTCTTTTTTCATATGTGATTTTTAGCAGTTTTACAATTTCTTCTGCTAAGCCTGATTCCAAACCACATCCTACGTTATTGCCAACATGGACATGCAAAAGCTTAACTGTAAAGTGTCGGTTAAATAAATACATAAAAATGTCATTTTTGAATAGATTTAGCATCCCGATTACCAAAGCTATGTTTAGTTTTACTTGTTTCAAATCTTTGCTTTAAATAAAAGAGGATAGCTAATAATAGAAGTAAAGAGACTACTATCGCCAGAGTTTGATTAAGAGGACTGCCAAAGACCGCCCGCATTGGCTTGTCAACTAAATATGCTGTGCCAAAATAAATCCCGAAAAGCATAAAGAAAAAATTGTTGGCGAAATGCATTGCTATTGCTAATAGAATATTTTTAGTTTTCCAGAAGATCCATCCGTTGATCAATCCTATTCCAAAAGCCCCAATAAATTGCCATGGATTAAAATGCAACAGCCCAAAGATGATACTGGAGACGAAAATAGCTTTCCGCGGATTACAATTGTTTAATAAACCTTTTAGTATGATCCCTCTGCATAAAATTTCTTCTAAAACCGGAGCCAATATTAAAGGCAACAAAAAATTTTCCCAGCTATAGCCATTTCCCATTTCGTAAAACATTTGCTTTATGTACTCCGGCATTGGGATTAGGTGAACCAGGTGAGAAGTGAGCCCAAACTGCAACAGGATAGGTAAAGGCATAAGGATTGGAATTAATTTCAAATACTTTGTAGAGATGTTCAGACTATATTTGTCAGCATATTTCTCATAAATCTTGATGGCTACAAAAACCGGGATTCCTAATGATAGCATATAATTAATCAACGTTCTAAAATCAGTGTCTTCCAGTATTTTTCCGGTAAGGATCGTGGATATCAAACCTATTATGAAACAGGCCAGCAAGATCAAGAAGGCATGTTTTATTTTTAATCCTGTTGCACTTTTTTTATTGAAAATCCTATTCATTTCTACGTAATCTTTGCTGCTCAATCAATTTGTTCTCTTTAATTTTTGCATATTTATGGATTTAAACCAGTCTTGACCGTCTATATTTAATTCCCGGGTTTTCAATAGGTACTTCAAAGTTTGGACATTGTCATTGCAGCCTGAGCGCATTTCACCATGTACATCCCAGATGTAGCCTAACTTCAAATTCTCATCAGCGAAGATTCTGAAAACTACTTCTTGGTTTGGCATGAAAGCGATGTTTCTAATGATGCTGGCAACTTTAGTATCAACATCTTCAAATTTAGTCTTATCGGTTTCCACAAAAATACTTTGATATGCACTAATGAAATCGTTCACATAAAAAGCTTGAGGTTGATTGGAACTTTCCTGCCCTGTAGCCTGACTAACAATTAGTGCATAAAAAGAGCAAAAATTATTTGTTTAAGCATATTGAATATTTTCAGGTGAATTTTGGCTGATGATTTTAAGTTTTCGTAGTAGCTATTGTGGTTCGATTCAATAATGGCTTAAGCAATATCCTGCTACATAGCCGGTATACGTTCATGAATGACTTTTATCAATGTTTCAAGTTTATGTTTATATATATGGACTTCATATTCATAAGTTTCATTCTCCTGCGTTACTATGGTGAGGGTATTTTTAAGGTCCATCACAGGTAGTAAAAGGCGTAGAAAATCCTGTATCACATCATTTGTACGGGAAAATTGCCCGGAATAAGAGATGTCTTTGATCCTGGATAATTCAAAATCGGTTTTTCGTGATAACAATCCAAACAGGTGTTTTCTCTTAACCTGCAATTTATCTTCATAAACGATCAGTTCTTTTGAATCAATAATCAGTAAGAATATCAGTAAAAAAATTCCCAGTGCAAGTTGATTGATATTCCATTCATTATCTAAACCAAATAAAACACCCTGCATAAAATAAATCAGGCATAGAACGAAAATTGAATCTTTCACATAGCGCACAGTTGAAAATGTGCTGTAAAGAGGTTTTTTTCTGGTCATATTAAATTTTTGTCAAGGCCCAAAACAATAAATTGCAGGGATTTTCTATTTGGACACTTTGAGGGATGGTGTCAAAATTTTAATGATTCATTGTTGCCTCTTTTTTATTTCAGTTCGTAATTTCCGTTTGCCCATTTTATTGTGGGTTCAATCCATTCTTTTAGCGGCTTAAACAAAAACCCGTGTCCCAGGCCTGTATTTAATTCCAGTTCTTTAAAGTGCCTGATTTTACAATTAGAATTTTCTTTTCTTTTAATTGCTGAAACTCCAAACGGGTCGGTGTTTTCATAAATGGTCAAAATATTACCACAATAATTTATTTCCGGAATGTCTACTAAATCGGTATCACTGAAACTTGCCACAAACACAAAATTTAATTCGGGATTATTTGCAAAAGTTGAAACGTACTGAGCTATATATCCACCCTTTGAAGTTCCAACAATCGTTATTTTTTCAGGGTCGGTTCCATTTGAGATTAAACTGTCGATCTGGTTTACAATTTCGAGCGCATAATCACGCGCGTTCACATTTCCATTTCTTTTTTCGCTAACGACATGAAATCCGCTTTGTTTAAATTCCCTCAAAATTTCTTTGTATTCTGTCCTCCCGAATTCTGGATGAGCTTCATCCAGGCCGTGCTCTTCTAAAAAGCGATTATGTAAAAAGAAAATAAATCGGTCATGATTTGATTGTCCGCACGCAGAAAATGTGGAGCAAAAAAGAATTCCAACTAATAAAATGCTTTTCATTAAAGGAGAATTTTTTCAATTTGTGGGAAACGTCCCGTGTTGTTTTTATGCACTTTTGGTACCCGTTTTAATAATGGAAACTTGTAATTTCCCATTCTCCGTTTTTTGGTTTAACCAATTCAACCTTAACGCTCATTTCCTTGCTTTCTCCTATTACGTTGATATCATAGGTAGCTGTACCTTCACCATTTTGAACGCTGACTTCTCCTGTTGGCATCCATCCAAAATCTTTAATTCCGCCCACATATTCTATAATTTCTTCATTTCTTTCAATTTCCGAGATTGCAAGTTTATATGCTTCTGATGATTTCAGTGCTGAGGACACGAAAGTGAAAAAAAGTATGAAGAAAATTACTCCTAATCCGATTACTGGTAATACTCGTAATAATTTCTTTGGCCTTTCTGGATTTTGGAAAACGAGAGTTTTACCCAGCTTATCTCCTAATCTCTGCTTGTTCTTGCTGAAAAGAATTGCTATAAACTCAACTGGCCAAATTATGAGTGGAAGATTCCTTGCAAATAGTTTCAAATGAGAGGGGGAGTGAATTTTATAATTTTCGTCTCTTCCAACTATTCCCATCACCCATTTTCCAAAACTAATTCCCTTATAATTGTCTTTGGCCAAATACAACAAAAAGCTTCGTGGAGCAATAATTACACAGGGTTGTACGCAGTTTTATATATTTAATAAATCATCAATATTCGATTTTTTTTTCTTTATTGTCATATCCCACTTATGTATTTTATTCTCAATTTTCTTTTGGATATTTTCTACTACTTCATCTATACCTCTAGAAACTAAAAATTCAAGTAATTCATCATTTTTCAAAAGTCTAGGTATTCCACTTTTTCCATTTTCAGATTTCTCCAATTGTTTATCATAAATTTTTATAAAATCATCCTCACAACTGCGTTTTTCTGGAAACATCCATATATCGTTATAGTCGTAAATCTCGCAAAAGTCCAAAATTGCATTTTGAAAATTTGCGTGTCTTAAAATCCTTAATTTTGTCGTTCCGTTCTTATTGAAATCTCTTTTCCACAAAGTTGGATTAATTATTTTAAAGTAAGATTCTACAAGTTCTTTCCCTTTTTTATTTTCAAGCGGTTTATATATTTTTTTTAGTTGAGGAATTAGGAAATTTGATATAAAAATTGTTTCATCCATTTCAAAACACAGACTCCAAAAATTGAAACTATAATCAGTACTTGATTGCTGTAATACACTTGATAAATTTTTATATGCTTTATGTTTCTTGTCAGTTGGAAGTCTATTGATAAACAACGCTGTAAAATATTCCTGCATCGAACGATGGGGAAAGAAATATTCAAAGCCGTCTAGAATTAAAATAGAAATTGAAGTTCTTAAATCATAAATCAAACTTTCGGTAATATATTCATAATCAGATGAATCTCTTACCTTATCTAAAATATCAGTCATATATTCATTTGTAAAAGAATATTGACCTTCAATTAAGGTGAGGTAAGAAAATATTGATAATATATCTTCGAAATCATCTCTTTGAAGATTTGTTAATTTTTCTCTTGGAAAACTATTTTTTGTTATACCATCGTGTCGAGAGTATAGAGTGTCAAATACATTTCTATAAAATGCTGTTTTTCTCTTAGGAATTTCTGGGTGGTTTTCAAAAGCCATTATAAACATTGAGAGTAATAATGGGTTTCTTAAAAATTCATAATAGTTTTGATTTTTTGGGTCGAGAACTATATTTTTTATTCGGTCTTTTCTTTCTCCTTCTTCGACAATTTTTGAAATAAACCCAATTACATCGTCATCATCTAATGGGCATACTTTAAAGTCATAAAACCTTGGAAAACCCTCAATTCCACTACCAGGACGAGTTGTTATTAGAAATTTATTATTTGAATAAGAATCAACAAATAATTCTATTTGCCTGTTTATATCTTGTTTTTTGTCTGAAAAAATTTCGTCATATCCATCTAATAAAAACAAAAATTTACCACTTTCTAATGCTCTTTTAAATATACCATCGCTAGGTTTAACTTTAGATTTAAGTATTTTCTCTGTGATAAGTTTTTCAAATTCTCCTTTGAATTCATTTAGGTTCCTTAATTCAATTAAAATTGGAATACGGTTTTGATTAAAAATTGTTTGTAGAAAAATATGTTTTATTAAAGTCGTTTTACCACTTCCAGCCGAACCAATAATTGTTATATTGTTGTAATTTGTAAATAGCTCATCAAGGTCATTGAAATCAGTTGTTAACTTTTTATATGTTGCTTTAATTGGGAAATATATATCGTTAAATCTCACCTTTTCACTTCTATGAAGAAAAGTGTTTGTAAAGTAATATTTTTCCGTTTGTGAGTGTAGATAGTCGGTTAAACCTATTTCAAAAAAATTATCCCATTCGTTGTGTACGGCTTTAAATCCATCGACTAAGGGCTTAATTAATCCTGTAATTTCAATGTTAGGTGTTAGTGTCATATTTGTTTTTCTAATTGCGTAAACATATATATAAATTTACTGTACAGTTAGTTGCAAATAAGAGTACAGCCATTCCTGGTTTCAATAAAAATGTAGGGATGCCGTAAACTTAACAAAATATTGAGAACGGCAGCAGGATTTCCTTCAAAATGTGTAAGAAATTTCAGCGGGATGATAAAATGCTTCGGGAAGTGATCTATACAGGGATCTTCCGCTTCCGGTAGCGTTCAGCAAAGACGGCGATCAAGAGCAGTTGTGAAATGTGGTACAGCATGATGGGCAGCAAAAGCAAGCCTGTATTGGCGGCATTGCCAAAAATAATCTTCACCATGACCGAGGCGTGCACCAGTGATTTCTTGGTTCCGCAGAATTTGACGGTGATGGTATCTTCCGTAGAAAGATTCAGCAGCCTGCACACATATCCGGTTCCAAAGTAGACTACAAAAAACAGCAGGATCACCGCAGCAAATAATTTTACAAGGTTTGCAACACTCACAGAATCAAAGAAATTGGAGGCAAAAGAAGCACTAAAACTGGAATAGACTATGAGAATGATGATGCTCTTGTCAAAAAAGCTGAGTTCTCTGCTGTATTTCCTCGCCAGCTCGCCAAGAAATCGCTGCATGAACAGCCCGATAATTAATGGCAGCACAATTTGTAAAAACAGTTTTGTGATGACATTGCCGAATTCAAATTCGGCAGAATTTCCCATAAAAAAGCTCATCCACAACGGAGTGGCAAAAATGCCCAGCAATCCTGAAAGGCTGGCGTTAAAGATCGCGGTGGGCAAATTTCCTTTTGCCAGGGAAACCATTACGATGGAGGAAGAAACGGTAGAGGGCAGCGCTCCCAAAAAGAAGAGGGCGATCCAGAAATCACTGCCGGTGCCGCCTTCAAAAAGCGGGATGAACAGCAAAGTGAGCAATGGGAAAACAATAAAAGTGGTGACCTGGATGAGGATGTGTGAGCGGTAATTCAGGAAACCCAGTTTAAATTCTGCCGGGGAAAGTTTGAGTCCGTAGAAAAAGAAGATGAACCCAATTCCAATATCGGTGATGGTCTTTAACGGCAGGATCTCCGGTCCCTGCGGCAGGAGGTAAGCCACCGCAATGGACAGCAGCAGGGCGGCTATGAATCCGTTGAACTGCAAATTACAGCTCTATTTTCACGTTATCCAGTTCCTGGATGTGCAGGTATTCTTCAGAAACAAAATCGGTTTCATGAAATTCGGTTTTCCTTTTTTTCTTGTTCTCGTAGCGTTTGATGCTTTTGGCAAACCGCCGAATGTCTTCATTAGATTTCAGGATGAGGCCCGGCACTTCAAAAGATTTTCCTTCGGCATCTTTGGCCACCATGGTAAAATAGGAAGAATTACAATGTTTGCATTCGCCGGTCTGGATATTCTCTGCCTCCACACGAATCCCGATCACCATAGAACTTCGCCCCACATAATTCACCGAAGCCTTCATCGTCACCAGTTCCCCAATCTCTATAGGCCTTAAAAAATCAACCGTATCTACACTTGCGGTCACACAATAAACCCCGGAATGCTTGGAAGCACAGGCGAAGGCGATCTGGTCTAAAAGGGAAAGCACATAGCCCCCGTGGATCTTGCCGTTAAAGTTGGAGTGGGAGGGAAGCATCAATTCTGAAATCGTTACCTGGGAATCTTGTACTGTTTTGAAGGTCATTGTCTTTTTGTTTTGGCTGTTGGCTGTTGGCTGATTGCTTCAGGCTCTTTAATTTTGCTTATTGCTTATTGCTTATTGCTTACTGTTTCCTGTTCATTGTTTCTCTACTCTATTTCCGCATAAACAAGGTTCATGAATTCCTCTATTTTTGAAGGTTCCAGCCAGCGGGTTACGATCACGAGTTCGTTCTCCTGGTCTATAATTATAAAATTTCCACCAAAACCGGCTGCATAGAAAACGTCTTCCGGAATATTTTCCCAGTTTTGTTCATTAAGCCACCACATATAGCCGTAATTGGGGTTTGCTTCGGAAGGAACCATTGCCTCCCGTACCAGTTCTTCGGAAATAAGTTGTTTCCCGTTCCAGTTTCCGTTGTTCATGAAGAGCAGGCCAAAGCGGGCCATGTCTTTGGTGTTGATGAACATTCCACCACCCGAATGTCCGCCACCGCTTACCGACTGCATTTTGAGTCCGTCGATGGTCACCCACGAATTGTCATAGCCATACCAGCGCCAGGTTGTGGAGGCGCCAATGGGATCCATAATTTCTTCCTTTAATACCCGCGGAAGTGGTTCTCTAAAAACATTCAGCAGGGAATAGGCCAGCACGTTCACCCGCACATCATTGTACTTGAAATAGGTGCCGGGTTCATTCAGGTCACGGGCTCTCCAGTCGTCAATGCTGCCATCGCGCGGTGGGCGATCTGCCCAGTCAAAGCCGCCCCACAACTGTCCGCTCCAGTCAGATGTTTGTTGCAGCAAATGCTCCCAGGTAATTTTGCTGTTATGTTCCCCTTCAAAAGTGCCATCCCAAACGTACTTTTCAACAGGTTCCTCTGCTTCAAAAAGGCCTTTTTGAAGTGCGAGCAGGGCAGTGGTAGAAAGGAAGCTTTTGGTAACGCTAAAGGTCATGTCCACCCGGTCAATATCTCCCCAGCTGGCGATCAAAAAACCGTTTTTAAGGATTATTCCTGCCGGGCCGCCGCGCTTTTTCGTAGGCCCCAGGATTTCGTGGTAAGGTTCATGTTGAAAGCCTTTTAGAATGGCCTGTCGCAGGTCTCGTGATTCTGAATACTCGTTTTCTTCAGCAAATTGGATGGCTTCAGTAAAATCGAGGTCAAATTCTGATGCCGCTTTCTGTTCCCATTCACCTGCAGGTGGAAAATAGATTTCCTGGGCAGTGAAATTCAGCGTAATCAGAAAGGCAACTGCTGTAAATACTAGTTTAGGGTTCAAGTTATTCATGGAATCAAGTGTTTATTTATCTGAAGTATCAAAAATGACATTTTCAATTCAATTTTTATTTTCTATGTTTTCTTCGTATTCCGAAGCTTTTTTGATCACCGTCTCCGGAAGTGCTTTTTTTGCGGTCGCACCCATTTTCTTTAATTTTTCCACGCGGTTGATCAGGTTTCCGTTGCCGTCATACAACTTGTTCATAGCGGCCTTATAACCCGTCCTGGCCTCATCTATTTTCTTACCTATTCCGGAGAGATCGTTCATGAGTCCGTGAAATTTATCGTAAAGTGCACCTGCCTGCTTTGCAATTTCAATGGCGTTTCGCTGCTGTTTTTCATTGGTCCACATACTGTCAATGGTGCGCAGCGTTGCCAGCAGGGTCGCCGGAGTTACAATGACGATATTCTTTTCGAAAGCCCAGTTATAGAGCGAATTTTCGTGATTGATGGCAACTGCAAAAGCAGGTTCAATGGGGACGAACAAGAGTACGAACGACGGACTTTCAATAGAATACAGGTCGTGATAATTCTTGGAACTTAGCTGCTCAATATGCCTTTTTAGAGAGGTAATATGATCTTTTAGATGCCTTGGTTTCTCGGCTTCGTCCTCCTCGTTGACCAGCCGTTCATAGGCATTGAGGGAAACTTTCGAATCAATGATCATTTTCTTATTGTCGGGCAGGTGAATCACGACATCCGGCAGTACGCGCCGGCCTTCTTCGGTGGTAAAAGCCGTTTGCACGAAATATTCCCGGTCTTTTTCCAGTCCGGATTTTTCCAGCACGCGTTCCAAAACCAATTCGCCCCAGTTGCCCTGCATTTTATTGTCACCTTTCAAAGCCTTTGTAAGGTTCACCGCCTCTTTGCTCATTTGCTCATTCAGCTCTTTAAGCCCGCGGATTTGCTCCTGAAGCTGGGAATTCCTGCCAATATTGTCTTTATGCGTATCTTCCACTCTTTTCTCGAAGCTCAGGATCTTTTCCTGTAATGGATGAAGGATATTCTGAAGGTTTTCTTTATTCTGAAGTGTGAATTTCTCTGATTTCTGATCCAGGATCTTGTTGGCCAAATTTTCAAATTCCCTGCTGAACCGCTCCTGAAGTTTTTCTACTTCGGCCTTTTGCTCCCGATTCCTTTCCAGCAGATTCTCAAATTCTGAATTCCGGCGCGTAAGTTCGGTATTCAAAAAGTCCTTTTCTCTTCGGATTTCTTCGCGTTCGCCGCAAGCTTCCTTCAGTTGTTCTTCTACTGATAGTTTTGCTTCCCGGGATTGTTGTTTCAATTCCTCCAGCTGCTGTGACACCTGCACCTTGTAATTCTCAAACTGGATATTTAGCTGACTATTCCTTTCAGAAAGGGCACTTTGGGCGCTTTTTCCTTTTAGGTTTGCTATAAAGATCCCGATGAAGACTCCTACAGCAAAAACAATTAAAAAACCCGCAATGAGAATAGTTTCATTCATTAAAGAAGTAGTTTTTTCAAAGATAATTATTTTTAAGTACGCGGCTCGAAATGGGAGGTGAGAAGCGGCGAATTAGTAGCTTTTTAATTTATCTAGAGTTGTGCACAATTAATTAAAAGAATCTTCGCCAATTTCTATTATACGTATATTTTATCTATTTTTACACGTACAATCATTTTGTTATGGATAGGAAACTAACATTAAAACTTGACCAGGAAATAATTGAACGAGCGAAAAGATATGCTTCAGATAAAAAAATGAGTTTATCACGAATCGTAGAAGCATATTTACAGTCGTTGACAACTGAAAATAAGGAATCAGATATAGAAATATCTCCATTCATTAGAAGTTTAGCTACTGGAACAAAAATTCCGGTGGAATTAGATCAAAAAAATGAATATTCAGATTCATTGCTGGAGAAATATAAGTAGATGAAAAAGAGATTATTTCTGGACACCAATGTTATTCTTGATTTACTCGGGGAACGAGAACCTTTCTATGACTCTATTGCTAAAGTAGCGTCATTAGCCGATAAAGGAGAATTGACAATAGTTGTTTCTCCAATATCATTTGCAACAATAAATTATTTTATTTCAAAATTTGAGACTGCACAAATTGCGCAAGAAAAATTGAGAAAATTTAAAATCATATGTGAAATCTGCAAACTTGATGAGCACGTTATAGAGAAAGGATTGAACTCTGATTTGAAGGATTTTGAAGATGCTTTACAATATTTTAGTGCCACAGATTCAAATTGCGACATTATAATTACCAGAAATGGAAAAGATTTTAAAAAGTCTATGCTTCCAATCATGACTGCAAAAGAATATTTGCAGAGTATCAAGCCAAAATAACTACGCCTAAAAAAGAACTTCGGGAAAAATGCTTATGAAATTCATTGGGTTTTCTTGATCTTAGATTGTAGCCGTCAAAACTTAAAATCAGGAACTATTGACGATCAGGTTTTAATTTTAAATGACTCACTGTCGCGGTCGAAGATAATGAGGTCTTTTGGGAAGACATTTTCAAATGCCCTTTTTGACACTAGTTCTTCGGGGCTGTCATGGGTAATTTTGTCCTGCTGCATCAAGATTATTTTATCGCAGAGCTGTATGGCAAGATTGATCTCGTGAGTTGCAAAAAGAATGGCTTTCCCGGTTTCGCGGCTTAGTTTTTTCAGGAGTTGTAAAACCTGGGCTTTGTGGTACATATCGAGATGTGAAGTGGGTTCATCTAAAATTACCAGCGGCGTGTTTTGCGCCAAAGCTCTTGCGATAAGCACTTTTTGGAACTGCCCGTCACTAAGTTCATAGCATTTTTTCTTCCGAAGCTCAAAAATATTCACCCGTTCCAATGCCTGCTGAATGTGTTTTTTGTCTTCAGCTTTTACCGTGCCTATCCAGTTAGTGTAAGGCTGTCTTCCTAATGCTACGAGTTCTTCCACACGCAGGTTGCGGGAAACAGGTTGTTCGGTTAATACGAGACTAATTAATGAAGCCAGTTGAGGAGGATCGATTTGCTCCCTGTCTTTTTCCTGAAGAAAGATCTTTCCGCCTAAAGCCGGTTGCACGCCGCTAAGGGTTCTTAAAAAAGTGGATTTACCGACTCCGTTTATACCAATCACCGCCACGAGTTCTCCTTCAAATAGCTCAACATTTACTTCCGAAGAAATTACCTTTTTTTCCCGCTTATGGAGATAACCGGTGCTAAGGTTTTCCGTCTTCAGAATGGTATTTTTTTCTTCGCTGTTCATCATCCTCCTCTAAAAAATGAATTTTCTCTTTCTCACCAGGAGCCAGATCACCACCGGTGCTCCCACAAGGGAAGTAATGGCGTTGATTGGCAGCGTGTATTCGCTCCCGGGAAGTTGCGCCACGATATCGCAAAGCAACATTAAAATCGCACCTCCAAATATGACGGCGGGCAGTAGAATTCTATGATTATTGACAGGTATTACCTGTCTTATGAGGTGTGGTACCGCAAGACCTACAAAAGCGATGGGTCCTGCAAAAGCAGTGATACTGCCGGCCAGTAAACTGGTGGCAATAATAATAGCTGCCCGGTTGCGGTTAATGCGTAAGCCCATGCTTTTCGCATATTGTTCGCCTAATAAAAGGCTGTTCAGGTTCTTTATACGAGAGACGGCGAGGATGATTCCCAGTGCCCAGAATATGAAAAGAATTCCCACTTCCTGCCAGGAAAGATCGCCCACACTTCCCAGCGACCAAAAAATATACTGCTGTAAATTATCGGCCGGGCTAAAATAGGAGAGCACGCTCACCACGGCCGAAGTGAGACTCGCAAACATGAGTCCGATAATAAGAATAGCCATGGTATCTTTAAGCCTGATGGAAGCTACCATCACAGCCAACATAACGAGCAGGCTTCCAAGGCTGGAGGCAATTACCAGTCCCCAGTTGGAAAGAATGAGGACAGATGCAATTCCGCCGAAAATCGAAGCGCCCATGATCACCAAAGCCACGCCCAGGCTGGCGCCACTACTCAATCCTAAAACGTAAGGCCCCGCCAGCGGATTCCTGAACATGGTTTGCATGAGCATGCCGCTTACTGCCAAGCCAGAGCCGGTAAGGATCGCAGTAACTGCTTTGGGCAAGCGGTATTCTAAAATAATATAATTCCAGCTTTCTTTGCCGGCTTCACCGTCAAGGAGTACAGAGAAAACATCTTTAAAAGGAATACTTACAGACCCAAAACTAATGTTCAGGAACGCGGTCACTAAAACCAGCAACAGTAACAAAAGAAGACTGAATCTGTATTTTCCTGAGACTTGCAATTATTGAAGCGGTTTGTAAAAAGTGGTTTCGTAATCGGGTAAAAGATCAGGGTGGAAAATGGAGATAAGATCTTTCAAAACCAGATCTGGCCGAACCGGCGCCCTTTCATAAAAAATAACTCCGCCGGTTTCCCCTTTTTCACTACTATAGGTGTAAATATTTCTTTTTTCAAAGGCCTTAAAACGGGTGTAGTGGGACGAGGTATTGCGCATTTCTTCATAAGACTGAAACTGCGCCGGACCCATCCAGAAATCTGCATCCTGCGCCTTTTCCAGCACAGTTTCAAAAGCCAGGGCCATACTGCCATTTCCGGAGGTTTCAGCATAGATATACTTTGCGTTGGCATCTTCGATAAACTGCGCATGCCAGCTGTCTCCATAAGGCAGGTACCATCGGTCTTTATACATGGCTCCGCTAAGCACAGTTGGCTGGTCACCTGAATTTTCTGCAAGTGCTTTGGCTTCTAAATAATCCTGTTCTACAGTCTCAAAAAAGGCATTTGCCTCGGAAGTTTTGTTGTAAAGAGCACCAAAAAATTTGATCCATTCGGCTTTTCCTAAAGGAGAACTTTCGGTCCAGTCGGCATTAAATACCACCGGAATTCCGCTTTTTTGAATGGTATTGAGAGATTTGCTGCTGCCGTCAATGGAAAAGCCAATGACCACATCGGGTTGCAGGTTTAAAAGTACTTCGGTATTGATAGCTTCGTTCTGCCCCAGTTCTGTAATTTCACCGTTATTGATCCTTTTCCGGGTCTTTTCCGAAGAAATATAGTTGAGTCCGGGAAAGCCAATGAGAGTTTCTTCCTCATTGAGGATTTCCAGCGAGGGAATATGCGTGGTGGAAGTCACCACGATCTTTTCCACGGGAACATTAACCCGCTGGTCATATTCCAGCCCTTCCGGAATTTCAGAGCCTTCTTCGGCCAATAAATACCTGTACGTGATGTTGGCATTGGGCCAGGGATTTTTTACACTTAAGATCTTGTAACTGCCGTGATCTATAATTGAAAATCCCTTTGCATGTTCAACGGGAATTTCGGTTCCTGCTTCCGGAAGAATTTCGGTTTTCTCTTTTTCATCAGTCTTACAGCTTAGAAAGCATAAGAAAATGATGAGGCCGGTTATGTTTCTTGTAAATCTCATTTCAGAAACCAAAAGTAAGATTTTTAATTTTTCAGCTGCCAAATAAGACAAAATGTTTACTTTCGTGCAAACTTTGGTTCAATAAAGATCCTGAAGAAATAGGGAATCTGAATTGATTAAAAGGGAATCAGGGGAAAACCTCTGAAGTTGAAAATACGAGGTACGAAGTTAGAAATATAGCGTAAAATCAACTTTTTGAATATTTTCCATTGAAGAACGAGAGTGAGTGAAATGCCAGAAATTATACTTCTAATTTCAACTTCTCACCTCCAACTTCGAATAAGCCTGAGCTGTTCCCGCAACTGTAAGCTAAGTCCCGAAAGGGATGCCTGTTGTTAAAACTTCAAATACCACTGTGCCAATTCATTGTGCATGGGAAGGTAAACAAACAGGACGCGAGCCAGGAGACCTGCCAAAAACAACTATAAAATCGAGACTTTCGGGATAAGAGTCAGAGGCAGATGAGAAAATTACGTTTCAACTTATTATTAATGCTAGTGCTGCTGCAGTTTTCTTCTGTATTTGCGCAGCAGGATTCCATTAATGTACTTGACGAAGTGCTTATTGATGCCGAGCTAAAGGTGTTTTCAACCGGACAGCTGGTACAGACGATTTCAGATTCTGTTACCAAAAAAAACCGCCCCACGCTAACTTCAGTCTTAAATTATAACACCCCGGTGTACTTTAAAGAAAATGGCCTTGGAATGGTGTCTTCTCCTTCTTTTAGAGGAACAACGGCTTCTCAAACAGCCGTGCTTTGGAATGGCATAAATATCAATTCACAGTTTAACGGCCAAACAGATTTTAATACCATTAATGCTGCAGGTTATGATGAAATAGCGGTGCGGGGTGGTGGCGGAAGTGTGGTGTATGGTACGGGTGCGATTGGAGGTACAGTACATTTGAATACTAACCTGTCTTTTCGGGAAAAGCTGGAAAATGACATCTTTGTTCAATATGGAAGTTTTAACACGCTGGATGCAAGGTATCAGGTAAAAGGGGCGACAGGTGACGTTAGCTTTAGTGTTTCAGGGGCACGCAATAATTCAGATAATGATTACGAATATCCTCAAAATGAAGGAGAGAATATTAATGGACAATTTTATAATAATAATCTCAGTGTTGGGATAGCCTATCGGATAAATAGCCGCAATACCTTTAGTTTTTACAGTGAACTTTTTGATGGAGAACGCCATTTTTCATTAATAAGACCTTCTGAAACTAGAACAAAATACCAGGATTTGAACATCCGCAATTTGCTGGAGTGGGAGAGCAAATTCTCTCGTTTTACTTCTTCGGCGAAACTGGCTTTTCTTGATGAAAATTACAAGTACTTTGCGAATGTTGCGTCTGAAAATTTCACTTTTGGAGAGGCAGAAACTTTCATTGCTAAACACGAATTCAAATATACAGCTTCAGATAATCTACAGCTGAATACTGTTCTTACTAATACACATACTGTGGGAGAAGGCAGTGATCTTGGTGAAAACAGAAGGAATATATTTTCCGCAGCATTTCTTCTGAAGCACTGGCTTAATGAGAAGTTGAGCTATGAAGCCGGAATTAGAAAAGAAATTACTAAAAATTATGATAGTCCGGTATTGTTCTCTGCGGGTGCGAATTACCAGTTTTCAGAATTTTACGGGATAAAACTAAATGCATCAAGAAATTTCAGGATTCCCACCTATAATGATCTTTACTGGTCTTCTTCCGGAAATCTTGATTTAGCTGCTGAAACTTCCTTGCAGGGAGAGATTGGGAACCGCTTTTCCTGGCAGGATGTGGAGTTGAACGTGACGGCTTATTATATAGATATAGATAACATGATTCGCTGGCTCCCTGGTAGTGACGGTGCATGGCGACCAGAGAACGAAGATGAGGTACAAACCTACGGGGTGGAAGGGGTACTTAACTGGAAAAAGGATTTTAGAAATTATGGGTTTTTAAACCTTGCAGGGACTTATGCCTTCACGGTTTCCGAAAACAAACAAACACACAACCAGCTCATTTATGTCCCGTATCATAAAGCTACGGCTGCTATTGCATACTCTTATAAGAGATTGGAACTGGATTATCAGTTTCTATTTAACGGCGAAGTTTACACCCGGTCAGACAATGATTCACAGTACAACCTGGAAAGCTATTTGGTTTCAAATCTTGGTGCTTCCTACAGATTTGGAGCAAATCAAAATTACAGGATGGGGGCAAGGGTTTTTAATCTTTTTAATGAAGCCTATGAGAGTGTAGAAAACCGGTGGATGCCGGGAATCAATTTTAGTATATATCTAAACCTTAATTTTTAAGACTATGAAAATTAGCAAACTATTTTTATCTGGATTAATGGGAATATTCCTGTTGAACTCGTGTAGTAATGATGATGACACTATTACTCCGGAACCCATTTCTGAAGGGGATTATAATAACGGACTATTCGTGTTGAATGAAGGCGGAATAGGATCTGTTACTTACATTAGCGATGACTTGCAAACTGTTGAAAATGATATATATGCTGCTGTTAATGAAGGAGATGATATAGGGCAATATGCACAATCAATGTTCTTTACAGATGAACTGGCTTTTATTATTAGTGGTTCCAATGTAATTACAGTTGTTGACCGGTACACTTTTGAACTGGTAGGTAAAGTTGACACAGGATTGCAGGGGCCAAGATATGGTGCAGTTGTAGATGGGAAAGCTTATGTAACCAATCACGGTGCGTGGGACAATTATACCGATGACTACCTCGTGGTGATAGATGTGGAAACTCTTGAAATAGAGGAAACAATTGTTATTGGTGACGTTGCAGAAACGGTTATTGCAGAAGATGGACTTCTTTATATTCAAAATGCAGCTTTTGGAAACGGTAGTAATAATATAAGTGTATTCAATCCTGAAACTAAAGCCATTGAAAGAACGATAGAGGCAAACGCAGCATTAAACGATTTTGAAATTTACGAGAACCGTATTTATGCACTTAGTGAAGGTGGACTGCAGGTGAGAGATTTAGGGAGTGGAGAAATAGTTTCTGAAATTACTTTTTCTGAAGATTTGACCGGTGCCGGTGAGCTTGATGTTGATAATGATGTTATTTATTACACGATCAATAGTGACGTATATATGGTAGGAGCGGATGCTACGGAACCTGCGGAAAATGCGATCATTACTATTAGTGGTTCAGAATCTTTTAGTAATTTATATGGATTTGAAGTACAAGGTGGAAGAATTTATGTCGCAGACAGCGGGGATTATTCATCAAACAGTTCCATTTACATTTATTCAATAGGAGGAGAGCTTTTGGAAGAAATTGCTGTAGGAATTGCTCCAAACGGCTTCTACTTCAATAATTAATCTTAGGAATTATTAGAGCAAAAAAAATCCCGCAGCAATTGCGGGATTTTTTATTATTCAAAAAGGAGGTTTTAGTTACTCCTTTTAAAAGTTTCAGGAAGTTTTTCAATGTACATTTTTTGATAATCCGGTTCGTTCATTCCGGTTTCTCCAATGAACTTGAATTTTCTAGAAGCTCTTTTAGCCATTGCAGCTGCAGCTTTGTTTTGAGGGATATTGGCAATGTCATTTAACGCTGCCTGTAAAAGAAGTTCGTTCTCGTCACCAAGGGTGCCCATGTTGTTAAGATCTTCCTCAACTAAAATATCGGGGGCAAGCCCATCCACATAATCGCTTACGCCGTCAGCATTTGCAGATTTGTAAACCAAAGGCTGGATAGCGTAGGTATGATTTTCATTGGCACCCGAACGTCCAAAATTAGGGCTGTCATATAATGTTACAGAAGCCTGAAATTTACCTGTTGTAGTATCACCAACCTGTATCACATCAATATAAGGATCTAGCCCGTTGATTACAAGTTCACTCGCCGATGCTGTACGACCCGTGGTAAGTGTGTATACCCTGCTCAACCCTAAACTGTTAAGCGGAACATCTCGTGCATCATCTTTACCTCTGTTGAGTGTAATGTTATCTCGAAATCTATCAATATAGCTCTCCTCAGACCATGCATTTTGATACTTATCATTCCATTGTTGTTTAAGAAAAACTTGATCCTTGTACTGGCCGGTGATCATTCCCGCCAAACCAACAGCACTGGCTACAGAACCACCTCCATTGTACCTTAGATCAAGTACAAGCTCAGAGATTCCCTGTCCCTGCAGTTCAGCAAAAGCATTGTTTAATTGTTCATCATAATCTGCAGTAAAACTGTTGTACATGAGGTATCCTACCTTAGTACCTTCCACATCCAGAGTTTTGGTGATATAGACAGGATTGGTATTATACTCGGCTTTAGTTAAGGTTACAGTCTCTTCAGATTGATATATGGTGTTATCCCGAAGGTCTGCCAAAGTAATAGTATAGGTCGAAGAGCCCATTAAACTCTGGTAATTACTTAAGTTCATTTGCTGCCCATCAATAGTTGTGAAAGCATCGCCACGTTTAATTCCTTCTGCCTCTGCAGAAGTATTTGGCAGCACATAATTTACAATAGCAAGAATTTTATTACCCCCGTAAAGACTTAGAGCCAGTTGCATTCCATTGGTGGTACTTTTTCCTGCAAAACTGTTTTCCAGTGCTACATAATTGGAGGTCAGGAAGCTAAAACGGTCATCAGCGGACTGGATTCCGTCATAAAGTTCTTCAGGAGAGTCAAATGAATCGAGAAAATCTCTCCTCTCTTTTTCTGTAGTAAAATAACTATCTCCAAGTTCAGGAACATCGGCTTTGTAAAGATAAATCTCATTCATTCCGGCATATATGAACTCCTCTATTTCAAGATTTCTGGTATCTTTTTCAGGGTTTTCGGTTCCTTCTCCTTCTTCAACTTTTTTTATTTCATCATCCTGGGAGCAGGAGGTAAAAAGAAAAGCAAGCGCGAAGAATGGTAATAATAAACTGGTCTTTTTCATAAGTAGTTTTTGATTTTTAAGAAGCTAAAAATAAACACATTCGGAAGAAAGAAAAAAGTAATTTTAAAAAAAAGTTAAATGTTCTTAATTATTCTATTTCTAGATAGTTGGCGGTTTCATACATGTTTTTATACAAGGGTGAATCCATCCCGCTTTCCCCAACTATCTCAAAAATATTCCCTTTTCTCTTCACTTTAAAGGGCTCTCCTTTAATGTGTTGCAGGCTGGCCTGCAGCAAGGGTTCATTTAAATCACCAATTGTGCCAAGATTGGTAATATCTTCAATAATGACAACATCGGGAGCTAAACCCTCTAAAAAATCGGTGACACCTGCTGCATTTGCAGATTTGTAGATGAGGGGTTGTATAGCATAAGTATGAGAAGGGTTGGCACCTCTTCGACCAAAATCTGGGGAATCATATAAAGTTACCGAAGCCTGAAATTTTCCTGTAGTGGTATCACCAACCTGTACCACATCAATATATGGCATAAGCCCGTTAATTACCAGTTCGCTGGCCGAAGCTGTCCTTAAACTAGTTATGATATATACGTTTGAAAGGAAAAGGTTGTTGATGCTTTCGCCCGTTCTTATTTTATTGTCGAAGCGATTTATCAATTCTGAAGGATTGTTTTCTTCAAAATAAGTTTGATAATCTTCGTTCCATTGTTCGGTAGAAAAAACTTCTCCCGTAAATTGGCCGGTGATCATACTGGCAAGATCTGTAGCAGATTCTACAGAGCCTCCACCATTGTATCGCAGGTCTAAGATAAGGTTTGTAACACCTTCAGCCTTGTACCTGGCGAAAACAGCATTTAGTTCATCATCAAAACTGCTCGAAAAGCTGTTGTACATAAGATAACCCACGTTACCCTGACCTGTCTCCAGGACATCTGCAAAAAAGATGGGGTTTTCAGTATATTGTTCCTTTACAAGGCTAACGCTTTGACCTGTGGAAATGATATTAGTATCTTCTAAATGAGCAAAACCGATGGTATATTGAGGTTCTGCCAGCAACTGCCTGTAATTTTCGGTAGTTAACTGCTGCCCGTTCACTGTATGAAATAAATCTCCGCGCTGAATACCATTTTTGGAGGCCGAGGTATTAGGAAGAACATACCTCACGTAGCCCAGAACCAGGGAGGAATTATTTGATATTCTTACCAGTCCGTATTCCATACCATTGGTAAGAGCGATTCCTTCCAATGCATTTTCAAGCTCAATATAATCGTCTACCAGGAAGCTGAAGCGGTCCTGAGGGGCGAGCAGTGCGTCAAACAAATCTTCGGGTGAATTAAAACTTCTTAGATAATCATTTAGTTCTTGATTACTTCCGAAGTAGTCGTCCTGAAGTTGAGGGACATCATACTTATAAAGGTAGATATTGTTCAAGCCCTTCCAGATAAATTGATTTACTTCAAGGGTGGAGGCATTATCGACCACATCATCCATATCTTGTGAACAGGAAAAGAACAGATTTCCGAAGAGAAAGGAGAGGATTATTATTCTAATGCTTTTCATAGATTTACAGCTGCTCATAAGTGCTTAAAAGTAAAGAGTTTCAGGATAATTAAAAACTTTTTGTAACAATATTGTTTTTGGTCCGTCGTAATTATAAGAGCGCCTGAAAATGGCCTTTTAACCAACCACGAATGAAAGAGAATACGTTCATAGATCTTATGAATCCGGTCAAGGATAAAATGTACCGGATGGCATTAAGACTGCTTGTTTCAAAAGAGGCTGCAGAAGATGCGATACAGGAGGTCATGATGAAATTGTGGAGCAGAAAGCAAAAATTATCCTCTTATGACAACCTGGAGGCTTTTGCGATGACGGTTACAAAGAATTATTGCCTGGATCAATTGAAACTGAAGTCAAACAACAACCTGCGAATCGTCCACAGTAACTATGATGACGGAAACCCGTCGCTGCAAAGGAAAGTAGAGGTGCAGGATGATTTGGACAGGGTAAAGAAGATTATTGAAACCTTACCAGAACAACAGAAGGTGCTTATTCAGCTTCGCGAAGTGGAGCAATATGACTATGACGAGATTGCAGAAATGACCGAAATGCAGCAAACTGCAATAAGGGTCGCCTTGTCCCGGGCACGAAAAAAAATAAGGGAAGAAATGATAAAAAGACACCGCTATGGAATCAAAAGTAATTGACAACCTGATCAAGAAATATCTAGAAGGCGAGACTTCGCTTCAGGAAGAATCCAGGTTAAGAGAATATTTTAAGTCGGGCAAAGTAGCGCCTCATTTACAGGAGTACACGCCAATGTTCGACTACTTTAGTGCCGCCAAAGAAGAGCATTATACTGGAGATGTTCGCCTTGAGGCCCAAAGCCATGGCAGAAAGAAAGTATATTCCTGGGTGGCAGTAGCTGCCTCGGTCGTTCTCGCTGCAGGGCTTTTCTTTCAGCAGCCTAATGAGGTTACAGAGTTTGGCTCTTATGAAGACCCCGAACTGGCTATGCAAAAAACCAAGGAAGCATTACAAATGGTCTCTCAATATATGAACACCGGGACAGAAGACCTTGGGTATTTAAAAGAATTCAATAACGCAACAAATAAAATTTCAAGAAAATAAACTAAATCTAAATCCTAGAACTAATGAAAAAGCTAATAATTGCAACCTGCGCATTTTTACTACCCTTCCTGGCGGGGGCACAAAACTTCGCGAAGTATGAGAATATGAAAGAAGTTGATGCGGTAGTCATTACCAGTAAAATGTTTAAACTACTTACCAAGATAGATCTCAATGCCGATGATCCTGAAACACAGCAATATATTGATCTTATTGAGAATCTTGAAGAAATAAAAGTTTTTACATCGAAACAGGCCAGTGTACGCCGTCAAATGGCAGCCGATGTGAATTCTTATTTGAAAAATGGATCCATGGAAGAATTAATGCGTGTTTCCAGCGATGGGAAAAATGTAAAATTCTATTATAAGCCGGGACGAAATGACGATTATGTGAGTCAGTTATTTATGTTCATGGAAGGACAGGATGAAAAGACGCCGGTTTCGGTGATCCTTAATATTACGGGAGATATCAATCTTACACAGGTTTCAAAACTTGCACAAGATCTACAAATCCCTGGTGGAGAAGAATTGGAGAACATAGATACAAACTAAATTAAGAGATGAAAACCTTTAAAGTAATAATTGTAGCTGTGGGATTAATTTTCCTTTCCTGCGACAATGAGACGACGCTCCAGGAGTATTATGTTCAAAACCAGGATAACAATCAATTCATGGCGCTTGATATTCCTGCAAGTTTACTCTCTGCAGATGTAGCTGAATTGGACGCTGAACAAAAAGCTACTCTGGAAACCATTCGAAAGGTCAATCTTATGGCATATCCCATGAATGATAAAAACAAGGCTACTTATGATCAGGAAAGGGAAAAGCTGGCCGAAATCCTGCAGGCTGAAAAATATAAAACCTTGATCAAGTATGGTGGAGGAACGCGAAAAGCTGAACTCTATTACCTGGGAGAAGAAGATGCGATTGACGAATTCATCGTCTTTGGATCTGATGAGGAAAAAGGTTTTGCCGTTGCCCGCATTTTGGGGAATAATATGGAACCTGCCGCACTCATAAAACTGGTGAAATCTTTTAATAAAGGAGATCTAAATTTACAAGGACTGGAAGCCCTTAGCACCTTTAAAAATTAAAATCTTCCGGCTTTAATAGCCTATACACAAGACTGCTGAAAAGCTGAAAATTCGTTTCTGTTATTTGAGATAATTATAAAGATTGGAGTCTGTATAATCACAAATAGTTCAGGAGGACGAAAAATCAGCTTTTAGGCGGTCTTTTTAATTTTAAATCCCCGTGTAATTCTGAGGAGTAATTCCCTTCAACTCCTTTTTGACTTCTTCGGAAACCTCCAGCTGGTCAATAAAATCTGAAATACTCTTTTTATTGATTGCTTCATTTGTCCTGGTAAGCCCTTTCAAAGCTTCATATGGATTTGCGTAACCTTCTCGCCTAAGGATGGTTTGAATGGCTTCGGCAACCACCGCCCAGTTATTTTCAAGATCGGCATTCAATTTTTCTTTATTCAAAAGTAATTTTCCGAGGCCCTTTAGTGTGGAGGCAAAGCCAATGAGCGTATGTCCAAAAGGAACTCCAACAGCCCGTAAGACAGTACTGTCTGTAAGGTCACGCTGCAACCTGCTTACAGGAAGTTTTGCCGCTAAATGCTCAAAAAGGGCATTTGCAATACCTAAATTTCCTTCGCTGTTTTCGAAATCTATCGGGTTCACTTTATGAGGCATGGCCGAAGAACCGACTTCCCCTTTTTTGATCTTTTGCTTGAAGTAATCCATAGAAACATAAGACCAAATGTCTTTGTCGAGATCCAGGATGATGGTGTTGATTCTTTTTAGTCCGTCAAAAAGCGCAGCCATATGATCATAATGCTCAATTTGCGTAGTAGGGAAGGAGTGGTGCAGCTCCAGGGTATCTTCTACATATGAAGTCCCGAATTTTTTCCAGTCAATTGAAGGGTATGCCACTTTATGAGCATTAAAATTTCCTGTAGCCCCGCCAAATTTCGCCGCAGCAGGAATTTCCTTTAAAAGGTCATTTTGAGCACGAATTCTTTCAACAAAAACAGCAACTTCTTTTCCTAAACGAGTTGGCGAAGCAGGTTGGCCATGCGTTCTTGCCAGCATGGGGATTTCTTTCCATTCTTCAGAAAGTTCAGATAGTTTTTTTACCAGTTTTTCAAGTTCAGGAAAATACACTTTTTCCAGGGCATCTTTGATACTTAACGGGATTGCCGTGTTGTTGATGTCTTGTGAAGTTAGTCCAAAATGTATAAATTCTTTAGACTTTTCAAGGCCCAGCGCGTCAAATTTATCTTTAATGAAATATTCTACCGCCTTTACATCGTGGTTAGTGACCTTTTCAATCTCTTTCACCGCAACAGCATCTTCAGAAGAGAAATCCTGATAGATTTTTCGCAGTTTTGGAAATGTTTCAGAAGCTACATCTTTGAGTTGAGGCAACGGAAGTTCGCAAAGTGCGATAAAATACTCTATTTCCACCTTTACTCGATAACGGATAAGGGCTTCTTCGCTAAAAAAGGCAGATAACTGTTTGGTTTTTTGAAAATATCGTCCGTCTATAGGAGAAATTGCTTGAAGGGCAGTCATTTGGTTCGGTTAAAAATTAAAGGAGTAAAGATACGGCTTCAGGTTTATTCCCGAAAGCCATGCCTAATAATTACTTCGGAAAAAAGCTGCTTAAAATGTCATTTTTTCAAACCTTATTTTTTCTTAAGTAATTCTTGCACCACCATTGGCACACCCACAGAAGCTTTTTCAGCAATGACTTTAAGGTTCCTTTTTTCATCAACTGCAGGTTTTGGATCAATAAAATAGACGGGGATTCCATTGGGAGCGTAATGTATCAAACTAGCCGCGGGATAAACCTGCATGCTCGTCCCAATGATTAAAAGAATATCTGCTTTGGTGGTTTCTTCCATTGCCCTTTCCATCATTGGTACTGCTTCCCCAAACCAAACCACGTGTGGACGCAGCTGGTGGTTGTGTTCGCAAAAATCTCCTTTATTGAGGTCATCCTCCCAATCCATGACAAGATCTTCGTCAAAGGTACTGCGCACCTTCATGAGCTCACCGTGCAGGTGGAGCACGTTTTGACTGCCGGCTTTTTCATGAAGATTGTCCACATTCTGAGTAATTATCTGTACATCATATTTTTCTTCCAGATCTCTTAAGGCAAAATGACCAGCATTGGGTTGCACAGTTTTTAACTGGCGTCTTCTTTTGTTGTAGAAATCCAGCACCAGTTCCTGGTTTTTTCTCCAGCCCATAGGTGACGCGACTTCCATTACATCATGGCCTTCCCACAGGCCATCTGCATCTCTAAAGGTATTAATTCCGCTTTCGGCAGAAATTCCGGCGCCGGTAAGTACAACTGCTTTCTTCATGTACATGTAATTTTAGGAGAATAAAATAGGAAACTTACACGGGATTTCATAGAGTCTGGCGGAATTTGTGGTAGCTGCAAAAGAGCATATTTCGTTGGAGATTTACTATTTTCGCAGCATGAAAGTAACTGCAGCACTGGTTGATTTCCTCGAATCAAAACTTACCCCAAGAAGAAGAGAATTGTTTAGCAAGGTGATTGAAAGCAGGACCAATCATTTTACCGTGGCAACTCAGGACGTTTACCAGTTGCACAATACCAGCGCCGTCATAAGAAGTTGTGATGTATTCGGAATTCAAAATGTGCATGTGGTAGAAGAAGTGAACCTGAAGAAAATTGATAGGGAGATCGCTATGGGAGCCCAGAAATGGGTAGACATTAACCGCTATCATTCTTCAATAGACTGTATCGAAGCCTTACGGGAAAAAGGGTATCGCATCGTTGCAACTTCTCCACATAAGGGAAAGGCGCTTCAGGATTTTGATATTGATGCTCCCGCGGCTGTTTTCTTCGGAACCGAAACAGAAGGGCTTTCCACGGAAGTAATGGAAGAAGCCGATGATTTTATTCGTATCCCCATGGTGGGATTTACAGAGAGTTTGAATATTTCGGTTTCTGCAGCCATCATTCTACAGGATATTACGGCGAGGCTTCGTAAAAGCGATGTAGACTGGAGATTTTTGGAGGAGGAAAAACTTCAGAAGAGATATGAATGGGCGATAAAAAACCTGAAAAATTCAGCAGATCTTATAGAAGCCTTTCAGGCATCACAATAATTGCATATTTTTAGATCCCCTAAGGTCGCAATATGACACTATTCTTTTATATTATTATTGGGCTGATCACGTTTGTGGCCTTTCTCCATGCATGGTCTAAAAAGACGTACGATTTAAACAGGATCATTATTATTAACCGACCAAAAGCGGAAGTATATGCCTATATAAGGCAGCTTCAAAAACAGCCTTTATGGATGCAATGGTACAGAGAAAATCCCAATGTGATCACCAAGTTTAAAGGAGAAGATGGAAAACTTGGGGCTTCTTCGTACTGGAAAGGAGACCATCGCAAAACCGGTGAGGGAATACAGCGAATCACCAAAATTAAAGAAGGTAAATTAATGGAGACACAGTTATTGTTTTTAAAACCTTACAAGTCCATAAGCATGCAATATTTTGCAGTCAAGGAAGTGGAGCCGGAGCGAACGAAACTTGTATGGGGCATTCGCGGCTCCCATAAATTTCCAGCTTCTGTGGTTACTCTTTTTTATAGCCTCGAAAAAGCAATTGGGAAACATTTTGATGTCAGCTTGCAGAACTTAAAGAAAAATCTGGAAAGTAAATAATTTTTACTTCATAAATAAAAATCCCGGACTTTAAAAAGTCCGGGATTTTTGTCATTTTTGGAACCTTAAGGTTTACCGGTTGAGAAGCTTGTACTCTTCATAGCATCCACTTATGGCATCGAGTATCTGCAAATCATTTGCAGATTCAATAAAGTCTTTGGAATAGTCGCAGCGCCTAAGAATTTCGTCGATATCAAGACGATTCACCTGCAGTAATGCCATTAAAGTTTGCCTGTCAAATTTAGACTGCAGTAAATTTCGAATCGCATCATCGTCTTTCATTTCCCGCAGCTTCTTCATTTCCTTTGGTTTTTTTCCGAAGAGATTATATAAAGCATCTGCCGGATTAAAAACTGCTCCCAAAACACGTGAAACAGCATTCGGGCTGCGATCACCACCTTCATAACCAGAATTAAGCCCGGAAATACTGTAGCGATAATTTTCATAAATAGGAATATTCCTGGCATCAATCTCAAGATAACCTGTAAGCTGGATTGGTCTTACGACTACTTCCTCCAGCGCTATTCCCAGCTCGGTCATTTTTACTTTTACCTCACCATATTTCATCCAGTCATTGGTCACCCTTACCTGGATTGATTTAAATCCCAAATAGGAGAAATACAGCGTATCATTTACAGATGCCTTTATATTAAATGCTCCCTCTTCATTGGTCACTGCACCTACTACCTGATTAAGGTTTACGACATGCGCATTTTCTATAGGAACATCATTGGCCGCGTTAAGCACTTTTCCTACGACCATGGTAGAATCCTGGCCATAGCAAATGATGCTGAACAGAAGAAAAAGGGGGACGAAAAAATATTTCATGGTATGCTGCTTAAAAATAAAAAGGGATTCAGGAAAATCGTACCAAAGTTTGATTTTCCTGAATTTTATTGTTTATTTTTTTGATCGTCTTCTTTTAATGGAGCTTTCTATATTACCGCTTCTTCCACCACCTTTTTTACTGCTCTTTCCTGCAGGAGCATCTGAAGATCTTCTTCTTCCTTTTCCAGAAGATGGTTTGTCAAAGCTTTTAGACTTTTCAAAAGTTTTCTTTTTTCTTCCTCCACTATCAAAATTTCGTCTTCCACCGCCGCCACCTCTCGGGGAGCTTTTGGTGATCTCTACGTTTACCTGGCGACCCTGGTACTCAAAATTATCAAATGTGGCGATTACTTTATCTGCTACAGAAGCATCTACATTGAAAAAGGAGAAATTATTCTTTACTTCTACCCGGTTGACATCATCTCTTCCCAGTTCCAGAGTAGCTTTAAGGAAATCTTTTAATGTCATCCAGTCAAAATCGTCTTTTGCACCTACATTAATAAAGAAACGAGTGGTGTCACCGGAATCTTCATTTCTGTCATTGGAGGCTTTTGCATTAAGATCTGATGCGTTATTGTAGTAATTAAAGAACCTGGTGAATTCCACAGAGAAGAATTTTTTGATCAATTCTTCCTTACTGTAATCCTCCAGTACTTCATTTAACCCGTTGAGGTACCGGTCGATCTCATGATTGATCTCGGTATTCTTGATTTGATTTGCGAGGTGGAACAATTGTACTTCACAAATTTCGAGACCACCCGGAATTTCCTTTTTCTCAAAATTCTGACCAATAATTCGCTCAATTCCCTTGATCTTTCGTACTTCACTTTTTGCCGCAATTACCATGGAAACCCCACTTTTTCCGGCTCTTCCTGTACGACCGCTACGGTGCGTGTACACTTCAGGCTCATCGGGTAACTGGTAATGGATCACGTGGGTGATATCATCAACATCAATTCCTCTTGCGGCAACATCTGTAGCAACAAGGGTTTGTATTTGACGTGCTCTGAAGCTTTTCATCACAAGATCTCGTTGATTCTGGCTTAAATCACCGTGTAAGGCAGCTGCGTTATAACCATCTTCAATCAATTGTTCAGCAACCTTTTGCGTATCCCTTTTGGTTCGGCAAAAAACCACCGAAAATATATCAGGATTTGCATCAGATAATCTTTTTAAAGCGGCATAACGGTCTCTGGCGTTTACCACGTAATATTCATGAGAAACGTTTGAAGTTCCCTTATTTTTTGTTCCTACTGTAATTTCAATAGGATTGTTCATGAATTTCTTGGCAATGATCGCAACCTCTTTCGGCATGGTCGCCGAGAACAACCAGGTATTCTTTTCTGAGGGAGTATGAGATAAAATAGCGGTAATATCTTCAAAGAATCCCATGTTCAGCATTTCATCTGCCTCATCAAGCACGCAGTAGTCGATAGAAGAAATGTCAACCAGCTTCCTGTTGACCATATCCTGCATACGTCCAGGTGTGGCCACAATAATTTGAGCTCCACGCTTAATCTGGCTGGCCTGCTCTGTAATACTTGCGCCACCGTATATGGCCACGGTATTCAAACCTTTAAAGTATTTCGAGTAGTTTTGTAGTTCGTTGGTGATTTGTAAACACAATTCACGAGTTGGGGAAAGAATAAGCCCCTGTGTCTTTTTGCTTTCTGCGTTTATTTTCTGGATAAGCGGAAAACCAAAAGCAGCAGTTTTTCCGGTTCCGGTTTGAGCAAGAGCGACGATATCTGTCTCTTCCTGCAGTAAAATTGGGATTGCTTTTTCCTGCACTTCACTCGGGCTTTCGAAGCCCATGTCTTCAATAGCTTTGAGTAAGGCATCATTCAACCCTAGTAATTCAAATTTGTTCATATAAATATAATAAGCTGCAAAGGTACATATAAGTTAGCAGCTTATTAGATAAATCTTTAGCGAATAAAAAGCGGCCTTAATGTGCCAGGTAATCAATCAATTCGCGAACAGCTTTACTGCGATGGCTGAGCTGTGATTTTTCCAGAAGTGTCATTTCGGCAAAAGTCTTATTAGATCCATCTGGTTGAAATACAGGGTCATAACCAAAACCTTGGTCTCCGCGTGGTTGAGTGGTAATCGTTCCTGTGCAAATGCCGGTAAAAAGAATTTCGTGCTCGTTGAGATTGAGGGCAATGACCGTTTTAAAACGTGCTTTCCTGTTCTTTTTGCCTTCCATGTTCGTTAGGAGCTTTTCCATGTTGGCTATGTCATTTTTATGTTCCCCGGCATATCTTGCAGAATAAACTCCGGGTTCACCGTCTAAAGCGTCTACCATTAAACCAGTATCATCTGCAAAACAATCATAGCCTAATTTATTCTTTACATATTCAGCTTTTAAAATGGCATTTCCGTCAATAGTTTCTGCGGTCTCAGGAATATCCTCGGTGCAATTAATGTCTTTTAGGCATAGAAGTTTTACATTTGAGGGCATGAGTGCCTGGATCTCTTCCATTTTGTTGCGGTTTTGTGTAGCGAAAACCAATTCTATTGTTGCAGGTGAGGTTTTTGTTTCCATAAGCTATTTGTGATGGTATGGTTCGTTTTTAAGGATGGTAAAGGCGCGGTAAAGTTGTTCTACAAAAAATAAGCGTACCATTTGATGTGAAAATGTCATTTTTGAAAGAGAAAGTTTAGCCTGGGCCTGCTTGTAGACTTCATCTGAAAATCCATAGGGCCCGCCAATGATAAAGAATAATTGTTTCATGCCGCTGTTTAACCGCTTCTGAATAAATTCTGAAAATCCTTCCGAAGAATATTGTTTTCCGTTCTCATCAAGAAGTACCACAAAATCTGAAGCAGATAACTTCTCTAAAATGAGCTTTCCTTCCTTTATTTTCTGCTGTTTAGTATCAAGGTTTTTCGTCTTCTTAAGATCGGAAATTATTTCTACTTCAAATTTATTGTAATGCCCCAGCCGGTTTACATAGGTATCAATGAGATGTTGCAGCATGTGATCATCGGTTTTTCCTATGGCGAGCAATTTTATGGTCATGCAGTTAAATTAGTGTTTACTTTGTAACTTTAGCAAAAATAAGGACTCCAATGATTTCAAAAGAACAATTTGAGAAGGAAATTGAGATTATCATAAAAAATGCGATAAGAGAAGATGTGGGCGATGGTGATCACAGTTCACTTGCCTGCATTCCTGAAACTGCAACGGGAAAAGCTAAATTGCTCGTTAAGGACGAAGGCGTACTTGCCGGTGTGGATTTTGCAAAAAGAGTGTTTGAAGAGGTAGACCCTTCATTGAGAATGGAAGTTTTACTAGAGGATGGAAGCAAAATTATTCCGAAGGACATTGCTTTTTACGTGGAAGGATCTTCCCGTTCCATTCTAAAGGCAGAACGTCTTGTGCTTAATGCCATGCAGCGCATGAGTGCCATCGCAACCAAGACCAAAACTTTTGTTGACAAACTGGAGGGGACGAATGCCAGGATCCTGGATACCAGAAAAACGACCCCGGGAATTAGAGCTCTTGAAAAATGGGCTGTAAAAATTGGGGGAGGAGAAAACCACAGGTTCGCCTTGTATGATATGATCATGCTAAAGGACAATCATATTGATTTTGCGGGAGGTGTGAAGACGGCCATTAAGAAAACGCAGGATTATCTTCAGGATAACCACCTAGATCTTAAAATCATAGTGGAGGCAAGAAATTTGAGGGAAATTAGAGAAATTCTGGAAATGGAAGGTGTACATCGTATTTTAATAGACAATTTTAGCTATGAAGATACTAAGAAAGCAGTACAGCTTATCGATGGGAAATGCCAAACCGAATCCAGTGGTGGGATCACCCTGGATACGGCCAGAAAGTATGCGGAATGCGGAGTAGATTTTATTTCAAGCGGTGCTTTAACCCATTCTGTTCATAACCTCGACCTTAGTTTAAAAGCCGTTCACTAGATGAGCAGCCGGGTGGTGTCAAAAAAAAATGATTTCAAGAAGTGGTGGACCCGCAAAACGAAGAGCATCGTGTTGCCCGGTTTTGAAGGGCTTAGTCTATACAATTTAATTATTATTTTTTATGGAGGAATTGTAAAAGGAACCTTTTCCACGAGAGCCAGTGCCATTGCTTTTAGCTTTTTTATGGCGGTTTTTCCTTTTTTTCTTTTCATGTTAAACCTGGTTCCTTTCATAGACTTCATTGACGATTTTCAGATTGAATTCCTGGTTTACCTGGATTCCTTATTACCGCCGGAAACTTCTACATTTTTTGATCCTATTCTTGAAGATATTGCAGCAAAAAAGAGAGGAGGTTTACTCTCTTTCGCATTCCTTTTATCTATTTTTTTGATGGCAAATGGGGTGAATGCGATTTTCACCGGATTTGAATTTTCCTATCATACCCGGGTCAACAGGTCGATTATACGGCAATATATAATTGCAGTGGGAGTATCTATTATTTTGGCTCTGCTGGTGCTGTTCTCGGTGGTAGTGACTATATATCTAACTTATATCATGGAGGATCTAAAATCTGTAGGAGTTGTTTCAAACGAAGTGCTATGGGCAGATATCGGGAGGTATATCATGTTTATTGCCATGATATATGTGGGTGTAGCTACGCTCTACTATTATGGGACAAAAGAAGGGAGGTTGTCCAGGTTTTTTTCTATAGGTGCATTTTTTAGTACTTTTTTGATCATTTTGATGACTTTCCTGTTTGGTATTTATATTGAGAACTTTTCTTCTTATAATGAGCTTTATGGCTCAATTGGTGCATTACTTATATTAATGGTGTATATATGGATAAATTCTAATATATTGTTGCTCGGATTTGAACTTAATGCATCATTAATCAAGCTAAAAAAGAAATAACCTAACTCAATTCTCAAAATCATGAAAAATCTATTTTTATCCTTTACCGCAGTTTTCTTCATTACAGTTTCCTCGGCGCAAACAAAAGTAGGAGGAGTAGAGCTGCCTGCGACTGAAACCTACAAGAATCAAAAAGTAATGCTAAACGGAAGTGGGGTAAGGGAAAAATTATGGATTGACCTTTATGCCGCCGGTTTGTATCTCAGCGAAAAAAGCAGCGATGCAAATGCCATTTTGAATGCAGATAAACCCATGGCCATTAAACTGCATATCGTGTCTAAGCTAATTAGCAGTGGGAAACTGGTTGATGCAGTGACTGATGGTTTCGAAAAGTCCACCGGAGGAAATACGGCACCCATCCAGGGAGAAATTGATAGAATGTTGGGTTTTCTTAGAGAAGATGTAGCGAAAAATGACATTTTTGACCTGGTTTATTTGCCTTCAGAAGGAGGAGTGGTCGCTTATAAAAATGGCGAAGAAAAAGTAACTTTGAAAGGACTGGATTTCAAAAAAGCCCTTTTTGGCATCTGGTTGTCCAACCGCCCTGCAGATGATGGTTTAAAGGATGACCTTTTGGGGAAATAATATGATTTATACAGGTTTGGCGGGAAATTAAAGGATCTGTATTCCTTAATATGTAGAGAAACCGTTCTTTTACAGAATGGTTTCTTTTTTATGCGCAAAGAATTTTATTTTTGCTGAAAAGCCGCTCGCATGTCGCATTTCATAAATGTTATTTTACCGCTTCCTTTGGAAAAACACTTTACCTATGCTGTTTCCGGGGCTGAAGCAGATTTTCTGCAGCCGGGAATGCGGGTGGCAGTGCCATTTGGAAAATCAAAGGTGTATACGGGTATTATTTCAAAGATACACGGGGAGGCGCCACAACTTTATGAGGCCAAGCCCATAGAGCAAATCCTGGATGAGCAGCCTGTGGTGACTCAAAAACAATTGAAGTTTTGGAAATGGATTGCTTCTTATTACATGTGTGCAGAAGGCGAGGTGTTAAGAGCTGCTATTCCAAGCGCTTTTTTGCTGGAGAGTGAAACCGTGGTGCAGCTGAATAAAGAAGCAAAACCTGACGAAGCTACCTTGTCTGATGATGAATTCCTGCTTTTTGAAGCCCTTCAAAGTCAGTCGTCATTAAAGATTCAGGAGATTGTGCAGCTGCTAGACCGCAAAACAGTACTCTCTGTCATTAATTCCCTGGTGGAAAAGAAGGTGGTGGTGGTAAACCAGGAAATCTATGAGCAGTACAAGCCAAAAATGGAGCGCTATGTTCAATTACATGCTGTTTATTCTGAAGAGGCAAAAATGCATGAATTGCTGGACAATTTGGATCGTGCCCCAAAACAGCGGGAAGTGGTATTGACATTATTTTCGTTGGCGGCAAAGACAAAAAAGCATGTAAAGGTTTCCGAATTAAGTAAAGCGAGCAAAGCAAGTGCCACTACTATTAAATCTTTGATCGATAAGCAGGTGTTGGAAGAATTTCATCTTCAAACGCAAAGGATGCAGTACGAAGAAAAAGAAATTTCTGCTGCGGTGGAGCTCAATGAATTCCAGGAAAAAGCACTCGACGAAGTGCAGCAGTCTTTTGAGTCTGAAAATGTTTGCTTGCTTCATGGTGTAACTTCTTCAGGAAAGACAGAGATCTATGTAAAGCTTATTGAAAATGTCATTTCTGAAGGGAAACAGGTGCTTTTCCTTCTTCCTGAAATTGCACTTACGGCCCAGCTTATTTCCAGGCTTCAGAATTATTTTGGGGAACAGGTGGCGGTATATCACAGCAAATATTCGGTCAATGAACGGGTAGAAGTATATCAAAATATTCTTGCCAATAATAAAAATGCGAGAGTGGTGGTAGGAGTGAGGTCCAGTATTTTTCTTCCGTTTCAGGAGCTGGGGCTTATTGTGGTAGATGAGGAACATGAATCTACTTTTAAGCAATACGACCCTGCGCCACGATATAATGCGAGAGATTTAGCTGTGGTGCTGGGGAATCTTCATAAATGCAATGTGCTGTTGGGTTCAGCAACGCCGGCTCTAGAATCTTACTTTAATGCAGATCATCATAAGTACAAACTGGTGAACCTTAACAGGCGCTTCGGAAATGTACTGCTTCCAAAGATCGAGGTGGTTGATATTAAGGAAAAGTATCGAAAAAAGCGGATGAAAGGCCATTTCTCAGACAGGTTGGAGGAAGAGATCAGGGAAACTTTAGGAAATGGGGAACAGGTGATACTTTTTCAAAACCGCCGCGGATTTTCCCCCATTCTGGAATGCAATACCTGCGGACAATCCCCGCAGTGTCCAAATTGTGATGTGAGCCTTACATTTCACAGCCATAACAACCAGTTGCGCTGCCATTATTGTGGCTATCACATGGCGCTTCAGCAAAAATGTATGGCTTGTGGTAGCCCAGAACTTAGTACAAAAGGTTTTGGTACAGAGCAGGTGGAAACTGAGCTGAAAGCACTATTTCCGGAGCATAAAATAGGCCGGATGGACCTGGATACCACCCGCGGAAAACATGGTTATGAAAAAATAATCACTGCTTTTGAAAAAAGGGAGATCGATGTGCTGGTTGGTACCCAAATGCTTACTAAAGGGCTGGATTTTAGAAATGTGAGACTGGTTGGGATTATGAATGCGGATACGCTGCTGAATTTTCCTGACTTTAGGGCGCATGAAAGAAGTTTCCAGCTAATGCTGCAGGTGGCAGGACGTGCCGGAAGAACAAAAGAGCAGGGGTTGGTACTGGTGCAAACCTACAACCCGCATCACAGGATTGTACAACAGGTTTCTACCAACAATTATGTGGAAATGTATGAGGAACAGCTTGAAGAAAGAAGGCAGTATAAATATCCACCTTTTTTCAGGTTGATAAGGATCACTTTGAAGGGCAGGGATTTTTCAAGAGTAAACGAAGGCGCAGACTGGCTTGCGAAAGGATTAAAGCAGGTGTTTGGCGAACATGTGCTGGGTCCAGAATTTCCACCGGTCGCCAGAATTAGAAATGAATATTACAAAAACATTCTCGTGAAGATTCCGCAGGAGCAGTCGGTTACCAGGACCAAGAAGGTCATGGAAAAAATATTTACCAGTTTTAGAGCTATTGGCCCTTACAGGAGTTTAAGGCTGGTCATAAACGTTGATCCCTATTGATTCGCGGCAAGGGCTTCAATAAGATTTGACTTTTTGTGCCTGCTTAAAGGGATTTGCTGCTTGTCAATTTCTATGTTCCTGCTGTTGTACCGCTCAATCTTATCAAGATTTACAATGTAAGATTTGTGAATTCTCAGGAATTTATCTGAGGGAAGCTGGTTCTCAAAAGATTTCATAGTTGCCAACACAACAAAACTGTCTTTTTCTGTAACAAACTTCACATAATCTCCCAGCGCCTCAATATATTTTAACTTATTGAGAAATACCTTACGGTTCTTTAAATTGCTTTTTACGAAGATGTAGTTATCATCTTCAACAGGCATGCCTTCATTTTTAAGCCTGTAAAGGTTGAGTGCTTTAGAGACGGCATTTTGGAACCTGTCTTTGGAAATGGGCTTGTGAAGGTAGTCGATGGCGTCATAATCAAATGCCTTGAAGGCATACTTTGTTTTTCCTGTTACAAAGATGATTTGTGGTTTATTGGGGAGGTCATCCAGCAAATCAAATCCCGAAAGGATCGGCATTTCAATGTCGAGGAAAATAAGGTCAACTTCGGTGTCTAAAAGGCCATTTTTAGTTTCAATGGCATTGTTGTATTCGGCTACTAGTTTAAGGGAAGGATGATCTTTTATCAGCTTTACAATAGACAAACGTTGTAAGCTGGAATCATCAACTACAGCACATTTTAGTATAACATCTTCCACAGTAGTTAAATAGGTTAGTTTAGAGCAATATTACATATAAAAATCAAAAGAAACAATTTAAATTAACCACTGGCCGATTAATCCTGCATTTTGTCATTGAATCTTTGCTTTGAAAATAGAAATATTAATTATATTTTTGCACCCAATTTAATTTAAAGTAAATTTTTATGAATCATTATGAAACTGTTTTCATCTTGAATCCCGTTTTATCTGATGACCAGGTAAAGGAAACAGTTAAGAAATACGAAGATTTTCTTGTTTCTAACGGTGCCAAGATGATATCAAAAGAGAACTGGGGGCTAAAAAAATTAGCTTATCCAATTCAACACAAGAAGAGTGGTTTTTATCACTTATTGGAGTACACCGTTCCCGGTGAAGCTATTTCCCCACTGGAACTTGAATTCAGAAGAGATGAGCGCATCATGCGTTATTTAACTGTGAAGTTAGATAAACATGCGATTGCCTGGGCTGAGAAAAGAAGAAACAGAAATAAAGAAAAAGCGTAAGTATGTCATCTATAGAACAACAAGCGAAAGGAAAGAAAGATGGGGAGATTAGATATCTTACCCCGTTAAATATCGAGACCAGCAAAGCGAAGAAATATTGTCGTTTTAAGAGGTCTGGTATTAAATACATCGATTACAAAGATCCCGATTTCTTAATGAGTTTTGTAAACGAGCAGGGGAAATTGCTTCCACGTCGTCTTACAGGAACATCTTTGAAATATCAAAGAAAAGTGGCTGTAGCTGTGAAACGTGCACGTCATTTAGCATTAATGCCTTATGTTGGCGATTTATTAAAATAAAAAGGGGCTATTATGGAATTGATACTTAAAAAAGACGTAGAGAAGTTAGGTTTTAAAGATGACGTGGTAAACGTGAAGAACGGATACGGCCGAAACTACTTAATTCCTCAGGGTTATGCAGAATTGGCGACTCCGTCTACCAAAAAAGTTTTGGATGAAACTCTTAAGCAACGCGCTTATAAAGAGAAGAAACAAATAGATGAAGCTAAGAAACAGGCCGAAAAATTAAACGGACTTGATATTAAGCTTACTGCCAAGGCAGGTGCAGGTGATAAGATCTATGGATCTGTTACAGATGCAGATCTTTCTGATGCTTTGGCTAAAGAAGGTGTGGAGATCGACAAGAAATTTATTTCTATTGCCGGTGGAAATATCAAGCGTTTAGGGCAGTATGATGCTACCCTTCGTTTTCACAGAGAAGTTATTTCTAACTTTTCTTTTGATGTGGTTTCAGAAGCATAATCTTCTAAGCATATAAAGTAAAGCCTGCTTCTGTTGAAGTAGGCTTTTCTGTTTTATCACCTTAATTTTTAAAAAATGAAGTACGCCCGACTTACCAAAGAACAATTTGATGAACTGCACCAGGAATTCATCAATTTCCTGGCCACGCAAAGCATCACGGCAGATGAATGGGAAGATATCAAAATCAATAAACCTCAAACTGCCGAAGAAGAGCTGGATGTTTTTAGTGATCTTGTGTGGGAAGGAGTGTTAAACCAGGCCAGGTTTTTGGAGCATTTTTCTCCGCAGCAAATTCATCTTTTTAAAATAACTGAAACAGCTCTTTATCTTATAGCTATAAAGGTGGAAGATAAAAAGGTAGATGTTACCACTAGGGCCGGTTATGACTGGCTGCAGCAAAATCTTATGGATGATTCTGTTTCCTTGTATACTTCTTCCAAAGCCATTAGCGATGACCGAAATAAGGATATTTTTGCTCTAATTCAGCAGGGCGCAGTGATTACAAAGGGAGAATTATACGGCTTTTTTGAAAAACATCTGGATTTATAGGAAATGTGTTCTCTCTGAAAAAGAGAACATCGGCATGCTTTCACGGGAGCGCTATTTTTCTATTATTCAATAGCTTGATATACTGGGGACAAAAAACAAGCTGCTTCTCTAAAATTGTGATTTGAATAAGCACTTAGCTTCTTGTCACCCGAATCTTTCATCCGTTCTCGGATGAACTTCTAAGTCTCTAATTTTCGCTTACTCGTACCTTAATGACTCGATAGGATCCTGTTTCGCCGCTTTTACTGCGGGATAACTACCCGCGAGAATCGCTACAAAAATGGTAATTGCGGTTGCCCATAAAATCGCTACCCAGGGAGTTGCAAAGTCAAAACCTGCGGCTGCCGAGACTAAGAGCCCAATAAGAATTCCCAGAATAATACCAAGTATTCCGCCAAGTTGCCCAATAATAAGCGTTTCCATAAAAAATTGGGTTGCGATCGTGTTCTTTTTGGCACCTAATGCCTTTCTAACACCAATTTCCCGGGTTCTTTCAGTAACCGAGACCAGCATGATATTCATAAGTGCGATGGAAGACCCAAAAATGGTAATAATGGAAATCGCCCAGGCTGCTAAATTCAGGTATTTTGTGATAGAAAAGATCCTGTTGATCAAATCATCGCTTCGGCCCATCCCAAAATTATTATCTTCTATAGGGTTTAAGCCACGTATGTTCCGAAAGGTAATTACCGCCTCGTCCTGTGCCCCTTCCAGCATTTCCTTATTGTCAACTTTTACGCTTATTTGATAATTAATATTGGCTTGCGTATAAACTGATCGTGCGATTTCAATAGGAATTAAAACCCTTAGATCCTGGTTATTTCCAAAGGTAGAGCCCTCAGATTCCAAAATTCCCACTACGGTGAATTTTACACCGCGAACACTTATGGTTTTTCCTATTGGATCTTCATTCTGAAAAAGTCCGTCCTTGAAATCTGAACCAAGAACAGCAACATTGTTATTATTCTGAACATCAAAAAAGGTGAGGTTTCTGCCTGCTTCCAGAGAAAGACCGGAATTTTCCAGGAAATTCTCATTGATCCCTACAATGCTAACTTCGGGATCTGTCTTTTCATTCTCATATTTTACTTCAGCAGAAGAGGTTCCGGTAAATGAAATGGAAGTCTGGGTGCCGGGATATACGTAATTTTCTTTGAATTGTTTTACTTCACGATAGCCAATAATGGGATTTACTTTCTCAATTTCGCCGCCGTTCATACGCACTTCAGAATCATATCGCTGCAGGTTAAACGTGTTGGCTCCCATAGAAGCAAAATCACTGCTAATGGTGTTTTCAAGGGCATTTACAGCACTCAAAATCCCTACAAGCGCTGTGATTCCAATAGCGATGATTAAAACGGTAAGTATGGTCCTTAGCAATTGACTCTTAATTGAATCAAAAGCGATCCTTACATTTTCTTTAAAAAGTGAAAACATTGGTTTGGCTAAATTTATTTATTAGACGCATTTCAACCTAAGATGTTACAGGCGCTATTACTATCTTTTAAAAATGCTGCTGTAATATTAAGAATGCCAGGGGAATTTACATATTCCTGAGAAAAGCTGATATTCTTCAACAGGCAAAACTTCCTTTTCGGGCATTTTTTCAGATATTTGCGCTTCTAAATATATGATCCAAAAATGGCACAAAAACCTTCTATTCCAAAAGGAACCCGTGATTTTTCTCCTGCTGAAGTTTCAAAGCGAAATTATATTTTCGAAACGATAAAAGAACAATTTCAGAAGTTTGGTTTCCAGGCTATTGAAACTCCAAGTTTCGAAAACAGCGAAACTTTGATGGGAAAATATGGAGAAGAAGGAGACAGGCTCATTTTTAAGATTCTTAATTCAGGTGATTTTCTAAAGAAAGCAGATCCAGAGGCTTTTGAGAAGAAAGATAGCTTAAAAATCACTTCTTCTATTAGTGAAAAGGCCTTGCGTTATGATCTAACCGTTCCTTTTGCGCGTTACGTGGTGCAACACCAGAATGAACTGGAATTTCCATTTAAAAGATACCAGATTCAGCCGGTGTGGCGGGCAGACAGGCCTCAAAAAGGGCGTTTTAGAGAGTTTTTTCAATGTGATGCAGATGTAGTGGGAAGCACGAGCCTATGGCAGGAAGTGGAATTTGTGCAGCTTTACGATGCCGTTTTTACCAAACTTGGACTTCAAGGAACGACGATTAAGATCAATAATCGGAAAGTGTTATCTGGTTTTGCGGAAGTTATTGGTGAATCTGACAGGTTGATTGACTTTACAGTGGCGCTGGACAAGCTGGATAAAATAGGCGAGGAAGGTGTGAAGAAAGAGATGCTTGAAAAAGGAATTTCTAAAGAAGCAATTGAAAAAATACAGCCTATTTTTAGCTTAAGCGGAAGTTTTTCAGATAAAACCGCAGGTTTGAAAGATATTCTTGCTACTTCTGAAGTCGGTAAGAAAGGAATTGAAGAGCTGGAATTCATTAATTCAGCAATTGAATCTCTTGGACTCGAATCTGCCACTTTAGACCTGGACGTAACCCTTGCCCGCGGATTAAATTATTATACAGGTGCCATTTTTGAAGTTTCTGCGCCAAAAGAAGTGAAATTAGGTTCTATTGGTGGCGGTGGCCGTTATGATGATCTTACAGGTATTTTCGGTTTAAAAGATATGAGCGGTGTTGGGATCTCCTTTGGGTTAGACCGAATATATCTCGTCCTGGAAGAATTAGAATTATTTCCCGAAACCGTCGCTCAAAACACCAAGGTACTCTTTATCAACTTTGGAGAAAAGGAAGCACTTTATGCCTTAAAAGCGGTGAAAAAGCTGCGGACATTGGGCATTACTTCAGAAATTTATCCCGATTCGGCAAAAATGAAAAAGCAAATGACCTATGCCAATCGGCGCGATATTCCGTTTGTAGTTCTCGCCGGTGCCGAAGAAATGGAACAGGAGAAATTCACCCTGAAAAACATGAAATCTGGTGAACAGTTTACGGTTTCTCTCGAGCAAATGCTGGAGAAGGTGAAGTAAGACTTTATTTGCTTATTTCATTTAACCTGTTCATTTCCTCTTTTGAAAGACTAAGGTTTACAGCCTCCTCAAACGATTTTAAGTGAGAAGATTTTGTTGCGCTCGCAATAGGAGCGGTTACGCCGGGCCGTTGCATGAGCCATGCCAGGGCTACGCCTGCATTGGATACCTCATGATTTTTTGAGATTTCATCTAAAGTTTCGATAATCTTTAAGCCTTTGTCATTGAAGTATTTTTTAACCATTTCCTTCCGGTCCTGGTTTTCAAGGTCTTCTTCCTTCCTGTATTTCCCGGTGAGAAATCCGCTGGCGAGCGAAAAATAGGGAATTACACCTAAATTATTCTGGAGACAGATCTCTTCTAATTTTCCTTCAAATTTGCTGCGTTCAGCGAGGCTGTATTCCGGCTGGAAAACCTCGTATTTCGGAAGATTTTCTTTTTCTGCGGCATCCAGGGATTCTTGCAGGCGTTCCGCAGACATGTTTGAAGTTCCTATGTAGCGGACTTTCCCTTCATCCACCAGCTTTTGGTAAGCTGCAAGGGTTTCTTCAACAGGGGTTCTATTGTCGTCAAAATGGGTAAAGTAAAGGTCAATATAATCTGTCTGCAGGCGCTTCAGGGAATCTTCAGCAGCCTTTAAAATGTAATTTTTTGATATGTTTTTTTCTCCGCCCTGTTGCATGCTGGAACCAACCTTGGTAATGAGGGTGATTTTATCTCTAAGGTTACGTTCTTTCATCCATTTTCCAATGATCTTTTCTGAAGTGCCGCCTTCCACACCATCGGCCCAGCGAGAATATACATCTGCAGTATCAATGGTTCTAAATCCTTTTTCAAAGATCTCATCGAGCATCTTAAAAGATTCCTTTTCATTAAGGGTCCATCCAAAAACATTACCTCCAAATACGATGGGTGGTATTTGTAAATCTGTATTTCCCAGTTTTATATTTTTCATCTTCTTCAGTTTTACATTTACCATAAAGATAAAAAGCGTATAAAAGAACGAAGACTTCTGAAGAAAGTTTTGCAAGGATTTAACTCCAAAAATGGCATTTTTGGATGTTCTTTTTTGTGGCTTCTATAGCTGGAAGTTCCAGTAGAAGAAAGAAAAGATCTTAGCTGAAACAATATGGACACCTTATAACTGGAAATAAAGAAAAGACGAAAAAAATTAATCGCTCTCTTCCATATCTTCTCTTAGTGCTTCCAGATAAGCAATTTCCATTTCGCTGTTGAAAATACAATCCTGGTCTTCAGGATTCTTTTTGATAGTCTCTAATAATACTTCAATCCTATCGTAAATTTCTATTAATGTCATTTTGCAGGGGCTTGTGATTACATAAATAGTACATTATGAAATAACATCAAAGCAGAAATTACAAATTCTAAAGATTTTCAGAATTAATGAAGATTCCTGCTGAATTTTCGACCAAGTTCAGGTCCGGAATTAAAATATATATCCTTATAAATTGATTTTCAGAACTTTGTATCTTATTTTTTTATAAATTTAATCGTTACAATAAGTCAAATTCCCCCTGCTGCCTTTTCAGAATAAACCAAAGAGATGAAGAATCGAAAACTTTCCTGTTCCTGCATAAGCCGCTCTCCATTGTATTGCATTATTCCACCATATATGCTGGAGGCCATGGCTGCTTCGTCAAATGAACAAGTAAGAAAATTTGCCATTAGGAATATAGAATGTTCTACAGAAATGAGGACGGAAAGGCGCTTAACTGCACCGGAAACAGTAGCTTCCATTCTTCCTAACAGAGCAGGAAAAAACCGGGAGGTCTATGATATGATGAACAGGCGCAACCGCAGAGATCTACTGCCCGGTGTGTTGGCGAGGAAAGAAGGTGACCCTCCGGTAGAAGATGTAGCAGTCAATGAGGCCTATGACCATTCTGGGCTTACTTACGACTTTTACCGGGAAATATTTGACAGGGATTCCCTGGATGATAATGGACTTTCATTGATTTCTTCGGTGCATCTCGATGAGAATTACAGCAATGCATTCTGGAACGGTAATCAAATGGCCTATGGAGATGGCGACGGAATCGTTTTTCAGAGATTCACCAAATCCCTTGATGTAGTGGGACATGAATTGACACACGGAGTGATTTCATATACTTCCAACCTGGTGTACCGAAATGAATCGGGGGCTATAAATGAGCATTTGGCAGATGTTTTTGGAACCCTTGTAAAACAATGGGTTAAGAAACAAGCGGTAGATGCGGCCGACTGGCTCATTGGTAATGATATTCTTATTTCGGCACCCACCAGGAGGGCGATAAGAGATATGAAGAATCCGGGAACGGCTTATATCAATGACCCAGATTTAAATGGATCTGATCCGCAACCCGATCATATCTCGAAAAAATATGCAGGTTCCATGGATAATGGCGGGGTGCATATCAATTCAGGCATTCCCAATAAGGCGTTTTGTGAAACAGCTATTAGGTTGGGTGGATTCGCATGGGAAAAAGCAGGAAAGATTTGGTATGAAACCATGTTGCAGCTAACTCCTACCAGCGACTTCAGCCGAATGGTGAAAATTACGAAGAACATAGCTGAAACCAGTTATGGGATCGATAGTGAGGAATTTAAGGCTGTGGAATATGGTTGGCAAACAGTAGGATTATGAGGGTGAGATGTTATAAAAGCGGTGGCTTCCTTGGACAAACGAAGACTTGTGATTTTGAGCTCGAGGAATTGAATGGGACAGAAAAAGATGCCTTGCGAGAGGTTCAAAAAAGAAGCCGTCAAAGCGAAGAGGCTCGTGACACTTATGTTTATCGCTTTCTCTTTATTGAAGAGAATCCCGAAAGAGAAGTGGTGATTGATGAAACCCTTATTAGTGAGGAAATGCTTCCAATTATAAAAAAAGTTAATGAGAGACTGCGATGAACATTAATTTGCTAAGTGCTTTATGGCTTCATTTCTTTCCTTTTATACAGGAAGGTGTGCACGATACAGGTTCCTTTTCAGTCAACTGGTATGTACTTATTTCAGCGGTTTCCGGATGTTTGCTCCAGGAGTTCATTTACTGGTTTGAGCTTCGACATCAAATTGCTAGGGGAGAGGTTCCGCCAGAATTGAATTCTACTGCATACTGGGTCATTACCTGTTCTTCGGTCATTATTTTTTCTTTAGGCTCCTATTTTTATTTTACTATTTCTGAAAACCAGGAGGATTTAAGTTTTTTCACCATTGCCATCTTTTCAGCCGGTTTCCCCAGGCTTTTTAAAGGCGCCGTGCAGCAATTAGGAACTCCTAAACCTTCCAGAAATGACAATAAATCCTTTATTTCTGAAAGTAAAAATAACTTTGGGGTAAAAAAATATCTCATGATGAGATGAGGATATGCAATAGTTGCATAAGGCGAAAGTAGAAATTCCACCAAAAATGTCATTTTAGGAAAAAAACTGGCTTCGTTCTTCCTACAAAATTTATCGTGCAGGATAAAACAATAATGGTGCCCAGAGGAAGGAAGACTTTTTAATATGTACTTGCTGGGCAAACTTTTTTTTTGCTTCTGGCAGTTGTAGTGTCATGGAAATAAAAAAGGCTTTGAATTTTATCAAAAGAGATTTAAATGGCGATTCGAAAATTTAAGTGGTGGAGCATAAACTACCCCCTGAAAAAAATATTACCTGAAAGTAATGACGACTTACCTCTTCCTTTTTGGACGTTATCAAAAATTCAAAAAACTTACCCCTTATTATAATATGATACACCCCAAAAGTTTAGGGTCAAGCTAAAATTCAGTTTAATCTAATGGTTAACTTTCGTGGAATAGGGACAGCCCGTCTCTAAACCATCATCAAAATATTTACCAGAAATAAAATCATCTAAATAATAAAAAATTATTGTATGACAATAATTTTTTATATTATTGCAATAATATTTTATGCTTTATTGTATGAGAAAATCAATCATTATTTCCAGAGTTTTAAATTATATCTCGAAGATCCTTAGTGGTTTATACTTAATTACTGGATTTTATGGGGTATTTAGCTGGGTTACCAAAACGAATTTGCTAATAAAAAATATGCAAACAATTATCACCTACCCATTTACAGATGTATCATTTTTAATTTTAGACAGCAATGCAGAGTATTTAATCTTTTCATTTTTAATTCCTGTTTTTGCTTATGGTTTATTTTTTTGGTTACTGTCTAATGTTTTTAAGGTTTTTTACCAAGACAAGTTATTTACAATAGAAAATGTTGTTCATATGCGACGGTTTTATCTTGTCAATATTTTTCTACCTACTGTGTTAACTATATTCACATCGTTTTTTGTGCAGATAGATCGCGAATTGTTTTTAATCATTATCCTGCATCTTGTTATTGGGGTTTTTGTGTTTTTCATGTCAGAAATATTTAACCAAGGACTGCATTTACAAAACGAACAAGATTTATATATCTAAACTATGCCAATTGTAATTAATATAGATGTAATGCTTGCCAAACGAAAAATGAAGAGTAAAGAATTAGTTAAAGAAATTGGCATTACTCCTGCAAATTTATCCATACTCAAAAATGGAAAAGCTAAAGGCATACGCTTTGAGACTTTAGAAAAAATATGCCAAGCTTTAGATTGTAAACCTGGAGACATCATAGACTATGTAGACTAATGCTCCCTTAAATACTACCTCATGTACACATTGAATATCAACAATGTGTCCCTTGTGTGTAACAACGGACACCAAGCTCTTAGTGCCATAAATTTAGAGATAAACAAAGGTGTTTTTGGCTTACTGGGGCCTAATGGCGCTGGTAAATCTTCGCTTATGAAAACCATTGTAGGTTTGCAAAAGCCATCAGAAGGTGAACTTTTTTTGAACGGGGTTGATATTGTAAAAAAGCCATTGGAGATACAAAAGCAACTAGGTTTTTTACCACAGTATTTTGGTGTTTATCCTAAAGTTTCGGCTTATAGTTTATTGCAACATTTAGCCAAATTAAAAGGTATTCATAATAAGAAAGAGCGCCATGATCAAATATTGAATCTTCTGGATAAAGTAAACTTAGTTGATGCTAGAAACAAAGAGGTACACACATATTCAGGAGGTATGAAACAACGTTTTGGAGTGGCTCAGGCATTATTAGGAAATCCAAAAATAGTAATAGTAGACGAACCTACAGCAGGATTAGACCCAGAAGAACGTAATAGATTCAATGCTTTACTAAGCGAAATAGGTGAAGATATTATTATTTTATTATCAACTCATTTGGTTGAAGATGTACGAAATCTTTGTTCGGAAATGGCGATAATTAAAAAAGGAACTATTGTCACTAAAGGTAGCCCAAATCATTTTATTGATGTACTGCGTGGGAAAATTTGGCAAAAGGCTACCAACAAGAACGAGCTGCTTAGCCTAGAGTCAAAATATAAAGTAATCAGCAAACAATTTATCGAAAGAGTAATGCATGTAACCGTTTATGCAGATGCTTGCCCAATCGGGTTTAAAGCTGTAACGCCAAATTTGGAACACGCCTACTTCACTTATTTAAACAACGCAAAATGAAAACAGTTTTAATTAACGACATATGCAGCTCGCTAAAACAAATAGCGACGCAATTTGCTTTGTTGGTTTATTTGGTGATCGGTTTTTTTGCGGGTTTTAAGTTTCATATTAATGTAGGTAATAATATTGCAGCCAATGCGCCCTACTCAGTTGGTTTCATGACCGGTTTGTTAAGCTTAATAATTATTTTGATAGCAACACTGCTGGCTTTTACGGGGCTATTTAAGGAACGCGATAGCAATTTTGGTTTGATAGTTTTTACCACACCCATAAGAAAACGCGTCTTTGCTTTAACACGCTTTTTATCCTTTTTTTTACTAACAATATTTAGCTTTTTCATTTTAATACTTGGTTATGTTATAGGACTGCATGTTCAAACAGATTCTGAAATCCTTTCAGGATTTTATCTATGGCATTACGTATATCCTTTTCTAATTTTTGGCGTGGTAAATAGCTTACTGGTATGCAGCCTGCTGTTTTTCTTTGCGAAAAAATTTCAGAATAAATTATTGGTTGCTGTTGCAGGTTTAATGCTGTACATGACCTATATGATTATGTTGATGTTTTCGAACGCACCGTTTATGGCGCAATCGTTACCACAATCTTTATTTGCTCAAAAAATCTCTGCCATAACGGATGTCTTTGGGTTATCAGCTTATTTTTATGATGCCAAAGAATTTAGTGTTTTTGAAAGAAACAATAAAGTTGTTTCGCTTAATAATATTCTATTGATAAATCGATTCGGTGTTGTTTTGCTATCATTAGTATTTGTAACATTAGGTATTCGCGTGTTCTCATTTCTGCCTGTTTTCAAGCAAAAGTTAAAAAGGAAACACGCTGTCGCAGCTCCTAAAAAGATTAAGCGTTTAGATGTGCCACTTGCAATAGCAGACACGCAGTTTAATTCGAAAACAAAACAAAAAGCCCTATTCTCCTTCGTAAAAATCGATCTCATTTATCTGTTTAAAAGTATTCCGCTTATTTCGGTTTCTGCTTTACTTTTATTTTATGTAGGTGTAGAAATGTATGGCGATATTGATATGGGGATTAGGTTACCGCAAAAGTACGCTAGCTCTGGCTTACTGGCTAAAACTATAAATGAAACCTTTTACTTTATAGGTGCTTTGGTTCTGGTTTATTTCACCAATGATGTGTTTTGGCGCGCTAGAGCTAGTGGTTTTTCTATAATTCAAATTACTACCTATTACGCAAGAGAGCGATTAATGGGTCATGGCCTAAGCATAGTGTTTTTAATTCTTTTTCTTACGGGTCTAATGCTATTGGAAGCAATTAGTTTTCAAATTATTTTCCAATATCCCTTTGTTGATTGGCAGGCGTATTTTGGTGTTCTTGTTTTTAATACATTCCCTCTTATACTTATATCTTTAAACCTGCTTTTTATTAATTCCATAAGTAAAAGTAAATCGGTTGCATTAGGGGTTTCAATTTTGTTTTTCTTATTGTTCGTAACTCCTATTTCAAAAAGCATTATAACAAATCCGTTGTTTAGGTTCTTATCTGGGTACAAAGGTGCTTATAGCGATTTTATAGCTTACGGATCCTATTTACTGCAGTTTACCTATAGGTTGATTTTTGGGTTTTCCTTTCTTGGTATTCTATTTTCTTTATTTCATTTGATAAAAACTAAAGCCAAAAGAAACAGTATGCTTATGGCTTTTATTGCTTCTGTATTTATAGCAATTGCAAGTGGTTATGTTTTTTTAGAAGGCTATGACCCTAAAGACAAAGAGTCTGTTATTTTAGAGGGTGTTGCTTACGAAAAGAATTACCGAAAATACCAAAACCTTCCACAGCCAACGATAAAAAAGGTGAACACTGAAATAGATCTATTTCCTGAAGAACAAGCATACCATGTAAAAGGAACTTATTGGTTGGTAAACCAAAACAAGCAAGCTTTAGATTCTATACTTATTAGTGTCCCTAAAGATTTTGAGGTACAATCGCTTTTATTTATTTATAAAAATGATACTATAAAGCTACATGATGCTATTTCAGAATTGCAATTAAAACAGGCGGTACAAACTCAGGACACGGCAAAACTGGTATTCGAATTGACTTATGAATGGCGTGCAGTTAACGGTCATAATCCTTTTAATGCTATTATTAAAGATGGTTCTTTCATGCGGATTAGTCGTTATTTTCCTCAATTTGGTTATGATGCTAGCAAGGAGATTTTAGATAATACTATTAGAAACAAGCATGCATTGGGGGAAGCAACAGCCATGAAACCATTTGATGCTGAAAAGACCAATATAGATGATTTTATTGCGTTGGACATGCAAATTTCAACAGTTAAAAATCAAATTGCTGTTGGTACTGGTGCATTAAAAACACATTGGCAAGACGGCAATAGACAGTACTATAAGTACCAAGCAGATTCCATACCTTTTAGGTTTGCCGTTTCATCGGCTAAATATGAGGTTAAACGAGTAGATTACAAAGATATTTTTATTGAGGTTTTATATCATCCTTTACATGAAAAAAATGTGGACCATCTTATAGAAAATGCAAAACTTTCTCTAGACTATTGTACCAAATACTTTGGACCCTATCCTTTTTCTTCCATTCGATTTGCAGAGGTTTCATCGTTTACACAAGGTTTTGCAGGAACGGCTTATCCTGGTGTTATATTTATGACAGAGCACATGACTTTTCACGCAAACATAGCTGATAATCATAATCAGGACGTTATCAATGAACTGGCCGGGCATGAAGTGGCGCATTTTTGGTGGGGAACAAACCAGATTAACCCCGATTATCGTGAAGGCTATGCGATGCTTACAGAAAGCTTGGCTATGTATACAGAAATGATGATTTATAAAAAAATGTACGGTAAAGATAAGATGCTAGAACGCTTGGCAGTACATAAGCAAATTTATGACGCAGAAAAGGGCTTTAGTGAAGATTTATCTTTATTAAAAGCTACAAAAAATAATGCTTTTATTTCTTATTCTAAAGGTGCTATTGTTTTTGTAGAATTGAGCGAATTACTTGGAGAAGAGCGGTTGAATTTTGCATTACAATCTTTTTTAACCAAACATAACTATCCACATGCTAAACCAACTTCAACGGATTTACTAAAAGAAGTTCTAAGGGTTAGCGATACTAATTTAGAACAGAAAATTAAAGCTATGTTTGAGTGAAAAATTTTACAGATAACTTAAATTTTTTGGGAAGTCCAAAATTTAATTTTTTAATGCTGTATACCATTTTTAGTAATACTATATATCTTTATTACTTGCGGGTGTATTTTGGCAAGCAATCTGCCCGAGTGGGTAAGTTGGTTTTTATGTTGAGAAATAAATTGGTGAAATAGTGGTATTAAAAACGTATTCCAATTGACTCCTATGAAATATTGGAAAATAAGATCAGATTCTGTACTTAATCTGTACTCGGGGAAAAATAAAAAAGGCTTCCAGTTTCCTGAAAGCCTTTTAAAGTAGCGAGAACGAGATTTGAACTCGTGACCTCCGGGTTATGAACTTGATGTTTTATCTATGCAATTCCAACTAAAACCATGCAAAATATTTGATTCCCAGTGCTTTATATAATACCTGATCTTAATTAGAAGGTATTAATATTAAATTATTCTGTACTTATTCTGTACTATTCTGTACTTATTCTGTACTAACTGCCTAAACATTTCACTATCTTTACTAAGTTTTAAATCAGATCATTATGGCTAATGTAAAGATTGTTTTACGGAAGAACATGATAAGAAAGGATGGCACAATTCCCCTTGCATTGAGGATTAGTGAAAATTATAAAACAAATTATCATTGGCTTGGACAATATGTTTTTGAAAAGGACTGGGATAAAACTGCTGGAAAAGTTAAGAGAACTCATCCCAATTATAGAAAATTGAACAATTTTTTGATGAAAAAGTTGACCGAGGTCAATGATATTTATTTTGAGTCGAAAGATCGTATTACTCCCAAACAAATCAAACAAAAATTAAAAGGTCCTGGAGGCTTAAAATCTTTTTTTGCATTAGCAGCTGAACGTATAAAGGACAAATATGAAAGGGGGACATTCTCTGTAGCCAAATCCGAATTGTCAATCCTCTATAATTTAGAAGAATTTTTACATCTTAAAAAATCTAAAAACAAATCTACAGTTATCAAAGAGATCAAAGAACGGCGTAGAGAGCGTATAAGTAGGGCAAAAAGGGCCGAATATATGTGGATGGATGGAGTGAACTATTTCCAAAAAAGTACAACTTTACGATTTCAGGAAATTGATGAGGCATTTATAAATAAATATAAAACTTTTTGTCTTTCTTATTTAAACCAAACAACCAGAACTGTTACTAATCAGCTTATTTTTATTAGAACACTTTTTAACCTAGCAATAAAAGAAGGTATTATTGATCAAAAATATTATCCTTTTGCAGGGGAAAAAGAGAAAATTCGTATTGGTTCTGGTAATAAAATCGGTCTGACTATAGAGGAGGTTGAAAAAATAGAAGCTCTAAAATTTGAAGAAGGTGCTTCAATTTGGCATACTCACAATGTTTGGCTTTTTGCCTTCTATTTTGCAGGCATACGTATTTCTGATGTGGTTAAACTGAAATGGTCTGATTTTAAAGATAATCGTCTTTATTATGTAATGAATAAGAATGAAAAGGCGTTGAGCTTAAAAATTCCTGATAAAGCCGAAAAAATATTAAGCTATTACAGAAAGGACAAGTTACTTTATAATGGTTATGTATTTCCTTTTCTAAAAAATGTCCATCCTAAAGATGCTGAAGAAATTTATATAAAAACAAAAAATGCCACCAAACTTCTCAATAAATATCTAAAACGAATTGCAGAGGAATGTGGTATAGATAAAAATTTATCCAATCACATTGCGAGACACAGCTTTGGGAATATTGCAGGTGATAAAATACATCCTTTGATGCTGCAAAAGCTCTATCGACATAGTAATCTAAAAACTACTTTGAATTACCAGGCCAATTTCATTCATCGAGATGCTGATGAAGCTTTGGATAGTGTGATAAATTTTTGAATAGGTGAAGATTATCTTGTGAAGAATATAACTAATATTTAATATGAGAAGGTGAAATTCACGCTTTATGGGAAATTATGAGTGTAATGCCATTACAGTGGTAAATTCTATGTTCCTGAAAGGAGATGCTTTCAGCATTGCTGTAGCACGAGCTGTCGTGCCATCCCCTCCAAAGGGAGAATTAAACCGTCCCCAACAGAGTCCATAAAAGATCTTTCCTTCCTCCAAAAGAAATGGTGAAGTTATAGCCCAAAATTAGCCTTGCAGGAGTTGGTAATGTAGCAATAGCAAACCAAGTTACTGATATTAGAACAAGTTGACCTCTCTTTTTTTAGTCATTCTATAAGAAGAGTGTAGAATAATGCAACATCTTGTGACTACAATTAAATTCCTTTTCTTTCTAATTGAAAAAAGCAGAATTTCATGTTAAAAAAATAATTCCTATTAACATTTTATTATATTTGGAATTCATGAAGAAAGTTTTTTTAAATACTTTTTCTTTTCTGATGGCCATTTTGGTCCTCTTTTCCACGATGTCTTTCACTGTGGAGAAGCATTTTTGCGGTAAGAGTTTGGTAGGACACGCTGTTTTTTCTTCTGTAAAAAAATGCAAATCCGAGACACACTCCTGTGGAGTGGATAGTATGATGGGCCATATGAAAATGGATAAAGAGGCTTGTTGCTCAGACGAAACCGATCGAATTGAGGGTCAAGATGAATTAAATTTTGCTTCTACCTCTTTCGACTTTATACCGCAGACATTTATTATTCCGTTGTCTTTCATTATAGTTGATCTTCTACCTGAGTTATCTCCGGAGGTAATCAATTATCCTCCTTATCAACCTCCACAACTGGTTTACGACATACAAGTCCTTTGCCAGGTATTTACCATCTGATTTACAGGCGCATCATTCACTGATGCTTATGGAGATTCGGCTGTACATTAAATGTATGCGCTGATATCTTCCCAACTTTATTTCAGATTATCCAATTTTAAAACAACTCACTTTATGAAAAGTAAAATTTTATTGATACTAACCCTGTGTGCAGGGTTAGTAGGGCAGTTATCTTATGCCCAGGAAAAAACAGTTACCGGAACTGTGAGCGACGAGAATGGCATGCCTATTCCCGGAGTGAATGTGATGGTGAAAAATACAACCAATGGAACCCAAACTAACTTCGACGGGGAATATTCAATAACGGCACAGGTGGGAGATGTTCTTAACTTTAGCTATATCGGAAAGAAAATAGTTAACAAGACCATTGGTGCGTCTAATGTGATTAACGTAGAAATGGTGAAAAGCGCCGAATCGCTCGATGAAGTTATGGTGGTAGCTTATGGTTCAGCCAACAAACGAAGTTTTACAGGAGCGGCAGAAACAGTCACCAATGAAGCTGTGACTAGAGGGGCTACTGCCAGTTTTGAAACGGCCTTACAGGGAAAGGTTTCAGGGGTAAATATTTCTACTTCAGGCCAGCCTGGAGGTCAGTCTAATGTGCAAATTCGGGGGATTGGATCTATAAGTGGTTCAACTCAGCCTCTGTACGTTCTCGACGGGGTGGTGATAAATACTGATTCAAATTTGAGGGCGGGTGATTTTATGACCGGAAGTACGGGTTATAACCCTTTGTCTACTATCAATTCGGAAGATATTAAGAGTATAACGGTTCTCAAGGATGCTGCAGCTTCTTCTCTTTATGGTTCAAGGGCGGCTAATGGAGTGGTGATCATCACTACCAAGAAAGGTAAAAGAGGGGAGACTGAAATTGCTCTTGGAGTAGAAACCGGTTGGAGTGAGAATCTTACCGAGGAAAAGCTGATCAACAATGAGCAGTTCAAAGATCTGTGGATAGAAGGGCAAATAAACCAATATATTCAGAATAACGAGAATGCCGAATTCAAAAGAGTGTATGCCGACAATAGCTTGTATAGTACATACCAGAGTCAGGCTGTAAGCGATTACCAGAATATCTACGGAACTACAAACGCCAACGCAGATTGGATGGATGCTATCTACCAGACCGGCTTCATGAGAAAATATAATCTCTCGGCCAGGGGCGGAAATGAAAACACTTCTTTTTTTGTTTCAGGAAATTATCTCGATCAGTCAGGGACAATAATAGAGACCGGGTTGAAACGATATTCAGGTCGTGTAAATCTTGAGAACCAGGCAAAGGACTGGATTACATTAGGAGTTAATCTTTCTGTGGCCAAATCTGAAAGGGATGCAGCTAACATCGACGGAACTTATGCGGGAGGCCTGAACCCGTTGTACATGGCGAGAGTGCTGCCCCCTGCTGCCCCCATTTATGATCCAGAGGGGTATGGAGGATTTGCTAACCTCCCGAATGAGATAGAAAAAAATGCAAATCCTATAGGTGTTCTAAAAGTGGGTGAGTATGAAAATAAGGAATTCCGTGTCAGAGGAGATGCTTCTGCAGAATTTCAAATTATAGATCCCCTAAGTTTCAAGACCACATTTGGAATAGACCAGCAAGCAATAGATGAAACCCTGTATGACAATAAAGAGTTTGGTGCAGGGGGTGGCATCTGGAATGGAGTTCTTAATCGTGTAAAAAGTGAAGTTTTCCAATACACTATTTCGAACATTCTAAACTATAATAAAATGTATGGGAACCATGGGTTGGACGTTCTGCTCGGTCAGGAGTCGCAGGTTTCTGAGATGAATTCTATCAATGTATATGGTTATGACGTTCTCGACAGTGAATTACTGTCGGCAAGTAGTATTGGTGCTCTATGGTCGCATACTGGTTATGCAGAAAATTACTCTTTACTCTCCTATTTCTCACAGGTGGCTTATAACTATAACCAAAAATATTATCTCTCGTCCAGTTTTAGAAGAGACGGATCTTCAAGATTCGGAAAAGATGCCCGATGGGGAACTTTTTGGTCAGTGTCTGGCGCCTGGGTCGTAACTGAAGAAAGCTTATTAGATGTTGATGGTTTGGATTATTTAAAGTTTAGAGGTAGTTACGGGACAAACGGGAATCTGCCTCCCCAGTATTACGCAGCTTTGGCATTTTTTGAAACTGACGGGAAAGGGTACGGAGGAGAATCAGGTCTGTCTTACGGGCAACTGCAAAACCCAGACCTTTCTTGGGAACAAAGTAAAAATTTTAATTTGGGAATAGATCTTAACCTCTTCAGCGAATTTGATCTTTCTGTGAATTACTTTCATAAAAAGACAGAAGATCTGTTGTTGAATGTACCAGTTTCTTCTACAACAGGTTTCCTGACCCAACTACAGAACTATGGAGAAATGGTGAATAAGGGTTGGGAATTTGAAATCGGTTATACACCTTATACTAATGACAATTTCTCCTGGAGAACCAGTGCGAATCTCACTATTCTTGACAATGAGATCACGAAACTGAAAAATACTATCGTATCTACTTATAGTTCAAGATATGGGCAGGATCCTTTGATCATCAAAGAGGGAGAGAGTATTTATTCTTTCTACCTGAGAGAGTATGCAGGAGTAGACCCTGAGACAGGAATGGCCCAGTATTACGTGCTGGAAAACGGGGAAAGAACCGGAGAAATTACAACAGATGCCCAGAGTGCAGGTTTTGGTATTTTCGGGGATGCTCTGCAGGATTTACAAGGAGGCTTCTTTAACGAGTTCAATTATAAGAACTTTTCTCTCGATTTCTTATTCACATTTGGAATGGGAGGAAAGGTGTATGACCGAACAGCCTTTAAAAGGGATGATGACGGTTACGCTCCACAGTTCACCAATACGGTGGCTCAGTTAAGTCCTTGGAATCCTAATAATACAGATGCTACTGTGCCGATCAGGATCAACGGAAATCCAACTTTTTCCAATGATGTGTCCACAAGGCACCTCTATGATTCAGATTACTTGAAGTTAAAGAACGTGAAGCTGAGTTATAGGCTCCCGGCAATGTGGAATACTATAAAAGGCGGATCTGTTTATGTGCAGGGGGACAACTTACTGCTGTTGACAGAACTTGACGGATATGATCCCGAGGCAGTTGTCGATGGAGTGAATTTCTTCCAGGTACCAACAGCAAGAACCTTAATGCTGGGACTTCAATTACAATTTTAGACTAAAAAGCAAGAAAATGAAAATATTAAAAAACACATTAGTGATCCTAGGTATACTATCCCTTCAGGGATGTAGCGAGGATGTACTCACCCAAACACCAGACCATGTTATTTCTGAAAATCTGGTCCTTAATTCTGTAGAAAAGCTGGATAAATTACTAATCGGTACCTACAATGAAGTTTCCCGGAATACATATCTGGGAAGGGTTTTGTATAAAAGAGCGGCTGTTAAAGGAACAGATTTCAGGTTTGTAAAAACCACTTTTAATCCAAGGGATTACGAATCTATTGCTTATAAATACGAAGAAAGCGCGAACAATAGTGGAAGCTGTGAAGAGCTTTGGAGACAGTCTTTTAAAGCGATAAACAACCTCAATCTCATCATTGCCAACATAGATGCAGCTGAAGGCAATGCTGCTGCAAAACAGGAAATCCTTGGAGAGGCTTTAGGCCTTCGAGGAATGGTCTATTTTGACCTCGCCAGAACTTTTGCCTACCCCTGGATAAGGGCCGGTGCTTCTTCACAAGGCCTGCCTCTTAAACTTTCCTCGGAAGAAGTTGTGGTTGAAAGAAGCTCCCTGGGAGAAACTTATGACCAGATTCTTCTTGATCTCCAAACGGCACATGATCTCCTGGAGGAAAATACCTGGGAGCAGGGTAGTACTAAATACCTTACCAAAACAGGTGTGAAAGCTTTACTGGCCAGAGTTTATTTATACAAACAAGACTGGGAGAATGCTCTAAATTATGCTGAGCAAGTAATTGCAGCCAGAGGAGAATCCAATCTTATGGGTGTAGATTCTTATGTCTTCACTGACTATAATTCTGAATCATTATTTGAGTTGAGTATCACCAGCCAGAACTCTTTAGGGAGTAATGGTCTTGGAGCCCAGTTTGACGTGAAAGACGGTGGGCAGGGAGATGTTATTGCCACTAAGACCTTTGAGGATTTGTTGGGGGCATATGAAAATGATCCGCGCGCCGCTCTCCTCGAGGAGGATAAGGAAGGTACACAGCAGGCTTTTGTAAAATATACTAACAGAAGCGAAGGCGGAGGGCTGAGTGCTCACAATATTCCTGTTCTCAGGTTGTCCGAAATGTATTTAATTGCAGCAGAAGCAGCTGCGCACGGTGCCGGCGGAGGTGAATCTGAAGCTTTGAACTATTTGAATACACTTATTGAAAACAGAACAACCAACTTTGCTTCCCATCGTGTAACCGAAACGGGGGAAGCTCTTAAAGAAAAAATTGCCGAAGAGAGGAGAAGGGAGCTGGCCTTGGAGGGTCATGGCGTATACGACTATATTCGCAGAGGACAAGCCATTATTCGTCCGGTAGATGAACATGTGAATACAGGAGTAGATGCAGCCAATCTTGATATCCCGGCGAGTGATAACAGAACAATCTGTCCTATCCCTGCGAGTGAAATACAAGCTTCGGGAATGGATCAAACAGAAGGATATTAAAACAAATAAATTTTCAATTCAGGAGATGAGATCTTAAGAAAAAGCCTCTAATCTCCTTTAACAATGTAATAATGGTAAGAAGACAAACAGCCTTAAAAATTAGACAGGCCCATAGGTACTTGGGAATATTTCTAGGACTACAATTCATTATGTGGACCGTGAGCGGATTATACTTCAGTTGGACTGATATAGACGAGATCCATGGAGATCAATATCGAAAGACTGAAATGAATCACTCGAGTTTTGAAGGGCTTTTAAGTCCATCGGAATCGTCAGGAATGAAGGTGCATTCTGTCGAACTGAAGGAGATCGCCGGAGATCCCTACTACTGGATCAATCACAGTATGTTACATAATGCCCGTACCGGTGAAATGAAAATGGGTTTAACAGAAGCTGAAGCTCTATCTATAGCAGACCAGAATATGATAGATGGTTTGGAAGTAGAAAATGTGGAGAGGATAACTGAAACCGGTGATCACCATGAATATCGCAGTGGCCCTCTGCCCGCATATGTGATTTCTTATAACACTCCCGAAAATATTCGAGCATATGTATCCATTGCTGATGGAACTTTTAGGACATTGAGACACAGGGACTGGCGGTGGTTCGATTTCCTCTGGATGACCCACACCATGGATTATGATGGCAGGGATGACTTCAATAACTTTGTTCTGAGAGCCTTCTCTTTACTGGGATTAATCACCGTATTGAGCGGATTTGTGCTTTGGTACATATCTTCCCCCACTATTAGGAAAATTATTAATCCTAAGAAGAAAAAGAAAAAGAAAGCTCGTGTTTAATTATTATTAACCTGGATCCCCCTGGCGGATCCATTACTACTCTTTCAAGGATAGAATTGAATTAGCCAAAAAGGCTGTCAAAAGACAGCCTTTTTTATTAGCTGGATTGTAAGTCAGGAAACAATTTGTTTGTTCCTTTCCTTTTAAGAGACGTTCGAAAAAATAAAGCAATGTGTATTCATTTTATATCGCCTGATTCTCTAGATCTGGAACAGATTAGGGAAATCGTTCAGAAAGAAAAAAAACTTAGATTAAGTGAAAGTTCTAGAAGTCTTATAACTGTATCCCGGGAATACCTGGAAAACCACCTAAAAAATAATGAAGAGCCGATTTATGGTATTAATACTGGCTTCGGTTCTTTGTGTAATGTTCCTATCTCTTCAGCACGACTGGAAGAATTACAGGAAAACCTTGTCAGGTCCCACGCTTGTGGTACCGGGGAAGCAATTAATAAATTACTTGTAAAACTAATGTTGTTTTTAAAGATTCAATCCCTTAGTTACGGTAATTCCGGAGTCAGACTTAAAACGGTGGAGCGGCTAATTGAAATGTACAATAATGATGTTCTTCCCGTGGTTTATGAACAGGGATCTCTCGGAGCCTCGGGTGACCTGGCACCTTTAGCTCATCTTTCTCTGCCTTTACTGGGCGAGGGAGAGGTTTACTACAAAGGGAGAAGGAGAAAGGCACTAGAGGTGCTTGATCAATTGGGCTGGAAGAGACTCACTTTGCAGGCCAAAGAAGGGCTGGCTCTCCTCAATGGGACTCAATTCATGGCGGCACATGGAATTTATGCTCTATTAGAGTCCCACAGATTATGCTTTTTGGCAGATGTTATTGGCGCTACCTCAGTAGATTCTTTTTACTGTAATATGTCACCTTTTGACTCGCTGGTGCATGAGATCCGGCCGCATGCCGGACAGATTAGGACTGCACAAAGAATTAGGAATGTTTTGAAAGGAAGTGAAATTTCTTCAAAAAAGAAAAACAATGTGCAGGATCCTTATTCCTTTAGATGTATTCCACAAGTCCATGGAGCCAGTAAGGACACCTTAGCCTTTGTGGAAAAGGTGATTCTTACGGAGGTGAATTCAGTTACCGATAATCCTAACATTTTTGTTAAAGCAGACAAGATTATTTCGGGAGGGAATTTTCACGGGCAACCTTTGGCCCTGGCACTAGATTATCTCGCAATTGCCATGGCAGAATTAGGAAATATTTCTGAACGAAGAACTTACCAGTTGATCTCTGGCACAAGGGATCTTCCTGCTTTTTTAGTGAAAGATCCCGGTCTTAACAGTGGTTTCATGATCACACAGTATTCTGCCGCCAGTCTGGTAAGCCAGAACAAGCAATACGCTACCCCTGCCAGTATAGATTCAATTGTTTCGTCTAATGGGCAGGAAGACCACGTCAGTATGGGAGCCAATGCAGCGACAAAACTCTTAAAGATTACTGGAAATGTTCTGAATATTCTGGCGATTGAATTATTTAATGCTTCCCAGGCACTTCATTTTAGAGAACCGGAAAAAACGTCTCCAGTACTGGAAACCTTTTTAGAAGGCTTTCGATCTCAGGTCCCCATCCTGGAAAAAGATGAGATAATGTACAAGCATATTGCTGCTGCCCGGCAATTCCTTACTGAGATAGCAATAGGTAAGATGGAAGAAAAAATCAACCACAACAATTACTAACCACTTTAGAAATGAATTTCAAAGATAAAATTTTAGAAGGTATTCCAAATGAGCTGCCTACGGCAAAACCTTATGAATCCAAAGTAAATCACGCTCCAAAAAGAAAAGATATATTAAGTCCCGAAGAAAAGAAGCTCGCCCTGCGCAATGCACTCAGGTATTTTGAGAAACAACATCACGAAGAACTGATATCGGAATTTCGCCATGAGCTGGAGACCTATGGTAGGATCTATATGTACCGCCTGCGTCCCGATTATGCGATGTATGCGCGGTCCATTTCTGAATATCCGGGAAAGTGCGAGCAGGCAAAGGCTATTATGCTGATGATCCAAAACAACCTCGATCCTAAAGTGGCCCAGCATCCGCATGAGTTAATTACTTACGGTGGTAACGGAGCAGTTTTTCAGAACTGGGCGCAGTACAGGCTCGTGATGAAATACCTGGCGGAAATGACCGAAGAACAGACGCTTGTCATGAACTCCGGCCACCCGCTGGGGCTTTTTCCTTCTCATAAAGATGCGCCCCGCGTAGTTGTGACCAATGGTATGATGATCCCGAATTATTCAAAGCAGGATGACTGGGAGAAATTCAATGCACTGGGAGTAACCCAGTATGGCCAGATGACTGCCGGCAGCTATATGTACATTGGTCCGCAGGGAATTGTCCATGGCACAACGATCACGGTGCTCAACGCCTTGAGAAAGATCGCCGAAACCAGAGGTATCAAAAATGACAATTTAGGAGAGGGTTCTCTATTTGTTACCTCGGGATTGGGAGGCATGAGCGGCGCTCAGCCCAAAGCCGGAAACATTGCCGGCTGCATCACTGTTTGTGCCGAGGTAAATCCAAAAGCAGTTCATACTCGTCATTCTCAGGGATGGGTGGATGAAGTTGTTGAGGACCTTGACGTGCTGGTGAATAAAGTTACTGCCGCAAAAGCTGAAGGCAAAACCATCTCCTTCGCCTATTTAGGAAATGTAGTAGACGTTTGGGAAAAATTTGACGAGGCAGACATACATATCGATTTGGGAAGCGACCAGACCTCTCTTCACAATCCGTGGGCCGGTGGTTATTATCCCGCTGGATTAACTCTGGAAGAATCGAAAGAGATGATGAGCAAAGATCCTGAAAGATTTAGGGATAAGGTAAGGGAAAGCCTGCGTAGGCAAACTGAAGCTATCAACCGCCATACCAAGAAAGGCACGTACTTCTTTGATTACGGAAACGCCTTTTTACTGGAAGCCTCTCGAGCCGGAGCCAGGATTTTCAAGGATGAGGATGGAAATTTCATAAGCGGGACTTCAGGCGGCGACGATAAGGAATTCGCTTACCCCAGTTACGTACAGGATATCATGGGACCCGTGTGCTTTGACTATGGCTTCGGACCTTTCCGCTGGGTTTGCGCTTCCGGAAAAGAAGAAGATTTAGAACGAACAGATGAAATTGCGCGAGAGGTGCTTCAGCAGTTAAAACAAGAAGCGCCCCAGGAGATTCAGCAGCAAATGCAGGATAATATCAAATGGATAGAAGGTGCGCGCGCCAATAGGCTGGTAGTAGGCTCACAGGCCAGAATCCTTTATGCCGATGCCGAAGGCCGCATCGAGATAGCACGTGCTTTTAATAAGGCTATCGGAAAAGGGGAAATTGGACCTATAATTTTGGGCCGGGATCACCATGATGTTTCGGGAACAGATTCTCCTTACAGAGAAACCTCCAATATCTACGACGGCTCCCGTTATACCGCAGACATGGCTATTCAGAATGTTATAGGTGACAGCTTTAGAGGTGCGACCTGGGTAAGTATTCATAACGGCGGCGGAGTTGGCTGGGGAGAAGTGATAAACGGCGGATTCGGTATGGTTCTCCAGGGAGACAAAGAGTCGGAAAGACGTCTCAAATCTATGTTGCATTGGGATGTAAATAATGGAATTGCCAGAAGATCCTGGGCACGAAACGAAGGTGCAATGTTTGCCATAAAAAGGGCCATGGAAGCAGAACCCAAATTAAAAATCACTTTACCACATGTGGTAGATGAATGCCTTTTTTAAATACAACAAATAGTAAGATTATGTAATTCCAAAATAAGGGGAGAATAGCAGTAGGATAACATGCAGAGCCCCGTTTCATTTATTAATATACTAATTTTGGATAAAATAGAGCAGTTTGGCTTTTTATCTGAAGTTACATCCTTATAACAACAAATTGCAAGACCACTATTCTCATTTCCTGTAACACAAAAATGAATAGAATCCCGAAGGTAACATTTCGGGGTTTTTTATTTTTAAGGGGTTAAGGGTTTGATTCTGAAGTTAATTCTTTCTGTGAAAATTGCGGAAAGCGGCTAACTTCATTCAAAATCTACATCTTTGAAGTCAAGTCGGCTTTAAATCCTACTTCAGGAGGGTAAGCCGTTTTCATAAGCCCGTCAGCACATTGCCGCTCTATTTCGCGAAAAGCTGCATTTCGGGCAAAGAGCTTTCCTAAATATATCTTGGACACCATCCCCAATTTTTCCTTTCCATTTCGCTAATCGTTCTGCTACGCCGAAACGAAATGCTACATTCTCACTACAAAATCGGAAATGGAGTCCGCTTAATCGGATATCCATCCTTGCATTTGGCCCCGCTTCCAATGTTTTTGTACTTCACATAAGGACTTTAGACCAACTTCCGCGCCGTCACTGTCCCTTCCCTTTTTTTGTAAGCAAAATACCAACATTTGAAAGTTGAACGGACTGCATAAGCCAGTCGTACCTCCTTTTTATAAGTCCTTACCAATTCCAAATATTGAAAATGTATAAGCAACAAAAAAAGGTAACAGCGACGGCACTACGGGAAGTAAATCTAAAATGAACATTATGAAATCGTACAAAAACATCAAAAAGGAAGCGGGGCCAAAAAAACAAAAAGAGGAAAACGCTCAGGATACAATAAGTAAATCACTTCAAAAAAATATAAACGAAAACTGCCTGAAGGGTTCAGGTAGTCTATTAATTAATCTTTAATTCTTTTATTATGAGTACTATCAAAAATCACGTACAGCTAATTGGAAATGTTGGTCAGGAACCAACCATTACAAACCTTGAAAACGGTAAAAAAGTAGCCCGTTTTTCACTTGCCACCAATGAGTATTACAAAAGCGAAAAGGGCGAAAAAGTGCAAAATACAGAATGGCATACCGTAGTCGCCTGGGGAAAAACTGCAGAAATCATTGAGAAGTATGCAGGAAAGGGTAAGGAAATTGGAATTAGCGGAAAATTGAAATCCCGTAGTTACGAGAATAATGACGGCATTAAACGCTATGTTACCGAGGTGGAAGCCAATGAGATCCTCTTGTTAGGCGTAAAGAACGGCAATACTTCAGCCGAGTAAATTAAACTAAAGAGGGCGTCTCAGTGGAAAGTTTCGCCCTCTTTCATTATTCACCTTCTAAATCAGATCATAATGGAAATCAAAGTTAACGAAATAGCAATAAGTTATAGTGGAAGCCTTAAAATAAATCAGCTTCCAAAAATAACTTCCTCTCAAAATGCAGCCGAACTCCTTTACGGACAATGGGACAAAAACAGTATCGGACTGCACGAAACCTTTAAAATAATGTTGCTGAACAATGCCAATAAAGTAAAAGGTATTTATCAGGTATCCACAGGAGGCATTACCGGCACCTTGGTAGACTTAAGGATCGTATTTGCAGTAGTACTCAAAAGCCTTACCACGGCTGTAATCCTTGCTCACAACCATCCGAGCGGTACCTTGAGACCGAGTGAACCGGATAAACGCCTGACCCAAAAAATTAAGAAGGCAGGGGAATTATTTGATATAAAGGTATTGGACCATTTGATCCTGACACCTGATGGAAATTATTTCAGTTTTGCAGATGAAGGAATGCTTTAAATGCAAAGCTTATGATTTATCTTAATTTTTCAGACCTGACCGAAGAAGCCCAAAACCGACTTTTGGAGAATTCCAAAAAGGATGTGAAACGAAAATTAGGGGATGATATGAGCAAGTACCTTAGAGAAAATTATACCTGTTTTGAGATGATGGTAGAGGAAGCCTGTCCTGAGTGAAGTCGAAGGGAAGCACTACAAAATTGTACTTCTATCCTGTGATATTCAACATCTGATTTTCTGAAATTTGCAGTAAAGCACCTCTAAATTTTTGGAGGTGTTTTTCCGTTCAAATAATTTCAAGTGAAGAAAAATCAGTATATTTATCTCGCTGAAATTCAGCGTTTATTTTTACGTAGGGTTATCCATTTTTTGACTTTCGCCGATAACCGTACCCATCAAAAAATACATAACAGGAAATTGTTTCCCTGGAACTGGCAATTGGCTTTTGACCAAATTGTACGGAATTTTTGTTCGCCTGTGGCGAACGAAAAGGAGTAGCAAGAGGGTAACACGCGATGCGATGTTAAGCACTCCTTTCTGTTTTTAGTACGCTCATATTCAGCGTATTGTAAAAAATATAAATTCCCGACTTTCTACACTTTGCGACAAATGCCCTGTGAATGCCCATTTTTAGGGAAGGATTTGCGACAAATCGTCGAATTATGGACTCATTTATCGGCATCAGGTTCAAAAAGGAAACGGCAAAACGTTTTCAGGAATTTTCACGAACACACTTCAAATCGCACACCGAAGCAATGGCAACAATGCTCGATTTTTTCTTCTACAACGAAATTTCCCCAAAGGAAAAACTAGGGCCTACAGGAAGGACAATCGAAGCTTCAATCAAGAAGCGAATCAATGCGGTGATTGCCATTATGAGGGATATGGAAAAGAGCCAGACCAAACCCACCGTCGCAATGTTGGAATCTCTTTTCCAAACCGAGGAACCCAAAAAGAAGCCCTTGATTCTGGAAAAGAAAATCCTTCAAGAAAAGAATGAAGTAGGTTTTCGGGAAAAGCTAAACGACAACAGCGAACTCTAATTTTTGAGCTATGTACATCACCATCACACCCCAAAAATTAGGGAACAATTACTCACAAAGTTCAGCGGATTTTGTGGGCTATCTGGAGAAAGAAAACCAGGGCTTGGAACAGGGAGCTATGGAACATTTTTTCAATCAATATGATGAGGGAATATCAGCGGATGAAGTTGTAAAGGAAATTGATGGAAATGGTGCCAAGCTTAAAAAGACCGAGCCGAAATTCTATTCGATTACGGTCAGTCCTTCCAAATATGAACTGAACCGGTTACAGAATAACAGCGAGGATCTAAAGAGATACACCCGTGAACTGATGAAGGACTATGTGGCATCCTTCAATCGGGAAATCAACGGAAGACCGATTAACATCGATGATATAAAATATTACGCCAAAATAGAACACCAACGAACTTTTAAGGGAACGGATTGGCAGATTAGGGAAAACCAACCCTTTGCTACCAAAATATTGCAGCTCAAAACTGAAATCAGAAACGTTAAAGAGGGGCGAGCTGAAGGCAATATTAAACTATTGCAGAATAAAATTGACCGATTGGAAAAGGAGGCTCCGCAGCAACAAGACGGGAAGCGAATTGTCCAGGGGATGCCAAAGGCAGGAAATCAAAGCCATATCCATATCATCGTAAGCAGAAAAGACGTATCCAATACCTTTAGCCTTTCACCCGGGAGCAAACATAAGGCCTCGGAAGTCGAGATGCACGGTAAGAACATAAAACGGGGCTTCGACCGGGATAAGTTTTTTGACCGGGCAGAAAAGACCTTTGACAGAACTTTTGGCTACCAAAGAAACTTTGCCGAAACCTATCAGGCTCGCAAGGATTTTATCAGAAATCCTGAAATCTATTTTGCTTCGCTTATGAAATTGCCGACCAGTGAAAGAGCGATTGCCTTTAGAATAATGAAAGAAAGTGATGTTCCAATGTTACCAAGTATTCCGGTTACACAGGCACAACTGGCAATGAAAGTATTTAATCGCTTAAGACGTGGTGTGGACATCGCTATAAAATCAAGTTCAATAGGTATCTAAAGGGAAAAGTCTAATGCAACTAGCTAATCCACTACACATACTTTTAATGATCGTTTTGACAATTTCAGTATTTTACGCACTGTATCGGTTATCAAAATATGCCTTTTTGATAAACATCATGCTGCTCTTTGGAATACTAGCCTTTACGTTTTATCCTCATAATGCGATAAAAGCATTACTTTATTTAGGCTGTCCTTTATTGTTGGTCAATACGGTATTTTACGTTTTTCTGCATAAACCGGATTTAATGCAAACCATCTCTGAAAAATATCGGGTAACCTTTAAAACAGATAAAAAAACTTTTAGAATTGAAAACATTAAACGGGGAGCATCTATCATCGGATCTGCTGGAAGTGGAAAGACTGAAAGCGTAGTTTATGGATTTTTAAAACATTTCCAGGAACATAACTTCTGTGGGGTTATTCACGACTACAAAGATTTTGAACTTACCGAAATAGCCTACCCGCTATTTAAAAATCCGGATATTCCTTTTCATATTATCTCCTTTGACAAAATTATTCATAGGGTCAATCCCATTGCACCCCGGTATCTTGAAAACGAAGAGAGTGTGAATGAGATTTCGAGAGTACTTATTGAAAATCTTCTGGAACAGCGGGAATCGGGAACTACAGGAACCTCTAAATTTTTTAATGATGCAGCAGAAGGATTGATTGGTGGATTGATTTGGAAACTGAAAACATCCTATCCTAACTTTTGCACTTTACCCCATTTAATCGCTATTTACCAATTTTTGGATACCGATAGTCTGATAAAATTTTTAGAGACCAACACGACATCCAGGGCAATGGCAGATGCGTTTATTAGCGGCAAAGATTCTGAAAGACAGACTGCTGGAGTGAAAAGTACTCTGGCCAATGCTCTGAAACGCATAAGCACTCAAAATATTTTTATGGCCCTGTCTGCAGATGAAGTGCCATTAAATATCAATAATCCGGAAAATCCTGCTGTGATCTCAGTCGTGAACAATCCTAAATTTGAAACCTCCTATTCTCCTGTTATTGCCGCGATTATCCATATGGTTATTAAACAAATGAGTGTGCGCAATTCTAAGCCGTCTTTCTTGTTGATGGAAGAAGCACCAACCATTCGGTTATTAAATATGCATCGCATTCCGGCTACCTTGAGAAGTTACGATATAGCGACCATTTACGTAATGCAGGACAAGATTCAAAACGATATGATGTATGGTGATAAAGCGAGTAAAGCGATTTTAAGTAACCTTTCCTATCAATTTTTCGGGAAGGTGAATGATCCAGACACGGCTAAATATTATGAACGCTTCTTCGAAATAGTGAAAAAAGAAACTACCAGTATCAACCGAGGATACAGCCTTGATTTTGATACCCGTATTACTACCGGGGAACGGGAAATTCCTAAAATAAGGGCAGATGCCTTTTTTCGTTTAAAGCAGGGAGAGTTTATTACCTATGCGGATGGGGAGGATAAAAAGGTCCAGTTCAAACTTCCTAATATTTCAAGACAGCTTCCTGAGAAATATAGAATATTTTCGCAGGCTGAACTAAAGGAGAATTTTGATAGAATTTATTCTGAAGCAAAGTCTATTTTTGGTAAATGAAGACTTGCCCAAAGGTTCCTTCTTCCAAAATTCCCGGACTGGAGCAAAAGAAAAGACATGGAATAGGCCCTAAATTCGGACTTATTTTATTGCCTGATCAACATGGTTATCCACCGGTAGAACGAGATAAGATTTGTGAGGAAATCTTTGAACAAGTGGAAAATTTTAAGAAAAATAGAGCGGTGTAAACGAGTCTTTAAATTGTAGTTTGACTGTGCTTAAATTGACCGATCTCATTCCATTAAATAGGATAAATAATCTATATCGATATAATAAAAAGTGAAAATTGTAAAAAGGAGTAATAACATTATGAGTACAAAGTATAACACACCAATGATAAACCGAAGGTTTAATATTTTATGCTTGATTTTTTTAAAATCTGATTTGAACCCCTCATAAATTACTCCATAAGATTTTTGAATCGTTAGTTCTTCGTCGTTAACGTCTTTACGAAGGCATTTTACATTATAAGCGGTCATTCTTAGGATTAGAAAAGCTATAATCGTATAGAGTAAATATGCCGCAAGTATGAGAATTAGAAATTCAGGTTGATCCTTTACCTTATAACTTGCGAATACGGTCGCCCCAAACGTAAGAGGGAATGATATTACTTGCTTACCAATCGAATCTATATTTCGATCGATAGTTTCAAAATATTTCCCTCTCTCTTCTTTAAATTCTGATTTGATTTTATCAAAAGCAAAATTTGAGACGTAGGTTTCATAATCTCTTTTAGCGAGATTCAGAAGACTATTATGTTCTCTGATAATTTCATTATATCGATTTTCTTCAGGAGTATTATGTACTCCTGCTATTACAATCTCCTTAAAAAATTGTATAAATTCTTTCTTTTCAAATTGTTCTTGGAATCGGCTGAATAAGCCGTTTAGATTCACGTTCTGAAAGAAAGTAACATCAGGCAAGTTGTACCCTACATTAAATACGCCGTGGGTTTTACTTATCAGGGTAAATTGATTATCTGTATCGCTCTTATATGGAGTAAATTCCGGGGTACGTAAGAAGTAGTCTAAAATTTGATGATACTCATGAATATTGTAAATGACAGCATTGCCTTCGTCATAGGTGTCATATTCTTTCTTCAGGATATGATGTCCGCTACTATTTAATATAATTATATTTTGAAGAATGAAGTTCTTTTTTATGCGGTCATATTTTTGAAAAAAATCATTCGTGCCAAAAAAAAAGCTGACATTGGTAATTTTACAAGAAGATAACTTAATTTCAATTGAACCTGCCACCAGCGTGTTCACCTCATAAAAAACATTTTCAATATTTGATTTTGCTTCCTGAAAATCAGACTTAATATTTAGTATCAATCTACTACCATCATATCTAGGTGAACCAGATTTAAGGTTCTTATTATAACATTCTAAAAATGTATCAATATTTTTATTTCCGGTCTTAGTATTGATCATATTGCTCCTGCATAGAGTTAGCCAGTTCTTCGGAATTTATAATCACCTTACCATTTTTGATTTGCACTCCATGTTGCCCAAATTGATCAAAGTCAACATTTATATTAATTCCTGGAACTGATGCCTTTATGGAAATCAACGATTTCCATTTCGGTGCGTCTCTTTTGAATTCAGAATCTATAGTTATCCCGTTAGAATCGGCAAAATCTCGAAGAGAATTTCTGTTTTCTTCGCCATAGAAAGTAGCCCCTAGTTCAAATAAATTAACACGCTTATCTTTTCTATTGTTTACCTGCTCAAATATAGCTTTATTGAATTCTCCGCGACTAAAAAGTTCTTTGCCCTCTTCGTCCACTGGTAAAGGAATTGTTTTAATTAGCTTAATCATGTTTTCAGTATTTACAGAATTCTTAATTAAGCCTGCTGCAAGTACCCAATCTTTAAAATAACCTGACACTTCCCCGTCTTGTTGAGTGGTTATTAAAGCTAAATAATTGCGATCATCTGATTGGGAATTGTAGATACTGAAGTTAAGCCTCACTCCCATCGCTATTTTCTCAATATTTATGTTTTCAGTACTATCTAAAACGTAAGCCCCTTCCTTTTTAATAATGTTTATCCCGGATTTTTTTCTAAGCAGTATTACTGAAAGATATCTGACTTTTTGAATAGTATAATCCGCGAAGAGATAATATCCCCCTACCGCAAAAGGTTCTTTGGCAACCTTTTCTCTCAATATATCTAAAGAATGTGTAAATGAGGAAAAATTATCATCTGATGGATTTTCTATATAATCCTTTAGTGTAAGGGTAAATTTATTTTCTTCATCTTCTTTAAAGGATGCATTTTTTAAGCTTGGACTGATATTTACTGCCTTATGGACTTGTTCAATAAGATTTAAAGCAAATTCATTTTTTTCCAACGGCTGGTCGGAGTAATCAATATCAGCCATCGTTTTTTTAGCTTCTTTTTCTAAATAATGTATGGCAATTTGTCGGATTTCTAATTCCATAAAGTGGAGGGTTTCTATCATTTAGGGCCACTAATGTAATTTAAAATCACAGCACTCGAAAATCGGATAGCAAAATGTTAAATTAAAATGGTTCTTCCTCCCGCGGTTTCTGCTCTGTTACCTTCCACTGCCCATCTTCTTTAACTAACTTGAAAATACTCGGTTTTTCTTCGAACGAAGTAGAATAGCGCACCCAGGCTACGTCACTATTAATGGTATCCTCAATGACTTCAAAGTTAATTTCGGATTTTTCATCTTCAGCAAATAAATCCTGGAGGCTTGATAAAATGGCATAACTTTCGGTGGTGGTATGTTTTTTCAGGGTAGCATTGTCCTTGTAGTAGAAACTTTCTGCAACAATTTTAGCGGTCTCTGTGTGGGCCATTTTCTTTTCATTACAACCTACCAAAGCTAGAATGACAGAATAAAGGAGGATTCTTTTCATGACGCTTTTTAATTAGGATTATTGATATGTTTATGTGGTACTTTTAATTTAATATTTCTCCCGCCATTTTTTTCATTCAGTTCCAGTACTACCCTACGGTCATCTCCCAAAGAAAATTTTGGTAGCACGTACACCAGTTTTTCTGTTTCACCTTCTTTGACTCTAGTGGGCAGACCATATGTAAATATTGGTTCTTGATAATTGGTCTGAGAAGATTTCTTTTTACCTTTTTGCCTAGTCTCAATTCCCACATTCAGAAAATTTAAATCATAATCCAGGGATGATTTATTTTCTATATGGATAACGAAATACAGTTCTTCTTTATCAAATACAATATTTTCAACAGTTAAGACGATATCCTGATTCCGTTTTTTTAGCCCCCCTATTTTCTGTTTGCGTTCAACCAGAAAGGAGCAAAGTTTGTCGTAGTAGTAGGTTTTGTCGCTTTCTTTAGGCTCTTCCTTGTTTACCCGCGATTCACCGATGACCTCAGGTTTTTCATTGCCTATGGTGTCAGATTTTAAAACAAAATAATTCAGCTGATCAAGGTGTTCCTTATATTTTAAAATATAAGAAAAAATAGAGCCGTTTGAGTTGATTACCAGAAGATTACTTTCTTTTCCGGGTTTGGCCTGTAAGAGTCCAAAATGCTGTTCCGCTTCCCGGTTATATGTAAAAACAAAATTGTCAGAACCTGTTATTCCCTGCCTTATAGGTTTCGGAAAGAACAGAGCCACATTCTTTTGGTCATTTGCAAAAATGGTGTCGAGGATTTTTCTTTCTTGTGCCAAACTGGGGTGAAATGCACAAGCGGTGAGGAACAATAGAAATAATACATTTGTTTTCATAAACCTGGTTTTAAAATGAGTTTGTAATCATTGAGTACGGTTACTTTTACGTTCCGGTTGTTGCGCCTAAGTACCTTGGTTATTCCACTAATTTGTGGCACACTTGGAATGTTTATTTCCTGAATAATATCATCCAGGACTTCACTGGTTGCCTCGGCGCGGAAACTGTTTTCCACGTAAATACCTTCGCTGCCATCCTGGAGGTCGAACGCCTTCAGGTTTACCGGATGATGGTCTATATTTTCAACTTCGACCAGTGTCCTGTTCGGCTGAAAACTAATAAAACCATAGACAACAGTATTTTTGGGAATCCATTGATCATTGATCTTTGCAGTGGATGTCAAGCGCATCCGGAGTCTGGAATTGGCTTTTACGACCTGGTTTCCATCCACCACAGCATATACAACCGAAGGGATATCCGCAGCAATAAGCTTACTATCTGAAGTAGGGGAGGAGGCAAAGAACAGTTGATGCTCCAATCCCATCTCTTTGGCCTCGATTTTCTGCTCTTGCTCTGTCTCCTCACTTGCCACTCGAGGAGTGGGGGTATCTAATTTTTGTTCTGGACTGAATTCCTGGTGTATTCTTTCTGAATATTTTATACGTCCGGATTCATAGATACTGTCAACAATCCTTTCCTTTTCCTTTTCGGTTAAATCTGTGTCATAAAAACCCAGGGAATCTATCAGCTTCTCATCGTAGATACTGGGAGCGTTGGTTTCCCGCACTTCCCTCAAATCATTTATGGCATCTAGTTTGGAATCGTATTCCTTCGATTCCTGTTCTAGTTCAGGCACCAAGGTTTGTTTCAAATTTTGGCTTTCACTTTTGTCATCGCCAAGAATCATAAGCGAATAGGAAATTAGAAATATGAATATTACTGCGATTACAGTCCCAAACACTATTTTATTCTTCTTAATTTTCATTATCTAGTTTCTTTAAAGTGTTTTCAAAGTAGTTTGTGATAAGCAACCCGTGTGGGTTGTTTGGGAAATTTCGATCTACAGTGATCAGGTTTCCTGTGGAAACCAGCTCATAAGTGTCAATTACAGATCCGCGGTTGATCTCAAAAATTGTTGTGGTTTTAAAGCTGTACTTTTCTTCTTGTTCCTCCAGTTCAGAGTTAACACTAAGTACCTTTTGAACCAGTGAATATTGAATTAATCTGTTGTAAACACCATCAGCTTTCTTCTGACGGTATAGATTATCGACAGAGCTATTTCCCAGCCAAAGTGCTTTTTCAAGATTTTTCTCATAATTGCTGGCATCGATGTTATAGAAGTAATTGTGAAATAACGCCAAATGTGCCAGTGCTTCCACCTTGAAGTTTTCTTTTTGGGAAACCAGTTTTAACGGGATTACCTCTCCGTTTGTATTAACCGCAAAGGCACTATTTAGTGCTTTTTTATTGATTGAAAATGCTATCCATCCCGAAAAGATGCTCGAAGAGAATGCGCAAATAACTACAGCAATAACTACAAACCTGTTTAACTTTAACACGGAATATATATTTTGATAAGGTGTTTTCATGATGTAAAAAGTCTTAGTGTAAAAGAAGTTGCCCGCCTGTAAAGTTTAAACTTCAGGAAAAAGATAAACCCGATGGATCCCAGTTCAACTACCGGGGCAAAAAAATCACTACCCACGTCAGTACCGAAAAGGTTCGTCCAAAAATTGGTATTAATTTCCGTGTATATGGCATTAATAAAAACGTTTACCAGGAAAAATGCCGGAACGAGCATATAGACTGCGGCATACAACTTGAAGAAGTTATACGCCAGGGAACGAAACTTCTCGAACACGGCCAGGCTAATGACCAGAGGGAAAAAAGCCTGCATTAACCCTAATAAAAAATAACGTTCAGCCAGGAACAATGGATAGATGAACAGGTCCAAAATCCATAGTAGAAGACTTAGAATAAAAGCTATCATTTTAAAGCCATACAAGGGAGTTAATAAAAATTCGTACAACAAAGACATGGCCTTTCTTGCAGCATCCACTATGCTTACATCTTCTTCAATGGGGATGTCCTGCATTTGCAAGGGTAGCAAGGCAGGAGCCGTATCCCGATAGCGATCTTCAATGGCCACTAAAATTTCATCAAAAAATCCTAAAATTTGTGTGGAGAAAATTACCAGTAGCACAACTGCAAAATTCTTTGCAAGTTCCCCCGGGCTTAGTCCCCAAGTATAGCCTTCTTTATCGGCAATGCCTTCATTGTATTTCTTAAGAATGTTCACAAGAAAAAAGAGCACAGCCAGCGTTTTCATTCCCACTATGGTGTACTGTGAAAATTCACTGTTCTGTATGGTCTGGAAAACAGTATCTACATATTCCAGTCCAATTCCTAAAAGAATGATAACACTCATCTCTAAAAATTTGTTTCACGATTGTTGATCTTATCCTGCATCTTTCTGAAAGAAATGATATTCCGATAGCGGTTGGTTTTCATATTGATCTCCATAACCATTTCCCTGGACTGAATTTCCTTTTCCTGAAGCATTTCTGTACGCTCCCCGTCACTCATTTTTAGATAATCACTGGACAAGATTTCATCTATGAAATCCATTGTTTCCAAAGAATTATCTACAATGGCATTAAAAGATTCCGATATCCGTATAACTTCTTCCGGTCTGATATAGGGCGAGTCCAGGATTTCTCTTAGATCGTTTTGCATTACCCCAATAAGACGTTGATTGTTTCGGCCTATTTCATGAACTGCCTTCAGTTGCTTCACCACAGAATTCACCTTTTCAAGATTTTCTTTCTGCTGTTTTAGAAATTCCGCAGTTTTTAAGAGTTGAGCGGTTTGCTTGGCAGATTCAACTAGTGACTTCACCAGGCTGATAAAGTTCGTGTTATCGTACACCGGCATTCCCTGACCGGCGGAACTGGCATTTATGAATAGTATCAAACTTAGGGTTAAAAGTAAATTTTTCATGTTTTTAAATTTTTATAGTTAGCCGATTTTCTGTCGTATATAGCCTAATGGCCTTTTCCATATCATGATGTTCCCGGTAGAGCCTCATTATTTCTTCATTTTCAAATCCATCAGTTAAATAAGCTGCATATACCTCCCTTGGCACTTCCAGACGAAAAACATTGCTTTCCTTTCCAATCTTGATAAACATTTCGGTGTACTTGCGCTCTCCGGAAAGATTGTTCCTGATAGATTTTAACTGGTTAAGGTCATGACTGGAAAGGTTTAACCGCGTGGCCAGCTCCTTATATCCCTTTTCATTGTGCAGGCTGTAAATAACCTGGGTGTTCTCCAGAATGCTTGCCGAGGTGGAATTGTTTGGCAACTGGTTAATAGATTGTAAAATGATACCGATTGCCCCGTTCTGTTTCCGAATTGCTTGATAGTAGAACTCTACACTCTCCAGTACGTTTTCAAATTTTAATTGCTTGGCAAATTCATCAAATAGAATAATTCCTTTCTCCGCAGGGTTTTTCCAAATGGTCCGCTGGATAGCAGATTTGATAAGCTTAAGCATTACCGAAAGAACTTCCTTATTGTCCTTTACTTCATCAAGCTCAAATACAATCAATCGTTTGTCTTCAATTTTATAGGTCTGATCCTCGCTAATTTCAAAAAGAAAGCTGTACAGGCCGTCCCTGACATATTCGGACATCACGTGTAGAAAGTTGACTATGTTGAAATAATCAGGATGGATCTTGAGTTTTGGAAGTAGATCTTTTTGATTGGTTTCTATGAACCTATAAAAACTATCCAGGGAATGTTTTTCGGGAACGTTGGAGTAGTAATAGCGCAATATTTTTTTGATTGAAACAGACTGGGCCTTGGTTACTTTCAAATCGGAACCAAACAGTTCAAACAGGAACATTGACAAATCTTCCAGACGTTCAGGCGTGATATCCTTTGGATTACTGATATAGAACGGATTGATGCCTAGATTTTTTCCACTCTCATATCTCAACACTATATATTTCTCCGGATATAACTTTGCGAACTTTGTATAAGATCCACCAAGATCAATAATTACAAGGCGAACTCCGCTCTCAAAGTACTGCCGCAGAATATTATTGGCCAGAAAAGATTTTCCTTCCCCTGTAGGGGCAAAAATGGCAAAGTTTCGTGCTTTAATCCGCTTCTTTATTTCGTCCCATACATCCTTTAGCACTGGGATGTTGTGTTCACGATCATTGAAGATGATTCCTGTGGGATCAGATTTGTAATTTGTGTTATTGATCAGCAGGCAAAGCGCATGTTTTAAATCGGTCACATATAAATCTGCATTGGAAAAATTGGAAGAAAAACAACAGTAGCTATTTAGGACATAGTTTTTTCGTTCCTCTCCCCTCGGGTAGTACGGCGTAATATCCAGCTCCTTAAATTCAGTCTTTACCTTCGAAGCTATCTGGGCCAGCTCTCCGGTTTCCTTAGCCCAATAGATGACATTGAGGTGGCCACGGATAATCCTTGAGGTATCATCCGCATTAATCTGGTCAAGGATATGCTGAATTTTACCCAGCACCACCTTGTTCTGAGATCCGAAATTTGAACTCTTATGAAGTTCTTCAATTTTATTATCAAGAAGCTTCCGCCATTTTTGTTTATCATCGAGGTAGAGAATCTGGTTCACCATATGATTTTCATTAAGGGTTAAGCCGAGGCCGTCAATAAAACCCTGGTGGAATACAAAGTCATCCGAAGTAAACCTTTCGTTGACCTTACTGCTCTGAACAGTTTCGCCAAAACAGCGTTCGCTGTTGATAGCAAGGACATCAAAAAAATTATCGCCAACCTGAATATTGGATTTCTTCAGTAGCATATCTGTATCAAAACCTTCCTGAAATCCATTAAAGAAGCTATTGGTCAAAGCTTGAATTTCCACTTCATCAAGGGGAACAAAAGACATCTTTCGGCTATTATTGATGAAGGAAATGGAATCGCTGACAGAGCTGATGAAACTATTTAGATTATCATCCATTTCTTGCCACATTCCTTTAGAGACCTTTCGAAATGGATTGACATACTTCGGGTTATTTAATGTTTTGTTTTTGGTGAGGATAAAAAACAGATAGCAGCGATGTTCCATAAATTCCCTGCCTTTAAAATGATCGTGTGTTGCCTTTTCTAAAAAGGTAGTATTTGGCAATAACTCCGCAGAATAAGATTTTTTTAAATAAACATCCTGTTTGTGTACAACAATGCCTGTAGGCAAAGATTTTAGAGCCTGGAACCAAACTCCATGAATATCTTCTAAATCCTTTTCGGATAAAGAATAGATTTCAGGTAACATCCCCTCATAGCAAAGAATCACGTTACCATTATTGGCAAAAATGATATTGTCCTGAATATCGATTATGGGCGTAAAGTCCGTAAGATTAATCTTGTTCATAATTAAAATTTGAATTTCTTCTGTTGCTGATGATTTCTGGAAATCTTACCGACACCTGAAAGAGCTGTGATGTTCTGGTTATTTTGATTAGTACTAAATAAAAGATACAATTGAAGATCAAAGCACCAATGATGATCCAGAAGCTAAAAGAGAAAATGATGACCAGTAATGAAGCTACTACGCAAATCATCATTAAAGCAAAGGAGGAGATGGGAAGCCCAAAAATGACAGCCCCTTTCCTAATGTTTCTATAGACTTCAAATTGTTTCATTAGACCACGATTGAAATCAAGTAAGTGAAGATGCCAACTACTGCTCCTGCGATAAGGACAAAGACGAGCACCCGGGTAATCCCCTTTTTAAGGTCTGCATTTTCCCCAAAGAAATGGCCTGCGTTAAACAGGAAACCAACAAGAAAAATCACTCCAAGGAGGATGGGGAAGATGGTCCGGATAGTATCGGCAATATCATTAACCGAATTTTCAATTCCCCCGATTTGTGCAAAAAGCGGGAAAGAAATCAGGGACAAAAAAAGTGTTGGATAGATTGATTTTTTCATAACGCACAGTTTTAAGTTTTGTATTGTTTTTGTTATAGAAAAAATACATATATTTCAATATAATACGTTGAAAATCAGCATAATAAATAGAAAATAATATTTGATTTTCAATAGGTTAGTTTGATATTAAATGATGTCAAATTGAATTGAAATCACCAGGAAAATTTTTAACAACCTGAAAATCTTAAATGCTCATGAGGCTGAAAAACGTCATTTTTCTGGTTTTGCTCCTGAAAATGTGTGTCATTTTTGGGCAGGCAAAAGAATATCAAAAAAGAATTATTGTCGATGTTGGTCATGGAGGCAAAGACCCTGGTGCCATCGGAATAAATGGAATCCAGGAAAAAGATGTTGTCCTGGCAATAGGAAAAGAAATGATCAGGCTCAATAAATCAATATTTGGAGATGAGTATGATATTTATCTTACAAGATATAATGATAGTTTTTTAACCCTTTCCGAAAGAATCAACTTAGCAAAATCATTAAGGGGAGATCTATTTATTTCCTTGCACTGCAATTCCTTTTATAGCGTCGCCAGGGGAATGGAAATTTTCACCTTCAATTCTGGAATTACAATAGTTGACAATAATACCAGAACTTCAATCGCTCTTGGGAATGAGATTGTAAGAGAGTCTACTCTTAATATAAAAATTGCAAACAGAGGTATGAAGTTGGCCAAATTTCAGGTTCTCAGGGAAATGATTAGGTTTTGTCCGGCTATTCTAATTGAAGTGGGCTTTCTAAATAATCCGGTTGAGGCAGTGCATTTTTCGAGATCATCAGGTATTACAGCAATAGCATTGGCTATTTTATCAGGAATAATTAATCATTCAAAATCGGAATAATGAAAGAAGCATTTTTAAAGGTAATTAGGAGTATTGGGAATGTTGTAAAAGCTTTTGTGTTAGAGATTTTTAAGCATCTATCGGGAATCAAAAAATAGGATATTTCCGGTGATATGCTGTGTGAATAGTTGGTCAAACTTATACTCTAGATACTTCATTTTTATTTTCTTTTATCCCCTGCATTTTCATCAAAAGCTATAAGATTGAATAACTCGCGCATTCGGCTGCGAACGCGGTTTCCGTAACGATCCTCCAGCTCTTCAGCGTTCAGGTTTGTCGTGGCATGGGTTTTAATTTTCTGCTTTGTTTGTAGAAAAAGTTCATGGCGCGATAAAAGAACTTCCCCCATTACATTACAATCTTTTCCGTAGAACCTTCCGGGAGGTTCCACCCCTAAATCATCAAAGCAGTAGAATTTTGTATTTCCGTAATCTTCAATCGTCTTGTACCCAAGATGGTTGAAACTAAAGGTTACATTACGGCTTGGAATCATTTCGTATGGCCGTCGCAGAGGAACCAGGTGGCGAAGTAGTTTCATTAAGCTGGTTTTTCCACATCCTACTGGACCAGACAGTAGAAGGCCTTTCTTGATATCGATTTCAAATTTATCGCAGTTCACTTTATCCTTGATAAAGTACGAGCACAGCTTTAGTAAAATATCCCTGTCTTCCTTGTAGATTTTGAAATTCTCGCCAAACAATAGCTTTCCTTTCGCATTTAGGTAAACCAGGATTTTAGGAAAATCGTAAAGCACCGATTTTCCATCAAACGTGCCAAGCGAATACTCTATGCCGCCTTCCATGATTTTAGAGGGGTTGTCCATAATCCTTGGTTTTAGTGGTTCGAAGGTTGTCTCGATTTTGGGATGCTCCCTTTTTATTTGTTTTGTTTTCTACAGCAAATAGTCGGGTTCGATTCATCCAGTTCACGGCTAAAGCCTGCCAATCACGAATTGCTTTTCCATCCCTTGTCTTCCAATCGTTAGCGTCATAATGTTCAAAGAATTTTTTTCCTTCATCGGCAGAAAAACCTTTTTCTTTAAAAAAACAATAGACAGGCTGCCTGTCCTTTGGATGTTGATTAATGTTTTCATGTTTAATACTGTTTATATTAGATACCAATGCTTGTCCACTCATGGGACGGTGCGGGTTCGCTGCTTGGCCACCATTGGGACAGTGTCGGTACACTACTGGTTCATTTTTGGGATGGTACTGTTCCGCGAGCTGTTCCAATATAGGATCCTGATCTTCCGTGAACGATTTATCTGATGTCTCAAAATCGAACATCTTGATTTTACTGCCTTTGTATGGATTATTGGATGGGAAATAGGTAAGGTAGTTCCAAGAATCAAGATCTACCATGCACCTGTGATAAGTAGATTTTGAGCCGATCTTGGCCACACGCATCAATTCCCTTCGGTTAATGAAAAACTCACTTGCAAATCGGCTGCTGTTCCACTCCTGGAATAGGGCCATATACAGGCTAATATGGGTCGGATTCAAACGGTCATCAAAAAAGAACTTTTCAAAAACCGCATTCAGTTTCTTTATGTAATTCATGATAACTAATCAAAATTGTGATGCACCCGATTGGCGGTCATCACATTTTGGATTTCCTCGGCATCATAGTAAATAATTCCTCCAACTTTGGTGTAGGGTAGGGTGCCGTTAATTCTTAAATTTTGAAGAGTTCCCGGACTTACCTGGAGCAGATCCATCACATCTGAAGATTTTAGATATTTCTTCAAAGTTCCTGATGATTGTTTGATGATGAGATTTCTAATCTCCTCGAGCAATTCTAATTTGAACTCCCGAAGATCGTCGGTGGTAATAATACTTGTTGGCATAATAGAACAGTTTTTAAAGAAAGGGACTATCAAATGATTAATCTTTTTAGTTGATAGTCCCTATCAAGGTTTGACTTTCGTTCTACAAAGTTGGGAGGATTTACTGGATATTATTCCCCAGTACGACCGTAGTACGGTCAAAATTTAACATCTTGAAATTTGATCGGATCTGGACATATTTCAAGTCTGTTCGGTTGTTTTTGTATTGTCAAATAGCATGAAAATACATTGCGATTTGGTAAGAACAAGTTTTCGGTATGTCAACCGTAGTACGGTTTTTTTTTAACAATATTTGAAAGGCTGAAAAAATACTATAAATTCTATCCGAATAAAGAAAATGTGGCTATGAAATTCAACTGTTGATTTCTCTCCAACCAAGCAATTTATCTGGTTAAAACCAGAAGACTGGTTAGAAAAGGTGAGAACCTTTTCTAAACTTTCGGCAAGATTATCGTTAGAGTTTTGGTTGATTTGTTTTGATACCAATGAAGGGCCGCATTACCTGAACAAATTAGATTACAACGATTTATATACTAGAGCAAAAACAAGACTTCAAAATATTTCGGAAATCACACATGATTTGAAGAAGGAGGAATATCCTTAAAGGGTTAATAGAGTAACATTAAGTCATAATTTTATTAATTTACAATTTCATTTACCAGGTCAATCCGCTCTAGCAGCTTATTCACCAGTTCCTCTTTGGTGACAAAATACTTCTTGTATTTGCCTGTTGTTTTCCCATTTGTAATGGAAACTGTAACTCTCCAATTGCCATCATTCAGTTTGCTGGCCAATTCCGGTATTTCCTCGGAGGGAATAAACAGAATATCATCATCCATCTCCATTCTTTCCTGGTTAAAAGATAAGCCAACTATAAAGTAGGAGTGATGCGGTTTAAAGGTGTTCCCGTTGATAGTTAAGATTAAGGTATTTCGTTTGTGAACATTAAACCTGGTTTTAACCTGGAGATAAATAGGATTATAGATCTTTTCCTTTAGAACTATAAGATCTATTCCTCGGTCATCAATTACAGGTTTATAGACATTAAGAAGGCCCTGACTGTACAACAAGATGATTTCCTTTACCCTGTCTTCCCCTATATTTCCTTTTGATTGCGAGGAGAGACCAGAAATATCGATAAAAGTTTCTTCTTCTTTTTCTTCGGAATCCTCTATTTTTTCCTGTTGCTGAAGGCTTATGGTGATCAAATCTTCTGAAATCTCTACTGAAACCATATCTCCGGTTTTTAGCTTATGCTTTTTGTAAAAAGGGGTTAAACCAAAAATGCGGTTGTGGTCGGCGTTGTAAGTTTTGATGCTGGGGGTTTTCTCCCCCGGAAGCAGTAGTCTTATTTCGGCATTTTCATTGGGCAGTAATTCCCGTGCCTTTGCTGGAACATAGAGAAAGCCCAATTTCTTTTCTACATCTATGAGTTTACGTTGATAGGTGATGGATTTGTTCATGTTCCTTTTAGGTGAGTGTATTTATGTATAATTTCTTAATTCTTGCGCTTTAAACCATCAAAAGCAGACTCATTGCCAGTTCTAAGATAGGCGATAACTCGGTGTGTTTGAGGTGTAACTGCAAGATTGAATTTTTCTCTTATGCGGGGTGCGTGCATAATTACAGCGATCATTTCTTCTCTTTCCTCTTCCTCTCTTTCTTTTTTACTTTTCTTTTTTTCAGAGTCAGATTCTTGTCTTGGTTTGGGGTAGAGGATAGAATCATCTAAGTGGGATAATATTTTCTCCTGATTTGCCTGTATCTCACTCACTTTATCCAGTAATTCTCGAAGTAATTTTTCCATGGCGACAGGTTGTTTTAGAATTCTATTCCCACACTTTTCAACCACTCGGTCCAAATCTGGTCCACCATATCCCTTTCGGTCAGCCTTTCCTTCTCTTGACCGTATGAGAAGGAATGTACAGAGGAATTTTCCCAAAACATATCGTATTCATCATTTGCAAGGCTAAAGGTATTATTAAAATGTTGCTGCCTTTTTTCGCCGGTAGAATATGAAATATTAAAATTCGAGTTCCCAAAACTTATCCTTGGAATGGCCATTTTCTCATCTGTAGTTATGCTAAGCATAGATTCGCTATTTATCTTATTCCTGTTGACCAGAATAGCTTGGAAGGTGTTTTTATTCTCTTTTACAATTTTCGCCTGGATGTTATTTAAAAGATTCAACTCCTCAATATTTTTCTTGAGGTGAACTTTCATTTTACTGAAGGTTTCTTCCAAAAAATCCATCTTCTGGATGGAATCAAAATCCCTCTGAATTTTATAATTTCTTGTAGGGGATGTTTTGTGACCAGGCTGGGGGGAATGATTTGTATCTGTGCCTACAATTAACATTCTGAGGTTCTGAATAATGTTTAAAAGAGCGGTATTTGTATTGCTCCATTCAGAAATGGCTTTCCCATCTTTAGGAAGTGCCTTAAATTTCTTGAAGGGAGTATTGAGCCAGTCACACGGCTCTACGATAATAGGTACAATAATCAATTCGTCCCTCTCCTGCATCTCCAGGGCCTTTTGAAATTCCTTTTCGTAACAGTAGTTTGAATTGATATAATCAGGGCTTAGGAGTGCCAGGAACAAATCACTGTCCAGCAGCGCAGCAGCAACTTTTTCATCAATTTTACTTCCTGCCAGGATCTCATTATCAGTCCAGGCATCGAGCGATTTATCCCTTTCCAATTGGGCTAAATGTTTATGTAAGTGATTTAAATGATTTTCATCAAAATGACTATAAGAGATAAAAGCTTTCATTTGAATTTATTTTTATTGTTCTGAATACCTTATTCCACCAACTGCCCCACCTTGCTTACCACCCTGTATTCCACTTCGTCCAGTTGTTTAAAATGTGCTTTCCCACATTTTATTTTTAGTTGTTCATCAACCTTAAGTTTTGCCAGGTCCACCTCACCGGGTCCGGTATCTTTGGTTTCGGCCACAAAATAAATCTTCGAATCATCTTCAAATACTACAGCCCAGTCCGGATTATAGCTGCCTATGGGGGTTGGAATCTTGAACCAAAAAGGTAACTTGAAATAGAATTTTATTTGAGGGCTGCTTTCACAGTCCTGTGCAAACTGGCTTTCAGCACCCGAATCCAGGGGCATTAAATCTTCATAAATAGTTTTTGAGGGATCACTAACCTTAAAAGTGAATTTGTTCAAGTATATTTCCAGTTCCTGTGCTTCAAACAGCTTCATTTCATATTCCCGGCCGCCTATCTCCTCATACTTGATGCCTTCTATCATGAGATTGAAGAGGCTTCTGCTTATGGCATTGGAAGAGAGGTCCAAAAACAATTGAGGATTCACTAACACATCCTTTACACGGCCCGATTCGCTAAGGATTTCATATACCGTAGATCGTGTCAATTCTGTCTTGCTCTGGATATAGCCAAGGATATCTGGAATTTGCCAGCCATAGTTTTCAAATGATTCCACTTTGTCACCCGCGTACCTGGTTTCAATTCCTTTTTCGTCCATGCCAATAGAAACTTTGGTCGATCTTATGGACGGGGCCTTTATTGAAGGGAGTTCTTTGACTGCTTTGGCAGCGGCAATGATCAATTCCGATGTCTTATAATCAACCCGATATTTCGTCCTTTGTTTGATCTTCTCCCAAATTTCAAGGAATTTAGGATCGGCTTCAAAACCTTTGCGGTATTTCACAGCTTCCCGGTCTTTTCGGTTTTTGATCCTTCCTTTAAATTGTACCCCACATTCTTCTTCTATCTCCTTCTGTAGAGCCTTTGCAAAATCGTCGTAGGCTTCGTTAGCTATGACCGTCAACCGATTGATGTTCTGGTCATAAATTCTATTACCTTCACCGTCAACGGCCAGTCTTAGTCCGCGGCCAATTTCCTGGCGTTTCTTTATGTCAGATTTTGTTTCGTTGAGCGTACAGATCTGGAAGACGTTTGGGTTGTCCCAACCTTCACGCAAAGCCGAATGGGAGAAAATAAACCGCAGTGGGGTTTCGAGGTCCAATAACTTCTCCTTGTCTTTCATGATAAGGCTGTAGGTGTCATCATCAGCCTTGGTCATGCCCGAGGTGTCTTTTAGTATTCCTTTTTTATCTGTGGAAAAATATCCGTTATGCACCTTGTCCACAGGAAAATTGTCTAAATCCTTGAAAGCAGGTTTTGAAACGTATTCCTGATAAATTTCTTCAAACCACCGGGCGAATTTCCCGGGGAGGACAACCCCTGTTTCACTGTATTCCCTGTAGTTGGCCACTTTGTCTATAAAGAAGAGGGAGAGGACCTTGATTCCTTTTGGTTGAAGGCGTTTTTCCTTTTTGAGGTGTTCCTCTATTGTTTTCCTTATCTGGAATTTCATTACTTCGTCACCGAGTCCACCCTGGCTATTTCCCTGGTAGAGGAGGTTCCCATTGGACATTGAAATGCATTTGTTCGCCGCATCTATTTCCTCAATGATATAACCGTTGGAATAAACTTCCCTTTGATTGGAAAGCCGGTAAAGATCATCGCCAACTTTTACAGAAACCTTTTTCTTTTTCACCCCTCCTTTGTCATTCACATTAATGGAAATTTTTGCCAGGACTTTGGTCTTGGTCGCAGTGATAGATTCTACAGCAACAAAAGCATCGTTATATGCATTTTCTTCCATAATGGAATCTACCTCAATCTGCTTTACAAGACCCAGGTCATAAGCTTTAACTGGATTGAGGCTGTAAATGAGATTATACCTATTCCTGTGCGTGGCCGAAAAACGGAGCGTACAGAGGGGCTTTAAATTTTCTAATGCAGCAGCCCTTTTTTCTGTCTCCATGTTCTGGGGTTCATCCACAATTACAATAGGATTGGTGGACTGGATAAACTCCACAGGTTTCTGGCCGCTTAGTTTGTCATTGGGACGGTTAATGATATTTTCATCCTTGGCAAAGGAGTCGATGTTGATTACCAGGATTTCAATGGTGTTTCCGGTAGCGAACCCTCTAAGGACAGATACCTTTGAGCTATCGTACACCTGGAAATTCACCGGGATATTATCGTACAGGTTTTGAAAATGGTCGTGGGTAATTTGCAGGTTTTTCAATACACCCTCCCTAATGGCGACCGAAGGGACTACGATAACATATTTTTTGAAGCCGTACTTCTCGTACAGTTCGTAAACACTCCTTAGGTAGACATAGGTTTTTCCCGTACCGGTTTCCATTTCTACAGAAAAGTTCATTCCATCCAATTCCTTCGAAGGTAGAATATCATTTTTTTTCTGGATTTCCTGAAGGTTTTGCAGTACCTGTTCTTCAGAAAGGGCGAGTTTATTGCTTACCCCATTGATGAAATTAAGGCTGGATTCCTCCTGAAGCCCAAACTCCCTTATGGAATCTTCTGTGGGTTGACCTTCAAAAATACCTGTTATCGCATTAAAGGCTTCTTTTTGATATTCGAGATCTGCTTCAAATTTAAACTTCATGCCTTATATAAGATTTTACCATAATCATCGATATGTTCTTTAAGTGCAGGTTCTTTAATTGACCTGTAGATTAAACAATCTATTTCGTAAAGAAGCTCCAGGTCCTCCAGCGCATTTAAGATTTTGAGATGTTCTTCATGAGATAAATAACGAGAAATAATAACGAGATCGATATCAGAGCCTGGACGATAGTTACCCATAGCTCGAGAACCAAATATTTTTACCATTTCGATTTCCGGAAAACTCCTAAACACATCGTTGAGTAGATTAAGAGTCTCAGAAGAAAGTCCGTAATTATTTAAAGTATTGTTGCTCAAGGGTAATATATAGTTTTTGCATAAGTGGAAAGAAAATCTCTATAATATCGCGGGTAATTTCGTCGGCAGTTTCTTCGTTGTAAGTATGTGAGGTGAGATTTCTGGATTTGAGCATTTTTCTCCAGCCATCGTGATCTTCAATAATTCCACGGGATAAAGCCTTTTTAAGGATACCACTGTTGCCCGAAATTTCCTCGGGAGCTTCTCCTGTGAATTTCATATAATCCTTCATGGTGAGAAGAAATAGTTCAAAAGTATATTCAAAGCGCTGAATAAGGCCTTCCCTTTCCAGATCTAACTGTTCAAGTTCTCCCATAAGGAATTGTTCATTTTCAGTGTCCAGATTTTTCCTTAGATCAACTCTTTTTTCCTGGTACAGTTCAAAGTCAAATAGATCCAAACCACGTTTTAGTTTCTGAAAAGCCTTTTCGAGATTATTGAATCGCTGCTTCCATCTTACCTGCTCCATATTTAAATAGTTTTAAATTCAATTCCCGCATCTTTCATTTGCAGGGCAGTATTAGTTTTTAGCTGGTCATTGCCCTTGAATAATTTATCCAGCGCAATCACTTTTTGAGGGCTTTCTTCTAGTATGGACGTGAAAATGTCCTGGTTTACTTCTTCTAATACAAAAATAAGTTCTCCCTGGTTTATGGAGGTGAAGCCTTTTTTGTCTTGGATGCTGCTGTTTAGATCCTTCCCACTTTTAAGAAGAAGCTCATAAACCATATTTTGCGTAGTGGCTTTTTTGTTCACCGGGTCCACAAAGAGTTTCATTTGTTCTTCCAGGGCGGCCGCATCTTTGTTTTTAATTTGCTGCCATTGTTTAAAGTTACTATCGGCAAGTTTGAAAACTTTAAAACCTAGGTCGGGCTTTGAAGAAGAGCTCTCTTCTTCAAAGCCTAACTCTCCTTTTTTCTTTTCTTGTTCAGCTTTTATTTCTTCTTCAATTTTCTTGCCCGCCCGACGAATTCGTTCTTTGGCAATATCAGCTATGGTTTTAAAACCTGCTTTATAAGCTTCGCTTTTTTCATCACATTGTTCGGGGAGTTGAACCGATATAGATTTTCTATTGCCACCATCTTTTGCATTAACATTTGACACAGCGTGATTTAAAGTTCCCGAACCAGAAAAAAAATCTAGAACAATTCCATCTTTCGTTCCCATTTGAATTAAACGTTCTACTAGCTTAACTGATTTAGGTGTTTCAAATACCGCAATCCCATCGAATAAATCTTTTATTTTATTTTTTGCAGATTCCGTTGTTCCAACGTCATTAGCGAATAATATAGTTTCTGGTGTTAATCCTCTTTCTTTTGCTGTTAAATATGTTTTTACTCTTGGAACCCCATTGCCATCTTTTCCAAACCAAATCCTATTATCTTCTATTGCTTCATTCATAACATCACTGGTATATAACCAACATCTTCCACTTTGAAGTTTGTGGACTTTTCCGTTTGGTGCAATTAAATCATAAAATTGTGCCTTAGTTCCGTGTCCAGCTTGTGCAGTTGCGGGGTCAGATTTCCATAAGCCTCTGGTGTCATTATCAGGGTTTTTATAATTTGACAAGGCTTTTTTGTTCATTGGAAGTTGATTAATAGCTCGAACCCCTTCTATTTGTAATTTCGAATAGCAAAGAATATAATCATGCCTATTGGAAACAACTTTTCTATTTTCTCGGTTTGTTCTTTTCTCCCATATAAAAGAAGCAACGAAATTTTCTTCTCCAAAAATCTCATTCAATAGAAGACGGAGATTATGCACTTCGTTGTCATCTATAGAAACGAAGATCAACCCATTTTCCTTTAAAAGGTTTTTCGCCAGGAAAAGCCGCGGGAACATCATGTTAAGCCAGTTACTGTGATATTGGCCATTCTCCTTGCTGTTTTTAGCATAATTACCCTCCCGAGTCAAGTAGCCCTCCTCATCTATGTCACCAACCCGTTTTTGGTACTCTTGTCTCGTTTCTGAGAACTTATCCGGATAGATAAAGGAGTCGTTCCCGGTGTTATAAGGTGGGTCAATGTAAATCATCTTCACCTTTCCGAAATAGCTTTTTTGAAGGATTTTTAGAACCTCCAGGTTTTCCCCTTCTATGAAGATATTCTCAGTTTCAACAAAATTGACAGATTCTTCCTTGGCAGGAATTAAGGTTTTCGTAGTGGGGCTTTGCAACGCCTTAAAAGCATCGCTCTTCCCTGCCCAGTTCAGCACGTAACGTTCATTGCTAAAGTTGATATCTTCCCCCAGGGTAGCTTTTAATTTTTCCCAATCTATTTTTCCTTCACTAAAGGCTTCGGGTAATATCTTTTTTAATTGCTCAAGTTTTTCTTGGTGAGGGGTTTGGCTTGTGCCGTCCATAGAATTCAGGTAATTTATTATAGTAGGACAATTTAGGAAAAAGTTTGAAGGAGATAATCTTTAGGAAGGATGTTATTGTGTAGAAAGAGAAAGGATTTAAATTATGGAAAAACATTTAATGAAGAATCTGTAGTTTTATTTTTTGTGAAGGTCACAATTTTCCTAGCTTTCCTCCTTTAAATAATATTTTTTAGAAATCATTTAGATTATAATTCCATATCAATAATATTATACTTGTTTAATAAAAATTTATTTATAGCAGATCTTTTATTTAAATTCATAAACTTCCATTTCTCCTCATCCGTGAATACAGGAATGCTGAAATTCTTCACATAGTTCTTAGCTAATGCAAAATATCCACTAGAATATGGTTTACTAGTGTACTTTATGTAATACCAAAAAACATCGGTCTCAAGTAGTTTTTTAATAAATAACAATTCTTCTTCGTTTTCTGAAACCAAAGCGTAGCCATTATAAAATAGCAAATCCTGATTGTTGGTATAGACGAAATAAGGAGCATTGGAAATATAAGGGAAAAGTAATTTAAGACCATTAATATTTAGAGCCTGAGTACGTCCATACGCATACCAGATTTCGTATTCTCTTTTTCCCTTGTCTCTTTTTGATAATTCTTCTTTATAATTACTCAGGTACTTATAAGCTTGAGGGAAATTCTCCTGGAAATAATTTTCCGGAATAAATTTCACCTTACGATTTTGCGAGTTTTGAAATAAATCAACATTCTTCTCGTCAATTATGGTGTAGGGAAAAATAATTTTTTCATTGAAAGTTTCCAAATCTACTTCATTCTTCAAAATGTTAGGCTTAATAGCATCTTTACAAATCTCCTTTTCTACCCTGTATTCTGTAGAATCTTTTTCAAAATAATACCAGTCATCATCTTCCCGAATAGGGGAGAATAAGTAAATTTTATTGCGAAGCGTTGCAAAGCCATTTCTAATACTCAATAAATCACCTAATTTTTTACCAGAATTTTCTAGCCTCTCTAAATTCAGTTTAGTCTTAGCATCATCTAATTTCCATCCAATGAAATCATTCAAATCAGAGTACTCAAACTTTATAAAATCACGTTCTGATAATTCATTAATATTTTCAGGCTTAGAACTCGTATAATTTAAATAACCTCTTCGTTTAGAAATTAGGCAAATACAAGTATAAGTTTGTCTTGATTTAAATACTTGTTCGCTACCAAAATCAATTAAATCAAACTGAAAGCATTTCTCGGAAAAGTAATTGCGCAATGCTCTACCATTTAAACTTCTGTAAAAGTTATTTACAGTGATATATCCTAAAGCACCACTTTCTTTAAGCCATTTAAGTCCAATTTCAAAAAATGGTATATACAAGTCCAATTTACCAGTTGAGGCTACAGACCAATTCTTCATCAGATTTTTAGTCTCCTCTTCTAAATTCGATGACCCGACATAGGGAGGGTTGCTGAAGATAAAGTCAAATCCTTCATTATCTGCGATAATTTGGGAATTTTCAAACCAATTAAATTCCAGAGAATCTCCTATATATAAATTAAACTGGATTTCTTCCTGATCTTCTCCTTGTGAAAGAGCCAATAATATTAATAAAATTTTAGTCCGCTCAATACTATAGCCGGTAATATCAATTCCGTAAAGGTTTTGTTCAATTATCTGAATAAATTCTTTACCAGTTATTTGGTGAATTTTTAGTGCATATTGAAATAAAAATCCACCACAACCACAAGCAATATCGCACGCGGTTAAATCTTCTAAGTTCTCATAATTTGCAATCGACTCCGATACTATATAATCTCGAATATATTTTGGGGTATAAACTGCGCCATTTACTATTTTATCACTTGGAGATATAACAAACTCAAAAAATTCGATCAACTCTTCTAAAGTGAAAAGTTTATTTCTAAAGAGAGCTAAGAATTTGTTTAATTCATCAATTTCTTCATCCTCATTTATGATATAGCCTTTAATTAGTTCATTAGAAATATTCTGAAAATCATTAACCTTCAGATATGAAGAAACTAAAAGTCTATTTATATCTCTAATGTTAGTAGAGTACTGACGTAAATATTTTAATACATGTTGATTCATATTAGCTCAAATACAGAGGGAAAATTTTATTGATTGTAAAATCTTCATGTGTATTGGTTGAATCAAAAGCTTTAAAATATGGGGTCCATAACCTTTTTTGAGCTCTTTTAATAATCTGTTGATAGTCAGAATCCGTTAGTAATGCATTTACAAAGGAAAATTGTTTGTTATTAAAGTAATTGGATATTATAAAATGGAACCCCAAAAATATATCCATTGGAGGATGAGGAATTCTCGGGCATGATAGAACAGACATATTTTCATCTATTAATTCTAATTTTTTACCACCATATTGAAAATGATAAGTGGGATGAGTATACTTCACATTTTCTGTATTAAAATGCCTGTCCAGGTGCCAACTACTAGTATAGGCTTTATTTGAAGAACTTTTATTTTTATAAACTGAAATATTAATATCCATAGAATAGCAATACAAAGGGTCGACATTCTCAGATAATTCATTTTTTACCATTAGCATATTATCCAATAAAACTTGACAAAAATTTAAGTTCTCTGGACGTGTTCCAGATATTCTGCCATTAATATAAAATGAAAGATTTTCGAGATTATATTCCACTAGATTTTTATCCTCAAGGTGATCTAGTAAAGTAGTGAATCCTGAGAAGTCACCAGTTACATTGTTATCTTCAATCAACTGAATGAAGATAGACAAGTCATTTCGGAAGGTTCTTAAACTCCAACTATCCATTGGTCCTTTCTTTTTCAACTATATCACGAATGGCCTTTTTGTCAATTTTGCTTATTAGCAGTTTGTAGTCATCCATTTTTTCTAAGGCTGAATCAATAGATATATATTCTTTGTCTTTCCATGGTAGATAGGTCTTTAATAATTCTATACCATCAAATGGATCTAAGGGTTGCCCCGAATGTTTACAAATTGTCCAAAAACTTGAACTCAGGGAATGTTTTGTTTTAGTTAATGGGACTAATTCTTTCAAACCTGTTTTTGATTTCAACAATTCTACTCTTTCTTCAGCATTTAAGCTTCTTAACGAAACACCAGGACTTATTTCATCATTCCACCATTTAATAATTTTATCCATCCACCAACGCGTAAGATATTCCGAAAAAACACCTTCGTAAATACTGGAGTCAATTATTTCCAATAACTTTTTCCAATCTCCGGATTCTTTAGAAACGCCAAGTCTTGCAGAAAGGACATCTTCGCCAATCATTATGCCTATAGGTCTAACTATATCATAATAAATGAAGCTGCTTAGTGTATATAGGTTTTTGCTAATTGCAGCTGCATCAGATTTAATCCTAGAGTGCAGTATATAATTATCATCAAAGCCAATAATTTTTTTTAGGTCAAACTTATATTTAACTATAGTTTCATATGAATTAATAAAAGCATCTAATTTTTCTCTGAATCTTTGCTTATCTCTTGAAAACTCTTCTTTTGTCAAAACAAAATCAAATAAATCCTGGCTTGTTAGATCCTTATCAAACTCTTGTACTTTGATTGTTTCATTAGACATTAAAATTAATGGAAAATCTTTTAAATCATTTTTATGCTTTGTTCTCAGTGTTTGCGCAATAGTAGGAGCATCAAAACAAGCATTATTTATTCCTTTAGTCAATCTGTAATCTAATACACAAGCTCTTGTATCTGTTTCTAATGCACCAAATAGGTCAGTTAAGTCTGAAGTCGGATTGAAAAGGTCAGCCACATACCCCAAATTACGAATGTCACTTAGGCGACTTTCTGTTTCCAAGTCATCTATATATAAAATTTTATATGCCATAGTCCTCTAATTCTTTATCTGTTGCTTTAGGTATATCTATCCTTATGCAGGTGCTAAAACCTTCTTTTGGGGATACAACTTGTATACTCCCTCTATAACTAGAAACAATATCTTTTACTATTTTTAATCCTAACCCTGTACCAGTAATTTCATTACTTGAATCGATTTCATTCAGAGAATTCGGTGAAGTAGTAGTAAAGAATTCATCAAATATTTTTTCTTCATTTTCTTCTGATATTCCATCTCCGGTATCAGAAAATTCTAAGAAGATATTGTTATTATCTAAACCACATTCAATTTTTATTTCACCTGCTTTTTCAGTTCTTTTAATTGCTTTTTTAGAATTGGTGTAAAAATTAAATAAGATAGAGGACCACTCCGATGGATGCATCGGGATAGTATATAAGTATGATCCATTTCGTTCTGGTATTTCGAACTTAATGTTGCTTTTTAACGCATCATTATGGATTGATTTCCAGAAATATTCAACTCTATTCTGGATTTCAATAGGCTTTAGTTCTCTAATTACATTCTGGGATATTACATTGTCGAAATATGAGGTATAACTCTTAAAAGTTGTAATGTTTCTATCCAAAATTAATAGTCTTTCAGTTAGAACAGTGTCTGAACGGAGTTTTTCCAGAAGAAATTTCACATCAGATTCCATATTAATTACATAGTCCCTAACTTCATGTATGAATTGTCCTATTGTTATACCAACACTACTCAAGACACGGAGCATAGATTTTTCCTTGAGCATTTTACTCGTTTCTTCTTTTTGTAATTCAGCAACTTCTTTGATATCTTTCTTGAGTTTCTTTAATCTTTTTTTTCTCCTATTTTTTACCTGAATGTTACCTTCCTCCTTTTCCAACTCCAAGTCTAACGCTTCAAGAGTATGTGCTATATCTTTTATTCTTAGTTCAATTTTTTCATAAAGTTTACCATCCTTTTGTTGTCCAGAAACAATTTTAATATTTCTAGCCTCTGCTGTAATAAATACACTCTGCATCAAAGTTCTATAAACAAAATTCTGTAATTGAATAAGTGCCTCATTTTCCATTAGACCCTCTCTACTTGAAGTTTCATTAAATTCTCCTTCTTCATCTGTCAATTCTACAAAACCGAAAAAATTATTATTTCCATGTACCGGAAGAATAGATCTTCTTGTAACTGATTGATCTAATTTAAGCCAATCGTTACCTGGTTCACCATAGGGTAAAACTCTAAAGCCATTCCTATACAACCTTATTCCTCCAGAAGTTCTTGCCGCTTTTTTTATACTCGTTTCATGCATTTGTGGAATCAACCCCGAATTATATACAAAATAATAAGCCTTGAAACGGACCTTTTTAAGATGAGTAAAAGGTATAGTCATATCATCAGGATCACTACCTATTTCACCATATTTATCAATATCAAGTTTTTTACTTACAATAGAATAAATACCTAATCCATTATCATCGATCCAGCCATCAATTTCTGCTAATGCGTGATTATAAATCATTTTAGATTCATCGGCAATCACAATTGCCTTGTCACCTTCTATTTTTTTAAAAATAGTTTTAAATCCAGGGTCTAATATCTCAACTTGGCCATTTTTTTCTTCTATGACTTTTTCTTCCGATAATGGGAAGGGTTGAATAATTGCACTTACATATCTATAAATACGTTTAATTGCAGCTTGTGACCATCTATCTTTTAATCCTTCAATTTTTAAGGTTGTTCCTTCATCTTTTCTTTTAGGGATGGTTGTTATTTTATTGGTAATGTTACCTAGATCTACATCACCCTTATAATGTGACCAATCTATAGTTAATACTAAGGCGTGATCACCATTTAATGTTTGTGTAATTATTGTTAATTTTTTACCTAATCTTTGAACAGCAAATCTTCCGATCCCTTTTTGACCGGCTCTTTTACGATTATACCTTTCAGAAAGTGGGTGCCGTAATTTATCTGTAGAAGATATCCTCATAAATCCATTGATAAGCTGATCTTTAGTCATTCCTAAACCATCATCTTCAATAAATAAAGTTCCCCCAATGGATTCTGAATCTTCAAATTTTAAAACTACTTTTTTAGCATCAGCATCATAAGAGTTCTTTACTAACTCAGATACTGCAGTTTCTTGCCTTGCCACCAATTCGGTTCCTAATCTGTCAATTACTCCAGCATCTACGCTAAATCGTACATTATCTTGATCAAAACTGGCTAGTTTTGAGGACAGCTCTAATATCTTCGTGTAGTTTTTTGGTTCGTCCGCTAATATCTTAGCTAGTTCACTTCGAATTTTTCTTTCATCCATATTTTAGGTAAGTGAAAAAATATTAAAGGTAATTTTAAGTAGTATTGAATTTAGGCATTCGAATATTATTTAAAGTGTTTTAAACAGCATAGAATCTGTAAGGTGAATTAGAAAGGTAGCTGTTATCACCCTTTCAATTTTTATTGGTCTTCAAAGAAACTAAATATTTTAGAAAGAAAAATTATATATCGAAAGGTATTGATAGGTGCCACCGGAAATAGGATAGAAGGATTTTTGAAATATTTACTGTACAGTAGTGGACAGGTTATTCTTTCCACAATAATTTAATAGAATATCCGAAAAAAAATTTCTCTTTAAATTAGCTCTTACCGAAACGGTAAATCAGCGGGATGCCTTCAAAAGGGTTTAAAGATAATAAAATTTAGGGGGGAACGTATAACTTATGAATTGATGAGTGGGGGAAACTAATCCACATGAAACCTCACGCACAGTTCTTCTCCGGTCTCTGGTGACCGACGGTAGAGATCAATAATTTCTATTTTTTCCTGGTGGGGAATAATGATCGTAATCTTCTCCTCATTCCCGGTAAGGCAAAAGAAAAAAAGACCTTGCTCCAGAGAAGATATTTCCTGAATATCAAAAGATTCGAATTCCTTACCTTCTGAGGTAACCGTTGTAATAGTAATGGAATGGCTGTCGAAATAAAGAATTCGATCTATTTCTTCAAATTGGGAAGGAAATACTTCCGGCGACGTTTGAGTAAGAGGGGATTGAAATATTAATTCTTGCGCACCGGCAGGTAGGGTAAATAGCAATAGAAGAAATATTACCTTTTTCATTTACTTAAGGTAAAAATTATTCTTTTATAAATTTATGCTTTAATTTCGATCAGTCTTTTCAGCAGTAAAACAATTTATGACCCTTTACGACTTCAAGTTAAAATCAGATCATGAGCAGTATGATATGGTTTTTACCCAAGGCGACTTCGTAGATTACCATATCGAGCAATCAAAGAGATTTGCCTTGTATGCTGTATTTAAATTTTTTGTGGAGATAGAATATGATCTTTGGAGCAACGAAGTGACTGGAAAAAGAAGTTTCATTGAAGGTGATCTGCTAGACAAATATTCTAGAGGATTTTCTCCTGGGGAAAACTGAATATCATTTTATTTATCCTTTTCTATTCTTTTGAAGAATTCAGATAAGGATAGATTGCGCGCTTCGCAGATTTTTTCAAGAGTTCTAATTGAAATTTTGTATTCCCCCGTTAAAATCCGGCGGACCGTTTTTTCATCAATATTATGACTTAGGGCAAAGTCCCTATTTGAGCTGGCGCAAGAAATCCATTGAGAAATTCGTCGGTTTATTTTTGAATAGATATCCTGCATTTTAACAAATCAAAAGATTTAACAGAAAAAAAGCGCGGACATATGTCCGCAATAATAATTTTATTTTTATATTGGTCCCAGAATTATAACTTTGCGAATCTTCTTTAAATAGTATAGAAGCATTTCGCTTTGAATCTCGAACAGAAAACTGGTAATTTTTAGCAACGAGATGATAAGCAAGATGCTCACGACCCGGGCGTGGGCTCTCTTATTCGTTGCATGGTATGCCAGTACCTCTGTTCGTTAAGTTGAGTATCCACGCCTTTTTGTTTCCTCTCATTGGGGTGGCCCCTCGATACTCTTCTTTTCAAAGCCGCTGCTTCTTCTTTAGAGGTTTCTCAATACATAAGAACTTTTTGTTTTGCTCTGTTTTTATTAGCCTGTACTTCATATTGAAGAGCAAAGCGTTGTAGGGTGTCTAGTTTAGCCATTAGTACCCGTGGGATAACCATTACACAAATCCTACAACTTGTAATGGTGATGGGTGGGTGGGTGACATTTTGCCCTCAATTGAGGGATGAACATTTTTAAATAATATAAATTAATGCCAATGAAACAGTAGTAAAAACATTAAGCAAATGTGCCAGCCCCCCGGCAGGTTTGCATTACCTACACCTGTTCCAGGAATGGGTTAAATTAAAATAGGCCTCCCAGTCACTTTTGCCGAGGGAGCTGGAAGGCCTGCATTAAATAAAACGAAGTTTCATTTAACCATTACAAAATTATGAAAAATAATTACAGCCGGTTAGTAATAATCGCGCTTATCACCATTATCGTCTTCCTGTATGCCTTAACGGTTAAAGGATATGCTGCAGGACTCCCTGCTACTTTGCAGGAAACAGTCACCGGAGTGGTGACAGACGAACAAGGCATGCCCTTGCCCGGAGTAACTATTACAGTCAAAGGCACAAATAGGGGTACATCCACAAATTTAGATGGGGAATATAAAATAGCGGTTGAACCACAGGGAATACTGGTATTTTCTTATTTAGGATTTAAAATAATAGAAGTTCCAGTAGACGGGAGGCGGGAAATCAATGTGCGGCTGGTGGAAGACATCACTGCCCTTGATGAAGTACAGATCAACGCCGGTTACTATAATACCACCAGGAGAGAAAGCACAGGAAATATTTCTCGTGTTACGGCAGAAGAGATAGAACATCAGCCGGTAATCAGTCCGTTGCAGGCTTTGCAGGGAAGAATGGCAGGGGTGGAGATCATTCCTGGTGGGGATCAACCGGGAATGGCGGCTACCATAAAAATTAGGGGAAGAAACAGTCTGCGGGAGGAGGGAAATCTTCCACTTTATATTATAGATGGGGTGCCTGTCAATTCAACCCCAATTGAAAGCAATTCTTTGTTGGGTAACACAGGAATAGATCCTTTCAACACTTTAAATCTTTCGAACATTCAGAGCATAGAAGTTCTAAAGGATGCAGATGCCACCGCTATCTACGGTTCCCGTGGGGCTAATGGAGTTGTATTAATTACTACAAAAAAAGGGTTTGGAAGAGCCGGTTTTGAAGCCCAAATTTATACAGGTACATCTACGCTCCCCAACCGTATCGAAATGCTTAAAACAGGACCTTATTTGGAAATAAGAAGGCAGGCTTTTGAAAATGACGGAATTGAACCTACGGAATATGATGCGTATGATCTTGTGCTGTGGGATCAAAATCGTTATACGGATTGGCAGGATTTCTTTCTTGGAGGTACTGCCACGGTACAAGATATAAATCTTGCTTCTAATGGTGGAAGTGGGAATACTACTTACAGGTTGAGCGGTTCTTACCACAAACAGGGAACAATCTACCCATGGGAATACGACTATCAAAAGTTCACAGGAGGAATAAATCTGGATCATTTTTCGCAGAACAAGAAGTGGAGACTTAATTTTTCTCTCAATTACGGTTTAGATGATAATTCTTCAGTGGGAGATTTTGATATAGCCACTGCCTTATTTAGTTTGCCTCCAAATGCTCCAAAACTTTTTAATGAAGATGGAAGCTTACACTGGGTAGAATGGTCGGAAGCTGGTATAGACAACCCGATTTCCGGGTTTTTCAACAGCAATAATATTCAGAGCAATAATCTGGTATCAACTCTGAATCTTACATACGACATTTCCCCTGGACTTAGTCTCAGGACGAACTTTGGGTACCGTTATTTCCAAAGTAAGGAACTCCTAAAAAGACCAAAGAGATCTTTTAATCCCGCATATTGGGATATAAGAGATCATTCTTCCTCACACCTTACCAACTACACCACTTCATGGATTATTGAACCCCAAATCAATTATGATAAAAGCTTTGGGAAAATTAGTCTGAATACAATCCTCGGGGGGAGTATTCAGGAGAGGAATTCTTCTCAAACAGCTTTTACAACAGAAGGATATGTAGCAGAATCCTTAATTGGAAATATTTCAGCAGCTAAGAGTATTTCATACGGCAGAAATAATCAGGCGCAATATAGATATGCTGCAGCCTTTGGAAGGCTGGCGCTAAATTGGAACAAGAAATACCTGGTTAACCTTACTGGAAGGCGCGATGGTTCTTCACGTTTTGGTCCGGGAAAACGTTTAGCAAATTTCTGGGCAGTCGGTGGGGCATGGGTTTTTTCTGAGGAACCATTATTAAACGGTGAAAATAAGATCTTAAGTTTTGGAAAACTGCGGGCGAGCTATGGGACAAGTGGCAGCGATCAAATAGGAGATTACCAATATTTAGATGCTTATGAGGCCACTCAGGGCCCGGGAGGGTTATACCCTACACAATTGTTCAATCCTAATTACTCCTGGGAAGTAAACAAAAAACTGGAGGCTGCGGTAGATTTAGGCTTTCTTAATGATCGAATAAACTTAAGTGTGAGTTGGTATAGAAACCGATCTTCTAATCAACTTGTAGGTTATTCTCTTCCGTCGATAACCGGTTTTGGTTCAGTGCAGGCTAACCTTCCTGCCACAGTGCAGAACCAGGGAGTAGAATTAGAATTCTCTACTTACAATTTCCAAACTAAGGACTTTTCCTGGGAGACTTTTTTCAATATTACAATTCCTGAAAACAAGCTGGTAAGTTACCCCGGAATTGAACAATCCTCTTATGCAAATGTTTATAAAGTGGGACAACCTTTAGCTATTTCGCTTCTATATAAGTACGAAGGTCTTGACCCTGAAACAGGGTTTTATAAAGTTGCAGACATTAACAATGATGGCAGACTTGACTATAATGATAGGGTTGCAATACAGGATTTTGGAAGGAAATTTTATGGAGGAATTAATAATAACTTCAACTATAACAATTTTTCTCTTCAGTTTTTGTGGGAGTTCACTAAACAGAAAGGAATATTTGATCTTTTTGAATACGGCTATTTAGCTAACCAGGGCTCTGTTGACCTGGAGACACTAGAGGAGGGAGGGCAATACCAGCGAATTTCCCAATCCTATGAGGCTTCAGATGCCTATTACTACGCACTCTTTTCAACCTTTCCAGTAGTAGATGCTTCTTATTTGCGTTTAAAATCCCTGTCCCTGGGTTTTCAATTCCCTTCTTCAGTAATGAAATCAATGGGCTTAAAGGATGGGAAAGTATTTCTAGCCGGACAAAACCTTTACACCCTTACAAGTTATAAAGGTATGGATCCTGAATTACCAGAAAACGGACGCTACTTTGGTGGATTAAGAACTATAACGGGAGGTCTTCAAGTTCAATTTTAAAAAAAAGATAAAAATGAAAGCAAAAATAACAAAAATGACGGCATTTATTCTGCTTCTCGGAATATTTGCATCCTGTGAAGATTACCTGGAAATAGAGGCTCCAGACAATAAAATTGTAGGTACAAATGTGTTCCTGAATGATGAAACTGCGCAAAGTGCTTTAGTAGGTTTGTATAACCAATTAGCATCTGTAAATTTTAGTAGTGGCGGAATCTCAAGTGTAACTGTTTTAGGAGCACTTTCAGCAGACATCCTCATCCCAATATACCCTAATAATTTGGAGTATATGGAATTTGAGCAACACGAGTTATTGCCCAATAATTTTAGAAATGAAAGTCTCTGGTCAAGTGCCTATAATATCATTTATTTGACCAATGCACTCCTGGAGGGAGTTGAGAATAATCAGGAAATTTCAGGTAATATTCGTAGCCGAATAAAGGGCGAAGCAAATTTTGTGCGGGCTTTCACCTATTTTTATTTGACCAGTCTATATGGGGAGGTGCCTTTAATTCTTACAACAGATTACAGAAGCAATTCTCTAGCAGAAAGAAACTCAGAAGAGGAAGTCTTTGGACAGGTCCTCAACGATCTTCAGAATGCAATAGAAAATTTAGATGCTGGTTATTCTATCGGTGAACGTACTGTGGTGAATGAAGCCGCTGCGCTCGCACTTATGGCCAGAACTCAACTTTATCTGGAGAATTGGGAGGATGCTGAAATGTATAGTACCCAGGTATTAGATCAAACGGGAATCTATGAGCTACTTGAGGAATTGGATTCTGTTTTTTTAGCAAATAGCAGAGAAGCGATATGGCAGATTTCGCCAGAAGGAAGGGGATACTCTTTAACAAATACCCAGGAAGGTAGCGTTTTTATTATTCATCCCCTCTTTTATTTTTTAGCTCAATTTAAACTTGATCCCGCTTTTGTAAATTCATTTTCTTCTGAAGACAAAAGGTTAGAAAATTGGATTGGTTTCCACGAAAGTACGGCAAATTACTTTCCTCATAAATACAAAATTCAAAATAGCATTGAAGATGCAACAGAATACTCTATGGTGCTCCGCCTGGCAGAGCAATATTTAATAAGAGCAGAAGCCAGAGCAAGGCAAGGCAATTTGTCTGGAGCAGTTTCTGACCTTAATGTGATCAGGGAACGTGCGGATTTGTCTTCAGTTTCTGACAGTATCACAGGACAAGAAGAGCTCCTTCACCTAATTTTTGAAGAACGAAAGAAAGAATTGTTCACGGAATGGGGACACCGATGGCTGGATTTAAAACGCACAGGCCGGGCTACAGAGATTTTGGGGGATAGTGACACCTGGGAACTAACCGATTTACTATATCCACTACCTGAATCTGAAAGAGAGAAAAACCCAAATCTTACTCAAAATGCAGGATATTAAAAACAGGAGGAGTCAGGGGGGAGTCATGGAAACTTTCTTACTTGTAATAATGTACTTAAGCATTTTTTCAACTTACAGTACTATGGCACAAGCAAATGTAGTTAACAATGACTCGATTCCCTTGGATCCTAGTATCAGACACGGGCGCCTTGACAACGGATTTACCTACTACATCAAAGCTTTACCGGGGGCACAAGATGGTACTAAGATGAGATTGGTACATAAAGTTGGTTCAAATGATGAAAAAGAGAATGAGGGGGATTTTGCACATGCTATTGAACATCTGGCATTTAAAGCGACAAAAGTTTTTCCGTTAGGCCTTGAAAATAGTAAAAGATTCAACACCTCAGATTCTGAAATCTTTAAGTTAAATGCTTCCAGTGGTCGTCGTAGTACTACGTATGAATTTGATATTCAAAACACCTCTACAGAAGGATTTAGGTTGGGGCTCCTATGGTTTAGAGAAATTGCTCAAAACCTGTTGCTCTCCAAAAAAGACATTGAAAGCGTAAGAGGAGAGGTGAGAGAAGAATTTTTGGGAAAAGTAGGTGCAACACTGAATTCATCCATAGCTAATTCCAAAATGTACAGCGGGATTTTTCCTTGTGAACCAGACGAAGAGGGGCTTCTTGAACATTATAATTATTTTATACCGGAAGAGGTTAGAAAATTTTATGATACGTGGTATAATTCGAAATATTTGTCTTTAGTAATAGTAGGCGATATAAATGATCCTGCTGATCTGGAGAGACAAATCAAATCTTTGTTTTCCAAGCTGCCGTCAAATGATCCTTCAGTAGAACCGGTTAACTGCGATTCTTTATACTTCAAAAGTCCACCTCAATTTGTGGTAGTACAAAGAGAAATTGATCGTGATAAATTAATAGCAGATAAGAGTGCAGAAATGCATCTAATTTTTCGTTTTCCTAAATTTCGACATCGGTTTAAAACTGTGGGAGATGCAACCCAAAATTTTTACTTAAAGATGATGATCAAAGTTTTGGGCGAGAGGCTGAGGCAGGAAACTAAAGGATATGGGATGGATCAGCCCATGCTCTATGACCTTTATAGTCAGGAACTGCCATCGGCAATGGAGATAACTTTCTCTATTGAAGATGGAGCAGGAAAAAAAACGACTGAAAAAATATTGAAGGTTTATCACCAGTTTCAGACATATGGAGTTTTACAATCTGAGTTCAATAAAGTCAAGGAAAAACTTGTTTCAAATGTCAATTGGTTCAAGGAGGACCAACCACAATACTGGTTGAAGGAAATGAACGATCACATCATGAGAGGACAGGAGTTACCTGAACATAAAAAGGAGGAAATGTTGAAGTCTCTGAAAGCAACAAAGTTGAGTGACTTGAATACTTTTATTAAAGATCAATTGTTAAAAGGTCCTGAAGATATAGGAATTGTAGCCCCCGCTGAACATGAGGCTTTAGGGTATCAGGAAGAGGAAGTAAGATCATGGATCATGAATTCTTTAAATCAACCTGTAGAACCGTTTAAGGAACCAAATGTAAAAAATTTCTTAAGCGAAGAAGAAGTTGAAGGTTTAGATTCCGCAGTAATTCTAACCAGTGGAACTGACGAATCTGGTGCCAGAGAATTTGTCCTAAACAATGGCGTAAAACTAGTCCTCCTCCCCGATCGATCAACTGATACAATAAGTCAGAATTCAATTAATTTGCATGGATTCAGAATTGGTGGCACAGAACTTTTACCGGAAGATGAGTATTGGTCGGCCCTTAATGCTCCCGAAATAGTTGCTAATTCTGGAGTAAATGAATTAGATAAATTTGAAGTTAATGATATTCTTAAAAAGCACGGGCATTTACCCGGAGCAGTGGTTCCTTATATCGATTATGCAGAACATGGAATCTACGGTAGGTCATATTTTGAGAATGTGGAGACGATGCTGCAGTTGGTCTACTTGTTCTTTAAAAAGCCAAATATGGATGAGCTAGCTTATGAAGACTGGAAAAGAAAAAGGATAGATTGGTATTTGGACTCTTCCGGAGATGTATACGCAACTGATTTTAACAACGCTCGACGAACTGTCACAGGAGATAGAAACCTACAAAGCAGTCATAATAGGAAAACTCTTCCGGACGGTACACTTAATTATATGAGCCTTGAAAGAACTGATTATAAAAAGGCTCATGATATTTATCGACGTTTCTTTGGCGATGCAGAAGGTTTTATTTTCCTGATTACTGGAGCATTCGAGATAGAGGAATTATTGCCATTAGTCCAAAAGTACTTAGGCAATTTACCTGGTGGAAAACCTTGCATTGAGAGACAAGAGAATGGATCCTTGATGTTTCCTGAAGGTCCTTCCTTTCAGGAGCTTCCTAATACAGGAAACCTTGACATGCTAAACATTAGTTATGGGACAAGCTTCATCATAAAACCAGAAAATATTTATGATTGGAAGGAGCGGTTAAAAATTGAAGTACTGGGAGAGGTTGTGAGGCAGAAGCTATGGGGTCTACGTTTCAAAAAAGGCTATGGCTTGTATGATGTAAGTGCTAGAGGTCTTTACAACTTTCCCTTACAACGGTATGAAGTCAGGACCTACTTATTTTGTCAGCCTCAGGATTTTCAGAGGCTGCAAGAAGAGATAAAACAAATTTATTCTGAAATAAGGGCAGGCAAAATTTCTGAAGAAGAACTTTCCAGGGCACTTGAGTTGGTGGATTTATTCAATTTTTCTGAAAGAGCAATGCGCCTTGGAACTAAAATTAAAGAGCTTTACCACCATTATAGATTTGATTATCCCTGGGTGGGTTTACCACAGATGAGGGAATTAACATCCGAAGTTGATAGGGAGGATCTAATTGAAGTAGCGAACAAGTACCTTAAAAAAGAGAACTTTCACGAATTCGTTATGTATGGAAAATAATAGCATAAGCACACCGGTTCTTCACCGGTGTGCTATTGGTCAGAGCAACCCTTATAGCTGCCGAACTATTCCGTCTCCTTTTTTCAAGGTAGTGGGATCTGGAGCATCATAGACCTGATAAATTTGTCCATTAGGCAGTCTTACTTTACATGTCTTACTTCCAGAGCCACAATTGATCTCCTGGCCTAAAGACATAAAGACACCATTTGATTGTTGATAGTAGTCCTGGGAAGGATCACTCTGTCCCTTTTCTGTTGCAAAGGACATACCTATGGCAAGAAACATTGCCATTGCCGGAATTAAAAATTTATTTTTCATAATATTAAAATTTAGATAATGCCTACTATTTTTCAGGTTTTCGGCTTCTCCTGCTTTTGTTGCAACAAAAATCTTTATGGTTTTACTTCAACCACACTGGTTGAAAATCTACTATTAATTGTCTTAAGGTCGTAAGAGAGGGCAATACCTAAAAGTGCCAATAAAGAACATCCAATGTTGAAGATTAAATGCTCATTCCAGGAGAGCGTATTTACAAATCCCCCACAGGAACAGGGGATAGATTCTGCAAAATTTAAAACTCCTATTATATATAGATTAAAAATGATAAGTAACGCTAAAGAGAAGTAAAAGGCGATTAGCCTGAATTTGGGAATAATTAGGAGGAAGGAAATTATTAATAGAACTGCCGGTAATATGATTGCCACTGGAAGGGAGATCATTCCTATGAATGGTGACTGCTCAAGTTGTAAGTGGAATGTTTCAAAAATTAAAAGCTTACTTGTAGCTGCATAAGTAAATAAGATAATGAAGAATAGAGAGCTAACATCTACTATCCTCTTTTTCCATTGTTCAATTCTCATCTCAAACTTTTTCATGACTCTTTTTCGTTACATGATAAAATTCGGAAGGAATATCTAACAGGCTGGTATAGATTTTTGCTGGTAGAGTATTTATTCCAGCTTTTGATTTCTGAGGTCACTGGGATTGTAACCGTATTTAGTTTTGAATATTTTGGAAAAATGAGGAAAACTTTTGAAGCCGCAAATTTCTGCAATTCGACTTAAAGGAATATCTGTATTTACAATGAAACTATGAGCCCTTTGAAGTCTTTGATCTTTCTGAAAACGAAATACTGAAGTGTTATAGAGTTGTCTAAAACCTATCTTTAATTTAAATTCATTGGTGCCGTGTTTAAGAGCAAGCTCTCTTAAAGCGGGCAGAGGTTTTTCGAGATTATTGAGGATGTAATCATAAATTTTCTGGATCTTTTTCTTATCCGCTTCCCGATATAATGAATACCGCTGCTTTTTTTTGCTCTTTAAACCTTTGGATTTTAGATTTTGCAGTGCCAGTTGAATATTTTTCTCTTTTTCTTGAGATTGGATTATTGTCTGAAGTGCAGTTACCAGAAATAATTTTCGATCTTCTTTCTTTAACGCAAGAGACGAAACGGAGCAAAGGGCTGGAACTGTTAATGAATTACTAGAGGAGAAAAATAGCCGTAGTGTTTGATAGTAGGGTGATTCATTGGACTTTTTAATTTCTTCTATTTCCTTTTTCCATAGGTCTGCAGAATCTATGGTTAAAAATTTTTCAAAGGGAGCTCCGTTTAGTTCTGAGAATGATAGCCCCAGGAGCTGCTGGGCAGAGGAATTAAAGTTACGGACGTAGAACTGATCATCCAGAATGAAAGTCATTTGGGCTATCTGCTTATATGTTTCGTGAGGGTTGATAAGGGCGAAATGATGAAAACTCTCTCGTATCTCTTCTGCCATCATATTTAGAAGAACAATTATAGTTTCCAGTTGGTCATTATGGCGGGAGCGTTCAATGCGGTAAGAAAAATTTCCACTAGCAACCTCTAAGATCATTTGACAGATCTTCTCAATCTTCTCTTTATCTGTTTTGGTGTACATCTACCAGATATATTTCAGCGATAGGTTTTTAGAAACTTGAGAGCATCGTATTTTTCAGTAAAAATTTGGGTTGGTGTAATTGGTTTACTGGTGCGAACGTAGAAATCAATTATGGCCTGAGAGATGGGGGGATTTACAAGGAAAGCAACAGCTGAAGTAAGAATTGAACCTTCCTTTGCTAAATAGTCCCTTGCTGATTTGTCTGTATCTTTGACTCCACGGGTATCACAGAAAACGGGATAATACTTGTCTTCCTGGCATTTTAATCGATCAGCCACCACCTTTTCTGCAGCCAAAAGATCTACAACAACTTCTGGATGATAGATAAAGTGGAGTACACCATCATCAATCCAAAAGGTCGCATATTCGTTGGAAAGCGATTTATTCATAATTAATCTAGTTTAGCCAACATTGAAGTTAAGGAAAAAATAATGTCACTTGATTGACATTCAACATTTTTACCTAACCTGATGAATAAATTTAATAGAGATAATTAGAAAGTAGTTGTAAATGAGGGAGTTTGATTTATTCTAAGAGTATTAAAATAATTCGGCACCGCAAGATTAAATTTATTTTGCCTATAAAGTATAAGTGCTTGCCTATAAAGGATTCTGTTAATAGCTAAAAACTGAATTAGGTACTTTGCTCAATTCAAATTACTTAGTTTCATCTAAATAATTTTAAACAGCTCCAAAATGGCAAAGATCAAACAGAATAATTTTCTAGACACGGTTGATGAAGTTTTTACCAGTGCAAAGAAAGCTGGCGTGCTACACCTTCATTCAGATGGTAATGTATTCTCCGGTAGGACCATCCAGATCAACGGCAAACAGCATTATCATTTTGGAACAACTGGATACCTGGGATTAGAACAGGACCCTCGGTTAAAAGAGGCAGCTATTGACGCTATCAGAAGGTATGGTACGCAGTTTCCTCTATCTAAAAGTTATATTTCTCATCCCCTTTACGCGACCCTTGAAGAAAAAGTTGGGCAAATGTATGGACAACCAGTTATTATTACTAAAAATAGTACACTTGGACATTTAGCTGTAATACCAACTGCAGTCCGAGATGAAGATGGGGTGATCCTGGATCATCAGGTACATTGGAGTGTGCAGAATGCTACACAACTTCTTAAGATCAGGGGAGTACCTGTAGAAATGATCAGACATAACAATCTAGATATGCTTGAAGACAAGATAAAGTCACTAATTGGGAAATGCAGTAAGATATGGTACATGGCTGATGGGGTTTATTCTATGTACGGAGATTTTGCACCGATTGAACAACTGATGCAATTGGCAAACAAATATCCTCAGTTACACTTTTATTTTGATGATGTGCACGGGATGAGCTGGAATGGAGAAAATGGTACGGGATATGTTTCCAGCATCTTAAATGAGCTGCCCAAAAATGTGTTACTGGTGGGAACGCTTAGTAAAACCTTTGGTGCCAGTGGGGCAGTTGCCGTTTGTTCAGACAAAAGATTACATAATAAGATAAAGACCTTTGGCGGACCTCTTACATTTTCTGCGCAACTAGAACCTGCATCTGTGGGAGCTGCCATTACTTCAGCTGATATTCATCTGTCTACTGAAATTTACTCTCTTCAGGCCGAGCTGCAGGCAAGAATTAATTATTTTAATCATCTTCTGGGCCAAACGGAATTACCGCTTATAGACAGGAATAATTCTCCTGTTTTTTACATCGGGACAGGAATGCCCATTTCAGGATATAATTTTGTCCAACGTTTACTCAAGGAAGGTTTTTATGTAAACCTAGGAATTTATCCTGCTGTGCCCGTAAAAAATACCGGAGTAAGAATTACCATTTCTCGTCACAATAAGGCCAGTGATATAAAAGGACTGGTTGAAGCGATGGAATATCATTATACTGCAGCATTGGAAGAGACGGGTGCTTCACTTCTTAAAGTAAGAAAGGCTTTTAAAATGCCTACAGAAAAAGTAAAGGAAGAAGAAAAGCAGTTAATACCCCATGACTACAAAATTCTTATAGAAGATTCAATAGAAAAAATTGAAAAGGAGGAGTGGAACAGGATGTTTAAAGGAAAAGGAATTCTCGACTGGGACGGACAACTCTTTTTGGAGAATGTTTTTAGGGGTAACAGTAAAAAAGAACACAACTGGGATTTTAAGTATTTAATAATCAAAGATGAGCATGATGAGCCAATTTTGGCCAGCAGCTTAAGCCATGCACTTTGGAAAGACGATTTGTTGGCACCTGCTTCTACTTCTCTCAAAGTTGAAGAACAGAGAAAAACTATGGGAGCTTATTTTCTGACATCTCAGGTTCTAAGTACCGGTTCCATTTTTACTGAAGGCGATCACATTTATATTAACGAATCACATCCGAATCTTTTAAAAGTTTGGAAGGTTTTTATTGACATCCTGGAAAACGTAGATCACGAGAACTACAATAGTTCTATGATAGTACTTCGGGATTTTCCATCGGATACTCCCTACAATGGAATTTTTCATGATCACGGCTTTGTAAAGGTGAATATGCCCGAATCCAGTGTATATAAAAATTTCAATTGGGACACACCTGAAGATTTCCAGTCCACACTTTCACGACGATCCAGAAGACACTTTGGAAAAGACATAGCTGCTTTTGAAGATAAGTTTGAATTGACGGTTTGTCCAAATGTTCAGCAGGATATACTTCCAAAGTTGCAGGTGCTTTATGAAAACGTGAGGCAGAATAATCCGGGTTTAAACACCTTTTCTTTTCCCGAGAAGCTTTTCCGTAGCATGAATGAGCACCCAAATTGGGAGTTCCTCTTATTATATCTAAAGAAGGAGTGGACTGAAAATAATTCTATGGAACTCGTAGGGGTGATGTTTTGCTATAAAAATTTGGAGATGACTTATGTTCCAGAGTTCATTGGAATGGATTATCAATACGCCCGAGAATTTAATGTTTATAGGCAACTACTTTATCGCACAATTACAAGAGCGAAAAATTTAGGTTATAAAAAGATCGATTTTGGTTTAACCGCTGCCTTTGAGAAACGCAAATTGGGGGCAGAAATAATACCAAAGGTTTGTTATGTTCAGGCGAAGGATAACTTCTCATTAGAACTTCTAGAAACGATGCAGAATAGTAGATAACTTAATTGGCATACGTGAGCTCCCCCCTTCCAGTTTTTCAATCCATCAAATTGATATGAAGAGATTTCATGGAATAATGGAATCATTTGAACAGAAAATAGCTGTCATTTTAGATTCTCCAGAACAGCAAATCAGGGTGACAAATAAGGGTATCGATCTCTGCAATAGGGTTCTTACCGAATTAAAAGATCTTATTGAAAAGGAGGATTTAGAATCGGTAGAAGAAGAGATCCACTTTTTCAAAGAAGTTAAGCCTTCTGTTATGAGCTATTTAATTTATTTCACAGAAGTTCGTTCCTGTGAAATAAGAAAACCAAAAGCAGGGGTTAATTTCCAGGTCAGGTTTTTTGAGAAAGAAATAAAAAAGGTTAATAAATTTTTTTACAGGAATATTGATTTTTCTCACTACATGGAATTGGGTCACAATTATTTGGATCACCAGCTATTCACCCGCAACTACCAGAACAATTTCCCTTTTACTCCACTGGTTAACTACTACCAGTTTCCCGAATTCTCAACCTCTCATGACATGTTGTGGTCTAAGATTAAAGCCATGCATCGATTTCTGCATTATATAAGAAAATGTTTGGGAGAACTGCGCCCGGGTCGAAGTTTCATTTCTCAGGAAAGAAAGCATCCGGTTTTATTTTGGACTTCTTCGAAAACAGCTTTGACTGAGTTGATTTATGCCTTGTACTCAGATGGCGCATTAAATCATGGTGCTGCAGATCTTAATACCATTACTACCTCCTTTGAGGATTTTTTTAATGTTAAGCTGGATAACGTCTACAAGACCTACTCAGAAATAAAGGCTAGGAAAGGAAGTAAAACAAAATTCTTAGAGGAACTGATGCTTAATCTGCAACAGAAAATGAGTAAAGAAGATGGCCTTTAAAAGGAAATCTTAATGTCAAAAATAGCTTCCGTTGAAGGAAATCAATTTATTGTTGGAACCTGATGAGAATCATAAATCTTTTAATCCAATCATCCATTTTTTTGTTTTATCATCTTATAATTCAGTCGGCTGCGGATAGAGGACACCAGCATTGGATCTATGTATCGTCAGGAAAGGCGATCAAGGCTATGCAAGCGAGCATATCTCTATAAAACAAACAGTTAACAGGAACTATTGGTTCACAGATTTAGATATTACTTTGCCCACTGTTAAAAAATGTTCAGCACCCAAAAAAGAACAACCGCCACATAAACGAGCAGAACACCTCCAAGTGTAGCAACCTGCCATCGCTTAAAACCATGTCCGCTTTTCTTGCTGCCCATATGAATGAAAGCAGCATAAAGAATACCTACCAGGCCGACGAAGCTCAAGACCGTCACGAATAAGGGGAAGTTACTTACCGGCAGACCAACTAATGCCAGAGGGAAAAACGCTACTGTGAGCGTAACGGCATGGTCTCCTATTACGCTTGTGACTCCGGAAGTTATTTGTCCACTTTTGGCAACGCTCCAGGTAGCAAAAATTTCTGGAAGTGCTGCCATAGGCGCTGTAATAAATAAACCACCAACTATTTGTGATAATCCAAGCGAGGAAACAATGTTTTCTGTAGCACGAACCGTAAAAAAAGCACCTAAACCTAAAGCCACGAGACCCGCTACCGCCAGCAAGATCTCCTTTTTCTTCCACTCTACTTTTTCTTTCTCTTTTTTTCCTCTCAACAGGGCCTGAGTTAGAAAAGCAACATACATCCCCAACATGATCCAACCATCCATTGGCTGTAGACCTCTCCAGGCTGAAGGAACAGTGAGTACAGCTACTACCGCAATAATTACCAAATAAGGAAGTGCCTGCACAGTTACCGCTGTAGGATCTACTTTCAGCAAATGTTCCTCTTTGTGTTGCTGGTGCCCTTTATCTTTGTTCTTCTTTTTTAAATGTCTTGTTGCAAAGTAAGCTGTTATAACCATGAAGGGAATGGCAATGACATTAGATCCAAACATCGTCCCCAAGCCTATATCACCAACCTCGGTCATAGCACTGGTAATATTAATGCCTATCTCTGGACTGGCAGCAGCCAAGCCAATCAAGGCGCCACCCGCAGCTACCGAAAAACCCCATTGTTTTCGTAGCTTCTTTAAAGGTTTTGCTAAATGTTCAGCGCCCCAATGAGCTGCCCAAACAGCAGCAAGTAATACTAATGCCCATAACCAGATACTCATAAGATATTCTCTTTTGGCTTCTCAGTGAAATAATAAAACATCTGAAAAATGCTGATTTGCGTTAAAAAAGAGTGTGCTACTCTAATTTATCTATTTACATCCAGATCGATCCAAAAATAATGTTATATCTAATCTCCTTCAGGAGATACAGACGGCGCTTCAGAATTTTATTCTCTGCAGTCTCACTGCATTCAAAATGGCTAAGAATGCCACTCCTACGTCAGCAAAAACTGCTTCCCATAAAGATGCTACCCCAAATGCGCCAAAAATTAGCACCAGTGCCTTTACTCCAAAGGCGAGGCCAATATTCTGCCATACGATCTGTCGGGTCTTTTTGCCGATCTTGATGGCCGTGGCGATTTTGACAGGCTGATCTGTTTGTATCACCACATCTGCGGTCTCTATTGCAGCGTCAGAGCCTAAGGCTCCCATGGCCATTCCTACATCGGCTAAGGTAATTACCGGAGCATCATTTATACCGTCTCCTACGAATGCTACCTTTTTCCCCTGTTTCTTTAGTTCCTCGACCTTAGCCACCTTGTCCTGAGGCAGAAATCCACCGTAAGCTTTGTCGATTTTCAACTGCCCCGCTACTTTTTGAACTATAGAATCCTTATCACCCGAGAGCATAACAATTGTGTCAATTCCTAAATCCCCAAGTTGCTTTATAGCTACAACCGCATCTTCCTTAATTTTATCGGCAATGGTTATGTAACCTTCATATTTGCCATCTATTGCTACCACGACAATCGTTTCCACTATTTCCTCTATCTCCTGGGCATAGGGGATGTTGAACTTCTGCAACAATTTCGCATTACCAATTAAAAGTTCCTGGCCGTCTACCGTTCCTTTTAAACCGTGTCCGGCAATTTCTTCGACATCCTGCACTTTCAGCTGTTTATAAGCCTTGCCGGAATGTTCTACAACTGCCGAAGCAATAGGATGAGTGGATTTACTCTCAAGTGCCGCTGTTAGAGTTAAAAACCGGTCCTTTTCCAGACTTTGGACTTTTACCTCCTGCACTTTAAACACTCCCTCTGTGAGGGTTCCGGTTTTGTCCATTACCACTGTATCTACCTTTGTAATGAGGTCGAGAAAATTGGACCCTTTAAAAAGAAGACCGTTTTTTGAAGCGGCACCTATACCACCAAAATATCCAAGCGGAATAGAGATTACAAGCGCACAGGGACAGGAGATCACCAAAAAGACCAAGGCCCTATATAGCCATTCCTCAAAAACATAGGTGTCGACAAAGAAATAGGGGAGCAGCGCCAGACCTATTGCAAAAAAGACCACTATAGGGGTATAGATTTTCGCGAAGCGGGTGATGAATTTTTGGGTTCTTGCTTTCCTCCCACTTGCTTCTTCAACGAGTTTGAGAATTTTTGATAAAGCACTGTCTTCATACCCGGAAGTTACTTTTAGCTCAACCAACTTATCCAGGTTTATCATCCCGGCAAGCACTGTCTCCCCTTTTTTCCTGGTATCAGGCTTTGATTCCCCTGTAAGGGCGGCAGTATTGAAGGAGGAGCTTTCGCTAAGCATTTCCCCGTCAAGTGCAACTTTCTCACCCGGTTTGATCTGAATGACTTGCCCAATCTTCACATTCTTCGGATTAACCGTCGAAACCTGTCCATTCTTGATCAGTGTAACTTCCTCGGGACGATTATCAATAAGAGCTTTTATTGAGCGACGGGAACGGGCAACCGCTGCCTCCTGAAAATGCTCTCCAATAACATAAAACAACATCACAGCAACTCCTTCTGCATATTCTCCTATATAAAATGCCCCTGCCGTGGCAATGGTCATAAGGAAAAATTCATTGAAGATATTTCCTTTTGCTATGTTGGTCACGGCATGTTTTACCACTTTGCCGCCAACCAAAACATAAGCAACACCAAAAACAATTAAGCGTAGGTATCCTTTAAACCATTCCACATCAAAAAAATCCAGGGCAATACCAAGCAGTAAAAGTATCAGGCTTACTATAGTCGGAATAAAGGAAGACTTTTCTTCCTCATCTTTACCTGCTCCCTCTTGCTGGGGTGTACAACAACTATCTTCTCCTTTTTTAGGTTTTGGTCCGGGTTCTTCAGCCGTTCTGGGAGAAGTAATTTTTGGATCTTGTAATTCTGTGTCTTTATAATCCTTGTCTTTCGCCATAACTTTTTATTAAAGGTTATTAGAGAGAATAAGCCAATACAATAAAACCGGTATTTTCCTATCTAATAATGTCTTTATTAATTACAGGAACGAAATTAATCTATATAGTCCTGCAACGGAAGTGCATTGTTTCCTGATGGCTGTGGTTTAGAATCGCAAAGTTTGAAAAAGATTATTCCTTATTGCATTTATCACAGGTTCCTTTGACTACCAAACTGGCGTTAGTTGCTGTAAAGCCCGGCGGTAGATTGATATGCGGAATCTTAGTTTCAGTTAAGCATTGGGTTTCTTTACAGGTTTCACAGTGAAAATGGAGATGAAGATCGCTATCGAGCTCACAATTACAGCCCGCCTCACAAAGAGCATACTTGGCTACTCCACTCCCGTCTTCAATCAGGTGGACGATTCCACTATCCTCAAAAGTTTTAATGGTACGATATATAGTTGTTCTTTCACTTTTTTCAAAAGCCGTCTCGATGTCAGCCAAAGTTACAGCCATTTGCTTTTGAGCTAAAAATTTAAAAATGAGCATCCGCATTGCTGTAGGCCTCACCTGCTTTTCCTCTAAAAAATTTTCTATTGCTTTCATAATTAATGCGCGTGACCGCCTTCTCCTTTTTGCATTTCTGCCATTAAATAATAAGCATTATTATATGCAAATCTGGTTCCTTCTGGCAAATCTTTTAACAGCTTTATTTCAACCCAATCATTACTGCTGCTTCCCGTTATAACTTCTACAGGTTTAAAACTCCAGGCATCTCCTTCCTCTTCTGCAGTAAAAGCATAAAATTTACCCCCTTCTCTCACTAAAGCTGCTTCTGGTAGTGCAGTTGTTTGTTGATTGTCAACCGCAATTCGTCCTCTTACATACATTCCCGGCACAAGATTTTCGGGCCTGTCGATAATTTCCGCATGTACATGAACGGCTTTAGGATCCTGTTCAAAGTTCTTGCTTACAGAAATTATTTCCGCAGTTAATTCACTATCGGGCAGTGATTCAATAGTGAAGAACACTTTCTGTCCTTTTTCTACTTTGGCAACATCTTTTTCAAAGACCATAAGGTCTACATGAACATGTTTGGTATTGATGATATGGAACATTTCAGACTGCGCCTGAACAAACTGGCCAGTTTTGATGTTGACCGATTGAACAGCTCCATCTATAGGGCTTCTAACGGGAATCCTCTGTTGGATATTTCCGTTTTGAATAGTTTCAGGATTGATATTTAGTTGTTGCAGTTGAGCTTTAAGTCCTGCAACCTGTCCTTCCAGGCTTTGCAGTTCTGCCTCTGCACGCTGAAAAATTTGCCCTGAACCGACTCCAGCTTCGTACAATTTCTTTTGTCTTTGGAATTCTTTTTCCTGATAATTCAGGCTATTGAGGGCATTCATATATTGCGTTTGTACTTCGATGATCTCCGGGTGTTCGATATATGCCAAAATATCTCCACGCTTAACTTCATCTCCTTCAATCACTGTTATTGACGATACATTGCCTCCAATCACAGGAGTAACTGTGGCTTCACTTTGAGGCGGGACTTCCAGCTCTCCATTTGCCTGTACATAGCCGCTCATTAACCTGGTTGTAAGGCTGTCAATTTTCATATCAAGGACATCGAACTGCTGCTGTGAAAGCATAGCTTCCTTGACGGCTTCTGTTTTAGCAGGTTCACCGGCTTCTTCTTTCTGATTCTCCTCTTTTTCAGCATTTTCCCCGCAAGACAATAGGAGGAGAAACGGGAGTATATAAATTGTTTGAAATTTCATTTTTTAGTTTTTTCCAGTTAGGTAAAATTGTAATTCTGCAAGGGCTATCTGGTAATTTTCAAAAGCCTCGAGCGCTTTGATTTCTGACTCCATTGCATTGTCTAAGTTCTGAATAAAGGCCACATATTCAATGGCACCTTCATTAAAGGCAAGTAATGATCCCTCCCGTTGTTCTTCCAGTAACGGCAAAACTTCGTCCTTGTAAAATAGCCAGGAAGATTTCCATCGTTTATAGTTGCTCAAGGCAATTTCAAAATCTGTTCTTACCTGGTCTTTCTGAAAGTCGGCAGCTCTTTGTACAATTTCCTTTTCTATTTTTGCCGCTTTAACTTCGCCGTGGGCAGCCCCGGAGAGGATTGGAATAGATATACCGGCCTGGTAACTGTAAAAGCCCGTTGCACCATTTACTTTTTGAAGCCCGTATTGAACATTAAAATCTGGTAGAAAATTAGCCTTTTCTGCAGCATAAGCAGCTTCTGCAACTGCAACCTTTTTTTCAGAAACCTCCAGAAGAGGATGATCTTTAGGTGGATCTCCGGTAAGGAAAATCTCATCCTCCCGAATACTTTGAAAATCATCCGAAACATCATAGACTTCTTCATCTCCCAACCAAAGATTCAGTTTTTGGACGGCTGTTAGGTAGTCCATCTCGGCCTGTTGTAAATCAATCGAAATTTGGTTGATCTTATTTTTGGCTGTCAGCATTTCTAATCTCGAAATGGCCTCTACATCGTACCGAAGGCTAACTGCCTGCTCTAAATTTTGGTACAGGGAATCCAGTTTCTGAAATAACAAATACTGTTGTTTTGCTGTAAAGGCCCGGCTCCAGGCTATTTTTACCTCCTGTGCCACCTGAAGTTGAGACAGATCATAGGCTTCTTCGGCAAGGGCAATCTTTTTATTGTAAAGTTTACTTTTAGAAGGAATCCCCAATAAATCAACCCCTTTCTGTTGAACGCCTATTGTGGTGTATATTCCCCCGGCATCTCCAAGCTCTTCTCCACCCGTAAATACTTCGGTTTCCCCAAGATCCCATGCAGATCTTTTCATTGCCTGCTCCTGGTCAATCCTCAATTTTTCATTTTTCAGAAGTGGGTAATTCTGAAGAGCCAGGGCAACGGCTTCCTCCTGATTTACCTGCGGAGATAATTCAGCTGTCTGAGCATTTAAACCGGCAGGTAAAAGGAATACGACAAGAATCACCGCAAAAGAACCAACTGTTGCGGGTTTAAATTTCATCCTGCCCGACCTTGATTCGACCCATTTATAGAGAATAGGTAGAATGAACAATGTGAGCAGGGTAGAAGTGATCAAGCCCCCTATAACTACGGTTGCCAGCGGCCGTTGCACTTCTGCTCCGGCAGAGGTTGAAATCGCCATAGGCAGGAAACCAAGCACATCGGTAAGAGCCGTAAGCAAAATAGGCCGTATTCTGCTTCTTGTTCCAAGACTGATCCTTTTATTTAAATTTTTCACACCTTCTTCTTTTAATTCATTGAAACTGCTAATGAGTACAAGCCCATTTAAAACTGCCACTCCAAATAATACAATAAATCCAACCCCGGCAGAAATGCTAAAGGGCATATCCCGCAGCCATAAAGAAAATATTCCTCCAATAGCTGCAAGTGGAATAGCTATGTAGATCATGGTGGTTTGTTTAAACGACTTGAGAGCAAAGTAGATCAGGATGAATATGAGGAGCAGGGCAATAGGGACTACAATTTGCAGTCTCTTACTTGCTCTTTCGAAGTTCTCAAAGGCTCCACCGTAGCGAATGTAATAGCCGGGTGGTAGTTCAAACTCAGCATCCAGTTTGGTCTGAATATCTTCCACCACAGATTTTACGTCACGATTCCTGATGTTTACTCCCACATAGGTTCGGCGGTTGGTGTTATCTCTACTGATCTGCATAGGGCCGGGCTGATAACTTATTTCAGCCACTTCTTTCAGCGGGATCTGGCTACCTGAAGGTAAGGTTACATACAAATTCCTGATATTCTTAATACTCGTTCTTTCTTCTTCCTGTAATCGCACCACCAGGTCAAACCGTCTTTCTCCTTCAAAAATAACTCCTGCATCTCCGCCCGCAAAAGCCGATTGGATTAGGGAATTCAGCTCCTTGATCTGTAAACCGTATTGCGCAGTTTTATTCCTGTTATAGTTGACCGTGATTTGCGGTAATCCTGCTGTGGCCTCTACTTTCATATCGGCAACCCCTTCTACAGTAGAAATGATGTTGCCCATCTCCTGCGCCTTGCTTGCCAGAACCTCCAGATCTTCACCATAAAGCTTGACTGCAACATCTTCTCGAACACCTGTAAGAAGTTCGTTGAACCGCATTTCTACTGGCTGGGTAAATTCATAGCTAACTCCGGGAATAATACCGATGGTTTCTTTGATCTTCGCAATAAGTTCATCCTTAGAATCGGCAGAAGTCCATTCATCTTTATCCTTTAAAATAATAAAGCTGTCTCCAATGTCCATAGGCATAGGATCTGTTGGGACATCAGAAACTCCAAAACGGGTGACGATCTGTTCTATTTCCGGATACTCGTCCAGGAGAAGCTGTTCTATTCTTGTGGAAGTTGCAATTCCCTCGTCAAGCGAACTTCCCGGTTTCAGGATAATATGAAAAGCTATGTCCCCTTCGTCAAGCTGCGGAATAAATTCCCCTCCCATTTTGGTGAACATGAAGGCAGCTAAAGCAAATAATGCTATAGCGGTGCCCAGCACAATTTTTCCTCTTTTTAGGGATCTGTCTAACAGAGGCTCATATTTGTCCTGAACCCAACCAACAAATTTGTCACCATAGGATTTCTTTCGCTTTTTACTTTCCTTCAGAAAGAGAGCTGAGATCATTGGAACATAGGTCAAACACAAGATCATCGCACCCAACATGGCAAAAATAAAGGTCAGTGCCATTGGTTTGAACATCTTGCCTTCAACCCCTTCCAGGGCAAGGATGGGAAGAAAAACGATGAGAATAATAAGCTGTCCGAAAAAGGCAGAATTCATCATCTTTTTAGCCGAAGAGGAGGCTATGTTATTTCTCTCAGTCTTGTTTAATTCACCTCGTTTCTTCATGCGTTGATGAATAGTAAAAACGGTACTTTCCACAATAATTACGGCTCCGTCTACTATGATCCCAAAATCTATTGCCCCCAGACTCATCAGGTTTGCCCAGACGTCAAAAAGGTTCATCAGAATGAAAGCAAACAGGAGGGAGAGCGGAATCGTGGAGGCAACTATTAAACCTCCCCGCCAATTTCCAAGAAGCAGAACCAAGACAAAAATTACAATTAGCCCCCCTTCGAGCAGGTTTTTTGTAACTGTGGAAGTAGTGTCACTAATAAGTTCACTTCTATCCAAAAATGGTTTTATAGAAACACCTTCCGGAAGGGATTTCTGAATCTGCGTAATCCTGTCTTTTACATTGTCAATTACCTCATTGGAATTGGCTCCTTTCAGCATCATGACCATTCCACCAACGGCTTCTCCCTGTCCATTTTTTGTCAGCGCTCCATAACGCACGGCACTTCCTATGCGGACATCAGCAACGTCTGCAACTGTTATAGGTACTCCGCCGGAAGTGGTGACGACAATTTTTTCCAGGTCCTCCACACTTCTGGCAAGGCCCTCGCCCCGAATGAAGTTTGCCTGATGGTTTTTTTCAATGTAAGCCCCGCCGGTATTCTGATTGTTGTTTTCGAGGGCGGTAAAAACATCAGAAATGGAAAGTCCAATGGCTTTTAGTTCGTCCGGATCTACAGCAACTTCATATTGCTTGATCATTCCGCCAACACCGTTCACTTCTACAACTCCTGGCACCATTGCCATTTGTCGGCGAACAATCCAATCCTGAATCGTTCTCAGTTCAGTAGGGGAGTAGTTATCCTTGAATTCTTCTTCTACTTCGAGGGTATATTGGTAAATTTCACCAAGTCCCGTAGAAATAGGCCCCATGGAAGGTTCTCCAAAACCTTCGGGAATTTCATCTTTTACGGCATTCAGTTTTTCACCTACCAACTGCCTGGGGAGGTAAGTACCCATGTCATCTTCAAAGACAATAGTTACTACGGAAAGTCCGAACCTGGATACTGACCGAATCTCTGTAACGCCGGGCAGGTTACTCATGGCAATCTCCACAGGGTATGTGACGAATTGCTCGATGTCTTCAGTTCCTAAATTTGGTGCCTGGGTAATCACCTGCACCTGATTATTCGTGATGTCTGGTTGGGCATCTACGGGAACCTGAAAAACGCTCCAGATCCCTGCTCCAATTAACACCACTGTGAGTAGATCAATAATAAATTTATTATTGATCGAAAAATCAATGATCTTATTAATCATACATGATAATTTAATTCAGTTTGTGATAAAATTCTCTGGCCGAGGCCATTGACAACAGGATATAGCTATCCTAAAACTGAATTAAATACGGGGAGGCTGGAAGTGAGAAAAGGCAATTTCCTTGCCTGCACTCTCGCCAAATAGAGGTGTCAAAAAGGGTATTTTTGGCTCAAATACTTCAAAGCTACTTGTTTCGAATCTCACCACATGCACATGGCAGCAGTGACATTGGCAAAAAGGCGGACAGTCATCAGAAGTTCCATGCTGCTCCCCTTGCTGATCCTGATCTACTTCCAAACTAACGGACACGGTTTCCTGACTTTCAGACACAGCTGTGTCATCACAGGGTATAAAGTTTAGCCCCAGGAAATAAACAGATAATATGACTGCGAAAAATTTCACATTGCAAAGGTATTAAAATATGAATGCACAGGAAGTGCAATTAATAGGAGGAGCTAATAAAAACCTACTTAACCTATGTTTCAAAACAGTGGCAGGCGTGTACATATTATTCTGTGCTTAAAATGATGATTACGGGATGGAGAAGTTTTATTTTGAAATAGAATGGAAAACAATGGGGTATAGATGTCAGCCATCCAAGAAGAACTTTCTATTTCCATGGGAAATAATTCTTCATCCTATCCTACTTTTTTATCCTAAAATTATCAGCGACAAAAATGATTCAGCGATTTTCTTTATTTTCTTTCCTACAGATAACTGATTAGTTGCCTTAAAAAATGATGCCACTTGAAAAATAAAAAATAGTCTTACACTCTTGGATGTCGTAAATAATTAGCCGGACAAAAAATTGCATGTAATTAAGTACTTGCTTAAATAATTTTTTATTTTTGTTTTATGAAAGACATTAGCTGCATACGGAAAGAGGCCGATTTAAATCAAATCAGGCGGTGTAAAGAACAAATATCAGAAGTTGAAGAGGTAGTGGGGGCTTTAGCCGATAAGCTCTCTTTGGTAAGTAACAGCGTAAGATTAAAGATGCTGTATGTTCTTAAGACAGAAGAAAGGTTATGTGTTTGTGATTTAAGTGATATTCTGAACATGACCATACCAGCAGTTTCGCAACACTTACGAAAGTTGAAAGACAGGGATTTTGTAAAATCGGAAAAGGAGGGTCAGACAATCTTTTACTCGCTACGGGATGACCATCGGGAACTTCTTGCTCCCTTTTTTTATTTATTGAACCATCAACCTGAAGCCATATGAAAGCTAAAAACAGTTTACTGGGAGTTGGGATTTTAACTGGTATTGCCAGTTCCCTTTGTTGCATAACTCCCTTACTTGCTATAGTAGCGGGAACAGGTAGTATGGCAGGTGCCTTTGAATGGTTGGAGCCTTTAAGGTGGCAACTTGTTGTGAGTTCCCTTATTGCTTTGGCTGTTGCCTGGTATCTTAAGATTAAACCTGTCAAGGAGGAGGACTGTGGTTGCGACACAGAATACCGAACATCATTCTTCCAATCAAGAACCTTTTTAGGTGGAGTAACTGTTTTTGTTGGTCTGAGTCTGGCATTCCCTTACTATGCAGAAGCTTTTTATCCTTCCAATGAAAAGGAGGTTGTTTTCGTGCAGGAGAAAAACATTCAGACCACGGAATTTTTAGTGAGCGGTATGACCTGCGCAGGATGTGAGGGTCTTGTAAAATCTGAAGTTAACAAGCTAGACGGTATTGTTTCCTGCAAAGTATCTTACGAAGATGGTAATACGGTAGTCGAATTTGATACTACCCGCACAAATATTGAAGAAGTAAAGACGGCTATTGAACGAACAGGATATAAAGTCACAAAAAATCAAGAACTATGAAACAATATGATGTTATAGTAATAGGTTCAGGAATGTCAGGTATGACCGTTGCGAATAAGTGTGCATCCAAAGGTTTAAAAGTTGCCTTAACAGATGAGCTACCTTATGGTGGAACTTGTGTTCTTCGTGGTTGTGACCCAAAAAAGATAATCATTGGTGCTACCGAAGTGAGAGACTTCGCTCAACGTCTGGCAGGAAAGGGTATTAATACGGTTCCTGAAGTAGAATGGAAGGACGTTATGGCCTTTAAACAGGAATTTGTAGATGCAATGCCTGAAAAAATTGAGAAAGGATACAAACACAATGGTATCGACACCTATCACGGTGCCGCTCGCTTCATCGACAATGATTCAGTCGAAATTGATTCGGAAATTTTAAAGGGAGGTAAGATTGTTATTGCCACTGGAGCAAGGCCACGCCAGTTGAAATTTGACGGTGGCAATTATGCATTGACCAGTACAGATTTTTTAAACCTGAAGGAGCTGCCGAAATCTTTAATCTTCATAGGTGGTGGATACATCGCCTTTGAGTTTGCACATATAGCTAAAAGATGTGGAGCAGAAGTCACAATCATACATCGGGGACCTCGCCCTTTGGAGAATTTTGATAAGGATATAGTTCACCATTTGTCGGAGGCCACCAGAAAACTTGGAGTAAGATTGGTGCTTGAAACAAACGTCACTGGAATCAAACAGAACACAAAAGGGTATACGGTAATTGGTGAAACAAATGAAGCCGAAACAGAGTTTACAGCTGAAGCTGTTTTCAACAGTGCGGGAAGAGTACCCCATATTAATGACTTGAACTTGAAGAAGGCATCTGTAAATTATAACAAAAAAGGAGTTGAGGTCAATAAATACTTACAAAGTACCTCGATTCCATCCGTATATGCTGCTGGTGACGCTGCCGATACCGATGGGCTTCCATTAACCCCGGTAGCTGTTTATGAAGGTCATGTCATTGCTTCCAACATATTAAAGGGTAATAATAAGAAACCAGAATATCCACCTATGCCTTCAGTTGTCTTTACCCTACCACCTATGGCTTCGGTAGGGTTAACTCAAGTGGAAGCGGAGAAAGCTGGATTAAATATTAAAGTGAACAGTAGAGCGGTCCCAGAATGGTTCAATGCTAAACGTCTCAATGTCCAGGAATATGCTTATAAAACTATAATAGACACTGATAAAGGTACTTTGGTGGGAGCTCATCTCATTGGTCCAGGGGTAGAAGAAACAATTAACTTCTTCTCACTTGCGATGTACAAAGCGATACCAGTACGAGACTTAAAGAAAATGATTTATGCATATCCGACAATGGGTTCGGATATCACATCAATGTTATAAAACCAGATATGGAGCCTATTCTAAAATCAATCCTTACATGTCCTAATTGCAAGAATGCCAGGGAAGAAATTATGCCCACAGATGCTTGTCAATTCTTTTATAAATGCTCCAGCTGTGAAGCTGTTATAAAACCATTTGAGGGCGACTGCTGTGTATTTTGCAGTTACGGCTCTGTTGCTTGTCCGCCAATTCAGGCATCAAATTCATGTTGTAAAATCTCTTAAAATTGGAAAAATCATTTTCATGTCAAATTTTAGTTTTTTGAGGTAAATATTTTAATTATCTCAGAAGTTGATTTAACACAACCTTGTTTTAAAAGACGCTATTTAAAATTCCAAGTTCCAGTAGATTTTACAATTAAAGTGGTGGAATTTTTTGTTCACATTCATTCTTGCCAAAATTTCTAAAAAGTTCCACTTAAGTTTTTGTTGTACAAAAATTCGAATGTTTTTTCCACGAAAGTGAAAGAAACTAGTTCATATTAAATAGTAAAAAGCCTTACCTTTGTGCTTCATGAAAAAAGCTTTTCATAATATTACTTCCGTTGCTATGGCACTTTTAGTGTTGTTCTCTACCTCTTCTTTTACAGTGGACAAACATTTTTGTGGAAGTATGTTAGTGGATATGGCTATATTTTCTGAGGCCGAAAGTTGCGGAATGGAAATGCACGAGCATTCCGATACAACTGAGGATTCTGTAGAGCAGGAATTTTGCTGCGAAAATCAAAAAATAGCGATTGAAGGACAAGATGAATTAAAAGCTTCTCGTAATTCGCTTGATTTTGACCAACAGCTTTTTCTTGCCACTTTTACCTATTCTTATATTAATCTTTTTGAAGTCCTTCCCTTACAGGCAGTTCCTAATAAAGATTACACCCCACCCTTACTGGTCACCGATATACAGGTGTTGGACCAGGTTTTCCTTATTTGATTATTTAATGATTTTAGGATCATTAGGATTTTAACCTAATGATATTCTGTCTTTGATGTGATCCTTGCAGATCTATGTACATCAATTATTTATACAAAAATCATTAAATAACATTTGAGAATGTTCAATAAATTCATAAAATATTTTCTTTACAACCGGCTGGTTACTATCCTGCTGCTTATCTTCATGATAGGCTGGGGGCTTGTGACAGCTCCGTTTAATTGGGATCTGGGCTTTCTGCCTAATGATCCTGTTCCGGTAGATGCTATCCCCGATATTGGGGAAAATCAACAAATCGTGTTCACCGATTGGCCGGGTCGCTCTCCACAGGATATTGAGGATCAAATCACATATCCTATGACCTCTACTTTACTTGGAATTCCCGGGGTAAAATCCATCCGGAGTACTTCCATGTTCGGATTTTCCATTGTCTATATAATATTTGAAGAAGACGTAGAATTCTACTGGTCCCGCACACGGGTACTGGAAAAATTAAATTCCCTTCCTTCCGATCTGCTTCCGCAGGGAGTGCAACCTACCCTGGGGCCTGATGCCACAGGATTAGGACAGGTTTACTGGTATACACTTGAAGGTCGAGATCCTGAAGGCAATGTTACAGGTGGCTGGGACCTGAATGAACTTCGATCTATTCAGGATTATTATGTAAAACTGGGTTTAAGCGGAACTGCCGGTGTTTCGGAAGTAGCTTCAGTAGGTGGTTTTGTCCAGGAATACCAAATAGATGTTGATCCAGATGCTCTAAAAGCTTACAATATTGGGATAGACCAGGTGATGATGGCGGTGCAGAATTCCAACCGTGATATTGGTGCAAAAACCCTGGAAATTAACAAGGTGGAATACCTGGTCCGCGGTCTGGGTTATATTGAATCTATAGAAGACATAGAAAATTCTGTAGTAACAGCGGTTGACAATACACCAGTTCTAATAAAAGATCTTGGGGTGGTTACTCTGGGACCTGCCGAACGTCGTGGGATTCAGGATAAAGGCGGTGCCGAAGTTGTAGGTGGGGTTGTAGTAGCCCGATATGGCTCCAATCCTTTACAGGTAATAGAAAACACCAAGGAAAAAATAAGGGAGATCTCCCCCGGACTCCCACAAAAAACCCTGGCAGATGGAACTGTAAGTAAACTTACCATTGTACCATTTTACGACAGGACAGAGCTTATTAATGAGACATTGGGCACCCTTGAAAGTGCACTTTCCGACGAAATCCTGATTAGTATAATCGTAATTATAGTACTGGTTCTTAATTTACGGGCTTCTCTTATTATTTCGAGCTTGTTGCCCATAGGCGTATTGATCACCTTTATTGCCATGCGGTATTTTGGGGTAGATGCCAATGTGGTGGCGCTATCGGGAATCGCCATTGCAATTGGAGTAATGGTAGATGTAGGGATTGTATTTGTTGAAAATAATATCCGGCATCTGGAAATGAAAAAGAATGCCGGTATTAAAGACGAAAAATTACTCGCAACTATTTATAAAGCAACCGTTGAGGTTGCTCCTGCGGTAACTACTGCTTTGGCAACCACTGTTGTAAGTTTTCTTCCCGTTTTTTTCATGGAAAATGCTGAAGGGAAATTGTTCAGGCCGCTGGCTTTTACCAAAACATTTGCCCTTGCAGCAGCATTTCTTGTAGGGATAATGATCCTCCCGATGCTTTCATACTTTGCTTTTAATATACGATTGCAAAAGGCGCGAATGGTAAGAATTTGGAACATTATCCTGATAGTTGCAGGATTGTTTCTCGCATTTTACTTTAGTTTCTGGTTGCCCCTTGCATTGGTGGTTATCGGCCTTTTACGGCTTCTGGAAGATAAAAATCCACAATTTTTAGGAAAATATTCAACCCAGATAACTTTATTTATAATCCTGGCTGTTACTTTATTTTTCCTAACGGAAGAATGGGTTCCGCTGGGGCATCAAAATTCTTTGTTTTCTAACTATCTCTTCGTGATTATTTTACTGGCTTTTACCCTGCTGGTGCTTATGGGAATTGTCAAATTTTACCGGCCAATTTTAAGCTGGTGTTTGGGGAACAAAGGGGCTTTTCTTTTGGTTCCGGTAATTACCATTTTTATCGGGATTATGATATGGCTTGGATTTCCTAAAATCTTTAGTCCGGTAGCTAATGGGTTTGATAGAATAGGCTGGAATATTCGCACCACTTCAGGATGGAATGCAATGGCGCATACTTTTCCGGGGGTTGGAAAGGAGTTCATGCCTTCATTAAATGAAGGAAGTTTTTTACTGATGCCCACTTCCATGCCTCACGCAGGAGTAGAAGCCTCTAAGGAGACGTTGCAAAGACTGGACATTGCCATTACAGCCATTCCGGAGGTAGATGTTGCAGTAGGTAAACTCGGAAGAATAGAAAGTGCCTTGGACCCGGCCCCTATTTCTATGTATGAGAACATAATCAATTACAAACCGGAGTACCTGCTTTCAGAAGATGGAGATCTAATGGCTTTTAAAGTTGACGAAGATAATCGCTTTATCCTGAGATCAGGAGATACTTTGTCCAATGAAGATGCAATTAATAGAGGAGTTTTAAAAGAAGACCTTATTGCAGATGAGGATGGGGAATATTATCGTAACTGGCGGGAACATATCAAAAACCCTGATGACATCTGGAATGAGATCATAAGCAGGTCGGATCTTCCCGGGGTAACTTCAGCTCCTAAATTACAGCCCATTGAAACACGGCTGGTGATGCTTCAAACAGGGATGCGTGCTCCTATGGGCATAAAAGTTTATGGCCCTGACCTGCAAACAATTCAGGATTTTGGAATTGAACTGGAAGAGCTTTTAAAGCAGGTGCCATCGGTTAAATCTGAAGCTGTTTTTGCAGACAGGACAGTGGGAAAACCTTATTTAGAAATAGATATTGACCGTAATGCTATTGCCCGATATGGCCTTAGCATTGAAGATGTTCAGCAAACACTTGAAACGGCAATAGGCGGGATGGAAATTACCACTACTGTTGAAGGAAGGGAACGTTATCCTGTACGTGTGCGTTATCCAAGGGAACTTCGGGATGATCCTTCCAGTATTGAAAGGATCCTGGTGCCCACTCCGGCCGGAGCACAAATCCCACTGGGACAACTTGCCGAACTGAAATACACTCGCGGCCCCCAAATGATAAAAAGTGAAGAAACCTTTTTAGTAGGATACGTGCTGTTTGATAAACGTACCGATTTTGCCGAGGTAAACGTTGTAAACGATGCCCAGGCATTTATTCAGGATAAGATAGATTCAGGGGAATTGACAGTACCTGCAGGAGTGAGCTATAAATTTTCAGGGAATTATGAAAATCAGGTGCGGGCAGTGAAACGTTTGGCAATTGTAATTCCTATAAGTTTGATCATCATATTCCTGCTTTTGTACTTTCAGTTTAAAACCATTATTGCGTCAACCATTCATTTCTCCGGAGTTTTTGTGGCCTTTGCAGGTGGATTTATTATGATTTGGCTTTATGGGCAGCCGTGGTTTATGGATTTTGCTGTTTCCGGAGTGAATATGCGGGACCTGTTCCAAATGGGCACCATTAATTTAAGTGTTGCGGTATGGGTAGGTTTTATAGCTCTCTTCGGGATAGCGACAGATGACGGAGTGTTAATGGGGACCTATATTCACCAGGTATTTGAAAAACGAAATCCGCAAACAGTTCCTGCCGTGCGTAGTGCAGTGATGGAAGCCGGGTTAAAAAGGGTTCGACCGGCAATGATGACCACAGCGGTTACTATAATTGCGCTATTCCCGGTCCTTACATCTACAGGTAAAGGGGCCGATATAATGGTACCTATGGCAATTCCAATTGTAGGCGGAATGATCATTCAAATTATGACAATTTTCGTGGTACCTGTGCTACAGGCATATTGGAGGGAATCTGTGGTGAAGAATTATCCTGATTCCCGGGTGCCGGATGAAATTAACGAATATTAGAAATGGAAAAAATAAAAAAATATAAGATCGTCTTTTTACTGACGCTTTTCTGCGGAATTTACATCCCTCAGGTAAAGGCACAAACACTGGATGATTATTTACAAGTAGCTTTGGAAAACAATCCAAAGGTAAAGGCGGCTTATGCCGAATTTGAAGCTGCCATGCAAAGGGCGCCGCAGGTCTCGAGCTTGCCGGACCCCACTTTAACGGCGGGTGCCTTTGGGGGAATGGAAACACTTATGGGCACTGAAACAGCAAATTTACAGCTGATGCAAATGTTTCCCTGGGTCGGGACATTGAGCAAAAAGGAAGATGCCGCCAATTTAATGGCAGAGGCCAAATTTCAGCAGTATTTGGATGCCAGGAATGATGTGCTGTTCAGGGTGAAATCGATGTACGCTGAATTGTACGAAGTCGGTAAAACCATTGAACTTCAGGAAGAAAATCTGGAAATCCTTAATTCTTACCGGGAATTGACGCTTAGTGCTTTTCGAAGTGGAAATTCAGCAATGGTCAACGTGGTAAAGATTGATATTGAACGTGATGGGGCATCTACCGAAATTGAATTGCTCAAAGATCAATTAAGTCCTCTCAAAGCTGAGTTTAATGCGATGCTCAACCGGGAGCCTGAAGAAATTGTTGAAATTCAGGATACCTTGATTTTTGCTGAAAATGAAGCTTTGGTGGATGAGGAAATCTTTTTTGATGACCATCCCACTGTGCAGCAATTTGAAAAACAACAGGAGTCCTATGAAACCCAGGAAGAAGTGGCAAAAAAAGAAGGCTTGCCCATGCTGGGCGTGGGCCTGGATTATACCATCTTGTCAAAAAGCCCTATGGCAATGCCAGGCATGAACGGCCAGGATATGCTAATGCCCATGGTTTCAGTGAGCTTGCCCATTTTTAGAAAAAAATATAAAGCTATGGGAAAAGAAGCCGAATTTATGGCCACGGCGATGGAGCAGGAACAGCAAATGCAGAAAAACGAACTGAGGTCACAGTATGAGATGACCAAGTTTGAAATCAAGAGAAGTGGGATGTTAATTGACCTTTACAATAGACAAATTGAAAATTCTAAACAAGCAAGCAATCTTCTTATTTCCGCCTTCAGTACTGCTACCGGGAATTTTGATGAAGTCCTGAGAATGAATCAAGATATAATTATGCTCAAGACCCAGCGCCTCAAGGCAATAAGAAATGGAGTGACGGCACAAGCAAGAATGGAATATTTATCCTCTAAAACAGAATAAAATGAACTCAAAATATAAAAACATAATAAAAATTGGAGGAATTCTTATTCTCGGATTCCTTATAGGTTGGCTGGTTTTTGGTGGCGATAATGCAGCCCGATTAGTTGATGATGAGCACGCCCATTCCGAAGCTGGGGACAACCAGATATGGACTTGCTCCATGCACCCTCAAATTCGCCAAAATGAACCGGGGGATTGTCCTATTTGCGGTATGGATCTTATTCCGCTGGAAACAACCGGAGCAGGCGATGATTCGGGGAGCTACCAAATGAGCGAAAATGCCATGAAACTCGCCAATGTCCAGACGATGGTTGTAGGACAGGGAGATGCGTCCCGCGAAATAAGACTAAATGGAAAAGTACAGGTAGACGAAAGAAATTCTTATTCCCAATCTACCCATATTCCAGGCAGGATTGAGCAACTTTCCATCAACTTTACAGGAGAAAGTGTAAACCGGGGACAAACGCTGGCAACTGTTTATTCACCTGAACTTGTTACTGCGCAGGAAGAACTTTTGCAGGCAGCAAGCATAAGGGAGAGTCAGCCGGAATTATTTGAAGCCGCCAAACAAAAACTGAGAAACTGGAAAATAGGGGAAGCACAAATTGAGCAGATCCTGAGTGGTGGTAATGCACTGGACCGTTTCTCCATAAGAGCCGATGTAAATGGAATTGTGACTGAAAAAATGGTGGACCTGGGAGATTATGTAGAGCGGGGAATGCCAATTTACGAGATTTCAGATTTGTCTAAAGTGTGGGTGTTATTTGATCTTTATGAAGGACAGCTTGCGGGAGTAAAAGAAGGAGATGAGATAGAGTTTACCATCAATTCCTTTCCCGGGGAAACATTTGAAGGTACCATTAGTTTTGTAGATCCCCTGCTTAATTCCCAAACCCGCGTAGCTACTGCCCGTGTTGAAGTTAATAATGAAGAGGGCAGGCTTAAACCCGGAATGTTCGCATCGGGAATAGTAACAAACACTTCTTTTGGAAGACCAGATATCCAGGAACTGGTAATACCAAAATCGGCAGTGTTATGGACCGGGAAAAGATCTATTGTTTATGTAAAAGCAAAAGATGTAGAAAATGGAGGAGCAAACTTCCAACTTCGTGAAATCACTTTAGGCCCTTCCCTGGGAAATTCCTTTATAGTAGAAAAAGGGTTGGAGCCGGGAGAAGAAATTGTCTCCAATGGAGCCTTTACGGTTGATGCAGCAGTTCAATTGTCGGGCAGGCCAAGTATGATGAACCCTTCTTTGGAAGAAGAAAATAGTCCCAATACCCTTACGGTTACTATTCAGGAAGAGGCAGAGAAGGAGCTTACTAAGGTTACAAATGCGTATTTAAGTTTGAAAGAGGCTTTGGTAAAAGATGATTCCCAGTTGGCGAAAGTAAATGCCACTGCTTTGGAAGAAGTTATCAAAAATGTCCAAACCTCCACTTTAGACAAAGATGCTAAAACTGTGTGGGATAGTTACAGAAAAGAACTTGGTATAGCCGCAAGGAACATTTCTTCCGGGGAAGATATCTCTAAAATGCGTAACGCGTTTATCGATCTATCTGAAACCATTATAGGATTGGTCAAAACATTTCAGATTTCAAATGAAACGATGTATGTGTTGCATTGCCCAATGGCAAATAATGACAGGGGAGCCGATTGGCTGAGCCAATCTTCTGAAGTTGAAAACCCGTATTACGGTGCCTCAATGCTGCGATGTGGAGAAGTTAGTAAAACAATAAATTAATAGTAAACATTTTAAATGAAAGTAATACCAGATAGCTATTGTTTAAAAATCTAAAAGAATACTCCTTTACTACCTGGGTAATGAAAGATTATGATGTGGTAATTTGATAAAAAATAGTTAACTAAAGTCCTGCAGGAATGGGTTGGAGCTCCCTACAAATTCTCCAACCCGTTGGCAGGCACAAAACAACAATAGATTAGCTCAAAAATTGAAAAATTTATGAAAGGGGATAGGAAGTTCAGGAGGGAACAAAAGAAAAAAAGAAAATCTGAAGGTTCCAAAGTAACTAAAAAAGATAAGTTATATGCTTTTCTCATTATTTCAGGTCTTTTTCTGGCAGCAGTATTTATCTCTTTATGGCTTGCACTAGCATAGTGGTCAACTAGCTTAAAAAAATTTGTAAACAGGTGGAAAGGGTTAATGACAAAGATTAAAAGTAGTATTTTAGAAAAAACGAAAGCTATGAAGAATTTTTATGTTTTAATTGGATTTATAGGAATTACATGGGGAATGTATCCCCAGCAGCAACAACAACAATCTGTTGAAGGAAATGTTAATAATCTACCGGTAAGGGAATACAACATTACCATAGATCAGGAGGAAGTGAAAATAGGGGGAAAGGAGAAAATGGGGATGACCATTAACGGCAGTATTCCCGGCCCTACCTTAAGGTTTACACAAGGGGAGTATGCTGTAATTCACGTTAAAAATGAAATGGATGTAGAAACCTCAGTGCATTGGCACGGCCTGTTACTTCCCAATTTTTTTGACGGTGTTCCCTATCTCACAACTCCTCCTATAGAACCGGGAGAAACTTTTACGTATGAATTTTCTTTAAAGCAAGCAGGAACTTACTGGTACCATTCCCACACCGCACTACAGGAACAAAATGGAGTATATGGTTCAATTGTAATTGAAGACCCTGAGGAGGATCTTGATTACGACTCAGACCTGGTCCTGGTCCTGGCAGACTGGACTTTCGAAAAACCAAAAAATGTTTTAAAAACTCTAAAACGAGGCAATGAGTGGTATGGGATAAAGAAAAATACTGTTACTCCTCTTAACAGGGTGATCGCACGGGGAGCTTTGGGGGCTCAGCTGAATTTTTGGAAACAGCGAATGGAAGGAATGGATGTTTCAGATGTGTATTATCCTGCTTTCATTACTAACGGAGCCGAGAGCCGGGAATATCCTGAATTTAAACCGGGGGAAAGAGTAAGATTAAGATTCATTAATGCAGCTGCCTCCACTCAGTTTTGGCTGACTTTTGGTGGAGAAGACGATCCTATACTTGTTGCTGCAGACGGGCTTGATGTGGTGCCAGTACAAAAAAACAACACGTTTATTGCCGTAGCTGAAACCTATGACTTTATTGTTACCATTCCCGAGAGCGGAAAACTGGAAGTTATGGCTAGTGCACAGGACGGTACCGGCCAAACCTCGGCATTTCTTGGTCAGGGGCAAGTTTTAACTGCACCCAGTGTGCCCAAACCAAATCTAATTGAGATGATGAAACAAATGGCAGCCATGGATATGAGAATGGGAGCGCCTGCAATGAAATTCAATCCGGATAAAGAAACACCGTACGAAACGGCAGAAAAATACGGTATGCAGATGAACGGAATGGAAGGTATGGAACACGGTAAAATGGAGATGGATGAAATGAAAAAATCCAACGACACAATGATGATGGACCATGGAAAAATGGTTAAGGAGGAGATGGAAAACATGAAGATGGATAAGGATGCTGAAAAAGAAATGGATCATGATATGGGCGATGATGGGAAAATGGATATGGATCAGGAAATGAACATGCAAGGCGGCATGTTTTCAGAATATAACTATGATTACCTAAAAGCTCCTGAAGAAACAGATTTTCTAGAAGATAAACCCGTTAAGGAGATCCTCCTGAATTTAACAGGTAATATGCAGCGTTATATATGGAGTTTAAACGGTGTCCCTTTATCTGAAGGTGATAAAATAAAAATAAAGCAGGGGGAGGTAACCCGTATAACCCTGAACAACCTAACAATGATGCACCATCCCATGCATTTACATGGGCATTTTTTCAGGGTCATAAATGAACACGGGGAATATTCCCCGTTAAAACATACGGTGAATGTGGCACCTATGCAAAAAGTAGTGATTGAATTTGATGCCAATGAATATGGAGACTGGTTCTTTCATTGTCATATTCTGTACCATTTGGATTCTGGTATGGCACGTATTTTTAGTTACCATACCCCCAGGGATGAACGCCTGGAGGATCATCCCCTCAAGATCCTCACCAATACGAGCAATCACTTTTTTACCTGGGGATTGGTGGATGTCGCTTCCCATATGACGGAATTGAACATCGTTTCCACCAACATCAGGAACCAGTTCACCCTAACCGGGGAATATGGCTGGAATCAAAATTTGGAGGCAGAATTTACTTATGAGCGCTATTTAAACGACTGGTTTAGGGTTTTTGGTGGGGTAAATGTGGAAAATGAAGGTGCCAATAGCCTGGATCAAATTGCTACTACCGCTATAGCAGGAATTAGGTATTTCACACCTTATATGTTCAATTTGGATGTGCGCCTGGACAATAAGCTGCGCCCACAAATAAGCCTGAGCAGGGAAATTCTGCTTTTCCGAAGGATTGCAGTCTTTGGAGAATATGAATTCCAGGCAGATTTTGGCTGGGTAAATGAACTTTCCGAAGGGGAAAACTTTGAAAAAGAAGAAGTCTTCACCGTGGGAGCCGAATATTTCCTGGCAAAAAACTTTTCAATCATGGGAAGCTATGACAACCGGTTTGGTGCCGGGGGTGGACTTAGCATAAGATTTTAATAAATAATCAATAGTAATTCAAAAACAATTAAAAACAATTAAAAATGAAGAATCTAAAAGTAAACTTAGGAATCGCAATGTTAGTATTTGCAAGTTTTACAGCAGTATCCTGTAAAAATCAGAATGAAGAAGATAATGTAGATCATTCAGAAATGAACCATGATATTATGAACGGGAGTTCAGATATGATGGAAGAAAGATCACAAACTTCAGAAGATATGTCTGGCAGTGAAAATCAAGATGCACAAGCCGGAATCATTGTTAATGATTATATGGAATTAAAAGATGCCCTGGTAGACGATAATTCGGAAGGGGCTGCGCAAGCTGGTAAAAACCTTGTAGCATCTTTTGAAAACTTTGATATGAGCAGTTATGAAGCCGAAGAGCAGCAGGAACTGACCGAAATTATTGAAGATGCCAAAGAACATGCCGAACATATTACAATGAGCGATATGGCTCATCAAAGGGAGCATTTTGACATTTTGAGCGTAGACCTGGTAGATTTATTAGAAATAACAGGTTCTTCCGGGACACTTTACCAACAGTTTTGTCCCATGTATAATGACAACAAAGGGGCAATCTGGTTGAGTACCAGTGAAGAAATAAGAAACCCTTATTTTGGGCAAAGTATGCTTACCTGTGGAAAGGTCCAGAAAGAAATTTAATTAAATGAAATTTCTGAAGATCATCGGCCTGGCTTTATTGGTTGCGTTTGTGGGAATACAGTTTATTCCCACTAAACTCAATCAGGATGATTATATACCTAAATCAGATTTTACGGTAATTTACGAGGTGCCGGAAAACATCAATACCATCCTGCAAACCTCTTGTTATGACTGCCATAGCAATAATACCAATTATCCGTGGTATAATAAGATCCAGCCGTTTACCTGGTATCTGAACGATCATATAGAGGAAGGTAAGGCAGAATTGAATTTTAGTGAATTCGGGGAGTATTCTTCCCGGCGGCAAAGCAGCAAATTACGTTCTATAAGCAGCCAGGTGGAAGATGGAGAAATGCCACTTTCTTCCTATACCCTGGTCCATTGGGATGCGAAACTTTCGGATAAGGAGAAGAAAAAATTCATAGCCTGGATGGATTCTTTGGCCAAGGAAGTAAGGTGAAAGAAAATTACCCCTCAGCCCTGTGCCTGGAAAATTGTTTGTTTAATTGGTTAGTTGATATTTCAGGTGCAGGGTTTTTATAAAGAGTTTTCAGCAACAAATAAAAATTATAATTATTGCTCAAAAAAAACAGCGCTAAAATTAAGAAAAGCCCATCGTTATCTAGTGATATTTATTAGGATCCAACTTAAATACTTTAAAATGGGAGAAATTAAAATGAAGACCTTGTGTCACAAAAATAAAGTCATAACTGCAATACTGGTTTCAGTACTATCGCTCTCTTGTGGCACTTCCGAAGAGAAATCAGAAGGCGAGAAAGTTATAGAGAAAAGTATAGAGGCCTCGGGAGGCAGGAACTATGAAAGTGCTGAAATCGATTTCACTTTTAGGAACAGGAGATATAAGAGCAAACGCAATGGGGACATCTTCCGGTTAGAGCGTATTGTAAAGGATTCCACCGGTAATACCACACATGATGTTCTGGATAATGAGGGTCTGAAACGTTTTGTAAACAGTAAAGCTGTCACTGTTCCAGATTCCATGGTTACCCGGATAAGTGATGGGGTAAACTCGGTCCACTATTTTGTCCAGGTGCCTTTTGTGCTTAATTCTCCTGCGGCCAACAAAGAACTGTTGGGGGAAGATGAGGTGGAAGGGGATACCTATTACGAAGTTAAAGTCACCTTTCGAAAGGAAGGTGGAGGGACAGATTTTGAGGATGAATTCTTATACTGGATCCACAAGGAAAATTTCACGGTAGATTATTTAGCCTACAGGTTTTTCACCAATGACGGGGGGATAAGGTTCAGGAAAGCTGTAAATCCAAGATTAGTAGAAGGAATAAGGTTTCTAGATTACCAAAACTACAAAACCGACGACCTTTCCACACCGTTACGTGATTTGGACTCCCTATATGAAGCAGGAAAGCTAGAATTTTTCTCTGATATCCAAACTGAAAATGTTAGCGTAAGCATTAATAAAAACAATTAATTAAACACACAATTTTCCATGAAAACCACAGAATACATTTTTTACGTGCTACTCGTGTTATTATCCACAAGTGGAATGCAGGCGCAACATGAAAACCACCAGGCCGAAAAGGTGACAACACAAAACAAAGAGGTATTAAGTCCGCATACCAGTACGATGGCCATAATTGATGGGGCTCATATTCATATAGATTATTCTTCACCACGCGTGCGTGACAGGGTAATTTTTGGTGGACTAGTAGGCTTCAACACTGTTTGGCAGGCCGGAGCTCACAAAGCCACGTGGATAGAAACCAATAAGGATTTGGTAATTGGTGATAAAATATTGCCTGCCGGAAAGTATGCTTTTTTTACAGTTCCCGGAAAAGAAAATTGGAAAGTCATGTTCAATTCCCGCTGGGATCAGCATGGAAAGGATGAATATGATGAGAGCGAGAACGTACTTAGTATGGATGTCACACCTGAAGAATTGGCGGAAACACAGGAAGCACTAGAGTATGATGTGAAAAAAGAAGGTGAGGATCAAGGAACTATATCTTTATCCTGGGAAAATGCCAAAATTACCATTCCATTCAGAGTTTTAATTGAGTAAGAGCTTAAAACAGGTATGAAGCTTTTGTTTTAACAATGGCAACTTTACCCTAAAACCGTTCCTGTAGTATGGAGTGGAATTAAGTTCAATAGTAATAGAAATTACAAATATGGAAGAAAAAGTACTTTATATAAAAAACGTGGTTTGTCAACGGTGCAAGAGTAGTGTCAGGGAAATATTGGAAGGATTAAAAATTCCGTATCAGGAAGTATCCTTAGGGCAGGCGGTATTGGAAAGACCTCTTAATTTAAAGGAATTGTCTGCCATTCAGAAAGAATTCCTTAGAGTTGGTTTTGAGGTTCTTTTCGATAAAAATGAGCGGCTGGTGAACAGGACAAAATCAATTATTATAGCACGTATTTATAAAGAGGAAAACTATGGCAGCGGAAAATTATCCAAAGTTTTACGGGACACTTTATTGTGTGATTATAGCCATCTTACCCGGATTTTTACAGCTATAGAAGGTAAGACTATACAAGACTTTCAGAATCAAATAAAAATAGAACGTGCAAAAGAGTTGCTTGAATATAATGAACTAAATATTTCAGAAATTGCCAGGGAAACGGGTTACAGCAGTGCAACTTATTTGTCTACCCAGTTTAAAAAAATAACCGGTTTAAGTCCTACCGATTACAGACTTCAAAAACACAAAAGGGATGTAGACTTGGATACTATATAAAATGCTAAAATTTTTATAAATCATTAAAAATGAACGTTTTTCCCATAATTTTTATGGAATATATCTGCTCTTATGGCTACTTTAGAAGTAAATCATTAAACATAAATATTATGGAAACCGGAAAAACAAATAAGGATTTACTTCAAATTCTTGCCGAATGTGCAACAGAATGTGATACCTGTTTTGACGCTACACTCGACAATGAAAAAACCGATGCTCTTGCACGTGTTGTGAGATTATGTCGGGATTGCGCTAAAATTTGTTATGCGACAGTCAGTTTTGTAGCGTCGAATTCATCTCACGCCAAACATCTTGCTAAAGCATGTGCCGACATTTGTGATGAATGTGCAGAGGTATGTGGAAATCATACAAATCATGAGCAGGAATGCCTGCCGTGCATGAAAATCTGCCAGAAGTGTGCAGAAGCCTGTAGAGAGTTTGCGGCTTAATCAAAGTAATGCTGTAAAAAATAAAAAGTCCGGCATTCCGGGCTTTTTGTAGTTTATACTGATAAGTTTATTCAAAATTTTTTCTGAATAATTAATGTCTGAATATGAAAAGAATTGCCTTTCCCTTACCGGTGCGGTGGCAATGGGAACAGATGTAATGATTGGAATTTAAAAAGCTAAAATTTTCATAATTCATTAAAATTGAATGTTTTTCCTATAATTTTTATGGTATTTATTTTCTCTTATGGCTAATTTAGGAGAGAAGCATTGAACCTTAATTTATTGGAAACAGGAAAGACCAACAAGAATCTTCTTAAAATTCTTGTCGACTGTGCAACGGAATGTAATTAATGTTTTAACTCTTCCCTTAATAAAGAAAAAACCGATGCTCTGTCGCGGGTAGTATAGGGGTGCCAGTTAAACTAAAATAAATTGAAATTATGACGAGACACAGAATAATGATACAGAAGTGGAAGTATGATGAGGTTGGTGAGGATATAAAAAGAAGTACCTCAAGAGATCCTAATGAAATTTCTGCACCACTTGAGCATTTGGAAGAGCTTAAGAACAGTAACTACAAAATTGATGATCATTTTTCCCATATTTATGGATGGCAGGTAGTTGATACTACTGGAGCAAGAGTGGGAAAGATGAAGGATTTTTTGTTCGACAAGACTCAGAAAAGAATAAGATACCTCGTTGTGGGTTTAGAGATAAATGTAAAAGAGGATAAGGATGTTTTAATTCCCATAGGAAGAGCAGAACTAAATCAACAGGAACAAAAAATTGTTGTTCAGGAACAAGTAAGTTTTGAAAAACTAAAAACATTACCCACTTATAAAAACGTAAAAAGTCTCGCTATTGAAGATGAAAAGGAGACTCTTCTAATTTTTTCCTCAAAACAAAAGGAAGCAACCAGTTATACGCAAGGGAATTTTTACAACCAGCAGGATTTCAATGAAACCACTTTTTTCGGTTCTGATGAAGATTGAGGAAGTTCAGGTACAGCTTAGAATGGAATTCAGCTAATAAATGAAAGCCGGGAATTTTCTGCTTTTTGAAATTAACACTGATAGTTTAATTGATAATTTTTTCTAAAAAATTATATGTCTGAATATAAAAAGAACAGCCTTTCCCTTACCGGTGCGGTGGCAATGGGTACAGGTGTAATGATTGGTGCAGGGATTTTTGCGCTCCTTGGGCAGGTAGCTGAACTCTCCGGAGAATATTTTGCCTATGCTTTTATCCTGGGAGGAATTATTTCTGGTTTTAGTGCCTACTCTTATATCAAAATGTCCAACGCTTATCCTTCAGCAGGAGGGATAGCTATGTACTTGCAAAAGGCTTATGGCAAAGGAACTATTACAGCTGCGGCATCTTTGCTAATGGCCTTTTCTATGATTATTAATGAAAGTCTGGTCGCCAGGACCTTTGGAAGTTACACCTTGCAGCTATTTGATGCGGGTGAAAGAAGCTTCTGGGTTCCAGCTTTAGGGGTAGGATTACTTATAATAGCCTTTGTTGTAAATATTCTTGGTAATAAAGCGATTGGAAAAATCTCCCTTTACATGGCAGCTTTAAAAATTGGAGGTTTAATTATTTTTGCAGCTGGAGCTCTTTGGGCTTCGGGGGTGGATCTTGATGCGGCTGTTCCTTCGGAAGATCACAAGAACAGCATTGTTGATTATGTTGCTGCACTTGCCTTATCTATTTTGGCATATAAAGGTTTTACTACTATAACCAATAGCGGGAGTGAAATTGAAAAGCCTCACAAGAACGTTAGTAGGGCTATAGTAATTTCTTTATCAATTTGTGTGGTAATCTATTTTTTAGTAGCTCTGGCTGTAGGATCGAATCTTTCTATTCCTCAAATAATAGATGCAAAAGATTATTCTCTTGCGGAAGCTGCCCGGCCCCTGTTCGGGGATTTTGGTTTGATCTTTACCGTTGGAATTGCTATTATAGCAACGGTTTCCGGGGTGATAGCAAGTATTTTTGCAGTTTCCCGAATGACAGGAATGCTCACTAATATGCATTTAATCCCCCATAGTCATCTTGGAATGTCTGGAACTATCCAAAGGCATATGTTGGTATATATAGTAGTAACTTCAATTATCTTGACTATATTCTTTGACCTAAGCCGAATTGCTTCTTTGGGTGCTATTTTTTACCTAGTCATGGATATTATTGTTCATGTAGGGGTTTTTAGATACTTGAGAAAGGAAGTAAAAGCAAAATCAGCCATTTTGATTACAGCAATTATTCTTGATGTTGTTGTTCTTCTTGCCTTCTTGGTCGTAAAATCTCAAACTGACGTATTCATAGTTTATGTCGCGGTTCCTTCTATTATTCTAATTTTTATTGCTGAATTTTTTTTTCTGAAAAACAAGTTTGATGAAGGGGAAGCTGATATACATTCTCATGAGTAAATACAAATTCTACTTTAACAGTATGGTAGGGTAAATTATTTTAATTAAATACGCTATTCAATGACTCATAAATATAAAATAACAGGAATGACCTGCAACGGCTGCCGAAGTCATGTAGAAAAAAACTTAAATGAAGTAGAGGGAGTCACAAAAGTTTCGGTAAATCTACAAAAAGCTGAAGCTACTATAGAAATGGAACACCATATTGAAATTGGTGAATTTCAGGAGGCTTTGAAAGGATCAAAATATACTATTGCCCCGGCGGCGCCAGGGGAGCCTGGGCTGGAAAAAAAGATGAAGCATTCTTATACAATATCAGGAATGACCTGCAATGGTTGCCGAAGTACGGTGGAGAAAGCTTTGCAGGGAGTTGAAGGTGTCTCTAATGTTGAAGTAAACCTTAAGGATGAACAGGCAGTAATTGAGATGAAGCAGCATGTGCCCGTGGCAAAACTACAACAGGCACTGGAAAAAACGAAAGGAAGCTATTCAATTGCTCTACTTAACGAGGAAGAAGGTGGTTCACACATAAATATGACGCATACCTATACTGTTCACGGGATGACCTGTAATGGTTGCCGTAGCCACGTCGAAAAAACCTTAAATGAAGTAGAAGGAGTCACAAAGGCTTCGGTAAACCTTGAAAAAGCTGAAGCTACTGTAGAAATGGAACACCATATTGAAATTGCTAAATTTCAGGAGGCTTTAAAAGATTCGAATTACAGAATTTTCCAACCTTCAGAAGGACATAGCAGTGAAAAAAAGATGAAGCACACTTATGCCGTTCATGGAATGACCTGCAGCGGTTGCAGAAATCATGTGGAAAAAACTTTGAGCGATGTAGAAGGGGTCACTAATGTATCGGTAAACCTGGAAAAGGAAGAGGCGGTGATAGAGATGGACAAACATATTCCACTTAAAACTTTTCAGAAAAAACTGGAGGATGATGGTGGAACTTATTCTATCACTATGCCGGGAGAGAAACCTAAAAAACCGTCTAAAAAAAGTACAGAAAAAACGACGGGAGGATCTGGAACCTTTTATTGTCCTATGCACTGTGAGGGGGAAAAAACCTACAACAAACCCGGGGATTGCCCGGTGTGCGGGATGGATCTTGTTGAAGCACCGTCCTCGCAAAAGATGCCTCAGCGGTTTACCTGCCCCATGCATCCTGAAATAGTAGAGGACGAAATGGGTTCGTGCCCAATCTGCGGAATGGACCTTGTGCCTATGGAAGGAGGTGTGGATGAAGATGACAAGACCTATAAGAAACTGCTGCAGAAGTTCTGGATTGCTACTGCCTTCACCATTCCTATTCTATTAATAGCGATGTCTGAAGAAATAATTTCAGGTAACCCACTATTGAAGCTAATGGATTGGGAGTACTGGAACTGGGTTCAGTTAGGGCTATCTGTTCCTGTTGTTTTTTATTCCACCTGGATGTTTTTTGAACGAGCTTATAGATCTATAAAAACATGGAACTTGAATATGTTTACGCTAATAGGGATAGGTGCAGGGGTAGCCTGGCTTTTTAGTGTGGCAGCTATGTTATTTCCCGATGTTCTTCCTGCTCAATTTAAAACAGAACAGGGTACTGTCTTTGTCTATTATGAAGTGGCGACTATCATCCTCACCCTCGTTCTGCTGGGGCAATTGCTGGAAGCACGAGCTCATGGAAAGACAAATTCAGCTATTAAAGAACTTTTAAAACTCGCGCCTAACAAAGCCACCCGTATAGTCGATGGAAAAGAGCAGGTGGTGATGATAGACGATATCAATAAGGGAGATCTGCTTCGGGTAAAACCGGGAGAGAAAATTCCTGTAGACGGAAGTATCAAGGAAGGGGAAAGCAATATTGACGAATCCATGATAACAGGGGAACCTATTCCGGTGGACAAGGAGGTAGGTGATAAAGTAAGCTCTGGAACTATAAATGGAAACAAAACCTTCATTATGGTGGCTGAAAAAGTAGGATCAGAAACCCTCCTTTCTCAAATTATTGAAATGGTAAATGCTGCGAGCAGGTCCCGGGCACCAATTCAAAAACTCGCTGACAGGATTTCAGGTTATTTTGTACCGGTGGTAGTGGCAGTGTCTGTTTTAACCTTTATTATCTGGGCAATTTTTGGTCCTGAACCTTCATACGTTTTTGCGCTGGTTAATGCCATTGCAGTATTGATCATTGCCTGTCCCTGTGCCCTAGGCCTGGCTACACCAATGTCTATCATGGTAGGAGTGGGGAAAGGTGCACAATCGGGGGTTCTTATTAAAAATGCCGAATCACTCGAAAGGTTCAATAAGGTTGATGTGGTAATAATAGATAAGACAGGAACTGTCACTGAAGGAAAACCTTCGGTAGAAAAGGTAATTTCTGCATCATCCAAATTTTCCGAAAAAGATATCCTTCAGAAGATAGCCTCGGTTAATAGCAGTAGCGAACATCCTTTGGCTGAGGCAACTGTGCGTTACGGTGAAGAAAAGGAAATAGAAATAAAATCAGTTTCTAATTTTAATGCGGTTACAGGAAAAGGGGTTACCGCAGAATTAAACGGGAAGAAAATAGCTTTAGGAAATGATAGATTAATGGAGCAGGAAAACGCTCAAATTTCTGAAGAACTTCGTGAACAGGTAAAAGCAGAACAACAATTAGGAAAAACCGTTTCTTATATAGCAGAAGAAAACGGCATTATCGGATTTGTAGTCATATCAGATAAGATCAAAGCTTCAAGTAAAGAGGCGATCAAAGAGCTTCATGATCTGGGGATGGAAGTTTTTATGTTAACCGGAGACAATGAAGATACAGCCAAAGCTGTTAGTGAAACTTTAAATCTGGACGGTTTTAAAGCACAAATGCTTCCGGAGGACAAATTGAAAGAAGTAGAGCGCTTACAGATGGAAGGTAAAAAAGTCGCTATGGCAGGCGACGGAATAAATGATGCTCCTGCTTTAGCTCAGGCTGATATTGGAATAGCGATGGGTACCGGGACAGATGTTGCTATTGAAAGTGCAGGAATTACTCTAGTGAAAGGGGATTTAAAAGGCATTGCCAAGGCTAAAATTTTGAGTCAAAAGGTTATGAAGAATATTAAGCAAAATCTTTTTTTCGCGCTGATATACAATACCCTGGGTATTCCAATTGCAGCAGGACTGCTGTACCCATTTTTTGGAATCCTGCTTTCACCTATGATTGCCGCTTTGGCTATGAGCCTGAGTTCTGTATCAGTGATAGCAAACGCCCTTCGTTTGAGAGCTGTAAAGCTTTAGGTAATTACAGGAGTTTAAGTAATGATAAAGAATAACTGCTATTAAAATTAAAAAAAATGAATAGCAAGAAAATTTCTTCTTTAAATAACCCATTGAAGAATCTCAGTAAGAACTATGAAATCGAAAAGAGAGAGAACAACAAATAGACGAATATGGTTTTTAATTCTTATTTCTTTGGTTATTGTGGAATTGGGGTGGTGGATCGCAGAAGAAGTCTTCTGCGATCCTAAAGTTCACATTAATTCCAGAGGAGCGAAGGAAGTCACACCAAATAATTCTTTTTTTTGTAGGCTTTCAAGATAAATTTTGTTTTTTATCAATGGATTATATCAAAAGGCAAAACCTTAAGTTTTAATTAAATTATTATAATCAAGTAAAATGTCAGAAACCTTACTAATCCTTGGATTCATTATACTATTATTAGCTATACATGATTTCTTTTACACCACCCTTTCCGCTAGCGGAGGTGGTTTTATTTCTGAAAATGTGGCAATCTTATCTGATAGAATAATTCAGTTTGGTGCCTCGACTTTCGGGAGGAAGGCTTATGATTATCATGGCCTATTTGTTAATCTTATGATACTCTTTGTGTGGCTTCTCCTTATTTGGCTAGGCCTTTTTTTGGTTTATTCTTCAAACCCCGAGGCTATAACCAACAGTAGCGGGAGAGCTGCGTATAACTGGGAACGGCTCTATTTTACCGGGTATGTACTTTCTACTCTGGGAATGGGAAATTTTAAGCCTGTTTCACCTTTTTTTGAAGTAGTTACTAGTTGTTTTTCTTTCTTTGGGTTTATTTTTTTCACCAGCTCAATGACTTACTTCCTTTCTGTTTCATCTGCTGTAGTAAGAAAAAGAACTTTGGCAAAAAGTATAAATAATCTTGGAAACCAACCCGAAATTATTGCAAATAAATTACTCTCCTTAGACTCTTCCTATAGCTATCAGCAAGTTCATACGCTTCAGGAATTAGTGGATCAACATTCTGTGAGCCATCAGGCTTATCCCGTTGTTCATTACTATAGTCGCTCTGAAGAAAAAGATTGTTTTTCTATTAATATTTCGAGGTTAGATGAAGCCTTGTCTATAATAATCAATTCAAATAAAGGAGAAAATTTACAGGAGGAGATTGGTTTGCTTCGCGCCGCTATTTCCAATTTTCTTCAAAACCTGGATAAAAATTTTTCCCGGAGTCTGCCAAACATCGGAAAGCAGTTAAATGAGCAGGATGTACCATCTTATTTGAATGAATTTGATTCTAAAAAGTTGAATGAGAGGAGAAGGATATTAAAAAGCTTACTGAAAAGTGAAGGCTTTAGCTGGAACAATGTGATTGTTGAGGAATAGAGGTAGAAATATATTTTCAAGCTGCTTTTCTTTTACTTTTAGCAGTTCTTCGGCCTCCTATTCCATAAATTTTTTGCAAACATGAAAAAAGAACCAGAAAATTTTATAGCCAAAATAGTTGAAGAAGATTTAACGGAGGGATATCAAATTGGAGAGCTAAAATTCAGGTTTCCGCCGGAACCAAACGGATATCTGCATATAGGACATGCTAAATCCATATTTATAAACTTCAGCCTTGGAAGGAAGTATAATGCTCCAGTTTTTTTACGTTTTGATGATACCAATCCATTACGTGAAGAAAAAGAATTCGTCCTTTCCATTGAAAAAGATATTAAATGGCTCGGATTTCATTGGTCAAAAGAAACTTTTGCATCTGATTACTTCCAGCAGCTTTATGACTGGGCGGTAGAATTGATAAAGAATGGCTATGCTTATGTAGATAGTCAACCTTCTGCTATTATGGCAGAACAAAAAGGAACTCCAACATCACCAGGAATAAATAGTCCATTCAGAACAAGAACTGTTCAGGAAAACCTTGAACTATTCTGTAAAATGAAAAATGGGGAAGTATTAGAGGGAAGTCATGTCTTAAGAGCGAAAATTGATATGGCTGCTGAAAATATGCTAATGAGGGACCCGGTAATGTACCGGATGTTAAAGAAGGACCACCACCGTACAGGTTCTACATGGAAAATTTATCCAATGTATGATTGGGCGCACGGTCAGTGTGATTTCATAGAAAAAATAAGTCACTCTTTTGCCACTCTGGAATTCAACCCTCATAGAGAATTGTACAATTGGTTTTTGGACAAAATTCCAGGGATAGAAGGAGTGAGGAAGCCGAAGCAACGGGAATTCCCCCGGCTAAATTTAAGTCATACTGTATTGAGTAAAAGAAAACTAGCGCAACTCATAGAAAATGGAGTAGTGGCATCCTGGGACGATCCACGGATGCCAACCCTTAGTGGAATGCGGAGGCGGGGTTATACTCCTGCTGCCATTAAAAACTTTATAAAGGAAACCGGTGTTACAAAACGGGAAGGAGTCGCGGAAATTTCTTTACTTGAGTTTTTTGTTAGAGAAGATTTAAACAAAATAGCCCCCAGGGTTATGGCTGTATTAAATCCGGTAAAGTTAGTTATTACAAACTATTTAGTAGGAAAGGAGGAGGATCTTCAAATCCATTCAGGTTCAGATACGGGAGTTCCTTTTCTCAGAGGAACAACACCTTTTTCAAGGGAAATTTATATTGAAGAAAAGGATTTTCAGGAAAATCCTTCCCGTAAGTTTTATGGTTTAGCCCCGGGCCGTGAGGTGAGATTAAAAGGAGGATATATTATAAGGGCAGAAGGAGTAGTTAAAGTTAGTCAGGATAAAATTTTGGAAGTATACTGTACGTACGACCCTTTAAGCCGGAGTGGCAGTGGCACACCTGAATCAAAACGCAAGGTAAAGGGTACTTTACATTGGGTTTCAGTAAAACATGCAGTTCCGGCAGAAGTTAGGTTGTATGAACATCTATTTACTTCCGCTTCACCTAATACAGATAAAGATTTCACTACTTCCATTAATTTTGAATCCCTCCGAGTAATAAATGCCTTTGTTGAACCAGCCGTAAGAGAAGTACAATCAGGAGAGCATTTACAGTTCCTGCGTACTGGCTATTTTGTTCCAGACAAAGAAAGTAGGACGGATAATTTAATTTTTAACCGCACAGTAAACCTTAGAGAAGGTTCCGGTTATCAGGAAAAGAACTGAGAGAAAGAATATAATTTCTACAGATGTGGAAGGCTGGTGGTGAGAATGGTGTAATAGGGAAAAATTAGGATCTTTTGGTGGAGCATCAGAAATCATTCATAGAGGTTGTGAAAAGGATAACATTACTTTAGTGTTTAATTAACGGACATTTTTCTTTGCTCTTTTTATCTTGAATACTGACCCGTCCTTAGTTATCATCCCCCTAGTTATTAAATTTATTAACCCATTAAGACCAATTTATTATGTTTTATCACGTGAAGGAATTACAATTTAACGCCAGAGTTTCAAAACCAGATCCTGCCTTTGCCACTCTTCTTCTAGAACAGTTCGGGGGTGCTAACGGAGAATTAAAAGCTGCTCTTCAATACTTTACTCAGGCCTTTGCCGCTAAGAAGGTACATCCGGACAAGTATGATCTTCTAATGGATATTGCTACAGAGGAATTTAGCCATCTGGAAATTGTAGGAGCAACTATTCAAATGCTTTTAAAAGGGGTACATGGAAGTCTCAAAGATGCAGCAGACGAATCGGAAATTATGCCTCTAATGCAGGGGACGGCTTCAAAAGAGGAGTTTATCCACCAGGCAATGGTGAATCCACAGTTTTTTAATCTTTCCGGAGGTGGACCAACTTTAACTGATAGTAATGGAAATCCCTGGACTTCGGCTTACGTAACTGCCAACGGAGATCTATCTGTAGATCTTCGGTCCAATATAGCGGCAGAATCCCGTGCAAAAATAGTATATGAATACCTTTTACAGCACACCAATGATCCTCATGTAAAAGAAACTTTAAGATTTCTAATGACCAGGGAAGTGGCACATTTCCAAATGTTCCAGGCGGCTTTGGAAACCATAGAGCCAAACTTCCCTCCGGGAGTTCTGCAAAGTGATCCACGTTACAGTAACAAATATTTTAACCTTTCAAATGGAGAAGATGTTCGTGGACCATGGAACGAAGGAAAAAGTCCGGAACTGGGAGAAACCTGGGAATATATTTCTGACCCTATTGAACATGTAAAGAGGACCAAGGGGATGGTAGACGGGGAACAGACCTCTTCCAGAACCCAAAAAGAGGTAGATAAAAAAAATAAAGAACTAAGTAAAAAGAAGGTAAAGGAAATTGAAAAAGCTTTACCGGACAAGGGAGAAATGCAGTGGAGCAAGTACTAAAAACCAAAAAATGAAAAGCAGGGATTCATTCCCGTTTTGGCTAGAAAATATATGGACAAATTTTATCTTGAGTATTATACAGATCCGTTGTGTTGTTGGAGTTGGGGATTGGAACCACAAATGCGAAAACTGCGTTACCTGCTTAAGGATCGCTTAAAAATAAGGTATGTTATGGGAGGGCTCCTGAGGGATTGGGAACATTTCTCTGACCACTTGAATAACATTAGCAAACCTTCTCAAATGGGCCCACTCTGGGTTGAAGCCAAACATCTTTCGGGTCAACCTATTGATGAACATATGTGGGTGAAAAATCCTGTGGATACTTCTTATCTTTCTTGTATGGCAGTAAAAGCAGCCGAACAACAATCTTTGATAGCCGGGGAAGCCATGCTCCGGAAACTAAGGGAAGCAGTAATGATCTATAAGAAGAATATAGGTAACATTGATGTGATTATGGACATTGCAGGGGAACTTGAAGAAAAAAGTCTGCTAAACAAAAAAAGTTTTCGAGACTCCCTTTTTTCTGATGACTCCTCCCATCTCTTTCGCGAAGATCTGGAATTGGTTAAGATAAAAGGAATATCAAGATTTCCCACTATATTAATTACCTATAGAGGAAGAACTGTACAAATAACAGGCTATAGACCCTTTTCTATTCTAATGGCTACTTTTGAACTTTTAGAACCTGCTTTAAATGTAAATCTGGTAGTTGACGGGAAAGAATATATAAATAGCTGGGAAAATTTAACGGATAGGGAGTTACAAGAGATCTTGCCAAAGCAGGAGGAGTTTACCGGTATTTAAATTCTTGTCAATTAGATATCTCCGGGTTTTTTAAATTCAACTTGGCATTACTTGAATTTTACACAGTTAGATGATTTTTTTAAAATAAAATAATATGAAATTCAAATATTTATTTTTATCTCTAATGCTGTCTCTTTTTTTCGAGATTTTGCATAGCCAGGAATCGAATCCCCACCAATTTGAAGTGAAAATGGAATTGCTTGCAGAGGATTTAGTTTCTCCTGTAGCTATTGTAGAATCTCCGGATGAATCTGGAAGATATTTCATCGTTGACCAGGTAGGGGTGATCCGAATTCATACTCCCCAAAAAGGGCTTTTGGAAGAACCATTTTTGAATCTGAAAAATGAGATAGTTGAATTAAAAGATGCCCATGAAGAACGAGGTTTGTTAGGACTTGCTTTTCACCCCGATTACATGGAAAATGGCAGGTTCTTTGTCTATTATAGTGCACCCCTTGGTCAAGATGGTCCCGAGAACTGGGATCATTCCAGCCACATCTCAGAATTCAGGGTCTCTCCGGATAACTCCAATATGGCTGACAAAGCTTCAGAAAAGATCATTCTGAAGGTCAATCAGCCACAGGATAATCACAATGCAGGGACTTTGGCCTTCGGCCCCGATAATTACCTCTACATTGCCCTTGGTGATGGAGGAGGAGCAAACGATATCGATATGGGTCATGTACCCGATTGGTATGGGGAAAATGCCGGTGGAAATGGACAGGATGTGGAGCAGAACCTGCTGGGTAGTATCCTGAGAATTGATGTGGATGGAGAAGCTCCTTATGGAATTCCTGATGACAATCCTTTTGTAGATAAAGAGGGAATGGACGAGATCTATGCCTATGGGCTTAGAAATCCATACCGGTTTTCCTTTGACATAAAGGGGAACAATGATCTCCTCGCGGGAGATGCGGGACAGGTGCTTTGGGAAGAAGTAAGTGTGATTACAAAAGGCGGGAACTATGGCTGGAATGTAAAGGAAGGAACGCATTGTTTTAATGCCTACAATAATGATAAGGAAAGAGAAGATTGTCCAAAGGAAGATAAAATGGATAATCCATTAATTGATCCGGTAATTGAATTTAAACAAGGCGGAGTCGATGACGGCGGAAAAGGTCTGGTTGTAATAGGAGGCTACGTTTATAGGGGTAAAGACCTTAAAAATATGGCCGGGAAATACATATTTGGTACATGGACGCAGCATCATGGAAAACCTGCAGGTGCAGTGTTTGTTTCAACTCCAAAAGAAACCGGCATGTGGGATTTTCAAGAGGTGAAAATTGCTCAGACCAACTCTACTTCAATCGGCCATTATTTATTGTCTTTCGGTCAAAACAAGGAAGGAGAAATGTTCGTTCTTACTACCGATGAAGAAGGACCTGTAGGTACTACCGGTAAAGTCTTTAAAATGGTTTCAGGAAATTAAAATTTCAAAGGTTGTTTAAAACATTTAAATAAACCACCCATTTTTGGGGTGGTTTCTTGTTTTTAGAGATCATAATTTCAATGATAAAGTTATGCCGTATGTAGCAGGGTTGCCCAAGTGAACTGCACCAAAATTATACCCATAACTGATGAATCGGGTGTCAAAAATGTTACGTCCCCATATCATTAGATCAACATCTTTATATGAGAGTCCCAAGTTTCCATTGTATAAATTATATGGCTCCTGCCTTAGATTATTAGCAAGATCAAAATATTGTTCTCCAAGGTATTTCCATTCTGCACGGGCGCTGAAATTCCAGTTACTACCAAATCCGAGATCTGAATTATACTGGAGGGCGAACATAGAAGTTATTTCGGGGGTGTAGATTTGTTTATTTTCCTGCAGATTTACCTCATTTCCATCCTGTGCTATAAGAAGCGATTCATAACTCGCATCAGTAAAACCAAGGTTATAACTCAATTCAAGACCACGGGTAAGCAAAGCACGAAGTTCTACTTCAAGACCTTTGCTGGTAAGACTTCCGGTGTTTCGAGTAACAATGACTGCATCTGGCAATACCAATGTGGGCACCTGGACGTCTGTCACTTCCGTATAAAACAGAGTTGCATTCACAAGTAGCTTATTCTCCAAAAATGAATTTTTTGTACCTAATTCATAATTGTTACTAAACTCTGGTTGAAATTCAAATAAAGGTGGCTGGGAAGGATCTGAAGTAAGCGGAGTCAAGCCCCCGGCCCTAAACCCGCGGCTGTAGGTGAAAAACAGCAGGTTTTCTTCTGAAAAATCGTAGGTGATTCCGGCTTTTGGGGAAAACGCAGAGAATGTTGCGGTGGCAGTAGTATCCGGCTGAAATTCAAAAACAGGTTGAGCCGCCGTATCCGGTTGATACTCTCCCAAAACCGATTGTTTCTTGTATTCATGGTCGTACCTCAAGCCTGCAATGACTCCAAATTTCTCAAAAAGCTGATAGTTTAGCTGTCCAAAAAAGGCAATTCCCTTGCCTATTCCTTCACTGGTATTTATGAGTGAAAAATTTGTTTCTTCAGATCCCACCAAAGCTGCATCCTTCCCAAAATGCGTCGCCTGCTTCACGGGACTTTCCTGATAAAACATATAGGTGCCTGCCGTCCAATTAAGGTCGTGCCCGGAACCCGAAGGAGAAGAAAACCTGAACTCCTGCGTTGCCACCTTTACCTGATTCCAATCCTTCCCGTAGTTATTGATGATCGAAATGCCATCTATTGGTGAAAAATCTGCATCAATGGGATCTTCATAGTAGCGGTAATTCTGCTGGTATGCAGTCTGGGAATAAAAATTGACATTCCTACCTTTATGGTCAATGACCAAAGAAGTATTGAAGGTGTTATCCTTCATTGTGGAAATTTTGTTCTGATTGAGCGTGTAAGGGTTTTCAAAAGTTGCTTTGATTCCCATGTTCAGGGGAAAAGCGCCGTCGTTTTCTGCTGAAAAATGTTTAAAATTCAGTGTGGCATCCCAGGCTGGGCTGAAGACGTACTGCAGGTACAGGTTGCCGGAGAAGTTTTGTTGATCATCATAGCTGGAACCGGTGAATTCATTCGTGTAAAACCCTTCTCTTTCTTCGTAAAGTCCTGCAATTCCAAAATAAAACTTTTCTCCCAGTGAAGTTCTTATTCCGGCTAAATAGCGCTGCCTGCTGTAATTTCCTGCTGTAGCCTCGGCGAAGATGGAAGTTCCCTGCTCAGGTTTTTTGGTAAGAATATTAATGACCCCGCCCATGGCATTTCTTCCGTAGAGTGTTCCCTGCGGACCGCGCAGTACTTCAATTCTCTCAATGTCAAAAAGCTGCGTAATGTAAGTGTCAAGATTGAATTGGTTTACACCATCAATATAAGTTGCAATTGCAGGATCATAAGAAGTAGTGACGATTCCCCTAATGGAGGTCACGGTCCTGCGGTCACCGGGATCGCTGGCAAAAAGATTGGGAGAAACCGCTGTCAGGTCATTAGCATTCTGAATCTGGCTGTCCTTGACAGCCTGGTAAGAAAGACTGGTTATGCTTAGAGGGATTTCCTGAACTATTTCTTCCCTTTTTTGTGCTGTTACTGTTACTTCATCCAGCCGGTTTTGTTTATCCTGAAGTATGATTTCTAATATTTTGGTACCATTGTTAACTGAAATATTTTGTGAGGTAAAGGCAAAACCTGGCTTTTGTACGCTTAGGACGTAATTTCCGAAAGCTACCTCCTGAAAGGAAAATCGGCCGGTATCATTGGTCTTTTCAGTAAAAGAAGTATTGAAAAGATGCACCCGTGCATTTGCGACAGGTTGTGAATTTTCGTCCAAGACAACTCCTTCAAGAGTGGCAGTTGTTTGTGCAAAGACAGAAAGACTTATCAAGAAGAATAGCACGAAGAATAGGAACAGATTAAGGGTTATTTTTTGCTTCATTTTAGTAGGAGCTTTTTTTGAAATTAGAACCATTTGTTTTTGAAGGAAACCTGAGATTGAGGAGCATGGCAATACTTAAAATGATCAATCCGAAGAATTCCCGTGTATTTTCAATCCAGGGTTTATCGGCTTTCATAGCCTGGACGATATTCTCGGCATCATGATCTCTGTACCAGCTAATCGCACCATCGGGAATCAATAACAGGAAAACAGCAGCCCCCAGATAAAAGACAGTAGCTATCCAGAAAAATTGGGAAATGCTCTTTTTAAAAAGCGGTAAGACACAAAGAATGGCCCCAAATAAATAAATAGAAAACCACAAGAAGGGATCAGGATCATTTAATTGAAGAATGGCAGATAAAAGAAATACTAACACAAAAAAAATATTGGTAATCTTCACTTTTAAGGTATTTAATCTTTGTCTTTGTTTTCCCGAAGGTACTTCAGGTAATCCGCAATATTATCCACCTGCTCATCTGAAAGTTGTTCTTCATTAAAGGCAGGCATAAGTCCGATTCCGTTTCTTATCTGAAATTTAATAAGCGCCTTTGGCAGAGGTTTATTAATTATAGCCAGCCCAACACCGGACATGGCTTCAGGGTGACATGAGGCACAATAATTGTCAAAAAGTATTCTCCCTTTTTGAAGATCTTCTGTAGGCATGATGACAACTTCAGCGTAAGGTTTGGTTTTTGGCGCAGAGCAGCTAAAAATTGCAATGCCTGTTAAAAAAGTTATAGCTATAAACCAGCAATTTCTTCCTTCTACTCTTGTCTTGTAACTTTCCATACCACGCCAGAGTTTTTAACAGGGTTAGCACCTTGCTTGCTGGTCGCAAGGATTCCAAAATCTGTAATATACAATGCAGTACCATCGGGACTGAACTGCACTGACACCGGTCTTTCCAAACCTCCTGTTTCCAACCAGGATGCCGGTCCGTTCTTTTTCGCTTTATTAGTGGCAAAATCCTCCACGATCCCTGTTTCTACATCTACGCGAACCACGCGGTAACCCACAGGGGAAAGTACTTTACCTACTCCCGGTGCCATATCGCCAAACTGGGCAATGAAAGCCTGGCCTTCAAAGCCAAAATCTTCATTTGTGGAAAAACTTATTCCGTTGGAGGAGGAGTGAACCCCCAAACTTGCCACGGGCTGTGGCGGCGTACCGGGATCATTCACCAGTATTTTTTTTGGGTCTTCTTCTCCAGGCACCTCCAGGTGGGTTATGGACATACTTCCATTGTAGTCTGGCCATCCATACCACGCATCCTGCTCTAGTTTAAAAAGCAAATCTCCTGTTCCCCAAACGGGACGGCTGCCCCGAACATCATAAGAGTTATTGGTAACGTAGATCTGTCCATTTGGGGCTAATGCGAGGCCGTAAGGATTTCTGAACCCCCAGGCTACCACCTCAAGATCGCCACCATTGATTGGCACCCGCATTACAGCACCCGTACAAGGAATTGCTCCCTTTATCATCTCATTTGGTTCGGCTTTTTGATTATAAGGAAGGAAGGGGCCTGTAACGGCTTTATCATCGGAATTTTCGCTCAGGACATTTTTTGTCTCACTGTTTATTGCGTTTATAGTAATATCGTTACATGGAATGTCGTGAAAATCGGGAAAGCGGTAAAGCCAGCCAAAAGAGGCATTATCATTACCCACTATTCCGGAATTGGTTGCTGTGCCTTGTCCAAAATACAGATATCCGTCTTTTATGAGCGGGCCATTTGTATGGTGGTCCCCAAGACTTGGTAATCCCTCTACCAATACCTGTGAAGTACCTCCTTTACTCACTTTGAATATTTTTCCTCCCTCGAGTTGCCCTCCTTCAGCTATGTAAAAGTAACCGTTGCTATAGGTAATACCATTCCATGGTCCATTTTTTTGACCCGTGTATAGAGTAGTTGTGGAACCATTCGGCTGTATTTTGAGCAATTTTGGAGCTAAAAAAACTTCTCCATAGGAGTAACCTGCTTCTATAATATATATATTGCCTTCCTCATCAAAGGTAACGGCGGTGGGAAAAGTTAATCCTTCTGTGACGACTTCTATTTTATATCCATCAGGTAAAAGCACATCAGTGGGTTCTATATTTCGCTTTTCAGGAACATCAGCTAGCTGGCCGCCACCTTTGGAAGGCATTATACGATAGCAACTTTGGAATCCCACCAGAATAGCAAAGAGAATTATAATTCTATATTTCACCTTCATCTTTTTAATTTTAACTATAGTGGGGGCAGTTTCTCATCCAATTGTTATAGGGGAGGATCCTGGAAAATCATTAATGAACTGCCGGCCAATTTGTTACTGTAATTATCATAATCTAATATATTTTGTTCCAAGTCTGCAGCCCCTGAATTATAAAATTGTATTGCAATTTAGGCAGCTTCTGCCCACCACCAGATAAGTGCAATGACTATTAAAATTCCTATGATCCAATACCACATATTCTTTCTTTTTTGTTCTCTTTCTGTTTCCATGACTCTGTGATTTAAATTATTAATTTAAAATATTCCTGCTTCAGTTATCTTTGTGTAGATAGGATCACTTTCTACTCTTTTCTTCTGATACTCTTCTGTTTTCCCGAAGAATAGAATGTATGCCCAAAAGACCACCAAATAAGCCTCCAATCCCGCTTCCTACCACAAAGCCGAAAAAAGCTCCCGGTCCTCGATTTCCTGCCGACATTTGCCCTAAACCTACCACAGACCATGCACCATCGGCCACCATCCAGGCAATGAATCCAAGTAAAATACCACCTATAATAGCGCCTGTAATTGCCATGGAGAGAATCGATGGATGATAAAAGAGCTGTCCATGTGGATCTCTGTTTGTCCTCTCCAGCATTAGATCAGGTTCTGGTTTTTTCATTTTCTGCTTCTCGTTTTGTTTTTCCATTTTAATCTTTTTTTTCCTGTAATGTTGGCGCCTCAGTTAAATAAGCCGAAGTATCGGCCGGAATGTCAAAAGGTGATAACAATCGATCCAACTTTTGCTGGGTCGCCAGGCTCACAGAGGTGGTATCCCCAATGATCCAGGCGAAGTTTAAGATGGTTTCCTGGGGGCCTGTTTTAAATGGTTTAACCATTTTTAGGTAATCTGCAGTGGCCTTAGGAACACTATCTGGTTTGACCAGTAAAATAGGGCCGTGTTTTCCCATATGGCCCAAAACTGCTGCCGGGATCATTGATAACATATCGTCCGGATTTCCAATTATATAGTTGTGGCCTGCCTGTGCAATTCCCCAGCCAAAAGATCTGGGTTCCCAGTCCCACCACCATCCCCAGTTTCTGCCAAAATCTTTATATCCGGCGTTAACTGTGTTAGTAGCGAAAACGTTTGGTCCATAAATTCTTCGGACCAGCCCATACTGTCCTAGTTCCTGTGCAACTTTATTTGAGATTACATCTGGCCCACCGGTGAGGTACATAAATGAGCCATGATCTCCATATCTCCTTTTGAGAATATCCCGGGTCGCCTGGGGAATGGAATCCTGATAAACCCAGGCGAATCCTTTGCCCATATGTGCGTTCCACCCCATAGGACCTATACCGTGTTTTATGCCATCAGGATGATCTACTGCCGAGATGATAACTTCATCGGGATGATCTGCTTTCATAGCCGCTTGCCACATATCCAGCACCGAGGCTAATTTTACCGGATCTTCTTCGTAAAAAGTTCGAACACGATATCCCAACACCTCCCGAATTTTGTTTACCTGGTCCTTTGGAACATTTACTGCATAAACCTCTGTTCGTTTATCCTGTAGCACCCCATCTGGTCGAAGCCGTTTCATTTCCCGAAGGGTTTGTTCAGAAATCTTGTTGTCTCTTGTCAGGTAAAGTAAGGGTGCGTTTACCGGCATATGTGTGATGCGATTCATAGCAGTAAAAGCAATCTTCTCATCCTGTGGAACAAGAATGATAGCGCCAACTGCATTATCCTCCCTTGTGGCGGGATAAACTGTCTGGGTTAAGAGGATTGCCTGTTCTTCAGGGTTTCTTCCAGGCAGCCTCACAGTGTAAGCTGTAGCCAAAGCCTCCTGTTGAAGGGGATGACTTCCTCCTCCTGGCCCTCCTTCAGTTTTGCCGCAAGCGGAAAGAAGTAAACCTAATGCTATAGTATAAAAATATCTAATCATACGTTTCCGGGTTTTAAATGTTTACGGATGAAAATCCAGTTTAAAGGCCAGGCGACCAAAAAACCTATAAAGGAAGCCAGCCACATACTCGCAAACCATAAAATATCGTCCTCCTTGGGCATCATAGGAATCTTGTCCATAAGCATATACCAGGAAACCGACATCATTCCAAGACTTACTGCCAGCATACTTAATGCTGTGGTTATAAATGCCATTTTAGAAATCTTTTTATCAGACATTCCCGGCATCATTGATTTTTTCATAGGATATTGGACCATGGACCAGGCAATGAGCACTGCCAAAATATACATGGCAATCATCATAATAGGCATACCCGCTCCCAGCCAAAAGAAAGGCCCTTCCATTCCTTCCCCAAAGAAAATGGGAAATCCGAACCAGACTAAAATAAAACCAACCACTATCATTAGAGGAGCACCATATCCAAAGCCCATAATTGTAGCGGTAGCACTTTGCTGGTTATGGGAGCGTATCCATCTCCAGTCACCATCGTCAACTTCTTTTGCAGGCCTTCTATAGGAATTTATATACAGCACAGGTCCCAGTACCGGCAGCAAGAGCGAAGCCAGCGTCCAGCCGATTTTTATGGGCATCTTTACCATGGGCAGGAAATAAAGAGAATGGATCCACACGAACAGGGCGGAAGCAATTCCCCAAATCAGGAAAATGGACATTAAGGCTTCCATATCCCCCAAAGCAATAGGTCCCATACTGGCGTACTCTGCTTTTTCCAAGGCAAAATCGAGGCGCGCCTGGGCTGCATAGCTTATCCTGTTACTCACGACCCAGAAATGCCTGAAAGGACCTTCTGAAGGAGTTACAAACCAGTCTGAGCGTTGTGCAAAAGCATATCGATCCAATTCCCCTGAAATTCCTCCATCCTCTTCTGCATACAACAAGGTGGCGTTATTACTTTTGGCGTAGGGTAGGGCAGCTAAACCTAAAAGCACATCGGCTGGTGTAGTAAGTACATAATGAAAATATCCATTGTCCCGATCCACTTCACGACCCCATCCAAATTCGGTCTCTTCGTCCCTGTATTCAGCAAGTTTCAAAGCCAGTTGCTGGGGTGATTTTGCGGAAATTCTTTCTACATCCTTAAAGTCACTCAAAATTTCGTCAGGAATCATCTGTTCTGTTCCCAGTACATAGGCTTGCATTGCACTGGTGACATTTTCCCTACCTGTAAGTTCCCCGTTGTTATAAAAAATCACCGGAGAACCATAAAAGTAGGCGTAGTAGAGTCCAGGTAAAGACCAGGCTAAAGCCTTTTTGTCACCTCCGGGCAAAATGATAACGTGCCTGGCTTCAGGATTGACTTTCAGGGAAGTCATAAAAAAGTCTTGCCAGTTTTCTTCTGAAGGAGCCATATTTGTAGTTTGTGCTTCTTCATACGGAATGGCAGTCTTTAAATAAGAATGTAGATCTGCAGGTCCTGCATTCACCAGTCGGGTAACGTTTTTTGTATGAGATATAAGGCGACCTTCTTCAGCAGTTGATCCGGCCCAGGGGGCTACTTCAAGGTCTTCTTTTAAAAGGTTTACAAGACCAAAACCAAGAACAAAGAATACAATAAAAGCCACTATTGGATATGTCCACTTCATAATTTTTATTTAAGGTAATACATAAGTAATTAACCAGAAAAGACCAAAAAATCCAGTCAGACCATAAACAATGGCCAGTGCTTTCCTGGTGGTGATGTCTTTTTTTGCAAACATCGTTAGTGCGGGAATAAGTGCAATTGCGAAAATCACCATCAAATTATAATGTTTTTCCATACTGTCAGTTGTAAAAGCATTAATGATTAAAGCTAATAGACCTAATGCTACCAGAACAACGTGGCTTAACCAGATCATTTTAGGCACCGACATATTCATGCTTAAGTGGGTAAAGGCCATAAAACCTAAAACCGCTCCTGCAAAAAGTAATACTGTAGCTGTAATTTCCATTCCTGGTATTTTTTATTGTTTGCTTATTTTCCAGATTACACCTGTAAAAGGGTGGGCGTTCATTCCCGTATCGTCAAATTCGACTACTCCAAAATCCACGATATACAAATTTCCCTGGGAGTCCCACTCTAACTGAATAGGGCGCTCCAAACCACCCCCCCTGATCAGCCGAGGCTGGAAGTCCGGATTTGTTGTAAATGAAATCTGTAGCTTTTCCTGAAGTCAAATTTACCTGCTGTACCTTAAATCCCGGCCAATTATACTTTACACCTTCGGGAGCTTCAGATTCCGGCGGCACACCAGGCGGGCGGTGGGGATGATATTTCTCTCCTTTAAAAACCGGTACAATAGCTCCAAATTCAGCGACCAAAATTTCATTTTCGGGCACATCCATTGTTCCACGACCGAATACCATACCCTGAGTTGCTGCATGAGACGACAATTTTGCAAGAGGTTGTATAGGTCTATTTTTACCTTTTAAAAGTTTGCGGTGAGTTTCAGGAGTAAGGACAAAATTCCGTTCTTCTTTTTTGACCCCAAAACGTTCTTCTGTAATCGGAAGCCCACTATAGAAATCAGGCCAACCATACCATTCCCCTTCTATCACTTCGTAAATAGGTTCCCAGTCAAACATTAATCCGCGGGGCGGCATTGGATTTGCACTGTTCATTGTAGTTATAAGTCTTCCGTCGGGACTAAAGCGATAGCCAAAGCTACTTCGGAATCCCCAGGCAATCCTATTAATATTGGAGCCGTCTAAATCACTTACATAAAAGGCTCCGTTTGCAATCTTTTCCCCAGGAATTACCTGCCCTGCAGTAGTGGTCTCCCCTAAAGCGGCATAGGCCCCTGTTTTGACAGAGTCTGCTTCTGTCATAGTAATTTTTGAAGTTGGAACCCAAAAATTTTGTCCGGTAAGGGTAACATCTTCCCCGGGAATTTCCCGGGCTTCGGGCTTATTAAATTCATCAATTACCATGGCCCAATGTTCTTCAATAATACCACTGTTCCCCTGAGTGGAAAGGAACCAATACATTTTGTCGTCCTTAAAAATCGGTTTAGCGTTTAAGAATTCCCCCCAGGAAGGAAGGCCGTTGATGATGGTTTCAAACTCTTTCGTTTCCAGATTGTAAACAGAATACCGGCTGCGGTGGGAGATATAGAGGTTGCCTTTGTAATAAGTTACTCCTGTCACAGGAGGAATTAGCCCTTCTTCCATATCCTCGGAAGAGGCTGATTCCTTTATTTCAGTCATAGGAACCACCCTATCGTAAAGTACCTCTACCTTTCCACCGGGAGATACTTTCAGAATACGTGCCTCCGGTGCTCGAGATGGTTTAGTGCCATAGGTATGGCCGCCGGCTTCAGCTATATAATAATTTCCTTCCTCGTCAAACGTGACATCTACAGGGTAAGAGAGGCCGGTATTGACAGCTTCTATAGTGAAGCCATCAGGGACAACAATGTCTGCTACGTTTATTACTCGCTGCGAAGGTTGGTTTACAACCTCTTCAGGAGTAGCGTTGTCTTCGTCTCCCCGGGTTTTTTCAGCATCTTTACACGAGATAACCGTAAAAAAAATAAAGAAATAGTAGGAGTATAAGAAGTATAAATTTTTCATTTCAAAGGAAATTTCTGGTTGATATTTGATTCCACTGAAGCTCATGCTTCTTAATGTGTCGGTTTTGTTTATGAATCTTTTTATTTAATCACTTTTACTCTTTATAACTTGAGGCCATTTGCCGAGACCTAAAAAAGACATTCAACCAGACTTCTATTTTCCCTTTTTGACCCGGCTAAATGGAACTCTTAAGTTAACACACAATCTAATTTAGTACTGTTTTTATCTTACTTTTATATCAAATTGGCTGCTATGAACCTAGCAATTAGATCAACTTCCAAATTAAAATTAACATAATATACAGTTAGGAAGGCTTTCATTTTATGTATAATTCATTAGATTTTATGGTTTTATGAATGTTTTAGGAAAAAAGAATATTATTTGTTAATTTTTTTTATAGTTATAAATAGAATGTAAAAACATTCAAGAGGTGGGATACACAGAATCGGAGTTTCGGGAATAGTTGTCGGAAGGAAGACAACATTGCGATACATAAAAAAGTGGTGAAAGCTAAATTTTTGAATCCTAAGGCTGGGACTGAGTATCCTAAATTGAATTGTAGCTGTGTACCGGGATCAAACAAGGATTTCAAATTGTCGAAGTAATCCAGTTCAAAAAAAGTTTCTGTAGCAGAAACAATGGTAGAGGAGAAAGGCTACTTTTTTTAGCAGCCTTTCAATAGTCTGAGTTTACAAGCATTAAGCTGTGAAATTTCGGAGATTTTTAGCACATTCCCTGCAGACTTCTGCGCAGTCTTTACAGTGCTTGGAATCAAATTTTTCGCACTCTTCCGCACATTTTTCGCACATTTCAATACAGTAATCCACCAATTTTTGAATATCTTTGTATTCTGTAACAAGAATGTCATTTAATGCCCTGCATACTGCTGCACAAGCTTTGTCTAGTCTTATGCACTCAACCATATCCTTTAGGTTTTCTTCATTTAAACAAGCGTCAGCGCACCAGTTGCAGTGATTCACACAGTTCGACATCCCTTTAACTAATTCTTCATTTCTCATCGTTATATTTTTTTAAGTTTATTCCGAAATTACGGTTTTATGGTGTAAAATATCTGCGATTTTTAAGGTAAAACATTAGTTATCATGTTTTTATGACTTTTTTAGCGCAATTTAACTTTCTGTTTAATACACGACCTGTTAAATAATTTAGTATGAATGTTTAGGTGAAAGGTCCTTCGGTTTGTGATAGTAACTTTAAAGAATTTTGTGATTTAAGATTTAGTGAACAATCGACTTTAATTGGGGCTTTTCTCACATCTTCAGTGTTCATAGAAGTCTGAGTCGCCCAATTTCTAAACTACTTATTTATACAAAAGGTGGCAAACCAGGTGTTTCTCTGATTCATTGTGAAGTCCGAAACATATGATTTTTCAAAATTAGTTAAATCTTCAATGTAAAATTTGCCTAGAAAAGAGATCAAAAAAGAACAATTGAAATGTAAATATTGAAAATTTTGAATTTCTGTACTTATTCTGTACTAGAGCAAAATAAAAAAGGCTCTCGATTTCTCGAAAGCCTTAATTTTACTGGTAGCGAGAACGAGATTTGAACTCGTGACCTCCGGGTTATGAATCCGACGCTCTAACCAACTGAGCTACCTCGCCATATGCCTTAAAAACACTTGCCTCACGGACTATAATGGTTTCTTTTAGCGGGTGCAAATATAAAAACATTTTCTCTTGTGGCAAACATTCTTTTCTAAAATATTTAATTTGATTCCTTTTAGAGTTTATAATTAATATTTATATTGCCTCAAAACAAAACAATCCCAAAGAATGGAAGAAAAAGTAAAGTATGAACTGGAATTTCCTATCCAGGCTTCCCCATCATTATTATACAATTATATAGCAACACCCTCGGGTTTAAGTGAGTGGTATGCAGACAATGTAAATTCAAGGGGCGAGATGTTCACCTTTATTTGGGAAGGAAGTGAAGAGAACGCAAAACTGATTAGTAAGAAAAGTGGGGAAAGAGTTAAGTTTCGTTGGGTTTCTGATGATGATACACCTTATTATTTCGAGATTAGGATCCAGGTGGATGATATCACTAAAGATGTTTCCATCATGATAACAGATTTTGCTGAAGAAGATGAGATTAACGAAGGGAAAATGCTTTGGGAAAATATGATTTCAGATTTAAAACAGGTCCTGGGATCGGCTTAAAAATTCTTTTATAAATACTACCTTTGCCCGTTGAAAAACGGGTTTTTTTATGATAAATTTAAACGGGGAAGTGCTGGCTTCCAAAGATGCGAAACTATCGGTTTTTAACAGAGGTTTTGCTTATGGAGATGCGGTTTTTGAAACTATTCGGGTGGTAAATTCCAAAATAATGTTTTGGGAAGATCACTACTTTCGGTTAATGGCTTCCATGAGGATCATGAGAATGGAGATTCCTCAGAATTTTTCTCCAGAGTTTCTTGAAGAAGAGATAGTGAATCTTCTAAAGAAGAATGATCTCGAAAATTTGCCTGCCCGTATTCGTTTTTCAGTATTTAGAAAAGAAGGAGGATTCTATTCCCCGGTGACTTATGAAATTGGGTATGTGATTACTGCTGAAGAGCTTTCTTCTCCTTTTTACCTTCTCCAGGATGAATTTTATGAAATAGAACTTTTTAAAGATCATTACCTGAACAGCGGACTCTTATCTACTCTTAAAACCAACAACAAGGCTGTTAATGTACTAGGAAGCATCTATGCGAAAGAAAACGGTTATGCGAACTGTTTGATCCTTAACGAAAATAAAAGCGTGGTGGAGGCTCTAAATGGGAATATATTTCTCGTTAAAGACAACATCATTAAAACACCTCCTCTTACAGATGGCTGCTTAAAAGGAATATTAAGGGGCAAGATGATTGAAATAATTAAATCGCTTCCCGATTTTTCCCTGGCTGAAGAATCTATTTCGCCTTTTGAACTTCAGAAAGCTGATGAAATTTTTATAACAAATGTAATAATTGGAATTCAGCCGGTTCACAAGTATCGGAAAAAAGAATTCAAGACTGCAGTAAGTCAGGAATTACTTTCCAAACTAAACGTGAAGGCAAGGTTAAGCTAATTTCTAATTGTAGCTGGGATTTTCGGGGGCGTTGGACCAGATAACGTAATTTCCTCCAAGTTGAAGCATTTTATCTTTCCAGAAGGTGCGTGGTTGCCGGTTGATGATTTCCCTGTTGTCGTTGTTTTCGATAACGATCCAGGAATGTGCATTTAGTTCCTCGTTTAGCTGTTCGTAATCCCAGCCTGAGTAGCCAAGAAAGAATTTAATTTCTTCATCTGTGATCAATTCCTGATCTATAAGTTGTTTTACGGCTTCAAAATTACCACCCCAATAGATTCCGCAGGCAATTTCTATGCTATCAGGAATAAGATCGGGTACTTTGTGAATAAAATAAAGATTATCCTGTTCCACAGGTCCACCATTATAAACTTTAAAATTTCCTTTAATATCGGGTACCAGATCCTGAAGGGTAAAATCCAGTACTTTATTAAGTATGAAACCTATTGAACCGCTTTCAGTGTGGTCTGCCAACAAAACAACAGATCTATTGAAGCTAATGTCCCCAATAATAGAAGGTTCTGCAACTAGAAGATGACCTTTGGATGGTTTTAGTGTTAGCATATTCGGATTCTTTCAGTTAAATCTAAAAAAATAATAATCAGATTCAAATCTCATGTAACATAATTTAACAAAAAAACTCTCCCGAAAGGGAGAGTTTAATATTTTGTTAGCGTTTGCTCTTCTTAATTTACAGCTTTCTGTAAATCAGCTCCGGCTTTAAACTTTACTACGTTTTTAGCAGCAATTTTAATAGTTTTTCCGGTTTGTGGGTTTCTTCCTTCTCTGGCGGCTCTCTTAGAAACCGACCATGATCCGAAACCTACCAGTGATACGCGGTCTCCTTTTTTAAGAGATCCTTCTACGTTTTCTAAAAATGACTCTAAAGCTTTTTTTGCTGCTGCTTTGGAAATCCCGGCGTTTTCTGCCATTGCATCGATTAGATCTGTTTTGTTCATAATTTGAAATTTAGATAGTTGTTGGTTAAACTTTTTATTAATTTGCTCTACAAATTTATATGGAAATCTAAGCCACGCAAGTAATATCAAGGGAAATGAAGTTCATTGTTAATAACTTCGGTAAATTGTTGATAACCTAAGCTTGTTTTTGTCAGAATTTAACGAAATCAGTAATGATAAGGGTTTAGAGAACTTTTGCGTTTGGAAAAAAATCATAGCCGTTTAAAAGCTCCTTTACCTTCATTTTTCGTTTTCCGGGAAGTTGAATCTCCTTTAAAATTAATAACCCCTTTGTTACGGCAACTTTCACTTCTTTTTCTTGTTTTAAAACCTGTCCAATCTCGTACTCGTGCTCCTGTAGTTCTTTTTCTGCCGCGTAAATCTTCATCATGAGTTCGTTGTTTCCATTAATAAGATTCGTCCAGGCGGCGGGGTAGGGACTCAGTCCCCGAATGTGGTTGTAAATATTTTCTAGGGAATCACTCCAATTTATTTTAGTATTTTCTCTGCTAAGTTTATTGGCGCTCTTCAACGTGCCGGTTTCTGTCTGCGGAATGGTCTTCACTTCCCCCTCTTCAATCACTCTTAAGGTTTTTACAACAAGGCGTGCACCGGTTTGCATTAGTTTATCGTGAAGCAATCCGGCATTTTCTTCTTTTGAGATGTTTACTTCTTCCTGAAGGATCATTTCGCCGGTATCAATTTTTTCATCAATAAAGAAGGTTGAAACCCCCGTTTTTGACTCTCCATTTATAAGAGCCCAGTTAATTGGTGCAGCGCCCCTGTACTGCGGAAGCAGGGAAGCGTGTAAATTAAAGGTGCCATACTCCGGAAGTTTCCAAACCACCGTGGGCAGCATCCTAAAAGCTACCACCACCTGTAGGTTTGGATCAAGCGCCTTCAGCTCCTGAAGAAAGTCTTCTGATTTGAGGTTGGTTGGTTGTAATACCTTCAGGCCATTCTCTAGAGCGTATTTCTTTACTGCAGATTCCTGTAGCTTTCTTCCGCGACCCGCGGGTCTGTCAGGAGCGGTGATGACGCCCACCACGTTATATTTTGCTTCAACAATGGCTTTTAAAGTTTCCACGGCAAAATCTGGTGTACCCAGGAAAACTATTCTAAGATCTCTCATAAATGTTTTAATTTATAACATTTTGCAGGTGTTAATGCCAGCGCATCTCTTTCAAGAAGCATTTGCAAAACCTTTACAACATGTTGTTCTTCAAAAGGAAGTTTTGCCACTAGCTCGCGAGAAGAAAAGGAGCCTCCTTCTAACAATTCAATAATGGCATAATATATTTCTTTTATTTTTTTATTGTCAAGAGGTTCAATACTGGCTTTACATACCGAACAAATTCCGCAGGGCGATGTCTTGGTTTCCTCAAAGTAATAAAGCAACTGTTCACTTCTGCATTTTTCCTTGTTCCGCACATAATCAAGTACGGCTTTAATTTTTTCCTGCTTTGTCTTCTCCTGGAGTTTAATATAAGGTGACAGCGGATTAATAGTGGTTTCATCTTCACGTGGCACCAAAAAAGTTACCGAAGCATCGTGCTGCTCATGTTCAAAATCGGCTACTTTTTCCTTGTGGAGGTGGTTGAGGATTTTAATAGCTTCCGAAGGAATGGTCCCGGCTTTGGAACATATGATTTGAAGATTGATGTCAATCTTATTTTCGAAAAGTCCGCCGTAAGTTCTAAGGATGGCTTTTACCACTGCTTCAAAATGTGGATGCCGGTCGATAAAATATGAAAGCTGCTGGTGCGTGATCAAAAACTGAAGTCTTGTTTTTTTCTGAAATTGTTCACTTAATTGAAGCACGCTTGCCCGGTCCAAAAGCTGTAAGGTGTTGTAAGCTTTAAGAGGATTAAGTTCATAGGTGTGGCAAAAATGGGAAAAATTAAAGTCATTTTTGGAGCCTTCCCCTTCGCCATATGCAATTCTAAAATAGGTCATAAGTTTCCTGTAAACCATCTTTACAAAAGCCACATTGGGAAGGGTGCTTAAAAACTGATTTTTGAGCAGTGGGACGTCACTTTCATTAGTCAGGATGACCGCTTTTGCCGGTTTTTCATCTCTACCGGCCCTTCCTGCCTCTTGGAAGTAGCTTTCAAGGCTTTCGGGCAGGTTCATATGAACGACAGTGCGCACATTGGCTTTGTCTATTCCCATTCCGAAAGCACTGGTGGCAACCATGATCCTTTTTTCTCCTTTAAGCCATTGTGAAAGGCGCTTGGATTTATCTTTTTTTGGAAGTCCGCCGTTAAAAGCAGCGGCAGTGTGGCCTTTTTTTTGGAGATATCCCGAAATTTCTACCGTAGCTTTTCGGCTGCGTACATAAATGATCACCGCTTCATCGTGTTCTGCGAGAAGCTTTTCCAGATAATAATTTTTATCCTGTGCACTTTGAACTGTATATGAAATATTCTTTCGTGCAAAAGACTTCTGAAAAAGGGCAGCGTTTTTAAGCTGCAATTGATCTATAATATCCTTCACCACCGGTTTGGTAGCGGTAGCGGTAAGGGCTATGATATTCACAAGCGGTTTAATTTCCCGAAGTTTTAGAATATTTCTGTAAGCCGGTCTAAAATCATGTCCCCATTGCGAAATACAATGTGCTTCATCTATGGCGATGAGGTTCACATCCATTTGTTTCATACGCTCCTGCACAAGATCCTGTTGCAGCCTTTCAGGAGAAAGGTAGAGAAACTTATAATTTCCGTAGATGCAGTTGTCCAGCAGGGTGTCAAGTTCGGCATAGGGAATTCCGCCGGTTATTGCCAGTGCCTTAATTCCTTTTTCCTTAAGCGCATTTACCTGGTCTTCCATCAACGCGATCAACGGAGAAACTACAATACAAATGCCTTTTTTGAGTAATGCAGGTACCTGGAAGCATATAGACTTCCCTCCACCGGTGGGCAGCAGGGCAACCACGTCACGTCTTTCTGCGGCCGCCTGGATGATGTCTTCCTGAAGCGGTCTAAAAGAGGAGTGGCCCCAATATTTTTCAAGTATTTTTTGCGGCTCCTGCATCTATTTCAGGACAACTGATTTAATATAAAAGTAAAGCGTTCTTCAACCGTTCCTTTAGGTACTTCCACGGGCTTATATCCACTCCTTTTGTAGCTTTCCTCCAAATGATCGTGTATGACAACGGCCTGTTCGTATGATTCGTAACGTTCATTATCGCTCACATAGATCTCTTCCCATGGCGGGAGAAGAAAAACCATATCATAAGGATATTCCTTGCACGCCTCCCCAAACATTGGCGGATATTCATTTCCGAAGTAATCCATATAAGCTACCACATCGGGCACGCCGCGGTCAATAAAAACGATCTTATGGTTTAGAGCATCTGCTTCTTCGTGTTGCTTGATCCTTCCCTCCAGCAGCATATTGCTGAACAACAATGGCTCTGTCAAAAATAACTGATCAATTCCTCTTTTTTGAGCATCTAGTGTAATTTGTCTTGAAATTTCATGAAGGCAGGGATATCCATGCTCTTCGAGCGCTTTAATGAGAGAGGTTTTTCCGGTACCGGGGCCGCCGGTAATAACAATTTTCCTGGTTTTCACCCCGCAAATTTCGTCATTTGTATTTGATTTAAAAAATAGTTCTTAAGTTGGTATCTTTGCAGGATAAATGAAGCAAGAATATTATGAGTGAAAAAAAAGATCCGGAAGAATTTTACGCTAAATTAAAAAGCCAGTTATACGATACTTCGTTGTGGCCTTCAGAATATCTTTATAAATTTATTGTGCCTTCCAGTAACGAGAAAATCAAGGATATTGAACAGATTTTTGATAACATGGGAGCGGTGATCACCACCAAAAAATCCAGAAAAGGTAACTACACCAGTGTTTCTGTAAATGTAAAGATGAAGAATCCAGATGCGGTGATAGATAAATACAAAGAAGTGGCTGAAAAAGTGGAAGGGGTTATTTCCCTTTAAAAAGTAACTTTTGTAGTAGTAGAATCTGAAAATAATAACCGCAGTCATCGTTTCCTGAAGAATTATTAGTATTTTGCGGGCGATAAACTTCTACAGTATATTATCACCTTATAATTTTCAATTTTGACAAACGAATTAGAATATAACTCTGAAAGGAGTAAATTGATCATTCCTGAATATGGTAGGCATATTCAAAAAATGGTAGAACACGCCGTTGAACTGGAAGACGATGAAGAGAGAAACCGAGTAGCCAAAGCTATCATTGCGGTTATGGGAAATCTTAATCCTCATTTGAGAGATGTACCCGATTTTCAACACAAACTATGGGACCAGTTATTTATCATCAGCGATTTTAAGCTGGACGTGGAGAGCCCTTTTCCAAAACCAGTAAAAGAATTGCTGGAGGAAAGGCCGGACAGGATGGACTATCCGCAGAATTTTCCAAAGTACAGGTTCTACGGGAATAACATCAAGCGAATGATTGATGTTGCAAATAGTTGGGAAGATGGAGACGAAAAGGAGGGGCTTATTTTCACCATTGCAAATCACATGAAAAAATCTTACCTAAGCTGGAATAAGGATACTGTAGATGATAAAGTTATTTTTGACCATCTACGTGAATTAAGCGGCGGTAGGATTGATGTTAAAGCAACCGAGGAAGATCTTAGTGAGGCTTCGGATTTGCTGCGTGGAAATAATAAGAAATATACTAAAAAGCCGGCTAAGAAATCACATCGCCCCAGAGGTCGCAAACGCTATTAAAATTTAATATCTTACATGGGAACTTTTCAAATTGAAGGAGGTCACGCCCTACGCGGTGAAATAAATCCGCAGGGTGCAAAAAACGAAGCATTACAAATTGTTTGCGCTGTTTTACTCACTCCAGAAAAAGTCACTATTCATAATATTCCAGATATTCTGGATGTTAATAAGCTTATTAATATCCTGGAAAGTCTGGGGGTGAAAATTGAAAAAATTGCAAAAGGAAGCTATACCTTTCAAAGCGATGAACTCGATCTTGACTATCTGGAAAGTGAGAAGTTTAAGCAGGAAGGTAGTGGGTTGAGAGGATCTATTATGCTGGTTGGCCCGTTACTCGCAAGGTTTGGCAAAGGATATATTCCAAGGCCGGGAGGTGACAAAATTGGCCGAAGAAGGCTGGATACGCATTTTGAAGGTTTTATAAAACTGGGAGCCGAATTTCGCTATAACCGCGAAGAAAGATTTTACGGAGTAGAGGCTCCAAAAGGTGGTTTACAGGGAACTTACATGTTGCTGGAAGAAGCATCTGTAACCGGTACGGCTAATATAGTAATGGCAGCTGTCCTGACCCGGGGTAAAACTACCATATACAACGCCGCTTGCGAACCTTATTTACAGCAGCTGTGCACCATGTTAAACAGTATGGGTGCGTCTATAAAGGGGGTGGGGTCAAACCTGCTTGAAATAGAAGGAGTAGACGCTCTTAGTGGTTGTACCCATCGCGTCCTTCCAGATATGGTGGAAATTGGTTCATGGATTGGTCTCGCGGCCATGACTAAAAGTGAGATCACCATTAAAAATGTATCCTGGAATCATTTGGGCCTTATTCCTGCAACTTTCAGGAAACTTGGAATCACCATTGAAAGAAAAGGGGATGATATTTACATCCCGGCACATAAAGATGGTTATGAAGTGCAGAATTTCATTGATGGGTCTATAATGAACATTAGTGATGCACCATGGCCCGGCTTTACACCAGATCTTTTGAGTATCATGCTGGTAGTTGCCACCCAAGCGCGAGGTAGTGTTTTAATTCATCAGAAGATGTTTGAAAGCCGTTTATTTTTCGTGGATAAACTTATAGATATGGGTGCTAAGATTATTCTTTGCGATCCTCACCGGGCCACTGTAATAGGACATGATTTTAAATCAAATTTAAGAGCGACCACCATGACATCGCCCGATATTAGAGCCGGAATTTCCTTGTTAATCGCTGCGCTTTCGGCTAAAGGGACGTCTGTAATTCACAATATTGAACAAATTGACCGTGGATATGAAGACATCGATGGAAGATTGAAAGCATTGGGAGCAAAAATAACAAGAGTGGCATAAAATGCCATTTTTGGATAGATATAAAAAAGGCTGCTAAATTTTAGCAGCCTTTCTTGTTTAGGTTAAATGGTGATATGAATTAATGGCTTTTCATTTCCTCTTTTCTTCTTTTTAATTGCTTATCAATATCGCTCACAGTTTGAGCAGCAGCTGCTTCAAAGCTTTCATCGTTAGAAGAGGCATGAATTAATGGCCCCGGAAGACTTAATCTTATAGCACAAACTTTTCCTTTACCTGTATTATCGTTTTCTTCTTTGAATTGAACGTCTGCACTTATAACAAAGTCGTATTTATTTTCGAGTTTGTCTAATTTTCGCTGAACAAGCTGTTCTGCAGAGGCTTGAGTATCGGTATTTACAAATTGAATTTGTGTCTTCATAGTATGCTGTTTTTAATTTTATTGACTTCTCAAAATATACCAAAAAGAGCCGAATTGGCCTTGGTTTTAGTATAAATATAACGTTCTAAAAAGGGTGTTTGCAGGTCTTTTTTTCGGAGGTGAATTATTGACCCGCGTGATGGGAAGTGACCAATTCAAAATCCAGGTCACCTTCTTGATTTAAGCTGTAGGAGTACAAAGCCATACCTTGAACATGGCCATCATCATACTCTGCATAGATCCACTCGTTGGAAAGTAGCATGACTCTTCTGAATTTCATCGTGCCTCCAAGCACGGGGTCTAAAGGGATTACCTCAGGACGATTTCTTAATTCCGAAACAATAAATTCTTCAGGATTTTCAATTTCTTCAAATTCTTTTCCGAAGTAGATGATGAAAAGTTGCTGCTCTTTATCATTTTCAAGATTATTTCGCAGAGAATCAATAATAGCGGTTTGTTGTTCCAGTTTTTTTGTCAAAGAATCATTTTGGGAACGCACCCTTTTCCAGACTCTGGCTGTCTTCTCCGCAGGAAGATAGAAAAAGTAGCAGGAAACCCAAAAACAGGTTTCCTGCTTTTACTGCCAGCTTTTTACTCATCGTAAATGTTGCTGTATGGATTCCCGTTGGTTACAAAAAATTCACCATTGACATAGCGAAAATGCCGGTCAAGCTTGGTAATTTTCTGCATATCCTCTTCATCCAGATCAAGTTCATCACTTTTTAAATTATCGATGAGGTGGTTTTCACTGGTGGATTTTGGGATAACGGCTGTGCCACGTTTAAGATTCCATTTTATAAGCACCTGCGCAGGGGAAACATCATGTTTCTCGGCTATTTCCCTAATTGTTTTATTTTCAAGCAAAGAAGGTTCATCTTCGGCTTTCATTTGCTGTGAACGATCGCCGCTTCCCAAAGGAGAAAAGGCGGTAAGTCTTATATCGTTGCTTTGGCAAAAATCAAGTAATTGAGGTTGTTGTAGAAAAGGGTGGAGCTCTACCTGGTTAACTTCAGGGGTATCTGTAGTCTCTGCCATGAGATTGTTTAGTTTTTTCTCACTGAAATTGGATACTCCTATATGCTTTACCAGTCCCTGTTCTTTTGCTTTAATCATTTCTTTCCAGGTCTCAATAATTGGTACTTCCTCCAGGGAAAGATAATCATCGTCAGATTCGGGAAAGCCAACACCTTTTTTTAAAGCTACCGGCCAATGTATCAAGTAAAGATCCAGGTAATCCAGTTGTAGGTCTCTTAAGGTTTTTTTCAAAGCAGGAATAACATCTTCCTTTTTGTGAGAATCATTCCACAGCTTTGAAGTCACCCAAACATCTTCTCGTTTAATTTGTCCTTTGGAAAAAACTTTATTAAATGCTTCTCCAATTTCATCCTCATTTCCATAAGTGGCTGCGCAATCTATATGTTTGTAGCCATTGTTGAGAGCGATTTCTATTGCATTTCCTACTTTTCCTTTTTCAGATTTCCAGGTTCCGAGGCCAATTGCCGGCATCTCGTCTCCATTTCTAAATTTTATTGTCATCATTTATCATTTTAGTTCGAGGAGTGAATTTACTGAGGAATAGCCGGAGCCGAAAACAAAACGGATGCTTTAGCACAACTTTAATACCTGTTTGTTTCTTTGCGCCGGGGATGATACTTTTCCATCACCTGCCTTAAATGGGTGCGGTCTACATGCATATAAATCTCTGTTGTCGTGATGCTTTCATGTCCTAGCATTTGCTGAATTGCCCGTAAATCTGCCCCATTCTCCAGGAGATGGGTTGCAAAAGAATGCCTGAAAGTATGCGGACTTACTTTTTTGGTAATTCCGGCTTTGGAAGCAAGGGTTTTAATAATGGTAAAGATCATGGCGCGGGTGAGCTGCCGGCCACGCCTGTTGAGAAATAAAGTGTCTTCAAATTCCTTCTTTACGGGAATAACGGGTCTAACATGAGTGGAATAAAGCTCTATATATTTTTGTGTAGCCGGTGCTATTGGTACAAACCTTTCTTTGTCGCCTTTACCGGTTACCTTAATGAATCCTTCCTGAAAAAAAAGATCTGATAATCGAAGGGAGGTAAGTTCTGAAACTCGAAGACCGCAACCATAAAGAGTTTCAAGAATAGCCCGGTTTCGTTCTCCTTCGGGTGTGGATAAATCAATTGCGGTAATAAGCCTGTCGATCTCTTCTGTGGAAAGAGTATCCGGGAGTTTTCTTCCTATTTTTGGAGACTCAATCAAATCAAGCGGGTTAGTATTCCGGTAATCTTCAAAAACAAGAAAATTAAAGAAGCTTCGTAGGCCGGAAATTAATCTTGACTGAGATCGTTCATTGATGTCTTTTGCTGTTTCATATATAAATTGCTGGATTTCTTCTGCAGAAATATTTAGAGGGGATACTTTCATTTTTTGAGATTTCAGGAATAGCATTAACTTTTTCACATCCATGCTGTAGCTGGTAATGGAATTGTCTGAAAGTCCGCGTTCCAGCCTTAAATAATGCCCATAATCTTTAAGCGCGTTCTGCCAGTTCATGGAGTAAAGATAGAATTTATACTAGATTACATTAGTAATACTTTAGTAAGAACTTAGTTTTTCTTAACAACTCGACCTCTACATTTGTACCTGAACTTTAAAACATAAAAAGATGAAAAAGTCGATTTTATTTTTAGCAATGATAGTATTTAGTACAAGCATTGTATCAGCACAGGAGTTTGTAAGATTTGGAGCGAAAGGTGGAGTGAACTTCACTAATATGACTTCCGATGGATTTGAAGAGAATAACAGCCGTACTGGTTTTCACCTGGGTCTACTGGCAGAAGTGCCTTTGAGCGAACGTTTTGCCATTCAGCCTGAAGTTTTATACTCCACACAGGGAACAGAAGCGGAAAGTAATTTCATGGGTGACAATTATACGGGTGAGTATAACCTAGATTACATCCAGGTGCCGGTCCTGACAAAATTGTATGTATTTGAAGGACTCTCTATTGAAGCTGGGCCATCTTTCAACTTTTTGGTGGAAGAAGAGATCTCCGTTGATTCTGACTTAGGGGAAAGTTCTACTGACACAGATTTTGGTAGTACGTTTGAATTTGGGGGCGCTGTTGGTGTGTCCTTCAACTTTACAGATCAATTCTTTGCCAGCGCCAGGTATACAAGAGGATTTACCGATGCTTTTGATAGCGACAACTGGGATGAAGATGCTGTGAACAACAATGGATTTCAATTAGGTGTAGGAATTATGTTCTAACATAAAACCAATTTTGAAATGAAAGGGTGAATATGTACTTCACCCTTTTTTTTGTCTTACTTCATGGGGTTGTTTCCTGTAATGTGCCATGTATCAAATATTTACGTATCTTTAAGTATATTAACCAATCAAAATCGTATAAAATGAAAAATTTATTTCTTGTTCTTACGCTCGTTTTTCTTGGATTTGGTTCAACTTATGCCCAGGGGGATTTAAAATTGGGATTTAATGTGGGGTTACCTACAGGAGACATATCCGATTATTCCAATCTGCAGGTGGGGGTAGATGCTGCATATCTTTTTAACATTGTAGATGTTGCTGAAGTAGGGCCAATGGTAGGTTATTCTCATTTCTTTGGAGAAGAGGATCTTGAAGATCTCAAATTCGTTCCAATTGCTGCTTCAGGAAGGATCAATTTAGCGCTCCTGGTAGTAGGCCTTGATCTTGGATATGCTATGGCTCTTGAAGATGGTATGGATGGCGGAGTTTATTATCGTCCAAAAGTGGGCTTTGGTTTTGGTCCTTTAGATCTTTTTGCTTCTTACTCTGGAATTAGTGTAGATGGAGGATCAATATCCTCAGTAAACCTGGGTGTGGAGTTTGGCTTATGAAAATAGTTTAGCTTTTAAAATAATAGCAGGATTCGTCCTGCTTTTTTTATGACTGCTCGCTCCTGTTCTAGCCAATGTGAAGCAATTTGTTGATAAACGAAGGAAATTGAAAGACATTTCTAATTTCCGTTGTTCAGATTTTGTAATGAAGCGAGTGATCCATTCATTCTTTTGTCACGCTTATTAAATCGTAAACTTGATGAAATGGAAAAAGCTTAGTTGCTTTGGGGATAACTATTCTGCAGACTTTCTCAATTTGTTATATTTGTTCTACTTTTACTTTATGAAATTGATCATCATCAACGGACCCAATTTAAACCTTCTTGGGAGCAGGGAGCCGGATATTTACGGAAAAGGTAATTTTGAAGAGTTTTTTGAGAATCTTCAGGCAATATATTCAGATGTGGAATTATCTTACTTTCAATCTAATGTTGAAGGCGAAATTATCAATAAACTGCAGGAATCTGATAATGACTTTGATGGTATTATTCTAAATGCGGCTGCCTATACGCACACTTCTGTAGGAATAGGAGATGCCGTAAAAGCAATTGTAACGCCGGTAGTAGAGGTGCATATATCGAATATTCACGCCCGTGAGGATTTTAGACATAAATCTTTTATTGCGCCAAATGCAAAAGGAATCATTGTAGGTTTTGGCCTCCAGGGATATTCCCTTGCAATACAAAGTTTTCTAAAATGACTCAATCTTTCCTGAACTGGAGTAGTGGAAAGGATGCTGCTTTTGCTCTTTTCCAGGTGCAACAGGAAAAGAAATTGTCTGTTGAAAAGTTGGTTACCACAGTAAATTCAGACCTGGATAGAATATCCATGCATGGTCTTCGGAAGGAGTTGCTGTATCAACAGGCAAAAAGTATCGGAATATCGTTACATATTATTCCGCTTTCGGGGAACGTTTCCATGAGCCGCTATAATGAGGTGATGAAAAGAGAAACTGAAAAGCTTGTACAGGAGGGATTCAAAAATAGCATTTTTGGAGACATTTTTCTTGAGGACCTTCGGGAGTACAGGAAAAACCAGTTAAAGAACACTGGGCTTAAACCGGTTTTTCCACTTTGGAAGCTGGACACGACGAAATTAATGCAGGATTTCCTAACAGCCGGTTTTAAGGCGATTACCGTATGCGTAAATGCGAAGGTTCTTGATAAATCTTTTTGCGGAAGGGTTGTAGATGAAGCTTTTTTAAGTAATTTACCAGCCGGCGTAGATCCATGTGGTGAAAACGGGGAATTTCATACCTTCGTTTTCGATGGTCCCATTTTTAAAGAACCTGTAAAGTTCCAAAAAGGGGATTTGGTGGAAAGATCTTATAAGCCTGTGTCAAAAGACAGCGATAATAATTGCTTTTCCAATAAGCAGGAGGCCTGGGACAACAAGTTCTGGTATTGTGATTTGTTAGCTGTAAAATAGTTCCGAAATTTGGAATAGAGTAGAATAATTTCTAAGCTCCTATTTTTGGAGCCTTATTATATAAAGAAGCCCGGTAATTTTTTACCGGGCTTCCTTAATCAGTGCTAATTAATAAAAGGTTCAACCTTTTTTATAGGTGAATTACTTCGCCGTAAGCATCAGCCACAGCTTCCATCACCGCTTCACTCATAGTTGGGTGCGGATGGATTGCTTTTAATACTTCGTGCCCTGTAGTTTCTAATTTTCTTCCAAGAACGGCTTCAGCGATCATATCTGTCACTCCCGCACCAATCATGTGGCAGCCCAGCCATTCTCCATATTTTGCATCAAAGATTACTTTTACAAATCCATCTGGAGTTCCTGCGGCTTTGGCTTTTCCGGAAGCTGAAAATGGGAATTTCCCGACTTTCAATTCATATCCGGCTTCTTTCGCCTGCGCTTCGGTCATTCCAACAGATGCAATTTCAGGAGTCGCATAAGTACAACCGGGGATGTTTCCGTAGTCAATGGGTTCAACATTCATTCCGGCTATTTTTTCTACACAGGTAATTCCTTCCGCAGAAGCAACGTGCGCTAAAGCAGGCCCAGGCACTACATCTCCAATAGCATATATGCCTGGTACATTTGTTTGATAATAATCGTTTACGATAATTTTATCACGGTCTGTCTTAATGCCTAAGTCTTCAAGACCTATATTTTCAAGGTTCGATTTGATTCCAACCGCAGAAAGAACGACATCTGCCTCCAGAGTCTCTTCACCTTTCTTGGTTTTCACCTTGGCTTTTACTGTTTTTCCCGCAGTGTCTACACTCTCAACAGAAGAATTTGTCATCACCTTAATTCCCGCTTTTTTGAAGCTGCGTTCAAATTGCTTTGAAATGTCTTGATCTTCAAGGGGTACAAGGTGTGGCAAAAATTCAACGATAGTAACTTCGGTTCCCATTGCATTATAGAAGTGTGCAAATTCAACGCCTATGGCTCCAGATCCTACTACGATCATCTTCTTAGGCTGTTCTTTAAGGCTCATTGCTTCACGGTAACCAATTACTTTCTTACCATCCTGCGGAAGATTGGCAAGTTCACGCGAGCGAGCTCCGGTGGCAATAATGATATTATCTGCCTGGTATTCGGTTGTTTTATCGTTCTTATCTGTAACGTCGATCTTTTTACCGGATTTTAGTTTTCCAAAACCTTCAATCACATCGATCTTGTTCTTTTTCATAAGGAATTGAACCCCTTTGCTCATTCCGTCTGCCACTCCACGGCTACGTTTAATTACCGCGCTAAAATCCTTATCTGCATTTTCCAGCTTCAGGCCATAATCTTCAGCATGATTAAGATAATCAAAAACCTGGGCGCTTTTTAGAAGTGCTTTTGTAGGAATACATCCCCAGTTAAGGCATACTCCGCCGAGATTTTCTTTTTCTATTACTGCGGTTTTGAAACCCAGTTGTGAAGCTCTAATGGCTGTCACGTAGCCTCCCGGGCCACTTCCTAAAACAATGATATCGTATTTACTCATAGTTGAATATTTGTAACTGAATTGAACAGCGAATTTAAGGAATTAAACCATAAACAGAAAGCCCGAAAGAGGCTTAGAAGCTGACTTTAAAAAGAAAAGGGAAAATCATACGATTTTCCCTTTCAAAAATGGTGTTTTATAACCGGATTCTTCCGGAACTTTTTGTCTATTCTACCGCCGGAATATTTATATCTTTTACTTTCATGGCAGACATTACTTCTTCATAGCTGGAAAAATCAACGCTCGCATCGTTGGCAATACCGGCAGGAATAATTGCAATTCGAAAAACTTGATCATCTGTATAAGAACTGTCCAAAGTAGACAGGTCAACATCTCCATCCAAATAAATATAGGTGCTGAAAAATGTATAATCATAGTTATATTGCATACTTCCGCCGCCATCAACATAATATACCTGTGGTAACAAACTCCAGATTTCTACGGGTTGACCATCCACCTGTCCGTCTTCGCCTGTCTTCATATAGACAAGGACAACGTCGGTTTCAAATACCTCTTCGGAAGTGTAATCTGAATATTCTACTTCAAAACCATAGCCGTTTCCTTCTGTAAAATCATCTGCAGCAACATCAAAGACAACTCCTATAAGTCCGTCATCACCCGGAGGCCCTGCAGGTCCCTGAGGTCCTCTTTCCCCGTCATTTGAACAGGAGGTGAAGGTAAATATTGCTATTGCGAAAAGTGGTAAGAATTTTTTCATTATTTATCATTTTTAGGTTCAAAATCTATACTTGCCGAATTTACGCAGTAGCGTTGTCCGGTTTCTGTTGGCCCGTCGTCAAATACGTGGCCCAAATGGCTACCGCAGTTTGCGCAAAGAATTTCTGTGCGAATCATTCCAAAACTCTTATCCTGGACGTATTCAATGCTGCCTTCTATGGCGTCGTCAAAGCTTGGCCAGCCACAATTACTTTCAAATTTTTGATTGTCTTCAAACAATTTGTTGCCACAGGCTGCACATTTATATTCCCCGTCTTCAAAATGCAGATTGTATTTTCCGGTATGCGGAGCTTCAGTTCCTTTTTTACGCAGGATCCTGTACTGGTCATCACTTAATTTCTCCCGCCACTCGGCTTCGGAATATTCTATGGGATATTTCTTTTGCATAGATAATTTTTGTTTTTAAAGTAGCAAATTGGCTACAGATTTTCTCTTAAACAATTTGTAAAATGGTGATTACTCCTTATTCTCAGCAATAAAATTCATTGCCACTCCATTAATACAATGTCTTTTACCTGTGGTTTCACGAGGACCATCATTAAAAACATGCCCCAGGTGTCCGCCGCATTCAGCGCAAATTACTTCTGTTGCGGGAAAACCACCGGTTCGATCGGGGCGGTAAGCTACGTTTTCTTCGGCTACAGGGCGGTCAAAACTGGGCCATCCCGTGCCGCTGTCAAACTTATTTTTTGTTTTATAAAGTTCGTTTCCGCAGGCTGCACAAACAAAAGTACCAGGTTCACTCACATAGTTAAGTTCACTCGAAAATGCCCTTTCGGTACCACTTTTTCGCAGCACCTGGAATTCGGCACTACTTAAATCCTTTTTCCATTCTGCTTCAGATTTATGGACGGGAAATTTTACTTTTTCTGCTTTTTTCTGCTGTGCATTCGTATTGCAGCTAAAGGTCATGATGGCCACTAATATCAAGGTAATCTTTTTCATCTCCAATTTTTCTATTGTGGAGCAAATACTATACCATAAGAAAATCAATGATCTTGTTAATAACTTTAGAATCTCCTAAAATGCGGCGATGGCCCAACTTTTCTGTTATGAAAAGTTCTCCTTTTTCCAGGTGTTCGTTTATTTCGTATGCGCAATTTACTTTCACGTCCACATCATTTTTATCGTGTACAACGAGAGTGGGGATGTGGACACCTTCAGCAGATACGGCACCGGATAAGTTATCCATATCCTCTCCAAATTTCGTGTCAAAATATTTTTTCATTTGCCGTGCCACCTCATCATTCAGTTTCATATTATGGGCGAACTCGTGCGTTATGTGAGTGATGCTGTTTGCTGTACCTATGATCACCAGTTTGTTAATATCAAAGCCATCTTTTACAGCTTTTAAGGAAGCCATGCCACCGAGGGAATGGGCAATGGCAGCTTCAAATGGGCCATATTTTTTATCAAGAAAATGAATAGATTCTATAAAGAAAGGCATCATACTCATCTTACCAGAAGCTTTTCCATGTGCAGGCGCATCAAAACTTACAACGCTATAACCGTTTTTAAGCAGTTCTTTAGCTATCATAGCCAGTTGTGTGCCACGGCCACTCCAGCCATGTACAAGTAAAACTTTTTTAGGAGAGTTCCCGTAATGATATATTACAATTTCCCGATTAATGGAGGGGACCATCATTTTTTCCTGCCTGCTCTCTTCATCCATCTCTTTTTCTCGCTTCGGAAGTTTGTAACGAAATGGCGTTAAAAAAAGTTTGGCCGCAAAACGACTGGCTAAAAATGGGGAAATAGCGGTAAGAATTTTTCCCGTATATAATATGTAGGAGGGGACAAGCAACCGTTGCACGGGCGTGTTGTCTTTCTTTTCTTTGGTCATGTGAAGTAAAAATGGAATAAAGTGCCAAGATAAGTAAATAGTGACTGTTATTGAAGAGTGACTATAGGCTTTTAACAAATTTGGCTGCATTTTTGTTAAAGCTACTTTAAACCTCCGTGGGGAGCAAAGACTAATTAGTAACTTTAACAAAAAATAGACATCGATATGAAGCTTAAAAGAGTATCCCTTATACTAAGTTTTCTTGTACTCGTAATGGCTTGTAAAACCAATCCATTTACCGGGGAGAAGAACTTGAACTTTGTTTCTAATTCTCAAATATTTCCTGCATCCTTTCAACAGTATGAAGAGGTGCTGGCACAAAACCAGGTAATTACCAATACTCCGGAAGCACGTATGATTGACCGGGTAGGGCAAAAAATAGCCACAGCAGCCGAGCGATATCTTAATGCCAACGGCTACCAGGGTTACCTCAATGAATACGCATGGGAATATTCTTTAATAAAAGACGATGACCAGGTCAACGCATGGGCTATGCCTGGAGGAAAAATAGCATTTTATACAGGGATCATGCCTATTGCGCAAACTGAAACTGGTGTAGCAGCAATTATGGCTCACGAGGTGGCGCATGCCCTTGCAGATCATGGTGCTCAACGTATGAGTGCTGCACAGTTACAGCAGGTAGGTGGTGCGGTGCTTGGTGCAGCAGTTGGTGGACGAAGTGAGAGTACCCAGCAAATTATTGGACAAGCCTATGGTTTAGGTAGTCAATATGGAGTGATGCTTCCATTTAGCCGAAGTCACGAATCTGAAGCAGATCGCATTGGTCTCACACTTATGGCAATGGCCGGTTATGAACCCGAAGAAGCGGCTAACCTTTGGAGAAGGATGCAACAGGAAACCGGTGGACAGGCTCCGCCAGAATTTTTAAGTACGCACCCTAATCCCCAGACAAGAATAGATAATATTGAAGAATGGGCGCCACAGGCAAGAGCCGAAGCTCAAAAATTTGGAGTGACCTCCTTTAGAAGAGATTAGTTTAATTTGTAGTTAACCGAAAAGTCATATTTTAGAGCTGCCCTCTTGGGCAGCTCTTTTAATTTCCAAATATGAAACAACTCCCGAAAGGAAGCAAAAAAATACTGAATGCCTGGGCCTTTTATGATTGGGCAAATTCTGTTTACAGCCTTGTGATCGCTTCAGCCGTATTTCCCATTTTCTACGGCGCCTTAACGATCTTAAAAGATGAATCAGGCAACACAATTGATGATACGGTGCGGTTTCTTGGCTTTGATTTCAATAACGACTCGCTCATAAGTTACGTGACTGCCGGTGCTTTTTTAGTGGTTTCTATTATTTCTCCCTTTCTCTCGGGAATAGCAGATTATGTAGGGAATAAAAAGAATTTCCTGAAGTTTTTCTGTTATCTTGGAGCTGTCTCCTGCATTGGGTTGTATTGGTTTAATCTCGAAAACCTTTGGTTCGGACTGCTCTGTTATTTCCTGGCGCTCATAGGTTTTTGGGCGAGTCTGGTTTTTTATAATTCATATCTTCCGGATATCGCTTTTCCGGAGCAACAGGATAAAGTCAGTGCGAAAGGTTTTTCTCTTGGATATATTGGAAGCGTGATCCTGCTGCTCATTTGTTTAATAATGATCATAAAACACGAATGGTTTGGCTTTGAAAATGCCGATTTTCCCACTCGTTTTTCTTTTGTCCTTACCGGAGTCTGGTGGATAGGTTTCAGCCAGATCACTTACCATTATCTTCCGAAGGGGAACAGGAAGCAACGACTAACCAATGATGTTCTTTTTAACGGTTTCAGGGAACTTAAGAAAATATGGATTTCTCTCAAGCACAATTTGCAGTTAAAAAGATATTTAGGCGCCTTTTTCGTATACAGTATGGCGGTGCAGACAGTCATGCTGATCGCCACCTATTTCGGAATTGAAGAAATTGACTGGAGCGGGCAAGATGCGACCATGGGCCTTATTATAAGTATTCTTCTCATTCAGCTCGTGGCGGTTGCAGGGGCGATTTTGACTTCCCGCATTTCAGCTAAACTGGGAAATATAAATACGCTGGTGCTTATAAATGCCATTTGGATCGCCATTTGTATTTTCGCTTATTTTGTGACCACGCCTGTTCAGTTTTATATAACTGCAGGTTTTGTAGGGCTGGTTATGGGAGGTATCCAGGCACTTTCAAGATCTACTTACTCTAAAATGTTGCCCGAAAATGCCATTGATACCGCCAGTTATTTTAGCTTTTATGACGTTGCAGAGAAAATTGGAATTGTGATAGGTATGTCTTTGTATGCATCGATTGGGCAGGCAACGGGGAGTGTTAGGTATTCGATCATGTTCCTGGGTTTGTTTTTTCTTGTTGGTCTTATTCTTTTATTACGGGTACCCGGCAGAAATATAAAAACAAAAAACCTCTAACGAAGAGCGGCAGAGGTTTTTAGAAAGGCTTTGAAAATTACCTTTTTGACACTGAACCGGAGCCGGAAGTTTTGAAATCCTGCTTTTTGGGATTGCCATTATAAGTAATGTCTCCAGAGCCGGTCACTGTTGCTTTTAGTTCATTCGAGGCACTCAGTTCAATATCACCAGAACCTGATACTTGTGCCCGAACGTTTTCTGCATTCAAGCCATAAGCCATAAAATCACCAGAACCGGTTACGGAGCATTTAAAATTCGTGGTTTTTCCTTTGAGAGTAATGTCGCCAGATCCTGTAATTCCGCCTTCCACAGTTTCCGAAAAAAGATCCAGACTTATATCACCGCTTCCTGTTACACGAACATCAAAATTACGGGATTTTATCCTGTCTGTACTGTTAATGTCTCCAGAACCTGTGAGGGATACTTTGTTGAGCGTTTCAAAAGGAACAGTAATAGTAACATCATGATTTCTGGAGGGCCTTAAACTAATTCCTTCTTCAACCGAAATTTTTAGGCGGTCTCCGGTAACTTCTGTGACGATGTGCTCTAGTAAATTACTTTCGGCTTCTACATCGATTTCCCCTTCTTTTCCTGCTACTAGTCTTACGTCCATTGAACCCTGCAAGGCTACTTCATCATAATTTGACACATTTCTATTTTGCGTGGTCATATTGCCGTTTCCTTCCACCTTTTTACTGTTCCTCCACCATTGTGCATTGGCAGCCTGAAAAGATAACATGAGAATGGCTATTGTAAAAATTAGTTTTTTCATTGGTTTCGTTTTTAATTGATGATTGTCTTAATTTGTAAAAGTTACACTTCCATAACTGGAGTTTATTTTGACAGATCCTCCTGAAGTGCCTGATAAATGATAGCCTTCATAAAAATTATCTGAGCCAGATTGTCTTCTTTTATTCACCTGGAATTTCTCATTTCCTTCAATTCCTTTTACTCCGCCGTAGGAAGTTTTTATTTGGAAGTTGAAAGCGGTGTTTCTGTCATAGCCAATTTTTACCGAAGTATAATCTGTTTCGATATCCACTTGTTGAACTCCATTCATAAGCTGTTCAATTGTAAGTGACCCATAATCCATTTCAAGGCCGAGTGTATTATAGACCGATCCTATCTTGATGCCTACATAATCCCCCTGTCCTTTTAAATTACGAAGTTTTTCAATATACACACCACCATAATCACAGTTAAAGCGGATATTTTCTACTTTTCCTATCCGGCTGTCCGTGTAATCTGCACTAAGTTCCAAAGTGCCTGCCTCGTCAATTGTATATTCGGAATAATCGGCATTTATTTTTCCGCGTTTCATGTAATTGATGGTGCTATTCCTGGTATAATCAAAATTTAAAGAATTGTTTTCTCCCATGAGCTCACCAATAATGATTCTCCCATAGTCACAGTTGATGCTAGCATTACCTTCCAGCCTGTCCAATCTTATATTTCCGTAGTCATTGGAGAGATCTACGCTGTTTTTAACCGGAGCTTTAATGGTATAATTAATTTCCATACTTACATTGCTGCTGCCTCCAAAAAGTTCACTCCACCAGGACCTGTCCTGTCTTTCAAAATGAGTTTTAGCGCTCACCTGGGAAGAAGAAGCATTGAATTCTACATCAATCTCTCGTAACTTTTGAATCACTTTTTCCTCATCATTGCCATTGGTTTTGATCACTACCTCAATCTCAATACGGTTTTGGTTCCAGGTGGTCACATCTACGTTGCCATAGCTGTTGCTTACCCGTAACAGGGCATTGGGAGAAACATTGTACTGCTTTGTGATTTTCTTTTCCTTAGTGTACCTTCCGTTAAAATCATTTCCTGCCAAACCTACGAAGGGGACAAGAAAGAGCACAAAAAGCATCTTAAAGTATATTGTTCTCATGGTGTGTGTTTTTAAGTTTGTTTATATTATTCACTTTTTCTAAAACGTTGTTCAACAGGTCAATTCTTCTTTGGAAATTGGTAATCATGGCAGAGATAACTCTTTTATCCTGGCCACTGTTCGAAAGATCTGTCTTTAATTTTTCATAGTCTTTTTCAAGTATTTGCAGCTGTTTTAGCGCATCTTCTATAACAGCAGCCGTCTCTGGTGTTTTTTCCTGCTGAAGGTTATACAATTCTTTGGATATTACCGAAGAATAAAAATCTTGAGTTGTCTTCATTTCAGTTGAAACACTCGCGAGGCCATCTTCGCGGTTCAGCTGATTGCTATATAGTTTTTGAAAAACAAGGAATGCTATTAGAAGGCTGGCTGCAATTGAGAGTGCCGGACCCCATAAAGAAATCACTCCCGAAGTTCTAATTTTCTTTCTGGAGCGCTGCTGAAGCTTTTCCTCAAACCTCTTTTCATGACCTTGAGAAGGCTCAGCAACATCGAAGTCCAGGGAACTGAAAAGTTCTTCTATATTGTCATTTTTCATAGCTCAGTAATTTTTTCCGAAGAGCTTCCTTAGCTCTTGAAATGGTTGTTCTGCAATTGGCATTTGTAAGTTGCATGATTTCACAAATTTCCTCATAATCGTAGCCTTCTATTAAATGAAGGGTAAGAATGAGACGGTAATTTTCCTTTAATGAATCCATGGCTTTTAAAATCTGCTGCACTTTTGGATTTGATTCTTCTTCACCGGAAAAACCATAAGAATCTTCTTCTGCAGCATTGTTCAATTGATCATTATACGAAACCTCCTGGTGCCTGGATTTTTTATTAAAGGCATTAATGCTTCGGTTTATCACTATTTTCTTGAGCCATGCGCCAAAGGTAGAGGTGCCTTTAAAAGAATCCAGCTTTGAAAAAGCTTTTAAAAAGGATTCCTGCATAATGTCTTCTGCTTCCGCAGAATCTTTTACTATTCGAAAAGCCGTGTTATACATGGCTTTATAGTACTTGTTATACATCCTCATTTGCGCTCTTTGGTCTCCCAAATGGCACTGTTCCAAAAGCTCGTCGATATTTGTGGTGGTTAGTGTCAATTTATCCCTGCTTTACTATAAAGATAGATGAGAATCAAGATTGTTACAGTTTTAAGGAAATTTCTTTTTCTTTTTTTGGTTTGTGTTGGCATAACAATTGAAGAAATGCTGTGCAAGCCTACTGTAATCATGCATTTTGTGAGAGATATGATGATTTAGAGGTCGGCAGAAAATGATTTACAATAAACTGCAATGACAGTTTGACTTAAATAAAGATATGGCTAAAACAAAATTCACAAGTTTTGACAGTATGTCATTACAGGGAATAGATGAAGATGCAGAATTAATTCCTTTGATGACTCCAGAAGATGAGGAGGAAATAAATAAGGAAAACCTACCGGATGTACTACCAATACTTCCATTGAGAAACACCGTGCTGTTCCCGGGAGTGGTAATTCCTATTACTGCGGGAAGAGATGCCTCTATCAAGCTCATCAACGAGGCTAATAATGACAGTAAAGTTATAGGTGTAGTTTCTCAAAAGGATGAAAAAGTTGAGAACCCCGGGGTAAACGACATTAACAAAACGGGAGTGGTCGCGAGAATTCTTCGGGTGTTAAAAATGCCCGATGGAAATACGACTGTTATTATTCAGGGAAAGAAAAGATTCAAGGTTGCCGAAGTAATTTCGGAAAAACCTTATTTGAAAGCGAGCATCACCGAAGTACCCGAAGCTCGTCCTGCAAAGGATAATGAAGAATTTGCAGCCATTATAGAATCTATAAAGGAGCTTTCTCTTGATATCATCAAGAACAGTCCTAATATTCCTTCAGAAGCTTCTTTTGCAATTCAGAATATTGAAAGTCCGTCGTTTCTTATCAATTTTGTGTCTTCCAACATGAATCTTTCTGTAGAAGACAAGCAGAAACTTCTGGAGACCAATGATCTTAAAGAGCGAGCCCTGGCTACTTTGAAATTCATGAATATGGAATTTCATAAACTGGAGCTTAAGAATGATATCCAGTCCAAGGTGCAGAGTGATATGAGCCAGCAGCAGCGGGAGTATTACTTACACCAGCAAATGAAAACCATCCAGGAAGAACTTGGCGGGGTTTCGCATGAAGGCGAAGCAGAGGAAATGAAAGCCCGCGCGAGGAAGAAAAAATGGGATGAGGATACCAAAAAGCATTTTGACAAAGAACTTTCAAAGTTGCAGCGAATGAATCCGCAGGTCTCTGAGTATTCTATTCAAAGGAATTATCTTGACCTTTTTCTTGATCTTCCGTGGAATGAATTTAGTAAAGATAAATTTGACCTAAAAAGGGCACAACGCATTCTTGATCGGGATCATTATGGACTGGAAGATGTCAAGAAACGCATCATCGAATATCTGGCGGTACTTAAGATCAGGAATGATATGAAGTCGCCCATTCTATGTCTTTACGGGCCTCCGGGAGTGGGTAAAACCAGTTTAGGTAAATCTGTAGCCGAAGCATTGGGGCGCGAATATGTACGTATCTCTCTGGGAGGTTTAAGAGATGAAGCTGAAATAAGAGGGCATAGGAAAACTTATATTGGAGCCATGCCGGGAAGAATTATTCAGAGTCTTAAAAAGGCCGGTACAAGTAACCCGGTATTTGTGCTTGATGAGATCGATAAATTAAGCGTTGGGCACAGCGGAGATCCCTCTTCGGCACTTTTAGAAGTATTAGACCCGGAGCAGAACAGTGAATTCCATGACAATTTCCTTGAAATGGGATTTGATCTTTCTAAAGTGATGTTCATTGCAACAGCAAATAATCTTTCTACCATTCAGGCGCCGTTAAGGGACCGTATGGAGATGATCAATGTGACTGGTTACACCATTGAAGAAAAAGTTGAAATAGCCAAGCAGCATTTGCTTCCAAAGCAGTTAAAAGAGCACGGACTTACCAAAGAAAACCTGAAAATTGGCAAGAAACAGCTTGAGAAGATCGTGGAAGGTTATACGAGGGAATCTGGAGTGAGAAGCCTGGAGAAACAGTTGGCGAAAATGGTGAGATACGCTGCCAAAAACATCGCCATGGAGCAGGAATATAATATTAAGGTTAAAGATGCCGATATTCTTGAGGTTTTAGGTAGTCCAAAACTTCAAAGAGAAAAATATGAAGACAATGAAGTTGCCGGTGTGGTAACTGGTCTTGCCTGGACACAGGTTGGCGGTGATATTCTTTTCATAGAGTCTATTCTTTCTAAAGGAAAAGGGAATTTAAACATTACCGGAAACCTTGGAAAAGTAATGAAAGAATCGGGGACGATTGCTCTTGAATATATTAAAGGAAATGCTGAGAGTTTGGGAATTGATCCCGATATGATCGAAAAATACAATGTGCATATTCACGTACCCGAAGGTGCTACACCAAAAGATGGCCCAAGTGCCGGAATTACAATGCTTACCTCACTTGTTTCGCTTTACACCCAGAAAAAAGTAAAAGAGAATATTGCAATGACGGGTGAAATTACCTTGCGTGGTAAAGTTCTGCCGGTTGGCGGCATAAAAGAAAAGATCCTTGCGGCAAAAAGGGCACATATTAAGGAGATTATTCTTTGCGAGGAAAACAGGCGCGATGTGAAGGAGATTAAAGATGAATATCTTGACGGATTAACCTTCCACTACGTCAAAGAGATGGGGGAAGTTATTAAACTTGCCATTACAGATGAAATGGTGAAGAATCCCAAACAGTTATAGGATAACTAAACATAGAGCTCCGGAAAATTCCGGAGCTTTTTTTTTGCTTAGGTTCCAAAAAGGGGATTTGATATAGAGATTCTGGAGCGTATATTTCAAATATAAATCTGAAACCTTTTGAACTTTCTACACACCGGAAAATTTGTAGCAAGTACATTCTTCAGTTTATTTTTATCTTTGCCGCCGGGTGAGCATATTGTTCAGATTAAAAGTAACAAATATGTTTTTCAGCTGATATTTTTAATTAATATGAAAAAATAGCTCGCTATAATCCTCTTTTTGAATACTCCCGCTGCGGAGATTAAAACTTCTGAAATTGAAAAAAATCACTATTGCCATTGACGGCTTTTCTTCTACGGGTAAAAGTACAGTAGCTAAACAACTGGCTAAAAAACTGGGTTATGTTTACGTAGATACGGGTGCTATGTATCGAGCGGTGACGCTGTATGCGCTCAAAACAGATTATATTAGTAAGAATTCCTTTGATGTTGACGGCCTTGTAAAGGCTCTTCCGCAAATAAAGTTGCGATTTGTCTTTAGTAATGATGCAGGCTTTGCAGAGATGTACCTGAACGATGAAAATGTGGAAAGGGAAATAAGACAAATGGAAGTTTCAGAATTTGTGAGCCTGGTGGCAGCAGTTCCACAGGTGCGAGAAATGCTTGTAGCGCAACAGCAGGAAATGGGCAGAGAAAAAGGCATTGTGATGGACGGTCGCGACATTGGAACAGTTGTTTTTCCCGATGCAGAACTTAAGGTTTTCATGACTGCTTCTGCTGAAGAACGTGCGCAACGCAGGTTTAAGGAGCTACGCGAAAGGGGGGAAGAGGTAACTTATGAAGATGTGCTTGAAAATGTGCAGAAAAGAGATCTCTTAGATACAACACGCGAAGATTCCCCGCTTGTAAAAGCAAGTGATGCAAAGGAAATTGATAATTCGCATCTCACTTTAGAAGGTCAGTTTGAAAAGATCCTTCAGCTTTACAATAATGCAATAAACAATTAGCAATAACTGGTATTCATTAAAAATGCTTGTTTATTATTGTTAATTGCAAACGGCTGTATTTCCCTCAGAATCAATTTTCTGATAATTATTTTCTGATAATTGAATATTGTAGAAAATAGTTGTATTTTTGCACTCCTTTTAGCGATAGTTGGAAGATTAAAAGGACTGAAAATCAATATTATAAACACTTCTGTATTCTTTTATTGCAAAGTTTCTTCCGAAGAATATGGGATACAAACTAATAATCAGCAATGGCTGAAGAAAACACAAACAAAGAAGTTCAGGAAGTAGCCGGAATGGATACTGCGTCTCAACCTGAGACAGTTGAACAACAGCAAAACCCTGAGCAATTCTTAAAAGAATTCAACTGGCACAATTACGAAGAAGGAATTGATCCTATCGACGATCAAAAGCTGGAAGAGTTTGAGAAGCTTGTAGCAGAGAATTTCGTTGACACGCTAGATGACGAAGTTACTACAGGTAAAGTAATCAACATTACCGATCGTGATGCGATCATCGATATCAATGCAAAAAGTGAGGGTGTGATCTCTTTAAATGAGTTCCGTTACAACCCAGATCTTAAAGTTGGAGATGAAGTTGAAGTATTGATTGATGTTCGTGAAGATGCTACAGGTCAATTGATCCTTTCTCACCGTAAGGCGCGTGTGATCATGGCTTGGGACCGAGTGAACAAAGCTCATGATGAAAGTCTTATCGTGAATGGATTCGTTAAATGTCGTACCAAAGGTGGTATGATCGTTGACGTTTTTGGAATTGAAGCTTTCCTTCCAGGTTCGCAAATCGATGTGAAACCAATTAGGGATTACGATGCATATGTAGGAAAAACAATGGAATTCAAAGTGGTTAAGATTAATCATGAATTCAAGAACGTTGTTGTATCTCATAAGGCACTTATCGAAGCTGATATTGAAGAGCAGAAAAAAGAGATCATTGGGCAGCTTGAAAAAGGTCAGGTACTTGAAGGTACTGTTAAGAACATTACTTCTTACGGTGTATTCGTTGACCTTGGAGGTGTTGACGGACTTGTTCACATTACAGATCTTAGCTGGTCAAGAATTAACCATCCAAATGAGATCGTTGAACTTGATCAAAAACTGAACGTTGTTATCCTTGACTTTGATGAGGCTAAAACAAGAATTCAGTTGGGTCTTAAACAATTGAGTAAACACCCATGGGAGGCTCTTGACGAGAACCTTAAAGTTGGTGATAAAGTAAAAGGTAAAGTAGTTGTGATCGCAGATTACGGTGCATTTATCGAAGTTGCAGAAGGTGTTGAAGGTCTTATCCACGTTTCTGAAATGTCATGGAGCACGCACCTGCGTTCAGCTCAGGATTTCGTAAATGTTGGTGATGAGGTTGAAGCTCAAATCCTTACTTTAGATCGTGAAGACCGTAAAATGTCTCTAGGTATCAAGCAATTGACTCCAGACCCATGGACAGATATCACTTCTAAATATCCTGTAGGTTCAAGACATACTGGTATCGTTCGTAACTTTACTAACTTTGGAGTATTCGTAGAACTTGAAGAAGGAATTGACGGACTTATCTATATCTCTGACCTTTCATGGACTAAGAAGATCAAACATCCAAGTGAATTTACTAACGTAGGTGATAAGCTTGACGTAGTAGTTCTTGAGCTTGATGTTGAAGGACGTAAATTGAGTCTTGGTCACAAACAAACTGAGTCTAACCCTTGGGATAAATATGAAGCTGAATTTGCTGTAGGTACTACGCATACTGCTGAAATTTCTGAGATCGTAGACAAAGGAGCGACTATTGACTTTAACGAAGATATCACTGCTTTTGTACCGCAACGTCACCTTGAAAAAGAGGATGGAAACAAATTGAAGCAGGGAGAATCTGCAGAGTTCCAAATCATTGAATTCAATAAAGAATTTAAACGTGTTGTAGCATCTCATACTGCTATCCACAGAGAAGAGGAGCAACAAATCGTAAAACAGGCTGCTAAGAAAGCTGCACAAAACGACAAAACCACCATTGGTGATGTAAATGCAGATCTACAAGCGCTTAAAGATAAAATGGAAGGAAAATAATTTCTGAAATTTCGCTTTAGCGAAAGAACTTTATCTTAATAATAAGAACCTCTCCAGAGCAATTTGGAGGGGTTTTTTTATGTTTTTTTGGTCAAATGTTTTGGCGAAGTTTTGACATTTTTGAACTTGTTCGGTTTTCCTGAAAGCATTATCTTCAGGAAAACTTCTGGAAAATGATAAAATCAATTCTTCTTGTAAACCGGCCCAAAGGAAAACCTTCTTTAGATGATTTTAAAATCATTGAAGAAGAGGATCCGCAGGTGTCTGAAGGGGAGATTTTTTTAAAGACCCTCTATGTTTCTGTAGATCCTTACCTGCGCGGTAGAATGCGTGATGAGGAATCTTATATTGAGCCTTTCAAGCTCAACGTACCGATGGAATCCATGATAGTTGCAGAGGTGATGGAATCCATGAACGGAAATTTTAAAAGGGGCGAGCTCCTTAGCGGAATGTTAAAATGGAAGGAATATCAAACCAGTAAAGGAACCGGATTAAACAAAATTGATATTACCCGCCAACCCACGGCATACCTTGGAATTTTAGGACTGACTGGTTTAACCGCATTTTTGGCACTTGAGAAAATAGGAAAGCTGAAGGAAGGGGAGACGTTGCTGGTTTCAGGTGCAGCAGGAGCAGTGGGCTCTGTGGCTGGTCAAATAGGAAAGATTAAAGGCTGTAAAGTTATTGGTATCGCCGGGAGTTATGAAAAAATTGATCATATTCAAAACAAGTTCGGGTTTGATGGAGGCATCAATTATAAGACTACTAAAAACATGAAAGAGGCTATTGCAGAAGCCTGCCCCAATGGTGTAGATGTATATTTTGATAATGTTGGCGGAGAGATCCTTGATGCTGCCATAGCTAATATTAACAAAGATGCCCGTATTATAAATTGCGGCGCGATTTCAATATATAATAAAACCGAAATTCCCACGGGACCCAGATATGAAGGTACTCTTATTAAGAAAAGTGCTTTGATGCAGGGATTTTTAGTGCGGGATCATGTAAAAGATTTTGGTCCGGCTGTAAAACAACTGGCAATTTGGATGGAGGAAGAGAGATTAATCTATGACGAAACTCTGCAGGAGGGGTTCGAAAAGATTCCGCAGGCATTTCTGGACCTGTTCGAAGGAAAAAATCATGGTAAAATGATTGTAAAGGTATAAGTTTTCTTCCTGAAAGTTTTTTATTAGAAAAGAAGTCTAAAATGTCATTTTTGACTAATCTTCTTCAGCAGGAACTGCCGAAACGATCCCCTGTGCCTGTGATTTTCTTTGCATGTATACCTCATTTAGCTTCTTGATGTGACTGTCCATTTCTTCAGAAACAATTTTCAGCCGTGAAACATAGGTTTTTAATGATTCGGGATCAAGGTCATACTCTTCTATTGCAGTTGTAAGGCCCAACATGTTCGCCACTGGTTTTCTTATAACGTGAGAAATGTCGAAAAGAATTTGCTCCAGCGTGTTCATATATTCTTTTCGTTCTGTAATGTCCTGAAAAGTACCGTGCCATATCATGGCGCCATCTTCTTTACGTTCGGGCTTTGCATTTGCCCAATGCCAGGAAATATCACCGTCTTCAGAAACCACCCTGTATTCCTGACTCCAAGGCGAAAGATTTGCAAACGACGCTTCCAGGCTTTTTTGTAGCGGCCCTACATCATCGGGGTGAACGACTTCAAAGCAAATAGTGGCATCTGTTTTAAGTGCTTCCATGTCCAGTTCCGGATGGATTTCTGCAAAACCCTGGCTAAGAAACGGAAAGAACATTCTCCCATCCTTTTCCATTTTGAGCTGAAAGAGGGCTCCCGGAGCATAATTGGTAAGTTTTCTGAGTTTTTCTGCCTGCATTTCCAGTTGATCGCCCTGAATGGCCAGCATCTTACTAGTTTCCAGGTAATTCATCACCCTTTTTGCAAGAAGCTGCAAAGCAATTTTTTGACTTTCAGAAATAGTACGAGGTTTACTGTCAATGATAGAAAGCGTGCCCAGCACATTTCCTTTTGTAGTTTCAAGAGGGGCGGCGGCATAAAATCGAATATGCGGATTTCCCAAAACAAAAGGATTGTCTTTAAATCTTACGTCATTAAGAGGGTCTTCTACGACCAGGACTTCTTTGGGATTATCCAGGGTATATTGACAAAATGAGGTATCTCGTGCAGCCTCTTTTATATCTATCCCTATTTTTGATTTGAACCACAAGCGTTTATTATCAACCAGGGATACTAATGCAATTGGAGTATCGCAAATTGCAGAGGCAATTGCTACCAGTTCATCAAGCTCTTGCTCGTAGGGAGTATCCAGGATTTTAAAATCTTCAAGCTCTTGCAGCCTTGCCTCTTCACTCATTTCTTTGAAATTGGGAAAGTACAGTAATAAAAAAAGACTTTTGTTTAACTTTAAAAGTGCTAATCTATATAAAAAACTGGAAACGTGCGAGTTGTATAAGGTGAAAATTTATATTTTTTTACAAATATTTAATACCTGATATTTTTTAGACAGGAAGTAGAAAAGAAATTGAACCCGTTGTAAGAAGTTATTAAAAGCCAGGGTTTAATTTTTAATTAAGGCAAAAAAAATATCCGGAAAATGCCATTTTCCGAATATTTAGATTTATTGATATTGTAAGCTTTGTTCTTAGAGTTTTAATCCTTTAGCAACTTTACATTTATTGCGTTAAGTCCTTTTTGTCCCATTTCGGTTTCAAAAGTGACTTTATTTCCTTCAGTAATCTCATCTTCAAGACCGTTCACGTGAACGAAAATACTTTCCTGATTTCCGAGATCTTTAATGAAACCGTATCCTTTTGATTCATTAAAGAAAGTCACGGTACCTTTCCTAATCAGGTCTTCAGGCTCTACCTCTTCTCTTTTTGCTGCACCAAGCTGGATATCTTCAGCTTTGATTTTCTTCTTTTTAGCAGGATCTGGTGGCGTATCTGTCAAATGCCCATTCTCATCGACATAAACAAGCATGTCCTCCAGGCTTTTACCTTTATCAGAATTTGCTTTACGCTCTTTCCTTTTAAGTTCTTTCTCCTGCTTCTTTTTTAGCTTTTTCTTTTCTTTTTCTTTTTTATTAGAGGTTTCCTGTGATCTACCCATGTACGTTTATTGGTTTATTTTATATGTGTTACTGCAAAAAGGTGCAGTTCCTGAAGAAGTTTTTTACATCAACCTGATACAAAGATAATTAAATTAATTGTTCTTTCCGAAAATCAGGTAATTCATAAATTACTGAATTTAAGCCCTTCTTCTTTGGCGGTTGCGATTCCCCTGCTTCTTTTGGGCGGCCTGTGGGGCTGCATTTTCATCAAGCGGAAAAGGGTGTCCCTGTACCACCGGAATTTTTATCGCGGCCAGCTTTTCAATGTTTTTAAGATCGGGTCTTTCTTCTGCGGCGCAAAAAGAAATCGCTATCCCATTATTTCCTGCCCTACCTGTACGACCTATACGATGTACGTAAGTCTCTGGAACATTGGGAAGGTCAAAATTGAATACGTGTGTGAGTTCATCTATGTCTATCCCGCGCGCGGCAATATCTGTTGCAACCAGCACGTTCAGTTTACCATTTTTAAAATTTTTCAAAGCATTCTGGCGGGCATTCTGGCTTTTGTTTCCATGAATGGCTGCCGATTTAAAATCTGATTTGCTAAGGAATTTTGCCACTTTATCAGCTCCATGTTTGGTACGTGTAAAAACCAGGGCGGTGGAAATTTCGTTTTCTGCAAGCAGGTGCAAGAGAAGTTTTCGTTTATCGGGTTTATTAGTAAAATAAACGCTTTGATTAATTTTATCTACCGTTGATGATGCGGGAGTAACTTCCACTTTGGCAGGATCTTTCAAAAGCATATTCGCCAGACTCTGGATTTCTTGTGGCATCGTAGCCGAAAAATACAAGGTTTGCCGTTTTGCCGGAAGGTTTTTGATGACCTTTTTTACATCATGAATAAATCCCATATCAAGCATACGATCGGCTTCATCCAGAACGAAAATCTCGAGCTGGTTCAATTTAATAAAACCCTGGTCCATAAGATCCAGAAGCCTTCCCGGAGTTGCGACAAGAATATCTACACCTTGTTGTAATTTTTTTACTTGTGGGACTTGGGAAACACCTCCAAAAATAACCGCATGAGAGGGTTTTGTGTATTTTCCGTAAGCGGTAAGGCTTTCTTCAATTTGTATTGCTAATTCTCTTGTTGGAGTTAAAATAAGTCCTTTAATTCCCTTTTTTGGATTCTTTTGAGCATCCAGAAGCTGTAAAAGCGGAATTCCAAAGGCAGCTGTTTTTCCGGTGCCTGTTTGTGCTACCCCCAGCAAATCTCTTCCCTTTAATACCAAAGGAATGGATTGTTGCTGAATAGGTGTAGGATTGGTGTATCCCTGGGCGTCTAAAGCTTTCAGGATAGGTTGAGTTAATTCTAAATTTTTAAATGACATTCATTATATATAAAATGCTAAAAAAGACGTTGCATTTTCTGAATCAGCGGATTTGATTTTTGCTTTCTAAACCGGCTTACAACCTGCCGTTTTTTCGCGTAAAGAAGAACGCAAATATAGCGTTTTTAATTAAGGAATAATTTGGAAAGAATTATTGTGGAAACTCGCGTTCAAAATACCTTTTTTGGATATGCACCGGATTCCTTTTCTGGTTATGCAAAACAAGTGCCACAATTATATGTGGGAAGTAGATCCTCCTGTCTTCTTCGAGAGGAGGTTTTTACGTAAATATTCTTCGGAAAAAACACAGCTCTATATTTAGTCTTATCTTTGCCCTATAAATTTTGTATATGTTATTTGAAGATCTTTCTCTTTCTCAACCAATTCTACAGGCAGTTTCTGAAGCAGGGTATAAAAGCGCTACACGAGTACAGGAAAAGGTAATTCCTGAAGTTTTACGACGGAATGACGTTTTGGCCAGTGCTCAAACCGGAACAGGGAAGACCGGTGCCTTTGCCATACCATTGCTCCAGCTTTTGAACAAGAAATTGACAGGTATAGTGAAAAACCGCAAGCTCGAGGTGCTTATTCTTAGCCCTACGCGTGAACTGGCGGTACAGATAGAAGAGAATATCAAAACTTATGCAAAACATACTGAGGTAAAGTCGGGCGTTGTTTTTGGTGGCGCTTCCATGCAGCCTCAAATAGATATGCTCAAGAACGGGCTGGACATTTTGGTTGCTACTCCGGGTCGTTTGCTTGACCTGAGGAAACAGGGATACATCAATTTGGATGAAGTTTCTGTACTTGTACTTGATGAAGCCGATTTAATGCTGGACATGGGTTTTATAGATGAGGTTCAAAAAACCATTCATTTGTCACCAAACCTGGAGCAGCGGCTTATGTTTTCGGCAACCATACCGCACAAAGTAGAATATTTAGCGAAAACACTATTGCAGAATCCTGTGAGGATTGAGGTGGATCAAAATTCTTCAGCAGCGCCAGAAGTTGTTCAAAAGCTTTACATGGTTCCAAAGCCTCAAAAGATCGAGCTGCTGCTTCATGTAATGAGAAATGTGGTGAAAGAGGGCTCTGTGTTGGTCTTCCGAAGAACAAAATTTGGAGTAGAAAAAGCGCTTGACTCACTACTCAAAAATGGCTTTAAAGCAGAAGCTTTGCACGGGAATAAAAGCCAAAGCAACCGTTCTTTGGCACTTAATCATTTTAAAAATAAAGAAGTCAAGATTTTAGTAGCTACAGATGTCGCCGCCCGCGGACTTGACATTGACCTGCTCGATTACGTGATCAATTTTGATATTCCAAACCTTCCAGAAGTGTATGTTCATCGTATTGGCCGTACCGGTCGTGCCGGGAATGTGGGGGCTTCAATTTCTTTTTGTAGTGTAGATGAGCGGGAATATGTAAAAAATATTGAGAAACTTTTGACCGACAAAATTCCTGTAGAAGAAAACAATCCGTATCCGCTAGATAAAGATGCGACTCCACAGGTACATCGTAAAAAAGGAAGTAAACATAAAAAAGGCAGAAAGGGCAGCGGTTCTAAATCAAAAAAGAAACGTTGGTATTAAGTAAATTTCTAGCCTTGTAAAAAGCTTTCAAGGGCGACCTATAAAACGTCAGTACTATTTTTTATTTGAACTCCATGTCTCGCAAAAAAGGTTTTTGCGGCTACAATTTCTGCATGATTTCCTGTAATGAGATTTCTGGATTTTCCATTTTTCAGGCGCAGACTGAGTCTTTTTCTGCCCAGAACATTCTTTTCTTTCAGGGAATCAATCTCATTACAGCTCAATTCTTCCGCAGCACTTAATTTCAGAAAGAGGAAGTACGATAAAACCAGTGAGGTAATACCAAGAATAATCCAAATGAAGGCCATCATTGCAAAATGATCATTTGAAAGCTTGGAAAGAAAAAGCAGGGAATTAATAAAGGTGAGGACCACCATTGTTCTCACCAGGAAATACTGATTTTTTGCTCCGTCGTTAATTTTTATGGTGTTTTTACTTTCGTTGTATGAGATCTTCATGAAATAGAGATACGTAAGAGGAGCAATGTAAAATTATTTTATTATTATCTGGTATTTGTCCAGCAGTCCGCTAATATTTTCAGTAGAAAAACGTGCTTTTTTTATCCTGTTGATTTCCGGGTCAATGGAGAAATTGAAAGAAGTTTGAAGGGAGGCGCTTTCCAGATTAGTATTGCTGAAAATTGCGCCGCTAAAATCGCATTTTTGAAAGTCTGCTCGTGTAAGATCAGTTTCAGAAAAATCAACCTGCTCCAGTTTGCAGCCGTGAAATTTTGTTCCTTTAATTTTTAGTTTATAAAAGGAGGAAAAGCTGAGAAGGCATTCTTCAAAATTAAAAGAGAGAAGGAAAGCGGTACATTCGTCAAATTTCAATCCCAGCATTTTGCAGTTTTTAAAACTTACATCCCGGAATGAAGTACCTCGCAAAATCACATTGCTTAGATCACAGTTTTCGAAATTACATTCAGAAAAAGAGCTGCCGGTGAAATTACTTCCTGCAAAGATACAGTTCGAAAAAAGGCAATTTTCATATTCTTTTTCTTCTAGCTGTTCTTCAGAAAAATTTTTCATGCTGTACTCTTGATCTTCTATAAAATCCTTGTGCATTTCGATAATTAAAATGTAGGTTGATCTGCTTTGCGCCGTAAAAATACTAATCCTTAGTATAGATAGGATTCAAAAATGCAATTTTTTTAAGGAAATTTTTTAGGAATTGTCTTACATTTTTTCACAATTAATTACATTTTTTTGTAGGGGCCACAGGCTTTGTTTTGAATATCTTTAAAGAAAGAACCTATTGTGAAAAACCCTTATATCTACCAAAAATCTGTTGCTGTTATAATCCTAATTCTCATAGCTATAACAGGATTTTCTTGCGATAAAGATCGGCCTGTTGATAAAGCCGAAATTTCAGAAAAAACTATGGAAAGTGATTCCATCGCTGTGAAGGAGCCGCTGGCGAAAGTTAAGGAAGAGCCAAAACCAGTCATTACATATCATGTAGACAGTCTTGCCACAGCTGCAGATGTGGATAGTTTCAATACAAGATATTCTGAAGCTCAAAAAAAGATGATCTTTGCCCTCAATAGGATGGATGCCTGGCGAATTTCTCCCGGCGCTAAGATTGTTGTTCCAGACTCTCTTTCAGAAGATTTTCTTACATATTCACCATTTCCGGAAGTTCTGGAAATTCTGGATTCTATTCCTAAAGCAATTCTTATTAACCAGAGGGTGCAGGGCATCGCGTTATATGAAGATGGAGAATTGATTCACTGGGGGCCTACAAGCTCCGGAAAGCAAAGCACACCAACTCCAAATGGACTTCATTACGGAAATCACAAATCTAAGAGAAAAGTGAGCACTGTCAACCCAGATTGGATACTGCCATACTATTTCAATTTTATGAATTTTGAAGGAGTGGGAGTACACCAATATTCAATGCCCGGATATCCTGCAAGTCACGCATGTGTACGTCTTTTAATGGAAGATGCAAAATTCATTTATGATTGGGCCGAGCAATGGAAACTTAATGACAACAGGCAGGTAATTTTGCAAAACGGAACTCCATTTATGGTTTTTGGGGAATATGATTATGAAAATCCTTCGCCACCATGGCTACGCATGGCTGAAAATTTAGAAGATAATTTCCTCAATGAGGATGAACTGGATACTCTAGAAGCATATCGCCAGCGTTATTTTCAGGACGCCAGAAATTTCAAAAAGGCAGAGGAGCCTGAAGCTGAGCTTTCAGTGTAGCTTGATACAACTACTCGGCAACCAGATACGCGACACAATTTCCTAATTCAAATTTTAAAGTTGTAGGACCAAGGTCTTCTGCTAACTGAATTTTGCCGTTCACACGAATTTCTTTAAACCCGCTAATGGTAAATTCTTTTGTTTTTCTATTGTAGACAATCTTATCTGCCTGGGCGATTTCTACAATAGAGGTGGAGAATTGTACATTTCCCTTTAGCTCCAAAATCTGGCTTTTAGAATCAAAACTGGAAGAATCTCCTGAAAAAGATATATCCCATTGCTTGTTGTGCAGCTCAGGAAAACTGGGTAATTCCTGTTTAGGAAATTCCTGTGTCACCTGAAATTCCTGGGCATAAATCCCGGAACAAAAAAACAGCGCTCCCAACAAAAGTAAAATTCTCATAGCATGATATTTGAAGTGCTGCTAATGTATTAAAATTTCTTTAATAAACTTCTTTTGAAGGGGAAATCGTATGCATTTTTCAAAAAATAGATCAATCCGGAAATAAAAAATAGCGGCATTTTTTCAAGCATTGTTTTTGTAATTGCAGATTCAAAAATGACATTTCCAGAAAGAATTCTTTTTTAGAATTCCAGAGCCGAGATAACTTCCAGTGTAATGGTATGCCCAATGCGCTCTTCAATTTTTTCTTTGATCTCCTCCATTTGTTCAGATCCCATGATGGTGGGGCCTACAAGTTTTACAGACACCATAAAACTAGACCCATATCTCACTTTGACATCCCTTAAAATGACTCCTTCTATATTAGCGCCTTCAAGTTGCCGGGTAATTTTGGCTTCTTCATTGATTCTGTTAAAAGATAACGAGAGCGGGATCATCACAAGTGCAATAATAATGAAGGTGTATACTAAACCTGCCCGGGCTCTTTTAAAAGGTGCGAATCCAAGGACGAGAAAGGTAATTCCTGCAAACATGATGATGCCTGAAAGGTTGGTAAGATAGAGCAGAATAGCTCCCGAAAATACCTCCCAGTCCGTCCAACCCAGCCCTACACCTGCAACTGCCAGGGGTGGAACCAAAGCAACTGCAATGGCAACTCCTGCCAGGCTTTTGGCAATTCCTTCTTTGGCGTGAGCGTAAGCTGCAGCTATTCCCGAAGCAATGGCGATGCCCATGTCCAGGAGGGTAGGAGAAAGGCGGTCGTTCATTTCTTCAGTGATAACTTTTAAAGGAATGATAAGGCTTACACCCGCTGAAATTAGAAGGGAAACCACAGTACCGATAAGAATGGTAATAATGCCCTTTTTGAGTAGGTTCACGTCATAGCGTACCATACCCATAGAAAAAGCCACAATTGGAGAGATAATGGGCGCCAGGATCATTGCCCCAATAATTACAGGAGAAGAATTAGCAAATAACCCGAAGGTTGCGATGAGGGTGGAGAGAATCATCATTACGGTAAAAGGAGCCGTGGCTTTGGAATTCTCTCTTAAAATTTTGAACAAATCCTGAAATTCTTCTGTAGTTGCTCTCGGAAGAAAAGGCAATGTGCGCCGGGCAAGTTCCACCCGTTTTTCACCGGTTGGTAAACGATCAATTTTTATGCTTTTTTTCTCCCCGTTACTTTCTTCTTTGCTGTGATAGATACTGGGTTGACTTAAACTAATAGCTTCGGCCTGTAATTGGAGATTTATTGTGGTGCAGGTTATTTTTTGTCCATCAACGGTAAATTCTACTTCCGAAGGATGGGTGATCTTTAAATTATTAGTTTTAATACTTCCTATGAATGAGGGAAGTTGACGCACTTTTTGATTACTGGGCACAAGACTTTTTAATAAAAACCAAATAAGTTGCAGCAGGTTTTGTGGAGAGAGTATAAGCACGTAAAACATACCGTCATTCAGCGGACTTTCAGGAATGAGGGTTTTTGCGACTACCGAATTGCTTGGGTGCTCTACCACAATTAAGCCAAGAGCAGAAGTTTGAATGAGCTTTTCACCATCTATCTCTAAAGTGAAGGAACGGTGACTAAGACCTGAAACCTTTCTTATATTACTAAAGAAGCTAACCACCTGCGAAAAGAAATTTTTACTCTTTCTTCTTTCGGTAAGGATAAATACGTTTCCTATGTTGACAGATTGCAGTACGGGAATCCCGTTGCAGTAAAGCAGGTCAAGTTTTTCTTTTTCTTCGGAATGGAGAATATCCTCCACCGCTTTTTCCAGACTTTCTGCAATTCCCAGTCCTTTACTGGTAAAGATAAGTTCGGGGTGAGGAAGAATGCCCACGCACCAGTCGTTCTTGGCTGCCATGGGAAGAAAAGTTCTCATATCTTCATCACTTAAAAAAGTAAGGACCACGTCATCTTTTTCAGGAGCAACTTCTGAAAGTTCTGAAAATGCAACAGGGTTGTAATTGGAATCCTTCAGCAGGGGAATTACTTTGTTTTGAACTTCTTCGTGATATTTGGACTGGTGAAGTATGTAAAGCATAAATTTATTTTAGCGGCTAATGCTACTGCAATATACTCTTTTCACCCACCTTTTGAAACGTCAATTATGAACAAGTTTGCGATAGTAAAATGGGGTTCATGCTTCAGGTTAAATAAAAAAAATAGTACTTTTGTGTTCATAACTACTGCGCAATTTTTCATTATGGGCCAAAAAGTGTTGCTTAATTCCAAAGAGGTAAACATCATTATTCATCGCCTGGCCTGTCAATTAGTTGAAAATCATAATAGTTTTGAGAATTCTGTTCTTATTGGAATTCAGCCAAGAGGTATTTTCCTTGCAAATAGAATTCACAAAATCCTTCTGGAAGAGTATGGTTTAAAAGATCTTCCCCTGGGAGCTTTAGATATTACTTTCTACCGCGATGATTTTAGAAGAAGCGGTAAGCCCCTGGAGGCAAATAAAACAAAGATTGATTTTATCGTAGAAAATAAGCAGGTGGTTTTTATAGATGATGTATTATACACTGGAAGAAGTATTAGAGCAGCTTTGACGGCAATTCAATCCTTCGGAAGACCAAAAGATATTGAACTTCTTACATTGATAGACAGGAGGTTTAGCAGGCATTTGCCCATTCAGCCAGATTATAATGGTCGGCAGGTAGATGCTATCAATGAACAAAAAGTAAAAGTGCACTGGCAGGAGAACGAAGGAGAAGATAAGGTGTACGTGATAAACCCATAAAGAACAGGTGCCCACCATGAGTGAGTTAAGTGTCAACCATTTATTAGGAATAAAATATCTTCAAAAAGAAGACATAGAGCTCATTTTTCAAACTGCAGATCATTTTAAAGAAGTGATCAACCGGCCCATTAAAAAAGTGCCTTCCCTGCGCGATATTACCATTGCCAATTTATTTTTTGAAAATAGTACCAGGACAAGACTTTCTTTTGAACTGGCCGAAAAAAGGCTGAGCGCAGATGTGATCAATTTTTCTGCAGCCTCCTCTTCGGTTAAAAAAGGGGAAACTTTAATTGATACCGTCAATAATATTCTTTCTATGAAAGTGGATATGGTGGTAATGCGCCATCCAAATCCAGGTGCGGGAATTTTCCTTTCCCGACATGTAGATGCAAGTATCATTAATGCTGGTGACGGGGCACATGAACACCCTACCCAGGCGCTACTAGACTCTTATTCCATAAGGGAAAGACTGGGTGGTGTAGCAGGAAAAAAAGTAGTAATAGTAGGTGATATCTTGCACAGCAGGGTTGCACTTTCCAACATTTTTGCATTGAAACTGCAGGGTGCAGAAGTAAAGGTTTGCGGGCCAAAAACCCTTATTCCAAAATACATTGAATCTTTGGGAGTAGAGGTAGAGCCAAATCTTAGAAAGGCGCTGGCATGGTGTGATGTGGCAAATATGCTGCGGGTACAGAATGAACGTATGGATATTAGTTACTTTCCAAGTACCCGGGAGTATATTCAACTTTTTGGCCTAAACAAGGCCCTGCTCGATTCGTTAGATAAAAAGATCGTCGTGATGCACCCTGGGCCTATTAACCGGGGAGTGGAAATTACCAGCGATGTGGCAGATTCTGACCAGGCGATCATTTTAGACCAGGTGCAGAATGGAGTTGCAGTTAGAATGGCAGTGATTTATTTGCTGGCATCCAAGATCAAGCAGTAGGTAAAAAGCCTACTTTAAATTTTAAAAATAAAAGCTATGAAAACAACAAAGAAAAATAAATATATGCTCATTGAGCCTCAAGGACAATCTATAACAGACTTTTCCTCGGTACTTACAAAGAAGCATGAAGAATTTAAAAATGAAAACGTGGTTGTAGATCTTCTGAATTACGAAACTGCAGAATCCGCCCATATTTTAAGCTTTTTGGAACTTTCAGATCGTCACCGTATGGAAAAGAAGTCGTTCGTTTTAGTGAACGCTGCAGTAGACATCGAAAAAGTCCCCGAGGAACTTATCGTGGTACCAACTCTTCACGAAGCTGAAGATATTATAGAGATGGAAGAGATAGAAAGAGATTTGGAAGACTAGTCAAAAATGGCTTTTTTAAAAGCTTTTTCTGAAATCTTTTCTGTATTGAAGAAAATACATTCATGAAACTTACCATCTTAGGTTGTTACGCGGCCACTCCACGAACTTTCACCAATCCTACCTCCCAGGTGCTGGAGATCAATAATGAACTCTTCTTGATTGATTGCGGGGAGGGAACTCAGGTGGAACTTCGGCGGAACAAGATTAAGTTTTCAAAGATCAAGCATATATTTATTTCCCATCTTCACGGCGATCATTTCTTCGGACTCGTTGGGCTCATTTCGACCTTCAGGTTGTTGAACAGGGAAAACGAACTACATATATACGGGCCAAAAGGAATTAAAGAGGTCATCACCCTTCAGCTGAAACTTTCAAGTTCCTGGACAAGTTATCCGCTGTATTTTCATGAATTGGAAAATAAGGAACCACAATTGATCCTCAACAACAAAAAGGTGACTGTAGAAACGATTCCGCTGCAGCACCGCATTTATACCAACGGATTTCTATTTAAAGCAAAACCCGGGGATAGAAAGTTGTTGATGAATGAAGTGCTCAATTATGAAATTGATGTAGCTTACTACAAAGGTATAAAGAAAGGCAAAGATGCCTTTTTGGAAGATGGCACTGTAATACCAAATAAAAAACTCACCACACCTCCAGAGCCACCACAGAGTTACGCTTTTTGCAGCGATACAAAATACAATCCTGAAATGGTGGACCAGATTAAAGATGTCACGGTTCTATATCATGAAGCCACCTTCCTTGAGGAGCATGCATATCTTGCCGCTCCTACCAAACATTCTACTGCAAAAGAGGCCGCTGCCATTGCCAATGCTGCAAATGTTTCTAACCTTGTTCTAGGACACTATTCCACACGATATAAAGATATTCAGCTTTTCAAAGATGAAGCTGAAGAAATTTTTCCTTCTGTTGAACTTGCAGATGATGGAAAAACATTCTCTTTCTAGTTAATTACTTCTTTCAGACCTCCATTTTTACTCGTTCATCGACATATATAAATCGATGAAATGCACAGTTTCTGCACGTTATATTGTAGGAACTAAGGTTAAAACTCGTTAATTTTAACTAAAATTGTGTAGTTCGTCGATTAAATTGTGCACTTAACGGAATTTTTTTCTACTTTTCGACTCCCAAGTTTACTAAACGTAACTAGTATGAAAAAATTAGCCTCCCAATTATGTCTGCTGGCCCTGTGTGTGATCAGTTTATCTTCTTGTTCTAAAGAAAATATTGACGAAAACAGCACTTCAGATCTTGTTGCAGTTGCACCACCAGTAAAGTATACTCCTATTGAAGTTGAAATAATGGAGCGTGTAAACAGCTATAGGGCTGAAAAAGGTCTTCCTCAACTTGATTTCATTGATGAAATTTCCTGGGTAGCAGAAGATCACAATTTTCACATGATCCAGAAAAATGAAGTTTGTCATGATAATTTCCCAAGCCGTTATACGGAATTGGTTAATTCAGTAGGAGCGAAAGCGGTTAGTGAGAATGTAGGTTACGGTTATCATTCTGCAGAAGCTGTGGTAAAGGCCTGGATAAACAGTGATGGACATAGAAAGAATATGGAAGGAGAGCTTACGCATTTTGGTATCTCAGTAAAAGAAGATGCTTCTGGAAAATTGTATTTTACCAATATCTTTGTTAGAAAATAGGAGGAAAAAAGCCCCCCCTTATTTAATTCCACTTTTTTTTCGATTAATTCAATAAAAAACGCGGCCCATGGGCCGCGTTTTTCGTGGTTGGTTAGATAGAGCCTATTCCATCCGTACCACTTTAAAGATCGATCTTCTATTTAATTGATGCTGTTCTTCATTGCAATTATCGCAATCAACATCGGGTTGGAGCTCGCCATAACCTTTGTAAGTTACAATTCTTTCCGGAGATATACCTTTTGATAATAGATAATCATAGGTTGATTGTGCTCTCCTGTCTGCCAACTTTCTGTTGTATTCTATAGAGCCTCTAAAATCGGTGTGTGAGCCGATTTCAATTACCAGTCCCGGGTAATCATTTTTCATCAGGTTCACTAGTTTATCCAATTCTGCAGCAGCATCTGGGCGAATGTTGTGCTTGTCGAAATCAAAATAGATCTTGTTGATCTCTGCCAGATATTCTACGTCGTTAATAGGTGACAATTCAATGTTATAGATAAGTTCTATCTTATCATCCATCTCAAAACTGTTCACAGTGCCCAATTTTTGATCGTATTTGATATGCTTTGCTTCTATAGGATAGGTATGGTCGCGGCGGATTTCCTTTTCATAATACCCGGTACTGTCAGTTTCTAAAAAGGCGATTTGCCGGTCGTTTTCGTCCATAAGCCGTACCGTGGCATTGGCAATGGGTTTCCCATTGATGGAATCTGTCACGGTTCCTTTTAGCAGAAGAGGCGCAAGCAATCTCATGTTGTAGATATCGTCTCCGCCCTGTCCGCCAGGCCTGTTGGATGCAATGAAACCTTCGGAAGGATCTTTAGAAGAAATAGAAAAAGAAAAATCATCCAGGCTGCTGTTCACCGGCTCCCCTAAATTGTACGGAATTTCCTCCTTTTCAAGATCAATTACAAAAATATCCAGCAATCCGTAACCTTTATGACCATCTGAAGAAAAGTAGAGTTTATCGTCTTCAGAAATAAACGGAAAAACCTCGTTTCCGGCGGTATTGATTTTCGAACCCAAATTTTCAGGAGTTCCAAAAATGCCATTTTCAAGGCTTACCTTGTAAAGATCGGCGCCGCCATAACCGCCCGGTGCTTCCGAAGCAAAATACAGCGTTTTTCCATCTTTTGAAAGCGCAGGATGCCCTACAGAATAGTTGTTATTGTTGAAAGGCAGTTCTTCGATATTGGTCCACGCGCCGTCGACCAAGGAAGCTTTGTAGATCTTCAAATGATTGACGCCTTCTTTATCTTTTTTACCGTTTTTGTTGTTGAGGTAATTATTTCGGGTGAAATACATGGTTTTTCCATCTTCGGAAATCACCAGCGGACCTTCATGACGCACGCTGTTCACCTCTCCGGAAAGCGATTCCAAAATGCCATTTTTAGAACCTAAGCTGTAAACATCGAGAAAAGGCTCTCCATTCCAGTCATAGATCTTCGGATTTTTAGCGCCTTCGGCTCTGGCTGAAGTAAAATAGGTTACCCCGTTATTTTCATAAGCCCCAAAATCACTAAATTTAGAATTAAAATCAACCGGTTGAATTCTGAACTTTTCCAGTCCCGGGTAAATATTGATCTCATCTTCAGAAAGAAATTCTTTAACAACATTCCTGTATTTTCCTTCTTCCTGATATTTTTTCAGCCATTCCCTAGACGCCTCATACTCCCGAATTCCACGTAACACCTGGGCATATTTGTAGTAATATTCAGGAGAAACCTCTGGTTGCTCCACGACCTTTGCATAATAAGGCGCCGCATTTTCGGGATCTCTAAGTAACAGGTAACTATCTGCCAGTTTCTTCTGGTTGTGCTCTTTGTTGTAATCTTCCTCCAGTAACTCAAGATACATATCTATGGCCCTGGTATAGGCGAAATTATCATATAACCTGTCGGCCTTTTTCTGCTTCCCAGATTGCGCGGTAAGTAGAAAGGACTGGCAAATGAAAAGGAGTAGTAAAAAGTAGTTTTTGTTCATCATCCTGGTAGTTATTAAAAGAACCTTGGGGATTTGTACTTGGTATTTTGTCTTCGGAATTCATAGATCAACAGGATCTCGTGAGTTCCCGAAGTGTAGGGCTGCAGGTCTGAAACCGAATATTCATAAGCGTAACCCAGCCTGAAGGAAGGCACGATCTGAAAATCCACAAAAGCACCCACCGCATCATCAAACCTGTAGTTAGCTCCAAAATATACTTTTTCATCATAAATAAGGGTGCTGGAAATATCTACAGAAAGAGGAGCTCCTTTGGTCGCTTTTAACAAGGTGGTAGGGCGGAGTTTTAAAGTCTCATTCAAATCAAATACATAACCTCCAGTCAAATAGTAATGCACCTGCTCTAATGCTACGTATTCACTTTGTTTGTTGTTGTCATTGTTCAGCAGCTTTGGTGCAGAAAAGCCAATGTACCAATCCTGAGCAGAAAGAAATAATCCGGCACCAAAATTTGGAGTCCAGCGGTTAAAAGTATCTCCGTTAAAAAAAGGATCATCGGGCACATCTACGAGAAGTTCTTCGTCCAGATTATAATAGCTCATTCCGGCCTTTAATCCGAAAGAAAGCGTGGTTAAAGCGTTTACATTTATGGTATAGGAAAAATCACCATAAGCATAAGTGTAATTTTCATAACCCGCTTTGTCATTGATTACAGAAAGTCCCAATCCAATTTTCTCGTTCCGAAGCGGGGAGTGGATAGACAACGTCTGAGTCTTTGGCGCGCCTTCCAGCCCGGACCATTGACTCCTGTGAAGCCCAACTACCGAAATTGCATCGCGATTACCAGCGTACGCCGGATTTATTGAAATAGTGTTGTACATGTACTGCGTGAACTGGGGCAGTTGCTGCGCATACATATTAACACCGGCGAAAAGAATCAAAGCTATGATAAAAATCTTTTTCATTTTCAGAGGTTTATTTCGTGCCCAGGTAGATGTAACCTTGAATTGGTTCAAATCCGCCCTGGTTGATAGTTATAATGTAATAGTAGGTTCCTGAAGGAAGTTGATTTGAACCGGTCACCGAATTAATAGAAGTTCCTGTCCAGTCGTTTTGATAATTTTTCGCTTCATACACTTTATTTCCCCAACGGTTAAAAACCTGAAGGTCATAAGTGAATCCGCAGTCAAGGTCAAGACCAATTTCAAAGCGGTCGTTCTTTTGATCTCCGTTTGGAGTCACCGTTTTAGATATGCTGCCTTTAATATCGTCCACGCCACAAGGCAATACAACGCAATCATCATTGATACCCACCTGTACGGTGGTAGTAGACGAACATTCACCATCATTGATGACGTAGTCAAAAGAATACATTCCCACTGCAAGCAAAGAAGGCTCTATAATGCCATTTTGGAGTGCCCCGGTTTGCTGAGGATCTTCCCAGGTTCCGTTTTCGTTATATTCTCCAATCAGAAGATCAGAAAGCTTGTAAGAAACATCTTCGGTACAAAGATCAACAGTGGTGGTTTCAATTTCTGTTACCGCCGGGTTCACGTTTACTGTCTGAGTGATCACAGCCTCGTTTCCGGGACAATCTGTAGCAGTCCAGGTTCTGGTGATCGTGAAGCTGCCATCTTCGGCATTTATGATACTTTCTTCAAACTCTACATTTACTTCAGAAGAGCAATTATCAGTGAATTCAAGTTCCGGAACCATTGGGATTTCCTCACAGGTGATGTTGATCACCTCTTCAAAATTCCCTGTTAGGGCTGGAGCGACATTATCTTCTACATAAATTATTTGAGTATGAACAATGGAATTGTCATTGCTATCGGTCGCAGTCCAGGTTCTTGTAAGAAGATATTCCGAAGCACAGTCTGATGCTTCCATTTCTTCGGAAAAAATTACTTCGACGCCGCAATTATCTTCAGCAGTTAAAGTAGCTGCCTCTGGAATGTCGTTACAAGATACCGTAACATCTGAAGGTAAAGCGGAAGTCCATTCAGGAGCCGAATTATCTTCAATAATGACATTTTGAATAGCAGTTGAGGTGTTTCCGTTGCCGTCATTAAATGACCAGGTAATAACATATTCTCCCTGTTCATCATACGTCAGCGCATCTGCGGTAGTTCCCGTGATTTCACCGGCACAACCGTCTATAGTCGAAGGAGCGGTTATGGTCACTGCACAATCGCCGTACACCGTCTCGAGCTCAGGAATAACCGGAGCGATGTTATCGATGACAGTCACAGTAAATGTAGTGGTTACTTCGTTTCCTGAAGTATCGGTCGCAGTGTAAGACACAGTAGTTTCTCCAAGCGGGAACTCACTTCCTGAAGCTAAACCTTCATTCAGTTCTACAGTAACACCTTCACAATTATCAGTTGCAGTCGGTAGTTCATATTCCACTGTTGCTGAACAAGAATTTACATCTACATTCTGAGTGATATTGGCCACTGAAGTAATTTCAGGTGCCTCATTATCAGTTACAGTTACATCAAAGCTGCAAGGCGCAGTGTTTCCTGAAGCGTCTTCCACCTGGAAAGTCACAGTGGTAGTTCCAACAGGGAAAGTTTCTCCTGACAACGGACCAGCGATCTGAGTCACAGTCACAGCTCCTGAGTTATCAAAACCTTCCGGAGTTGAAAATTCAACCACAGCGCCACAAATTCCTGCATCAACATTTACGTTAATTGGAGCAGGACACTCAAGAGTTGGATCTTCATCATCGGTGATCACTACATCAAAGCTACAGGTAGCAGTATTTCCTGCACCATCAGTCACAACAAAAGTGTTTGTTGTAGTTCCTAATGGGAATTCAGAACCAGAAGCTAAACCTGCTGTTTGTTCAACTGTGTAAGAACAATTATCAGAAGCAACAGGAGCGTCATAAGTAACAACAGCAGTTGTGGAGCCTGAAGCTACAGTGTCAAAAATATCATTTACACAAGAGATTTCAGGAGCGATGTTGTCAACTACAGTCACCGTGAAAGTGGTGGTCACATCGTTTCCTGAAGCATCGGTTGCAGTGTAAGTTACTGTAGTTTCACCAAGCGGGAATTCACTTCCTGAAGCTAATCCTTCGGTCAGTTCTACAGTAACACCTTCGCAATTATCAGTTGCAGTCGGTAGTTCGTATTCCACAGTTGCGGAACAGGAATTTACATCTACATTTTCAGTAATGTTTGATACTGAAGTAATTTCAGGAGCTTCATTGTCAGTTACAGTCACGCTGAAACTACAAGTAGCAGTGTTTCCTGAAGCATCTTCTACCTGGAAAGTCACCGTAGTAATTCCTACAGGGAAAGTTTCTCCTGAAACCGGACCGGCGATCTGGGTCACAGTCACCTCACCTGAGTTATCAAAACCTTCGGGAGTTGCAAATTCCACAACCGCGCCACAGATTCCTGCATCAACATTTATATCAATGTTTTCAGGACAAGTGATTGTTGGATCCTCATCATCGGTGATAGTGACGTCAAAGCTACAGGTAGCAGTATTTCCGGCGGCATCGGTCACAACAAAAGTATTTGTTGTTGTTCCTAATGGGAATTCACTTCCTGAAGCTAAACCTGCTGTTTGTTCAACAGTGAATTCACAGTTATCGGAAGCAACAGGTGCATCGTAAGTCACAACGGCAGTTGTTGAGCCAGAAGCTACAGTGTCAAAAATGTCATTTGTACAGGAGATTTCAGGAGCGATGTTGTCCAGCACAGTCACAGTAAATGTAGTGGTTACTTCATTTCCTGAAGCGTCGGTCGCAGTGTAAGTCACGGTAGTTTCCCCTAGCGGGAATTCACTTCCTGAAGCTAAGCCTTCAGTTAGTTCTACAGTAACACCTTCGCAATTATCAGTGGCAGTCGGTAGTTCGTATTCCACAGTTGCGGAACAAGAATCTACATCCACATTTTGGGTGATATTGGCTACTGAAGTAATTTCAGGAGCCTCATTATCATTTACAGTTACATCAAAGCTGCAGGTAGCAGTATTTCCTGAAGCATCTTCTACCTGGAAAGTCACTTTTGTAGTTCCAACTGGGAAAACTTCTCCTGATACGGGACCTGCAATCTGGGTTATAGTCACCTCACCTGAATTGTCAGAACCTTCCGGAGTGATGAATTCCACAACCGCGCCACAGATTCCTGCGTCCACATTCACATTAATAGGAGCAGGGCACTCAAGTGTCGGATCCTCGTCATCGGTGATGGTCACAGTAAAGCTACAGGTAGCAGTGTTTCCTGCACTGTCGGTCACAACAAATGTATTTGTTGTTGTTCCAAGTGGGAACGCACTTCCTGAAGCTAACCCTGCTGTTTGTTCTACAGTGAACTCGCAATTATCAGAAGCAACCGGAGCGTCGTAAGTCACAACGGCAGTTGTGGAGCCTGCATCTACAGTGTCAAAAATGTCATTTACACAGGTGATTTCAGGAGCAATGTTGTCCACCACAGTCACAGTGAAAGTAGTAGTTACTTCATTTCCTGAAGCATCGGTCGCAGTGTAAGTCACTGTAGTTTCTCCTAACGGGAATTCACTTCCTGAAGCTAAACCTTCGGTTAAAGTAATTTCAACTCCTTCGCAGTTATCAGTGGCAGTCGGTAGTTCATATTCAACAGTTGCAGAACAGGAATTTACATCTACATTCTGAGTAATGTTGGCCACTGAAGTAATCGTTGGAGCTTCATTATCATTTACAGTAACATCGAAGCTACAAGTTGCTTTGTTTCCTGAAGCGTCTTCTACCTGGAAAGTCACAGTTGTAGTTCCAACAGGGAAAACTTCTCCAGAAACCGGACCTGTAATCTGAGTTACTGTCACGTCACCAGAATTGTCAGAACCTTCGGGAGTTGCAAACTCCACCACAGCGCCACAGATTCCGGCATCAACATTTACATTAATATTTTCAGGACACTCAAGAGTTGGATCTTCATCATCGGTGATCACTACATCAAAGCTACAGGTAGCAGTGTTTCCTGCACCGTCGGTCACAACAAAAGTGTTGGTCGTGGTTCCAAGTGGGAACTCAGATCCTGAAGCCAATCCTGCTGTTTGTTCCACAGTGAAAGAACAATTATCAGAAGCAACAGGAGTGTCGTAGGTCACAACGGCAGTTGTGGAGCCTGAAGCTACAGTGGTAAAAATGTCATTTACACAGGTGATTTCCGGAGCAATATTGTCAACCACAGTTACAGTAAATGTAGTGGTTACTTCATTTCCTGAAGCGTCGGTCGCAGTGTAAGTCACTGTAGTTTCTCCAAGCGGGAATTCATTTCCTGAAGCTAATCCTTCAGTTAAAGTAACTTCCACGCCTTCACAATTATCAGTTGCAGTAGGTAGTTCGTATTTTACAGTTGCAGAACATGAGTCAACATCGACATTTTGAGTAATGTTGGCAATCGAACTAATTTTAGGAGCTTCATTATCATTTACCGTTACATCAAAACTACAGGTAGCAGTGTTTCCTGAAGCATCTTCCACCTGGAAAGTCACAGTGGTAGTTCCCACAGGGAAAACTGAACCAGAAACCGGACCTGCAATCTGGGTCACAGTCACCTCACCTGAATTGTCAGAACCTTCCGGAGTTGTAAATTCAACCACGGCGCCGCAGATTCCTGCATCAACATTTACATTAATATTTTCAGGACACTCAAGTGTTGGATCTTCATCATCGGTGATGGTTACATCAAAGCTACAGGTAGCATTGTTTCCGGCAGCATCGGTCACAACAAATGTATTTGTTGTTGTTCCAAGTGGGAATTCAGAACCAGAAGCCAAACCGGCGGTTTGTTCCACAGTGTAAGAGCAATTATCAGAAGCCACCGGTGCGTCGTAAGTCACAACGGCAGTTGTTGAGCCAGAAGCTACAGTGTCAAAAATGTCATTTACACAGGTGATTTCGGGAGCGATGTTGTCCACCACAGTCACAGTGAAAGTAGTGCTTACTTCGTTTCCTGAAATATCGGTCGCAGTATAAGTCACTGTAGTTTCACCTAGCGGAAATTCACTTCCTGAAGCTAATCCTTCAGTTAAAGTAACTTCCACGCCTTCACAATTATCAGTTGCAGTAGGTAGCTCGTATTCTACAGTTGCAGAACATGAGTCAACATCGACATTTTGAGTGATATTAGCAACTGAAGTGATTTCAGGAGCTTCATTATCTTTTACAGTTACGTCGAAGCTGCAAGTCGAAGTGTTGCCCGAAGCATCCTCGACCTGGAAAGTAACAGTTGTAGTTCCCACAGGGAAAGTTTCTCCTGACACCGGACCTGCAATCTGGGTCACAGTCACCTCACCTGAATTATCAAAACCTTCCGGAGTGGAGAATTCTACAACAGCGCCACAAATTCCTGCGTCAACATTTACGTCGATGTTATTAGGACAAGTGATTGTTGGATCTTCATCATCAGCGATCACTACATCAAAGCTACAGCTAGCAGTATTTCCGGCGACATCCGTCACAACAAATGTATTTGTTGTTGTTCCAAGTGGGAATTCAGAACCTGAAGCTAAACCTGCTGTTTGTTCTACAGTGAACTCACAGTTATCGGAAGCCACCGGTGCGTCGTACGTAACAACAGCAGATGTTGAGCCTGAAGCTACAGTGTCAAAAATGTCATTTACACAGGTGATTTCGGGAGCGACTGTGTCTTCAATTGTCACAGTGAAAGTAGTGGTTGCTTTGTTTCCAGCAGCATCGGTCGCAGTGTAAGTCACGGTAGTTTCTCCAAGCGGGAATTCAGATCCTGAAGCTAAACCTTCAGTCAGTTCTACAGTTACTCCTTCGCAGTTATCAGTTGCAGTCGGTAGTTCGTATTCCACAATTGCAGAACAGGAATCAACATCTACATTTTCAGTAATGTTGGAAATTGAAGTGATTTCAGGAGCTTCGTTGTCATTTACAGTTACATCAAAGCTGCAGGTAGCGGTGTTTCCTGAAGTGTCTTCCACCTGGAAAGTCACAGTGGTAGTTCCAACAGGGAAGACAGAACCAGAAACCGGACCAGCAATTTGAGTAACAGTCACCTTACCAGAATTATCAAAACCTTCCGGAGCTGCAAATTCCACCACAGCGCCACAGATTCCGGCATCAACATTTACATTAATATTTTCAGGACACTCAAGAGTTGGATCTTCATCATCGGTGATCACTACATCAAAGCTACAGGTAGCAGTGTTTCCTGCACCGTCGGTCACAACAAAAGTGTTGGTCGTGGTTCCGAGTGGGAACTCAGATCCTGAAGCAAGTCCGGCAGTTTGTTCAACAGTGAAAGAACAATTATCAGAAGCTACAGGTGCATCAAAATTAACAACGGCAGTTGTTGAGCCAGAAGCTACAGTCTCAAAAATGTCATTTACACAGGTGATTTCAGGAGCGATGTTGTCAACTACAGTTACAGTGAAAGTAGTGGTTACTTCATTTCCTGAAGCATCGGTCGCAGTGTAAGTCACGGTAGTTTCTCCAAGCGGGAATTCAGATCCTGAAGCTAAACCTTCGGTCAGTTCTACAGTTACACCTTCACAATTATCAGTAGCTGTCGGAAGTTCGTACTCCACCGTTGCAGAACAGGAAGCTAAATCCACATCCTGAGTGATATTTGAAACTGAAGTAATTTCAGGGGCTTCATTATCAGTTACAGTTACATCAAAGCTGCAGGTAGCAGTGTTTCCTGAAGCATCCTCGACCTGGAAAGTCACAGTAGTAATTCCCACAGGGAAAACTTCTCCTGACACCGGACCTGCAATCTGGATCACAGTTACCTCACCAGAATTATCAGACCCTTCCGGAGTGGTGAATTCCACAACAGCGCCACAGATTCCTGCGTCCACATTCACATTAATAGGAGCAGGGCACTCAAGAGTTGGATCTTCATCATCAGTGATCACTACATCAAAGCTACAGGTAGCAGTGTTTCCTGCACCGTCAGTCACAACAAAAGTGTTGGTAGTGGTTCCCAATGGGAATTCAGATCCTGAAGCAAGTCCGGCAGTTTGTTCAACAGTGAAAGAACAATTATCAGAAGCTACAGGTGCATCAAAATTAACAACGGCAGTTGTTGAGCCAGAAGCTACAGTCTCAAAAATGTCATTTACACAGGTGATTTCAGGAGCGATGTTGTCAACTACAGTTACAGTGAAAGTAGTGGTTACTTCATTTCCTGAAGCATCGGTCGCAGTGTAAGTCACGGTAGTTTCTCCAAGCGGGAATTCAGATCCTGAAGCTAAACCTTCGGTCAGTTCTACAGTTACACCTTCACAATTATCAGTTGCTGTCGGTAGTTCATATTCCACTGTTGCGGAACAGGAATCTACATCCACATTCTGAGTAATGTTGGCAATCGAAGTTATTTCAGGAACCTCATTATCATTTACAGTTACATCAAAGCTGCAGGTAGCAGTGTTTCCTGAAGCATCTTCCACCTGGAAAGTCACAGTGGTAGTCCCAACAGGGAAAGTTTCTCCTGACGCCGGACCTGCAATCTGAGTTACTGTCACGTCACCAGAATTGTCAGAACCTTCGGGAGTTGCAAACTCCACCACAGCACCGCAAATTCCGGCATCAACATTTACGTTGATAGGAGCAGTGCACTCAAGGGTTGGATCTTCATCATCGGTAATAGTTACAGTGAAGCTACAGGTAGCAGTGTTTCCAGCGCCATCGGTCACTACAAAAGTGTTTGTTGTAGTTCCAAGCGGGAATTCACTTCCTGAAGGAAGTCCGACAGTTTGTTCAACAGTGAATTCACAGTTATCGGAAGCAACCGGTGCATCGTAAGTAACAACTGCAGTTGTGGAGCCTGAAGCTACAGTGTCAAAAATGTCATTTACACAGGTGATTTCGGGAGCGATGTTGTCAACTACAGTTACAGTAAATGTAGTAGTCACTTTATTTCCTGCAGCGTCAGTAGCAGTGTAAGTTACCGTAGTTTCGCCAAGCGGAAAAGTTTCTCCTGAAGATAGACCTTCAGTTAAGGTTACTTCCACTCCTTCACAATTGTCAGTGGCAGTCGGTAGCTCGTATTCCACATTTGCAGAACATGAAGCTACATCTACATTTTGAGTGATATTGGCAACTGAAGTAATTTCAGGAGCCTCATTATCATTTACAGTTACATCAAAGCTGCAAGTAGCAGTGTTTCCGGAAGCATCTTCCACCTGGAAAGTCACAGTTGTAGATCCCACAGGGAAAGTTTCTCCTGACGCCGGACCTGCAATTTGGGTCACAGTCACCTCACCTGAGTTGTCAAAACCTTCCGGAGTTGAGAATTCTACAACAGCGCCACAGATTCCTACATCAACATTTACGTCGATGTTATTAGGACAAGTGATTGTTGGATCTTCATTATCGCTAATCACTACATCAAAGCTACAGGTAGCAGTGTTTCCTGCACCGTCGGTCACAACAAATGTATTTGTTGTTGTTCCAAGTGGGAATTCACTTCCTGAAGCTAAACCTGCAGTTTGTTCCACAGTGTAAGAACAATTATCAGAAGCAACAGGAGCGTCATAAATCACAACGGCAGTTGTTGAGCCTGAAGCTACATTGTCAAAAATGTCATTTACACAGGTGATTTCAGGAGCGATGTTGTCCACCACAGTTACAGTGAAAGTAGTAGTCACTTCGTTTCCTGAAGCGTCAGTCGCAGTGTAAGTCACGGTAGTTTCTCCAAGCGGGAATTCAGATCCTGAAGCTAAACCTTCAGTCAGTTCTACAGTTACTCCTTCGCAGTTATCAGTTGCAGTCGGTAGTTCGTATTCCACAATTGCAGAACAGGAATCAACATCTACATTTTCAGTAATGTTGGAAATTGAAGTGATTTCAGGATCTTCATTATCAGTTACAGTTACATCAAAGCTACAGGTAGCAGTGTTGCCTGAAGCATCTTGGACCCGGAAAGTTACAGTTGTAATTCCTACAGGGAAAGTTTCTCCTGACACCGGACCTGCAATTTGAGTCACCGTTGCGTCACCTGAATTGTCAAAACCTTCCGGAGTGGTGAATTCCACCACCGCGCCGCAAATTCCAGAGTCAACATTTACATTGATAGGAGCAGGGCACTCAAGCGTTGGATCTTCATCATCGGTGATCACTACATCAAAGCTACAGGTAGCAGTGTTTCCGGCACCGTCGGTCACAACAAATGTATTTGTTGTTGTTCCAAGTGGGAACTCGCTTCCTGAAGCTAAACCTGCTGTTTGTTCAACTGTGAATTCACAGTTATCAGAAGCCACCGGTGCGTCGTAAGTCACAACGGCAGTTGTTGAGCCAGATGCTACAGTGTCAAAAATGTCATTTACACAGGTGATTTCCGGAGCGATATTGTCAACCACAGTTACAGTGAAAGTGGTGGTCACTTCATTTCCTGAAGCGTCGGTTGCAGTGTAAGTCACGGTAGTTTCCCCTAGCGGGAATTCAGATCCTGAAGCTAAACCTTCAGTTAAAGTAACTTCCACACCTTCACAATTATCAGTTGCAGTTGGTAGTTCGTATTCAACAGTTGCGGAACAGGAATCTGAATCCACATCCTGAGTGATATTTAAAACTGAAGTAATTTCAGGGGCTTCATTATCAGTTACAGTTACATCAAAGCTGCAGGTAGCAGTGTTTCCTGAAGCATCCTCGACCTGGAAAGTCACCGTAGTAGTTCCCACAGGGAAAACTTCTCCAGACAACGGACCGGCAATTTGGGTCACAGTGACCTCACCTGAATTGTCAAAACCTTCCGGAGTGGTGAATTCAACCACAGCACCACAGATTCCTGCATCAACATTTACGTTATTTGGAGCAGGGCACTCCAGTGTTGGATCTTCATCATCGGTGATCACTACATCAAAGCTACAGGTAGCAGTGTTACCAGCACCGTCGGTCACAACAAATGTATTTGTTGTTGTTCCAAGTGGGAATTCACTTCCTGAAGCTAAACCTGCTGTTTGTTCAACAGTGAATTCACAGTTATCTGAAGCAACCGGTGCATCGTAAGTGACAACGGCAGTTGTTGAGCCAGAAGCTACACTATCAAAAATGTCATTTGCACAGGTGATTTCGGGAGCGACTGTGTCTTCAATTGTCACGTTTTGTACGGCCGTGGTAATGTTTCCGCTTTTATCTTCAAATGTCCATGTAATCTGGTATTCGCCTTGTTCAGTAAAATTTACAGAATCATTAGTAGTTCCTGTAATTTCACCGTCACAATTGTCGATAGTTACGGGAGCTTCAACATTCGCGGCACATTGCGCGGTAATATCCTCTAAACTGACTCCTTCGGGAGCAGCCTTGTCTATAACCTTGATTACCTGCTGAACTTCCTGACTACCACATTCTGAAGTGATACGGAAAGTCCGTGTGATCACCGAAGGCAAATCCTGTTCTAAACGATCTTTGTAAAGTATGCTCTGAATAGCCTTTTCTGAAGCTATAGTTCCTCCCAGTCGCTCAAAAGTGCTTCTTGAAATGGTTCTAAAAGCGGAAGAGAATTCAGGAATAGAGGAGTTATTAAATTCGGTTCCGCATCCCTGCAACTCAACGTTTAAAGGCGCTGTTACTTCAGGCTTTGCAAATACCCTAACTTTAATTGCTGCTTTGTTCTGGCTAATACATTCTGAAGATTCTCCTTCGGCAACGTAATAAGTAAACTCACCAGCTTCGGAAGTAGATGGTGTAACAGAACTTTGAGCAGTTCCGTCTTCCGAAGTGTAGAAGAAAAGCGTATAATTCTGCATGCTTGGTGTTGCAGTTAGAGCAGCTGCCGACTCACCCACACAATATTCCACGTTTTCTACCTGTGGAACAGATGTGATCTCATCTACAGTTACATCAAACGGAATGTAACATGAAGTAGACCCTTCCAAAATAGCATAATAAGCGGTAGTTCCAGGGGTAGTAGGGAAATTTCCTGTAATCTCGTTAGATCCTGAATTTACAGGGTAATTGTCATAGAATCTGGTTCCTGCAGGGAATTCAGAAATGATATCCTGCACCGCAATTCCTTCATCCACGTTACAGGTAGAAAAGGAAATTCTTTCTGGTGTTGCCTGGCAGTTGTTCTGGATAAATTCTGTCGCATCTATGGTGACCAGTAAAGGGTCTGTAATAGGCTGCCCGTAACACTGCCCGTTGTCCTGGTAGCCCTGAATTAATCCTATATTATTAAAAATGGCACCTGTAATAGCGCCCTTACCACTAAGGCTTCCTGTTAAAGGTATTTGAAACTGGTTGCCACAGGTAGAATTTTTGAGTATGGTACAATCTTCTGTGACTTTAAATTTAAGGTGAAGATCCCCCAAAAGTTTAGTGGTGCTGTTGTGAAGTGGCAGCGTTCCAATATCCCAAATAATAGAACCGTTAGGCCCCATTGCCGGATCGTAGATAATATTGTTTGGAGAAGGTGTTTTACCATAGAACTTTGCTTTACCAGAATTTTGGACAAACTCGTAGTTAAAGGGAACAGGAATTGTGATTTTAGCATCATCAACTTCTTCTGAACCTTTGTTATACACCCCTACCGTATATTCTACTTCTTCTCCTGGTGCGGCAGTTGATTGCTCTGTAGAAACTACCGCCTCAAAGTCGGGTACATAAGCATCAACAGACATCACCATATTAAAGATGATGTAAGTATCTTGTGTAGAACCATACCTGAATTTGGTGGAAGTTTGCTTGTTCCCAATTACCGAATTATCAGGATTATCAATAGTGAACATGCTAATATCCATTCCGGTATTGTTCAACAGGTTAGGATTTCTTCCGGCGTCTGTTTTAATCGAGGAATTAAAGAAGTTATTGGTAGCGTTCTGGTCATGGCTTAAACGCTTCCAGGAATTGCTGTTCCTTTTTTGAATATCAAAATAATCTCCCGTTATTCCGCGGTCACCTTCACCTGCCATCATTCCCAGCTTCATGTTTACAGGTCCTTCCTGTGCGGTGTTAAACCCGGAAATAGGAAGTTCAAAGCTGCGGGTGGCATTTCCCTCCACGTAGGCGTAGCCATCAAATACGGTTACATCCCTCAGGTTCATTTGGGCATTCTCATAGATCACTACCATGCCCCAGCCACCGTAGTAGCCTGTAGAACCGCCGTCACCTTCAGTAATTGCCATATCGGCGACCCAATATTCTCCGGTACCTCCTGCCTTTACAATATCAGTAACTTCGGCGTAGGAAGCATACATGTTATCGTCACCGGGAGTGTTGTATGCCGATGCAAAAATGTTTTGATAAATTCCATTTGGCGCTTTAAACCGAATGCTTCGTTTTTTGGAATCTCTTACATTGCTATTCGTTCTTCCGGTCCAGTAAAGTCCGGCGAAAAGAATATTGGTACATTCAGGGTTCGCATTGTTCTCGTTTGAAAAAACCAGCGTAGCACTCGAGGAATTACTAGTGCTCCAATCTGTATCAGAATCAACAGCCAACATATAGTTGAGACTATTCATTTTGTCAACGGAATAGTTATGCACGGTCATGTTTGTATTTCCAAGCATGGTAAAATCACCATTAATGCTATAGATCTTCTTGTTAGGAGAGGCCTCAGAGGTTCTTTGAGTGAAAGGAGCTCTTACCTGCGCGCTTAACTGCAGCATGCTTCCCATAAAAATGGCAAGCAGCAGCAACGTCTTTTTTGAGATGTAAACAGAAATGTCTTTTAAGTAGTATTGTTCCATAGAACCGGATGTTGGTGACAGGAAATATTTTATTTTGGAGTTGCGATCATGTAAACGATTCGCTTATTCCCCACATTAGAGAATATATTTTGTAATTGCGATGAGCTGCAGTTAAAAGCACACTGAATCAGAATGTACTTAAGGTTCGAAAATTCATTGAGTGAAGAAAGATCAATGGATCTTTTTAAATCAGCAGAACTATCAACTTTTAATTTTAGCAGTCTTACCGAGTTGAAATCTGGATTTGATTTTTGAAGCGCCTGAAGGTTATTGGTATCAAAAACGGCAACCGTAGGAACTCCGCTTCCTAAAATCTGGGCACCGGTATTACTTATGATAATGGTTGCATTTGAACCGTAAACCAGCTTTTCCAGCTCCTCGATTTCATTGCTGCTATATCGCTGATTAGAATTTGCTACAGTTCCCTGGAGTTCTTCAAGATTAGTGACCTGGTAATTTTGAGCATGCGTCTTTACTGAATTGGAAAGAAACAGGACTGCCATTCCCAGGAGGAAGTAATTGAGATTGTTTTTTATAGGATATGCCATGATGTATGTTTTACTGTCGCCAGCCAAAAAATGAAGTAGAAGTTAGATTTTTGATGATCCTGTGGAGAAGGGGCTTCCGGGAAAACGAGAAAAATCAATAATTTATCGGGTGGTGCGGTTTAGGTTTTTAAGATTCATAAATAGATTTTAAGGGCATTAGAAATCATTATTTCTGAAGTAAAACTATCTTCAATTTTCTGTTAAAAAAAAGAAATATTCATCTTTTAGATGTAATGTGCGTTTTTACGGACAAAATACATATTAACAGGTTGTTATGACTTCTATATGAAACTAGGGGTTTTCCCTAGATGCAGTTTTGTCATCCCTATTTCAACTACTTTTTATGTTTTGATTTTGGGTATATGGATAACAGAAAATAATCTGCCGACATACCTTCCAAAAAAGCAGTTTTAATCACCCTTTTTGGATCCTTATCTATTGAAGAATTCTAATATTCCCAGTATCTTTATTGCAGTCTTCAGCATAAATAATTTAAATTGCAGTAATGAAAAATAACCTCCACGATTATAGACGATCCTACGAGAAACATAAACTATTAGAAGAAGAGATCCCGTTAGATCCTTTTCGGCTCTTTAAACTTTGGCTTGATGAAATAGAAGCAAGCCGCGAAGTGGAAGAAGTCAACACAATGACGGTTTCCACTGTGGGTCTTGATGGATTTCCGAAGTCGAGAATTGTACTATTAAAGGAGTATGATCAAGAGGGATTCACTTTTTACACCAATTACTTCTCTGAAAAAGGAAAATCCATCGCTAACAATCCAAAGGTTTGTTTGTCTTTTTTCTGGCCGCAGTCTGAGCGGCAGGTGATCATTACCGGGATAGCTAAAAAAACTTCGGAAGATGAATCATTGCAGTACTTTAAATCGCGCCCAAGGGGCAGCCAGTTAGGAGCCTGGGCTTCAGAACAAAGTAGCGTAATTTCCTCGCGTGATTACCTGGAGAAACGATTGGAGGCTCTGGAAAAAAAATATGAAGGCAAGAAAGTTCCCAAACCACCACACTGGGGAGGTTATAAAGTAATTCCTTCCCGATTTGAATTCTGGCAGGGAAGAGCAAACAGGCTGCATGACAGAATTTACTTTACCCAGGAAAATGATACCAACTGGAATATAGACCGTTTAGCGCCATAATTATGAAAAAACTCATCCTCGGAAGACATGGAAAATCTTCATGGAAGCAGGACCTTCCAGATGATGAACGACCTTTAAAGAAAAGAGCTTACAAGGATGCTGATCTTGTGATTAAAGGCTTAAAAAGTGTTTTAAAAAAGCCATTTTTGATATGGACGAGTTATGCTGAAAGAGCCAAAACAACCGCAGGTATTTTCAAAAATAAATTTAAAGTTGAGGATGAACATTTTCAAATAAAAGAAGATCTGTACACATTTAATCAGAAGGAGTTGCTGGAAGTCATTGAGTCTTGTGATGATGATGTAGCACAATTAATGGTTTTTGGGCACAATCCTGCCATGACCAGCCTGGTGAATTCTTTAGGAGACAAAACTTTTGGCAATGTTCCCACTACGGGACTTGTAGTCATTGAATTTGAATCTAATTCATGGAAGAATCTTAAAAATGGCAAAACGCTCCTATATTTGTTTCCAAAGAACTTAAGGTAATCTATGCAGAACAACGAATACGTAAACAGGGAATTAAGCTGGCTCCAGTTCAATGCACGGGTTTTACAGGAAGCTGCAGATAAAACAGTACCGCTTATAGAGCGGTTGCGTTTTTTAGGAATATTTTCCAATAATCTGGATGAATTTTTTAAGGTGCGGTATGCAACGATCAAAAGAATTGATCTTGCGGGTAAAGGCGGTAAAAGTGTTTTGGGTGGTTATAAAGCCAGTACCTTACTTGAAGAGATCACGCAGGTCGTGATTGAGCAGCAAAGTACCAGTTTAAAAATCCTGGATTCTATTCATAACCAGCTTAAGAATCATAACATTTTCATCATTAATGAAAAACAGGTTTCGAATTCTCAAAAGAAGTTTCTTCGGAATTTTTTTCTTCAAAAGGTGAGTCCGGCACTGGTGACCATCATTTTAAACGATCTTGCGGAATTACCACGATTGAAGGATAGTGCAGCTTACCTGGCCGTTAAAATGGTCATGAAAGAACCTGTAAAAAATGGAAATGGAGTTAAATACGCTAAAGAAAAAAAATATGTATTAATTGAAATCCCCAGGAGCATTGAACGATTTGTGGTGCTGCCAAAGGAGGGGAAAAAACAGTACATCATTCTGCTGGATGATCTCATCAGGTTTCATTTGCATTCTATTTTCAACATTTTTGAATATGAAAGTGTGACGGCGCATATGATCAAGATTACTCGCGATGCTGAACTTGATATTGACAGTGACTTAAGCAAAACTTTTATAGAAAAAATAACGGCCAGCGTTCAGGATAGGATAGAAGGAGAACCGGTGCGCTTCGTGTATGATATGAACATAGAGCAGGATACGCTGGATTATTTGATGAGTAAAATGGGGATTGACGTGACCGATAGTATTATTCCAGGCGGACGTTACCATAACCGAAGAGATTACATGAACTTTCCCAGCCTGGGAAGGGAAGAATTATTATATGAGGCTATAGAGCCACTTTCCATCCCAGGTTTGGTGCTGCAAACGAGTTTATTGAAGAGTATTGCAGAGAGGGATTTTTTGCTGCATACTCCTTACCAGAATTTTTCTTATATCGTAAAGTTTCTGCGGGAATCTGCACTTGATCCTAAAGTACGGTCCATTAAGATCACAATTTACCGATTGGCCAAGATCTCGCACATTGCCAGTTCCCTTATCAATGCAGTCAAAAATGGTAAAAAAGTCACGGTTCAAATAGAATTAAGGGCACGCTTTGACGAAGTCGCCAATATTAATTATGCAGAGCAGCTTCAAAAAGAAGGTGTAAATCTCATTTTTGGAGTAAAAGGTTTAAAAGTACATTGCAAGGCTTGTGTGATTGAACGACAGGAACAGGGGAAACTGAAAAAGTATGGTTTTGTAAGTACCGGTAATTTTAACGAATCCACTGCAAGAATTTATTCAGACTATACCCTTTTTACCGCAGACCAGGGGCTTTTGAAGGAGGTAAACAAGGTTTTTGACTTCTTTGAGGTAAACTATAAAATCAACCGGTATAAACATCTCATCGTTTCTCCGCATTATACCCGTTCAGCGCTCACCAAACTTATTACCACAGAAATTGAAAACGCGGCGGTGGGAAAACCTTCAGGAATAAGACTGAAACTCAATAGCCTTTCAGATTATGAAATGATTGATAAGCTGTATGAGGCGAGCAGGGCAGGAGTTAAGATTAAATTAATCGTCCGCGGAATTTGTTGCCTCATCCCCGGGATTAAAGGAATGAGTGAAAATATTGAGGTGATAAGTATTGTAGATAAATTCCTGGAACATCCACGGCTTTACATCTTCGAAAATGGTGGAAACAAGAAGATTTATATTTCTTCGGCAGACTGGATGACCAGGAACCTTGATCTTCGGGTAGAAATTGCCTGCCCCATTTATGATGAGGCCATTCAGCAGGAATTGATTGATACTTTTGAAATATGCTGGAAAGACAATGTAAAGGCAAGGATCATTTCCGAAAACCAGGACAATGCATACAAACGTAACAACAAACCTGCATTAAGATCTCAATTTGCCTTGTATGATTATTATTTAAGAAAAATACAAAAAGAAAAATCTTGATTACTCAGAAGAAATATGCTGCAATAGATATAGGGTCCAATGCCGTAAGGTTACTTATTTCTACCATTACCGAGCTGGAAGGGCGGGAGCCCATATTCAAAAAAACGTCTCTTGTGAGGGTGCCTATCCGGTTGGGGACCGATGTTTTTCTGAACAGAAGAATTTCTGAAGAAAATGTGAACCGTATGTTAGATACCATGCAGGCCTTTAAGCTGCTCATGAAATCACACAGGATCGAGAAATTCAAAGCCTGCGCCACTTCGGCCATGAGGGAATCCCAAAACGGGAATGAGGTAGCAGAACTTATAGAGCAGAAAACCGGTATTGAGATCAATATTATTGATGGAAATGATGAGGCAGCGATCATCGCAGCTACAGATCTTCATACGCTCATTAAAAATGACAAAACTTACCTTTATGTTGATGTGGGTGGTGGAAGTACAGAATTCACCTTATATTCCAGTGGAGAGACCATTGCGTCACGTTCTTTTAAATTGGGAACTGTGCGGTTACTCAATGATATGGTAACCCAGGAAACCTGGAATGAGGTTGAAGTCTGGATAAAGCAAGTAACCAAGAAATATTCTAGAATTGATTTAATTGGTTCTGGTGGTAATATCAATAACATTTTTAAGAGCAGCGGAAAATCTAATGGAAAACCTCTGAGTTTTTTCTACCTCAGTTCGTACTACCAGTTATTACAATCTTTCACCTATGAAGAAAGGATCACTGAACTGAACCTGAACCAGGACAGGGCAGATGTGATCGTGCCGGCAGCAAAAATCTATCTCTCGGCCATGAAATGGACACGAGCGCGTCGCATACATGTTCCAAAAATAGGATTATCTGACGGGATTATTAAATCCCTTTACCAGGAAAACAAGAGCCCGGTTTAACCGTGAATTTGTTCTGAAGTTCCAAGATCTTTCATGATCCCCGCTTCATACTCCAGTAAATCCTGCCATTTCTGGTCTACTTCTTTACGATCACCATATTTACGGGCGAAATTCAGGAACATGGTATAATGATTGGCTTCGCTTACCATTAAATTTCGGTAGAATTCTGCCAGTTCTTTGTCATTTAACTTTTCAGACAACAACCGGAACCTTTCACAGCTGCGGGCTTCAATAAGGGCTGCGTACAACAGGCGATGCGTAAGATTTGTCAACCTGCTGCCTCCTTTTGGAAAAAATTTGAGCAGTTGAAGCACATATTCATCTTTTCGGTCCCTTCCTAAAGTCAGCCCTCTTTCAAGCAGCTTTTCGTGAACCATTTTAAAGTGACTCATTTCCTCTTTTACCAAAGCCGTCATTGCGGTCACGAGTTCAGAATATTCAGGATACGTGACAATAAGAGATACAGCCGTAGAAGCTGCTTTTTGTTCGCACCAGGCGTGGTCCACGAGGATTTCCTCTATGTTTTTCTCAACTATATTCACCCATCTTGGGTCTGTGGGAAGTTTTAAACCTAACATTATATATCTAAATCAAAAGTGGTGCGCAGTTTATCAATAAGCGCATTTTTTTCTCTCAGTTTTTCATATTTCTCCATGGGAGTAAAGGCATATTTCTTCGCAACCTGTTCATTTACCTTAATTTCAAGGCTAATATGGGTATTTTGAAGCTTGTCCTTAATGTGTCCCAGCAGGTGGTATTGTGCTCTTTCCAGTTCCTGTTTCATGGTATCGTTGGGCAACTCCAGTATGATCTTTTTCCCATCAAGCGTAGGAGTGTCCGTTTCCATGATCGAAGCAAGAATTTTTTCCCCTTTTTCATGCTGCATTTCTACAAACTCTTTCCAGGCTTCCTGCATCTGGGCTTCGGTGAAATCCTCATCTTTCTCAACAGCCCTTTCTTTTTCAGCTTTTCGCTGCTGGGCTTCCAGTTCTTTTTTCTTCTGAATACTTTTTAAAGAGAGGCCGGAAACCCGCTTTTTGGGTGTTTTTATTGCTACGGAAGGCGTTGGTGCGGGCTGCGGTTCTTCCTCCTGAACCGGTTTTTCTTCTACTTCTTTGGGAGTTTCTTTTTCCGGAAGGCAGGAGGATTTTCCAACTTCAGGGGAAGGAATTTGGGATTCACCTGAAGGTGCTGCATCTCCTTCTGAATATTCATTGTTGGTAATTACTGACTTTTCTTCACTGGAAAGTTTTAAAGCCGGCGGGGGAGGTGGTGCCTGTGTAAAATGAGACGGCGGGATTATGAAGCGCTCATCCTTTTTTTTTTCTCCGTCAAACGTGACAGAGGCTAATTGCATAAGACAAAGCTCTACCAACAGTCTTTGGTTTCGGCTGTTTTTGTACTGTAGATCACATTCATTGGCCAGCTCAATTCCTTTCAGAAGAAAAAGAGTGGAAGCTTTTTGTGCCTGCTCAAAGTATTTCACTTTGGTATTTTCTCCAACCTCCAGCAAATTAACCGTTTTAGGATCTTTGCAAACCAGCAAATCTCTAAAATGTGAAGCGAGGCCAGCGATAAAATGATGTCCGTCGAAACCATGGGTCAAAATCTCATTATACATCACGAGCAGCTGTGGGATCTCATTTTCCAGAATAAGATCTGTTGCGCTTAAATAGGTATCGTAGTCAAGAACATTCAGGTTTTCTGTAACCGCCTGGCGGGTGAGGTTCTTACCGCTAAAACTTACTACCCTGTCATAAATGGAAAGGGCGTCACGCATGGCGCCATCGGCTTTCTGGGCAATGATGTGCAATGCATCGTCTTCAGCATCAATTCCTTCCTGTTCTGCAATGTAGGCTAGGTATTCTTTAGCATCCTTTACCGTAATCCGTTTAAAATCGAAGATCTGGCAACGGGAAAGAATGGTAGGGATGATCTTATGTTTTTCTGTAGTTGCTAAAATAAAGATGGCATGTTTTGGCGGCTCCTCAAGTGTTTTCAGAAAAGCGTTAAAAGCCGACTGGGATAACATGTGTACCTCATCAATGATATAAACTTTGTATTTTCCAACCTGCGGCGGAATCCTTACCTGGTCGATAAGATTTCGAATATCATCTACAGAGTTGTTAGAAGCGGCATCCAGTTCAAAAATATTAAAAGCGAAATCTTCCTGCGGATTTTCGGTGGCTTCCTGGTTGATCTTTTTGGCAAGAATACGGGCGCAGGTAGTTTTTCCCACTCCGCGGGGGCCTGTAAATAGCAGTGCCTGTGCCAAATGATCATGTTCAATGGCATTCAATAATGTGTTGGTGATCGCCTGCTGGCCCACCACATCTTTAAAGGTTTGAGGGCGATATTTTCTCGCCGATACTACAAAATGCTCCATTGAAATTCTTTATCAGGGCAAATATAAAAATACAAATGCGAAGTAGGGGAACAAAGCTTTTATTTTATCCACAAATACTGGTTAATAGAGATATGAACTGCAGCTCTAGATTAGATGAACGTGATGACAACACGGGTGTTTCGAAAATGATAGTTTCTGAAGCGATTCTTTGGAATAAGAAATATTCAGAAGCTTCAAAAATGGTATTTCTGTAGTATATTTGCTGCAAAGCAGGTCGCCTTATCGCTGTCCCGTCCCAAGATTATTTGGGGCGGGAGGGAGGAAAGTCCGGACACCGTAGGGCAGCATAGTGGGTAACGCCCACCGGTCGTGAGGCCAGGACAAGTGCAACAGAAAGAATGTACAGGTAATGCTGTAGTGAAACCAGGTAAACTCTATGCGGTGCAATGCCATGTATACCGGCATTTAAGGATTGCCCGTCCGTTGCCGGAGGGTAGGCAGCTAAAGGTTGCTGGTAACAGTAATCTTAGATAAATGATAAGGATCCTTTCCGGTAATAATCGGGTCTTAGGAGACAAAATCCGGCTTATAGGCCTGCTTTTTTATTTTTTCAAAAGCTCCAGAGCCCATTCCCGTGCGTCTTCAAATTCCATAAAGACTTCAAAAGGTACTTTGGAAAACTTTTTTTCGAAATTGGCGCCTTTTACAGCTGCAGCTGTTTTACAAATAATTGCGATGCCGCTAAGCGTTTTTTCCTGCACAAGTTGTGGATATATTAATGGGTCAACATTGTAATCGTTTATTCTCTCTGAAATGTAAACGTGCTTTTTGCCATTAAAAAATTTCTGTACAGTTCTCAATAGTTCATCAAGTTTCTCATGATCCAATACTACGCCGTTTTTGATGCGGGCCACCACAAAGCCTTCGTGAAAGCGCAGAACCACGAATGATAATTCAACCGTCTTGATGTAAGCAGTCATGAGTTTAATTTACAAAGAAAAAACTAAAAACAGAATTTCCATATTTTCGGGCTTCGGTGAAATGAGGAACGGTAGACATGTCCATCTTCTTTGAATGCTCTATAATAAGCACTCCTTCCTCTTTTAGAAGCTTATTTTCAAAGGTGGTACTCACCATATTTTGTAAAGATTCAAGATCAAAGTTGTAAGGAGGATCGGCAAAAATGATGTCAAAAGTAAAAGGCGTTCCTGAAAGATATTTCTGCACATCGCTCTTTACAGTAGTTATGGGCATTTCAAGTTCTGCAGAAGTTTTGTTGATAAATTTTACGCATTCATAGTGGCCGTCTATAGCAACTATAGATTCTGCTCCTCTGGAAGCAAATTCATAGGCGATATTGCCGGTGCCGCTAAAAAGATCGAGTACCGTCAAGGCCGAAAAATGGTAATGGTTGTTCAGAATGTTAAAGAGGGCTTCTTTTGCAAAATCTGTCGTGGGGCGTACCGGCAGCTTCTTTGGCGCAAAAATCTTTTTCCCTTTGTGAATTCCTGAAACAATTCTCATTGAAGTGATTTAAATAATGTAAAAAATTTATAACCTATTGGCAGTGTGCCTTCGGCTTCAAAAATAAAACCAAAAGCTGTAGGCAGGAAGGAAATATTTCGAACGTAGGTATAGGCTATCTTATATTCTTCAGATTCTTCTGAAATATCTCCCAGTAATATGAGTTCAAAGGTAGCAGGATCTAATTCCAGCTGTTCTGCAGTGAAAAGGAGGTAATAGATGAAATCTTCTTTAGTCTCGCAGGTAAAGGAATTGGTAAGGAGTAATTTGCCGTTTTGAATTACAATTAGATCATATCCCGAAGCATAATTATTCAGGAATATTTTTGCTTCCCCAGTTTGGTGACTGTTCTTTTTGAGAAATTCTTCTACAAGAATGGTGGTGCTGTGCCTATATTCAAATTCCCCGTATTTGTCGAAAAAGTAGTTGTTGATATTGGTGTACGGAATGTAAAGATTTACCAGACCGGTTTCCTTGAGGTAATCATGTGCAACAAAATCTGTTTCCAGAATCTTGGTATTGAATTTCAAATAATCTGAAGCATTTTCTTCGCTAAACAATTCTTCGGGCACAATGGTGTAAAGATCATTTGAAAACAGCACCTCTACTTCCCCCGGAATTTTTTGAAGGAAAGCCTCTTTCGAGTACACTTTCTCAATTTGCGCCAAAACTTCAATAGGATTCAATTTTTTTTCGAAATCCAGTTGTTTAAGGAAAACTACAGCGTTTCGCTCCCTGTCCAGGGCGCAAAAAGAAAGTCCATTCAGGCTAACCTGAATGGACATCTTTATATTTTTTATTTCTTTGCGGTTATTCGTTATCCCCATACCTTAATGGCCAGTTCCCGCTCGTCTTAACTTCATTCATCGAGCCGACAGATAAAAATGCTCCAGGTACTTCATCGACACCTACTATTTCCTCTTCCTGCATTACCAGTTCCCTGTCAAGATCATGAAGTACTACGCTCTTAGCAATCCTGGCTTCAAAAACAGGAATTTGACTTTCATTTTTCGTAACTGTACCGGCGTCCATCTCGAATTGTGCATCTACACCTTCAATTGGAACATTCATCATTGTTCTAAAACGGTCGCTGTTTCCAAACAGAGAATCCTTAACAGATGCGAACCCTAAAGTATCGATCACTACATCTTCCACTTCCCTGTCAACTCCATAAGTTCTTCGGTATTCCTCGTCAAGGTAAGTAGTGTCACGACGTTGAGTAAGGGTATATTGGGCAGTATCAAGAAAGCTTACCAAATCATCAAAGTCCTCTTCAAATCTTCCGGTAACCTGGCGGTGAGCCATTTGGGCTGCTCTTATGTCTTTAAGATTTTCAATTACTTTAGCATAACGCTTTTCTTTAATTTTATTGAATTGGATAGGCTCGTAAACTGCGTTGAATACAAGATATCCCAGGACTACGATAATAATCCAAAGAAGTAATTGAATTACAAGTTTCATGCTTTGTGAAATTTTAGTTAATAAGTGTTCATCGCAAATCTACAACTTTTTTTTATTCGCAAAAGTTTCTCTGCTAAAAATCATTAGTATCTTTGAGATTTCACACGCACTTATGGAGATATTGACTGCCGGATCTTTCTACAATTTACTTATTAAAGACCTTGGTTTTGAAGCTAAGATGAAGCAGGACATTGCTTTACAACAGCTTTCATCTTTCGTTATTGAAGAAAAAAAGGATGCTGTTTTTCTTCTTAAAGGCTTCGCCGGAACTGGAAAAACAACCATAATAAGTTCGCTTGTCAAGAATTTATGGAAAGTAAAAAAGAGCGGAGTGCTGCTTGCTCCCACCGGAAGGGCCGCTAAAGTGATATCAAATTACTCTGGAAGGGAAGCCCATACAATTCACCGGAAGATCTATTTTCCGAAGAAAAAGTCGGGGGCGGGCGTGCAATTTGTACTGCAGCCAAACAAGCATAGAAATACCCTTTTTATAGTAGATGAAGCCTCCATGATTCCCGATGTGAATAATGATGCCAAAATGTTTGAAAATGGTTCTTTGCTCGACGATTTGATTCAGTACGTTTATTCAGGGCACAAATGCCAGCTCATTCTCATGGGAGATACCGCGCAGTTGCCGCCAGTTAAACTGGAAGTGAGCCCTGCACTGGAAGAACAAAAACTTCAGAATAATTACAACAAGGAAGTCACTCATATTGAACTCGATGAGGTAGTACGGCAAAGCGAGGAAAGCGATATTCTCTTAAACGCCACACTAATTCGGGAAGCCCTGCGGGAGGAATTTTATGAATCATTTAAATTTCAGCTTACCACTCAAAAAGATGTAGTGAGGCTTATCGACGGGCACGAAATAATGGAAGCCATTGAAGATTCCTACCGAAATCTGGGCCACGAGGATACGACCATTATCGTTCGGTCAAATAAAAGAGCGAATATGTATAACCAGCAAATTCGTAATAGGATTTTGTTTCAGGAAGAAGAAATTTCTGCCGGAGATTATCTTATGGTGGTCAAGAACAACTATTTTTGGATCAAGCCCAACAGCGAAGCGGGTTTTATAGCGAATGGAGATATTGTTAAAGTGCTTGAAATCTTTGCGATCAAGGAATTGTATGGTTTTAGATTTGCCGAGGTGAAGGTGCAAATGGTGGATTACCCAAACATGAAACCCTTTGAAACGGTGGTACTTTTAGATACGCTAGAAAGTAATAATCCATCTCTCACCTATGAAGAATCAAATGCGCTTTACCAGGAAGTAATGAAAGATTATGTAGAGGAAACTACGAAATATAAGAAATTCCTAAAGGTGAAGAACAACAGATACTTCAATGCCCTTCAAATTAAATTTTCATACGCGATGACCTGTCATAAATCACAAGGAGGACAGTGGCACACGGTATTTGTGGAGCAACCTTATTTGCCCAATGGAATTGATAAAGATTACCTGCGCTGGCTCTATACAGCTGTTACACGAGCCAAGGAAAAACTTTATCTAATAGGTTTTAAAAATGACTCTTTTGAGCTGGATTAATTGTTAATTCCTGAAAATTGGCCATTTAAAAATGGCATTTTAAAAGCTCTTTTAAATAAATTTTACTGTTTTGAACAAAAAACCATTAAGAATAATAGCCATGATCCCTGCAAGATATGCTGCGGCAAGATTTCCGGGGAAATTAATGCAGGATTTACATGGGAAAACCGTGATTAGAAGAACCTATGAAGCCGCCGTCAACACTTCTCTTTTTGAAGAAGTTTATGTAGTAACCGACAGTGATATCATTTTTTCGGAAATAAAATCTTTTGGTGGCAATGCCCTCATGTCAAAAAAGGAGCATGAGTGCGGGAGTGATCGCATTGCGGAAGCTGTTGAGGAAATGGATGTGGATATCGTGGTAAACGTGCAGGGCGATGAACCTATGATAGACAGCGAGAGCTTACGAAAAGTTTTAGAGGTATTCCGCGGGAACGATGCTGAAAAAATTGACCTCGCTTCGCTAAAAACGCCTTTAACGCAGCAGAAGGATATTGATAACCCGAACAATGTGAAGGTGATCACCAACAAAGATAATTTTGCTCTCTATTTTTCGCGATCTCCAATTCCGTATCCGCGGGAAAAAGCTTCCGGGGTAACTTATTTCAAACATATTGGGATTTATGCATTTCGGAAACAGGCTTTAATGGATTTCTACAGGTTACCTATGCTTGAACTGGAAGCGACAGAAAAAATTGAATGCATTCGTTACCTCGAATATGGGCATAATATAAAAATGGTGGAAACCAGCGTCAAGGGTGTTGGTATTGACACTCCCGAAGACTTAGAAGAAGCCCGGAAAATGTTTTAAAAAAGTTATTTTTGAAGGTTTTTTATGGAAAAAAATATTTTCTCACCGTTTTCTAGATAAGAAAACTGTGTTAGGTGAAGGAGGGAATTCTATATCTTTGGAAAAACCAACACATTTAAACATGAAAAACATTTTTTTAATTCTTTGCGCAGGACTCATTTCTTTTTCGGGCATGAGCCAGGTACAGGTACCACAACCCAGTCCCACTGGAAAAATTGAACAAAAGGTAGGCCTTACAGACGTTACCGTTAAATATTCACGCCCGGGGATGAGAGGTCGTACCATTTTTGGAGACCTTGTACCTTATAACGAAATATGGAGAACGGGTGCCAATGAGAACACTACTGTTAGTTTCAGTGAAAAAATAACAATAGACGGCCAGGAACTGGAACAGGGGACGTATTCCATTTATACAATTCCGAAGGAAAATGAGTGGGAAGTGATCTTTTATAAAGACATCAATAACTGGGGTTTACCAGCGGAATGGAAGGAGGAAAATATAGCATTACGGGCTACAGCCCAACTTGAGGAACTGCCTTTCTCTATGGAAACTTTTACTATCATAATCGATGAACTGAAAAATGATTCAGCAAATTTGAATTTCATATGGGAAAACAAGGTAGCTATTCTTCCATTTGAAGTGCCTACAGATGCTGCAACAATGGCAAGTATTGAAAAAGTCATGAATGGGCCGGGAGCAAACGATTATTTTGCAGCAGCAAGTTATTATCATTCTGCCGACAAAGATTTGAAGAAAGCTCATGAATGGATCACAAAAGCCGTGGAAATGGGAGGGGAAGAAGCTTTTTGGGTGCTTCGGAGAAAATCTTTAATTGAGGCCGATATGGGCAAGAAGAATGAAGCTATTGCTACAGCAAAAAAATCTTTGGCCGCCGCCGAAAATGCAGGAAATAAAGATTATGTAAAAATGAATACCGATTCTTTAAAAGAATGGGGAGCTATGTAAAACCATAGTATTCCATTTTTAGAAAAACTGCCTGAAAAATCTTTTAAACGTCTGCTGAGTTTAATTGCAAAACTCAGATTTTAAGCCAATAATTTAAAAGAACCTGAAATTCCGAAGCTTCGGGGACAGGTGGAGAAAAAGAGATTTTTCAGGCAGTTTTTTTATTTTAGGAGTTCGGATTTTCCAAAATGCTGTTGATCTTCTTGATTAGATCTTCCATTTCAAAGGGCTTTGCTATAAAGTCATTAGCTCCCGCGTCTTTGCATTTTGGTCCCGCATTGTGCAAAGCAGACATCATAATTACAGGCGTGTTTGCGGTTGCTTCATTTTCTCTTATTCTCGAGCAAACATCTGTACCGTTCACCCCAGAAATGAGCATATCTAGCATTACAAGGTCTACATCGTGCTCCTGGATAAGAGTTTTAGTTTTCTCTGGTTCCTCAGTGACATAAACTTCATAATCATAAAATTCCAGTAAAGTCTTGAGCATGTCTCCAATGCCCGAATCATCATCTACTACCAAAATTGTTTTTTTCTCAGCCATTTTTCTATTCTAATTTTACTATTCTTTGGCTACAGACAATGTGAAACAAAAATCTGAGCCTTTACCCTTTTTACTTTTAACGCTTATAGCCCCTTCATGACGTTCTATGATTTCATTTGCGAGGTATAATCCTATCCCAAATCCTGAATAGGTTTCTTCACTTTTTCCCCCAATACGATAAAAGCGCTTGAAGATATTCTTATGGTTTTTCTTATCTATTCCAATTCCCTGGTCCCTTACACTTACTGAGACCTGGTTGTTTTTTGACTTGCTTATTTTGATTCCAATATCCCGACTGTCCGGCGAATATTTTATGGCATTTGTGATGAAATTGATTAAGACCTGCCCAATTCTGTCTCTGTCGGCAAAGACCTCGCATTTAAAATCATGTTCAATGCTTATGCGGTGCTGTGTGTTGGTATAGTTGATATCCTGTACGGTCTCTGTTACCAGATCATTAATACTGAATTTTTCTTTTTGAAGTTCCAACTTATTCTCTTCAAGACGGGAAAGATCTAGCATTTCTGAAATAAGGCGGGTTAAACGACTTATTTGATGATCAATTCTTTCAAGGGAAGGCCTTAGAGGGAGCTTAAATGTTGAAATTTCCTCGTCGCTATTTAGCAGCGTTAGTAAAAGCTGTACATAGCCCTTTATTGAAGTCACCGGGGTTTTAAGTTCGTGGCTTACCATTTTGAGGAAATCTTCTTTCCTCTTTTCTTCTTCTTTTAATTTGTGAATTTCTGTATTTGTGCCAATCCACATTTTTATCTTGCCATGCTCATCTTTAACAGCTTCGGCTCTGCTTAAGTGCCATTTGTATTTCCCGTACCTGTTAATATATCGAACTTCAGTTTCGAAATCATTTCCGGTTTCTAAAGATTCTTTCCAGTTTTTTCTCATTTCCTCGAGATCATCTGGATGTACCAGATGTGTCCAGAAATTGGTGTAAAGTTCTTCACTTGTAAATCCTGTGTAATGCAGCCAGTTTTGGTTGAAGTAGATGAAATTACCCTCGGGGTCGGTATTTGTAACCTTATCTGGCATCAGGTCTGCCATTTGCCTAAAATAGGATTCACTTTCCTTAAGGAGGTTTTTTGATTTCACCATTTCAGTGACATCTATGGCCATATTCAAAATGCCATAGATATTCCCTTTCTCATCACGCAGAGGCTTATAGGTAAAGTTAAAATAGCCGGTTTGCAGCTTGTTACCAATCATCAAATCTACTTTGTCTTCTTTTCCCCAATAAGTTTCACCGGTAGAATAAACCTCCTGGAGCAGACCAATGAAAGGCTGTCCTTCCAGCTCGGGTAAAGCATCTTCAAGATTTTTGCCTATCACAGAAGGGTCTTTCCCCCACAGTTTTATCATGGCATCATTGGCCAGTTCTATATTTAAGTCCTTGCCCGTATATACAGCGGTCGCCACAGTGGCTTCTTCAACAATACTACGTATTCTATGCTCTTTTTCGCGGATAAGCTGTTCCTGAATTTTTTCTTCATGCACGTCTACTACAGTACCAACAATACCTTCATAGGTGCCATCACTTAGAAATTTTGGCTGACCCCTGTCCATAACCCACCTATAGTCTCCTTCACTTGTTCGCAATCGATAATTGATACTAAGCGCCGTTTGATTGTCATTTGCTTTTTTGAACTGTTCTTCGGCACTTAACCTGTCTTCCGGATGGACGGCATTAAGCCATCCAAAACCTTCAGCGTCCTTAGTAGATTGCCCGGTATATTCGTACCAGTTCTCGTTTAAATATGTGCTGCGCCCATCTTTATCTGTGATCCAGATAATAGCAGGCACCGTATCGATCATTTCCTTAAGGAGACTTTCGTTCTCTTCTACTTTCTTCCTGGATTCTACTTTTTCAGTTACATCAACTACATGTACAAATATACCTTCCACCTCACCTTTGGAATCCAGGATAGGCTGATAAACGAAATCGAGATAAGAATTTTTTAGTGTTCCCTCGCCCGCATCCAATTTTATAGGTATTTCATTTCCTATAAAGGGTTCACCAGAAGAATACACCTTATCTAACATCTGAAGGAAACCCTGGCCTTCAATTTCCGGTAAGACTTCCTTTACCGTCTTGCCAATGATATTGTCTCTCCCAATGAGCTGATGATACATTTCATTGGCAATTTCGAAAATATGATTTGGCCCTTTCAGTATGCATATCATTGCAGGGGAATTGGTGAGAATATCACCAAACCTGTTAAAATATAAAGCTTCCTGCTGTTGCCCGGCATCTAAGTAGGTTGTATCTTTTAAGGATAAAAGCAGGTGTGTTTCCTCTATATTACCCAATTTGAATTCATTTGCATTTATTAGGAGGGACCGTAATCCTAGCTGTGGGAAATTATGGGTTAAAACAAAGTTTTCTATCCTCGTATTTTCCTGTAGTACTGCGTTTAATAACTCTTTAAGCTGCGGAATGTCCCAATCTCTGTTTCCAAGGTCAAAAAAAGATTTTCCTTCAATAGAAGCATTTTCCAGGTTAAAACTGGTACAAAAGCTAATACTGGCAGATATTACCTTCAAGTTTTTGTCAAGAACAAGCAAAGGCTCCTGCACAGTACTGGTAATAGCCGCTGCCTGATGTTTTGCTGCAATTGGTGTGCTGTTATAATCCCTCGAATCTCCGGAGGTATGGACCATAAATTAAATTCTTTTTTAAGCGTCTTTTAGGGGCAACTAATATATTCTTTCTTTTCCAGCTTTCCTTCTTAAGAAAAAGCTAAAACTATAAAAGGGCAGAGTTTACTACGGCTCAATTTAGGGTGATGAAGAGAATTCCCACGGAATTAATATTCCAGGTGAATTTTTTTCCGAACTTCATCCAGCAGTCCAATAAGTTCCAGGCTTTTTGCAAAAGTCATCTGGTCACTTTCAATGCTCCCCTGGTACAACATTTCCTGAACGTGGGCTGCTTCAAAATTATAACCATTTGAGGTGACACCGAATTCTTTAACAATCTCCTCATTTTCTGTAGCAATCATTACTGAAGAAGGTTCGTGAAACCTGGAATGTATGGTTAAAATCGCTTTTTCGAAGATAATTATCGCTGTGGTTGGAGTTTTTTTAATTATGCTGCTGCCAATTTCTGCGGTAACAGCATCTGGATAGTGAAAGATTATGTCACAGTCTTCATCAATGCCTGTGGCTCCAAAAGTGGCATTTGCAGTGATCTTCTGGGGGCTTCCCAGACTGCTAAGTGCCATAAAAATAGGGTAGATTCCAATGTCTAGTAAGCTTCCTCCTCCAAGATTGATATCAAAAAGTCGGCTTTTTGGATCAAAAGGGGCACTAAATCCAAAATCTGCTTTGAGGTTCTTAATTTTGCCATATTTTTTTGAGCTAATAACGTCCATCACAAATTGAAAATGTGGTAAGAACTGCGTCCACATAGCTTCCATCAGAAAAACATTTTCTCTTCTTGCTGTTGCAATCATTTCCTCTACCTGCTGTTTATTGATGGCAAAAGGTTTTTCGCACAGCACAGCTTTTTTATGCTGAAGGCAAAGCAGCGTATGTTCAAAATGGAAGACATGAGGAGTTGCGATATATACCACGTCCAGCTGTTCATCTTTCAGCATCTCCTCATAAGATCCGAAGAACTTTTTGGCACTCCATTCTTGTGCAAAACCTTGCGCCCTTTCCAAAGATCTACTGCCTACAGAATAGAGTTCGGCGTTCTTAACTTCCTGAAGGCCTTTGGCAAATTTTCCTGCAATTTTTCCCGGACCTAAAATTCCCCATTTAATTGTTTTATTCTGCATTTGCTAAATTATTTTCCTGTGGCGGAGTGAATGCCTGTATGAGAAAGGCAATTCCCATTACTAATCCACATCCTGCCAGGTTGAGCCATAGGTATGGCATTACATCTACCCACCAAATTATAATAATGATAATTTGCGTAATAATGGCTGCTGTAAAAACAGCATTACTCCGTACCGCTTTAATGAAAAAAGCCAAAAGAAAAATACCAAGCACATTCCCGTAGAAAATGGAACCAATAATATTTACAAGCTGAATGAGATTGTCGAAAAGATCAGCAATACTGGCAAAAGCAATGGCAATCACACCCCAGCCCAAAGTGAACCATTTTGTAGCTTTTACGTAATGATCTTCAGATTTTCCATGTATATTTCTTTTGTAAAGGTCGATCATGGTGGTGGTTGAAAGCGCATTTAATTCTGAAGCGGTTGAAGACATGGCCGCAGAAAGAATTACCGCCAGTAAAAGACCAATCAATCCCCGCGGAAGGTTGTTCAGGATGAAATGAATGAAAACATAATCTTTATCATTTGTTTCCACTTTCCCACTGGCCGCTGCAATTAAAGTGCGGGCTTGTTCCCTTTTTTCAATTTCCAACTTGTTCAGCTGAAGCATTTCATTTTTATAATTACCTTCAGAAATGGCATTTTTGGAACCTCTTGCAAACTGAAGGGTCCTGGTTTGTTGTTGTTCCTGAATCTCTTTTAATTCCCTTTCCAAATCCTGGTACTGTTCAGAATATTGAGATTCATGAACTGCATCTGTAGCCGCAGGATTGAAATTTAACGGTGCAGCGTTGAACTGGTAAAAAACAAAAACCATGACTCCTACCAGCAGAATAAAAAACTGCATGGGAACTTTTAGAAGTCCGTTGAAAATAAGTCCCAGCTGACTGGTACGCACATCTTTTCCGGAGAGATACCGTTGCACCTGGCTTTGGTCTGTACCAAAATAGGAGAGGGCAAGAAAAGTACCGCCTATGATGCCGCTCCAAAACGTGTAGCGGTTTTCAAAATCAAAGGAAAAATCAAGAATGTCCATCTTTCCGCTGGCACCGGCAATATTAAGTGCGTTGGTAAAATTAATTTCCTCGGGAAGATAACTCAGGATTAAAAAGAAGGCGGTGAACATTCCCAGGAATATGACGCCCATTTGCTGTTTTTGAGTCACATTCACAGCTTTTGTTCCTCCCGAAACCGTGTAAATAATGACCAGTACTCCAATAAGAATATTGAGCGTGGTAAGGTCCCAGCCCAGCACGGCAGAAAGGATAATGGCGGGTGCAAAAATTGTAATCCCGGCCGAAAGTCCGCGTTGGGTAAGAAAAAGCAGTGCAGTAAGAGTTCTGGTTTTCTGGTCAAATCTCGATTCAAGGTACTCGTATGCTGTATAAACCTTGAGCCTGTGGTAAATGGGAATAAATACCATGCAGATGATGATCATGGCAATTGGCAAACCAAAATAAAACTGAACAAATCCCATCCCGTCATGATATGCCTGGCCGGGAGTGGAAAGAAAGGTGATTGCACTGGCTTGCGTGGCCATGACAGATAACCCAATGGTCCACCATTTGGTATTGTCTCCACCTTTAATGTAGTCCTGGACATTATTGCTGCCACGGGTTTTATAGGTTCCATAACCCGCTATGAAAACAAGGGTGCCTATAAGAATGATCCAGTCGATTTCCTGCATATTATGAGAACATGTTCATTAGAAAATAAAACAAAAGAATATAGGCCGTATTTGCGATGAGCACCATCGTATAAGATTTTTTCCAGCGGTATTTTTCCGGCTTTTCTGGTAAGATCGGTCGGGAACTAGTATTTTCTGAATCCTGGTTTTTCATTTCCACAAGTGATCTTTCTAAATTTAAAAGTTGCCTTATCTAAGTTTACTGGTTTTCATTTATTTCATCCTTCCCAAGGGAGATCATATTGGCAAAAAGCCTGAAAGCGCCCGGCACTCCCGCAGGAAATTCCCTGAAAAAACTTAACCCGGTGTAGATGTAATAACCTTTTCCGAAAGGCGCGACAAGCAAACTGCCCTGTTTTGGCGTTTCACCTTCATCATGCATAGAAAGAACCGGAGTAAATTCCGGCGCCCAGGCATCGGGAAAATACAATCCGCGCTCCTGTACCCATCCGCTAAAATCTTCAGCAGTGATCTTATTTGGGGAATTCAAAACAGGATGTTGAGGTACAAGAAATTCGACGGGGGCATTTTCATCTGTTACCCGGTCTCTTGAAAGTTCCAGTGAAAAAGGAGCCAGTTGATTGGTCACCATGCCGCGGTTTGTGTTATACTGTACGATCATATTTCCGCCGTTCTTTACATAATTGAAAAGCTCATCCTGGCGGTATTTCAAATCCTCCAACACGTTGTAAGCCCTAATTCCCATCACAACGGCATCAAACCTTTGGAGATTTTCTTCGGAAATTTCTTCTACAGTTAGGTTTTCCACTCTGTAACCGATTTGCTCTAGTGCCTGCGGAACCACATCTCCCGCACCTGAAATATACCCGATCAAATTTCCCCTTTTTTGGATATCCAGTTTTACCACTTTTGCTTTAGAGGGTAACACCAGGGTTTGAAGCGGAATATGTTCAAAATCAATCGTTACAATTTCTTCTGAAAAATGCTCTCCATCTATTACGGCTTGGGGAGAAATCGTCGTTTCTTCCTGTTCTGCCGGCGGCGTTACTTTGAACATGAAGGTTTGCTCTTCTCCTTTTTCAGAAAGAAGAAAATCATAAGATTCAGGGGAAACTTTCCAGCCGGGAGAATGCTTTAGAAATAAGCTTCCGGAAATGCCATTTTTAGAACCTTTTACAGTGACGGGTATCATTTTAGATGCACTATCTGCAAAGATCTCCACATCATTTGCGAGGGAAACTGAAACTTCAGGAACGATTTCAAACGGCTGATACATTTCCCCGAAGACAGGATCGTTCTGTTTATAAACAATATTTCTTGTAAATGGAATGCTGGTCCCGTTGAAGTCTACATTGAAGGTTACACTAAACTGTTGCGGAGTTTCCGGCAGGCCAATGAGTTCTTTGTTTTCTACTTTATACAATCCCAAAGTTCCTTCTTCCTCTAACCAATACGGACTCGAATATGCTGCAGAATCTGGTATTTTAATAGTAATTTCCTGTTGCCAGTCCTGGTTGTTGCCCAGCATTTTTGAAGGTGAAATGCTGTTGTTTATGGGATTGACAATAATGGTCCTAAGTTCCATTTTTCCTGAACTGCGGTTAATGGCTTCTAAGCGTAATTTCACTTCTTCGCCTCTTGTGCTAATGGCTGTTTCTGAAACTGCTTCCAAATACAATCCGGCGGCGGCGGCAATGACTTCTTTAATTTGTTCAGACTTTAATTCTCTCCAATGCTGGTTTTCCAGATCTTCAATAAGCTTGTATGCTTTTACAAGTTGAGGAACACTTGCGGCAGGATTCCGAAAATCATAATTTTTTTCCACTTTTTGAAGGATATCTCCAATGGCTTTTCCGCCTTTGATCCTGCTCCAGCTGGTATTAATTCCTTCAAATAAATTCCCGTTGTTTTTGGGATGCTCCCCGGCAATTAATTTAATATATTCTGTTTGGCTTCCGCGGGAACCGGTACTTCCAAAACCCTGGGAACGATGCTGGCTGCGGCTAAGTGAAGCAATTTCTGTATTCGATAAGCCCAGTAACGGAAAATACTGTCCCGTGTCAAAAGATATGAACTTTGATTTATCTGCAGCTTCAAAAGCTTCCTGGCTTTCATAGAACCAGGGAGAAGTATTGAAAAACAGCTTTTTTGGCTGCCAGGGTTCTCCTGCTTCCATCGTTTGAAAATCTTCTTCTGCAAGTTTAAATGCTTCCACACTCAACATAGCCGATGAGGTGTGGTGACCGTGCGTAGAACCGGGAGTGGTATGATCAAACCGGTTAATGATCACATCTGGCTTGAAATTTCTAATGGTACGCACAACATCTTTTAGAACTTCTTCTTTATTCCATATTTCCAGGGTTTCATTGGGGTGTTTTGAGTAACCAAAGTCATTGGCGCGCGTAAAAAATTGTTCTCCGCCGTCAATTCTTCGGGCGGCAAGAAGCTCCTGGGTTCTAATAACGCCCAGCAATTCCCTAAGCTGCGGACCAATTAAATTCTGTCCGCCATCGCCGCGGGTTAAAGAAAGATAACCGGTAGTGGCATTCAGTTCATTGCTAAGGTAGGAGATAAGCCGGGTGTTTTCATCATCGGGATGGGCCGCGACATATAATACAGTACCCAAAAAGTTGAGTTTCTGGATCTTTTTAAAAATTTCGGAAGAGTTTAATTTTTCGGGCTGTTGAGCTTGTAAGGCGGTTGAAAAGAGTATTAGAAAAAGGGCGAAGATCTTACGCATGAAAAGGGTTTATTTCTGAATCCTACCAAATATAATAAGATTCCCTTTTCTGCAGTCTCTTTTCACAAATTTGTTACAATGCGTCTTTTCCTTCATCTGGCAAATGTTCCTTTTCTATAAGGGAAACCGCCTTTTGGAGGATGAGGTTGTTGGGGTAAGTAATAAGTTCTCCTTCCATTGTTCGAAGGTGAAGGTGAAACGCTCTTATATCTTCAATAACAGCTTCTACCGGAAGATCTTTGTCATGGATCTTTATTTTACTTCCTATTTTGTACGGAAAAGAAAAGAACAGGATGATCCCTGCCGTAATATTGCTGAGAATAGACCAGATCGCGAACATTGCCACGCCAATGACTGCAAAAACGGAAGAGAATACTAACGCAAGCTGACTTGCAGCATAACCCCAGGTGAGTGCAAGTGCAAAAACAGCAATAATGGTCACCAGGATGTTGATGTATTTGAACATCAACCTGATACGAGTTACGTGAATTTCACTTTTGTTCCCAATTCGGTTGGCAGATCGCTTTAAAATATTTCTGAAAATGACCAACACCAACAAGATGAGAATGGTGTAGATTATTTCGTTCTGATTTTCGACCAGGTATGCTCTCATTCGTGAAACGTACTTTGCCGCAAAGATATTCAATATTCAATCTCTAACGCACTTGATATGCCGAAGTTTTCATGGCTAATCGATAATTTCGAGCAGGGTTTTGTAAACAAGATTGGTAGGTAATCCCACTACGTTAAAATAGCTCCCTTCAATATGATCAATCCCTATAAGGCCTATCCACTCCTGGATTCCGTAAGCTCCGGCTTTGTCAAAAGGTCTGTATTCATTGATGTAATACATGATCTCATCTTTGGAAAGTTCACTAAAGCTAACCCTGGTGGTAGAATTTACGGTTCTGGATTTTTCGGGAGTTGTAAAGCAAACCGAAGTAATGACCTCATGCGTCTTTCCACATAAAGACTGTATCATTTCTAGTGCCTGCGCGGCATCTACGGGTTTTCCCATGGCTTTGCCTTCATGCCACACGATCGTGTCACTTGTAACTAGGATATCGCCGGTAGAAAGCTCATTTTTGAAAGGTTCAGCCTTTAATTCTGCTAAAAAATCGGTTATTTCTGAACCTATTAAATGCTTCGGAAAATTTTCCTCCACAGGTTTCAGCCGAATCTCAAAATCAAGGTTGAGCTCTTTGAAGAATTGCTGGCGACGTGGTGAAGCCGAAGCAAGGATAATATTGTAATCTTTCAGTTTTTCTTTCAGCATAATTAGAGTAAAATAAATTTATACAATCCTATAGATAATAATCCGAAGGCGAGCACAATTTTCAGCAGCAGACTTAACCGTCGAAAATCTTTTTTTGATGAAGCGGTTAGGATCTTTGCGAGAAAATAAAGTAAAGGGCCAAAGATCAAAAACAGCGCATAAGCCATCGCCAGTGAATTCACATACAGGTACTCATAAATATAATAAAGAACACCTGCAACGGGAAGCAGGCATGTCAAAAATATGATTTTATTGGTTCTTTCTTTTCCAAGAACCACGGGTAGCGTTTGCATGCCGGCATTATAATCACCGCGTACATCTTCCTGGTCTTTTACCATTTCCCGAAGAAAATTCACCATAAAAGCAAAGATTCCGTAATCTGTAAGAATGAAAAAAATGACACGTTGGGTACTTCTGTTTTGCGGAGTAATGGCCGGGATAAGATCAAAAATCCCCGGCATTACCACGATCATTCCCACCATGATGCTCACAACAAGATTGCCCACCAGGATGGTTCTTTTAATATGAGATGCGTAGAGGTATAGCAGTGCCGAAGGAATAATAAAAAGCACTGTAAAAGAGGGTTGCCCAACAATGTTCGATAAATAAAAACCAATTCCAACCCCTAAAATGTTCAGTCCAATGAACCAGTTATAAGCGCTTGCTTCAGAAATCTGTTTTCCAATTATTAATTTCTCAGGTTTATTAATAGCGTCTGTCCTTACATCATGAATGTCATTAATGATATTCCCTGCTGCCGCCAGAGAGATCATTGAGATCACAAGTAATGCAAATTCAAACCAGTTTAGGGTAACAGCAAGATCAAAAGGTGCAAACAGCATGTATTTGACCAGCATCATGGTAAGCAGGATCATAAGCAGATTGGGCCACCTTATAAGTCTCAAAAATGGCATTATCAGCATAGATTTAATTTGAGACAAATTTTAATCCTACTAAAGAAACTATCAATGTGAAAAGGAAGAACAACCGCCAGAATCCCGCGGGTTCTTTAAAAACAAAAATCCCGACCAGGACGGTTCCCAAAGCTCCAATTCCTGTCCAGACGGCATAAGCAGTACCTATGGGAAGAGTCTGCGTGGCTTTGTACAGCAGCGTCATGCTTATCGAAAGGCATAAAAAGAAGCCCAACATCCAAAAAAGAGCAGTATTGCCAGCGGTTTCCCGGGCTTTGCCCAAACATGTGGCAAAACCGACTTCAAATAAACCTGCTATGACGAGTAAAAGCCAGTTCATGATTCGTTTTCAATCCATTTTCCCTGCACTTTCATCACCTGTTCGATCACGTCGCGTACACAACCTTTTCCCCCTTTTTTATGAGAAACATAATTTGAAATTTCCTTTATTTCTGAAGCGGCATCTTGCGGGCAGCATGGCAGGCCAATCAGTTTCATGGAATAAAGGTCTGGGAGGTCGTCTCCCATATAAAGTACATTTTCCGGGGCGATTTCATAAATATCGAAAAATTCTTCCATTTGTTCCACTTTGTCGGGACAGCCAAGGTAAATATCTGTTATACCCAATCCTTTCAAGCGATGTCTTACGCCTTCATTTTTTCCGCCAGAAATGATACAAATGGTATATCCCTGTTCCCGGGCATGTTTCATTGCAAAACCGTCTTTGATATTCATGGTTCGTAAGAGCTCGCCATTTGTGCTTATCTGGATGGAACCATCAGTTAAAACGCCATCAACGTCAAATATAAATGTGGTGATTTGGGAAAGGAATTCTTTATAGCTTTTTTCCATGTGAAGTTTGAATTGCCCGGGTTAAAACCTGGTATATTTCTTTATTTTCCTGGGACGACAACTGTTCCAGGTGTGTTTCTATTGTAGATAGGTCATTTCTTTTTGCCGGTCCTGTCTGCACATCTGCAGGAGAAGAGCGAGTAATTTTTTGTGCTGTTTCCGAAATTAAAGGCTGCAGAATATTAAAAGGAAGCTTATTCTCTGTGCAAATTTCCTCCCCAATTGTATATAGATGATTCACAAAATTGCAGACAAAAACAGCGGCTAAATGTAGCTTTTTTCGCTGTTCTGAAGAAACTTCGTATGCCTTTCCTGATATCCATTCAGCCAGGCTTTTTAATATTTCCAGGTCTTTTTCGTCTTTTGCTTCTAGGCAAAACGGAATTTCAGAATAATCCAGCGGCTGGACTTTTGAAAAGGTTTGCAGCGGATAAAAGACCCCGCTTCTGCGACAGCCATTTAAAGCATCCAGCGGAACAGCGCCTGAGGTATGAACGATCAAGCCTTGCTGCTGCTGAAGTTTTTCGGCTACTGCTACAATGGCATCATCTTTTAAAGCGATCACGTAAATGTCTGCCGGTTTTAATTCTTCCAGGGAAGTGGTGACGAAAGTGTCATTTTTGAACCTTGAAAGACTTTCCGGAGAACGGTTGTAAACCTGCTCAACACGCACTTCTTCAGTGGCTAAAAATGCCCTGAAGAGGTGTGTAGCCACATTTCCGGTGCCTAAAAGTACAACCTTAATCATTCGGCTAAAATACCAAAAAAATAAGCTTTTAAAAATTAATGTACTTCTGGCATAAATACTGCTAGAAATTGGACGGTTAAACAGTTAAAAATCGTTAATTTCGCACCGATTTAAAAGTACTCCCAAATGCAGAAAAAACTCGCTTCTATTCTATTCTCGACCCGCTTGATGGCTGTTCTGTTTGTCGTTTTTGCTATTGCGCTGGGCGTGGGAACTTTCATTGAAAACTTTTACAATACAGCAACAGCTAAAGTCTGGATATATAACGCTCTTTGGTTTGAAATGATCATGGTATTTTTTGTGATCAATTTTGCCGGAAACATTGTGCGTTACCGGCTTCACAAAAGAGAAAAATGGTCTACCTTATTACTTCACCTGTCTTTCATATTTATTTTGGTGGGAGCATTTGTTACCCGCTATATAAGTTATGAAGGCGTAATGCCCATTCGTGAAGGTGCAACAGAAAACACATTTCTTTCAGAAAAAACCTATATAACCACTTTTATTGATGGGGAAATTGACGGGCAACCGAGAAGAAGAGTAGTTCAGGAAGAAGTTTTACTGGCTCCGGGAGCCGCAAATGACTTCTTTTTTCATACAGATTATAACGGCCAGCCGGTTCAAATTGAAGTTCTCGAATTTATTCATGGAGCCGAAGAAGGCCTGGTGGAAGATCCTGCGGGAGAAAATTATTTGAAAATAGTCGAAGCAGGTGGTGGGAACCGGCATGATCATTATTTGAAGGAAGGCGAAGCTTCCAATATACACAACATCATTTTCACCTTCAACAATCCCAGGGAAGGAGCAATAAACATCAGCCTGGAGAATGGCGAATATAAAATATCCTCTCCATTTGAAGGTACTTACATGCGAATGGCCGATCAACATAAGGGCGATGTATCTGCAGATAGTATTCAAACCCTGCAATTAAGATCTCTTTACAATATGGCGGGAATGCAGTTTGTATTGCCAGATCCTGTTGTGAAAGGCGTTTATGATATCGTACCTACAGAAGAGAAGTCTCAGGGCCAGCAGGATGCTGTCAGGCTGAGGGTTTCCAGTTATGGTGAATCTGAAACGGTTTCCATGCTAGGAGGAAAAGGAATTATAAATGATCCAAAAAAGCTTAACCTGGGTGGACTTGAATTTTATGTTCGCTTTGGGTCAATAGAATATGAATTGCCATTTGCCATAAAATTGAACGATTTTATTGCAGAAAAATATCCTGGTACAGAGAAAAGTTATTCATCATTTAAAAGTAAAGTAGAAGTTGTTGACGACGGGGAATCATGGCCTTATGAGATCTATATGAATCACGTGCTGGATCATAAAGGCTACCGCTTTTTTCAGGCCTCGTTTGATCCCGATGAGAAGGGGACAGTACTTTCTGTAAACCACGATTTCTGGGGAACCTGGATCACATACATTGGATATACACTTTTGTACATTGGTCTTATGTGGATACTTTTTGATTCCGGTTCCAGATTTGGACAATTAAAAAGAATGCTGGATAAAGTGAAGTCAAAAAAGGCAAAATTAACCACAATTCTGGCGTTGTTCTCCATGAGTATTTCAGGATTCGCTCAGGAAGATACTCATGAACATCAAAATAGCAGTATCCTAATTCCCAAAACAAGAATAGATTCTGTCATAAAAGCAAATGTTGTCTCACCAGAGCATGCATCAAGCTTTGGAAGACTGGTTGTGCAGGATGCCGGCGGAAGAATGAAGCCTGTAAATACCTATTCCTCAGAATTACTGCGGAAGCTGAGCAAAAGTGCAGAATACGAAGGCATGACCTCAGACCAGATTCTGATCTCCATGACCGAGAATCCTACGGTTTGGTACAATGTACCATTGATTTATGTAAAAAAATATAATGATAGTATTCGGCATATTGCCGGGGTTGAAGAAGATGAAGAATTTCTTGCGCTTACGCATTTCTTTGATCAACAGGGGAATTACAAATTGAGTCCTTACCTGGAAAGTGCTTACCAGGCGGCTGTTCCAAATCAATTTCAGAAGGATTTTATAGAGACAGATCGTAGGGTAAACCTTTTGTACAATGCTTTACAGGGAAAAATTTTAAGGATTTTTCCAATTCCCGGTGATGAAAATAACAAATGGGTTTCCTATCCTGAAGCCATGGAAGCAGGATTTAAAGGAATGGATTCCTTGTATACGCAGCAAATCCTGCCAATGTACATGAGCGCCTTACAAAAGGCGAAACAGTCTGGAGACTACTCTCAGGCCAATGAGCTTTTGGGAAGCATTAAAAGCTTTCAGAAAAAATTCGGAAGTGAGGTAATGCCCTCAAAAAAGAAGATAGACACGGAGATTCTATATAATAAATATGACATCTTCAGAAATCTTTTCTGGATGTATATGCTCGCGGGTATTCTAATGCTGGTTTTTGTCATCGCTCAGATTTTCAAAGACAATAAGTTTATGCGTGGTGTTATTATGGTAAGTAAAATTACGATCATTATTTTGTTTGCTTTGCATACGGCAGGTTTAATAGCTCGTTGGTATATTTCTGGCCATGCGCCCTGGAGTGATGCGTATGAATCTATGATCTATGTAGCCTGGGCCACTATGCTGTTTGGTTTGCTCTTTGGAAGAAAAAGTGATCTTACGATTGCTTCCACAGCATTTGTTACTTCGATGATCCTTATGATTGCGCACTGGAACTGGATGGATCCTGCGATTGCAAACTTAGTTCCCGTACTGGATTCTTACTGGCTAATGATACATGTATCTGTTATTGTTGGTAGTTACGGTCCATTTACGTTGGGAATGATTTTAGGTGCCGTGGCATTGCTACTTATGATCTTTACGACCGAAAGCAATAAAGCAAAAATGGACCTGAATATTAAAGAAATTACCATTATTACCGAAATGGCACTCACTATAGGGCTTGTAATGTTGACCATAGGTAACTTTTTGGGAGGGCAATGGGCCAATGAAAGCTGGGGTCGTTACTGGGGATGGGATCCTAAAGAAACCTGGGCGCTGGTGAGCATTATGGTCTATGCTTTTGTAATTCACATGAGAATTGTGCCGGGGCTGCGTAGCCGCTGGTTGTTCAACCTTATGGCGGTTGTCGCTTTTGCAAGTATCATGATGACCTACTTTGGAGTGAATTTCTATCTCTCAGGTTTACATTCCTATGCGAGCGGAGACCAGGTGATTACACCTAATTTTGTATACTACACGGTTGCTGCCGTGGCAGTGCTGGGTGCAGTTTCTTACTTCAGGTTTCAGAAGTATTACGCAAAGGGAAACAGGAAAAGGATGGAAGAATAGGGTGTCAAAAATGACATTTTAAAGAGATGTTTTTAAAAACATAAAGGGCAGAAAAATTCAATTTTCTGCCCTTTTTGCTTGAAAGTTCCTATTAAAATGCTGCTCCCGGACTTTCTTAAGGTTGTTTACAGTCTACAGGCTCTTACCAACTTCCCAGCTTCCCATTCTGGTAATCCTCGTAGGCCTGTTCTATTTCTTCCATAGAATTCATTACAAAAGGTCCTCTTGCAACTACAGGTTCGTTGAAAGGTGTTGCATGTCCAAAAAGCAAAGTGGCGTCAGACAGGGATTCGATATGAAGCTCATCTCCGTCATTGTTGAATTCCACCAGATTTAATGGTCCAATTATTTCGCCGTTAATCTTTATTTCTCCTTTGATGACATAGCACAAAATATTGTTTTCCTTCGGAATTTCTGTTCTGAACACACCACCTTCTTCAAAGAAAATTGTACTCAGGTTAATATTCGTCATTGTTTCAAAAGCTCCTTCGGTACCATTGAGATTTCCGGAAACTACCTGTGCAGCCACTTTCCCATCATCCATAGAATGCATGGGAATTTTATCTTTTTGAAGACCTTTGTAGGCCGGAGGGGTCATTTTTTTATCTGCCGGTAAATTCACCCAAAGCTGAAGGATTTCCAGATCACCGCCTTCTTCCTTAAACTTGTCTGAAGAAACCTCGGCATGTATGAGTCCGCTGCCCGCTGTCATCCATTGCACGCCACCGCTTTCAATCACACTTTTATTTCCTCCGGAATCTTTATGGGCGATATCTCCATCCAGGATGAAAGTAACCGTTTCCATTCCTCGGTGCGGGTGAGGACCAAAAGGAAGACCATTGTTGTGCGGCTGGTACTTTTGAGGTCCGTGATGATTTAAAAACAAAAAAGGGTCTATCATCTCCAAAGATCTAGTGGGCATGGGAGAATAAGTGATCAAATCAGCAATTGGCCGGTATTCTGCTTTATAAGTTCTTTTTACTGTTCTCAAAATAAAGGTTTTGTTATAGTTTATAATCTGCTTTTTCCGGGGTTATGTGCCCTGCGCACATATTCTTCTTCTAGCTTTTCTCGTTCCTCCGTCAGCTGGTTTTTACCCGACTCACAAAAGTTCTTCAGCATGGTTAAATGCCGCGCCCATTGATAATTACAAATGGCATAGAACTGATTGGTGTCCTTATAATCGTTGTGCCTGAAGTCCAGACAACCAAGTTCGCCTTTTCGCGAAATTTCGAAGCTAAGGGTAGTGCCGCTCCAGCCATCGGCTTCGTTTTGGCAATTCCATTGTACAAACTCATTTTTGTTGAGTTCTGTCACCTTCATTAGGTTGGTAACTCCGTTAGGTCGTCTAAAGCTGTTGACATATCCCACTTCAGGTTTTGCATCACAATTCTTGATGAACCATTGAGAAAGGCCCGGGCAGGTGGTCACTGCCGCGTAGATTTCTTCATTAGAGGCATCAATTAAAACCTGGTGGTAGATATTGGCCATAGCCCTATTCTTTGTTCCTAACGTAAATAAGTTTGTATTTTCCCCGCTGATTTTCTCGTGATTCGATCTCAAATTTATCAATAGAATTGATCATTGGCGTAAGCTTTTGAAAACCGTAATTCCGGGAGTCGAAATTGGGCTGTTTTTTCTGAAGCAAACTTCCTACATCTCCAAGAAAAGCCCAGCCATCGTCATCTGCAACGTCAGAAATTGTGGAAGAGATCAATCTCACCACTTTGCTAGTGATCTTATCTACATCACTTTTCTTGGTCTCCTTCGTTTTACTGGTTTGATCTTTCCCCTGGTCTTTCAGGATTTCTATATAAATAAATCGGTCACAGGCAACAATAAAAGGATCGGGCGTTTTCTTTTCCCCAATTCCAATCACGTTCATTCCGGCTTCCCGAAGCCTGGTGGCCAGGCGGGTAAAATCGCTATCACTTGAAACAAGGCAAAATCCGTCGACTTTTTCTGAATATAAAATATCCATTGCATCAATGATCATAGCGGAGTCTGTCGCATTTTTTCCCTGTGTGTACCCGTACTGCTGAATGGGAGTGACCGCATTTTCAAGAAGTACATTTTTCCATTTGGCCAGGTGAGGCTTGGTCCAGTCGCCGTAAATTCTTTTTATGGTTGGATTTCCATATTTGGCGATTTCTTCCATCATTTCCTTAACATATGCTGAAGGAATATTATCTCCATCTATGAGAACTGCTAATCTTACGTCCATTAATTATTTTAAATTTAAGTTTAAAGATACTCAAATAACTTCTGAAGCCGGGAACACAAAAGCTAAAGTTAAATTAAGAATTTTTCAGAAAAGCAGGCAAAAAGGGCATTTTTGGAGGAGATTTACCGCGGGAAGGTAGAATGCTCGGTATCATCTGGTTCCACATGAATGAGGATATCTGCGATTTGTGGCATTGCGTCCAAAAGCCGGTCCTTTAGATTATGGGCAATCTCATGCCCATCTTTTACGCTCATTTCACCATCTACAACAATGTGAAGGTCTACATGAAAGGTCATGCCGTTTTTCCTGATAAAACATTTTTCAGTTTCAATAACACCGGTTTCCTCCTGTGAAAGTACTCTAATTTCCTCTACCATGTCATCATACAAATGCTCGTCCATGACTTCTCCCAGAGCCGGCCTCAGGATTAAATAGGCGTTGTAAAGAATAAATCCTGAAGCGAAAAGCGCTGCCCAGTCATCTGCAGTTTCGTAGCCTTTTCCCATGAAAAGAGCGATGGAAATTCCAATAAATGCCATAAGCGAGGTGATGGCGTCGCTGCGATGGTGCCAGGCATCTGCTTTTAAAGAGCTGCTTTTCGTTTCATCACTTTTTTTTGAAATAAAGCGGTAAAAAACCTCTTTTAGAATAACAATTGCGCCCAGAACGATGAGTGTATAAGGTTTTGGTACTTTATGAGGAGTGCGAATGTGCTCAATACTTTCATACGCAATGACGGTCGCCGAAACTACCAGGAACCCCACCACAGCAAAAGTGATCAAAGGTTCGGCTTTTCCATGACCGTAGGGATGATTTTCATCTGCGGGGCGTGCAGAATACCTTAACCCGAACAGAACCAGGACCGAAGCGAACACATCTGTGGTAGACTCTATGGCATCGGCGATCAAAGCATACGAATTTCCGAAAATTCCAGTAATTGCTTTAATAATAGCGAGCAACGCATTTCCAAAAATGCTGAAATAAGAAGCTTTTATTGCTTTTTTGGTCGCTTCGGTTTGCATGAAAGATCTTTTCGGGATGAGATTAAAATAAAAAAGATTCGGGTGTTCCCAAATCTTTTTCAGTTGAATTATTTTATGGCTGAAAAAGTCAGCTCAAAATGTCATTTTTGAATGCACAGTAGCATTAATCTTCCGTAGATTCCTCCATGGTGTGATAAACATGCTGCACATCATCGTCTTCTTCAAGTTTTTCCAGCAGTTTTTCAACATCTGCCGCGTCTTCTTCCGAAAGCTTTTTTGTAACCTGCGGGATACGTTCAAATCCTGAAGAAAGGATCTCAATTTCCCTGTTTTCAAGTTCTTTCTGGATGGCTCCAAAATTTTCGAAAGGAGCGTAAATCAAAATTCCGTCTTCGTCTTCAAAAACCTCCTCGGCACCAAAATCTATTAGTTCAAGTTCCAGTTCTTCCGCATCAATCCCTTCAGAAGGTATCCTGAAGTTACAGGTGTGGTCAAACATGAATTCAACAGATCCTGAAGTTCCCAGGTTTCCGTCGCACTTATTGAAATACGAGCGGATATTTGCCACGGTACGATTGTTATTATCTGTCGCGGTTTCCACGAGAACGGCAATTCCATGCGGCGCATAACCTTCAAAAAGTACTATTTTGTAGTCTCCTTGGCTTTTATCTGAAGCACGTTTGATGGCGCGTTCAATGTTATCTTTGGGCATATTGACGCTCTTGGCGTTCTGGATCACCGCCCGTAGCCTGGAGTTGGTGTCGGGATCTGGACCACCTTCCTTAACTGCCATGACAATATCTTTTCCAATGCGAGTAAAGGCTTTGGCCATTGCCGACCAACGCTTCATTTTACGCGCTTTTCTAAATTCAAATGCTCTTCCCATGTTAAATCTTAAATGCTGCACAAAAATAGAAAAAACGTTCTATTAAAGAAGAAGCAGGGAAAAGATAATTTATCCCGCATCTACGATTTCTTCAATGGCATGGGCCAGTTTAAAATCTTTATGAGTAACCCCACCCGCATCATGCGTGGAAAGGGAGATGGTAAGTTCGTTGTACACGTTGCGCCATTCGGGGTGGTGTTGCTGAGCCTCGGCCTCAAAAGCGATGCGGGTCATCACAGAAAACGCTTCTTTAAAATTTTCAAACTCGAATGAGGTGTGAATGGCATCGTCTTTATATTCCCAACCCTCCAGCTTATCGAGGTTTTCATCTATTTGCTTCTCGGTCATTTTACTCATAATTATGTGTTTTGAATTCTATTAAATGTAAGAAGTTCAGCTTCGGAAAACGAAAGCAGGCGAAGCCTTTAGGAAAAGATTAACTCAGTTAACGAGGGTGCTCTGGATAACATCCTGTACAGAGAGCTGGTAATTTTTAGGAAGAAGGTTGTCTTTGGGCAATACAGCAAGAAAGCGATCAAAATTAGAGTCATAAACGTTCTTAAGAAGTGGCTTTTTTTCTCCCAGGAATTCGCATATTTCGGCTATCAGGTCGTTGTGATGAATCAGATCATTGCTACCCAAATGGAAAACTCCCTGCCGATCTTGATTAATGATATAATGAATTTGCTGAGTAAGCTTTGATTCGGTATTCGCGTTTACCACCACATTTGAAAAAACTTCTATGGCTTCATTATCTTTAAGCTGCCTTTTTAGCTCCAGTACCCTCGGTGAATTAGCACCGTAGACCATAGGAACCCGTGCGATGGCATACTTGTGGTTTGGTAATCGTAAAAGGGCATTTTCGATCTTTATTTTAAATCTTCCGTAGATGCTTTGGGAAAGGGTTTTGTCATATTCATAAGAAGGATAGTTGGTGAAAGCATCAAAAACATTTGCCGAAGAGAGAAAGATCAACTTGCAGTTATTCTGCAGAATGTAATTAATGATCTCAAAATGCATCGCCACCTGTGCATCAAAATTTCCTCTTACTGCAGAAACAATTACCGTAGGCTTCAGGTTTTCTAAAAGAATGCGAATGTTCTCCTGCGCCAGGTCGAACTGGTGGAATTTTTGATTTTTGGCGAAGTGGGCATTATCAGAAAAATAGGTACCGTGTGTATCAAAATAAGGATACAGTTCTCTATATAAGGCATTGCCAATAAAGCCGCTTGCTCCTAAAATTAATATTTTCTTCAATAAAATTATCCTTTATAAAATGGCATTTTGACCACTGTTGCAGGAAGACTTTTCTTACGAACCTGGATGTTTATTTTGCTTCCGGGGGTGGCCAGTTCGGCAGGAACGTATCCCATTCCTATACCTTTTTCAAGGGAAGGAGACATGGTTCCTGAAGTAACATTGCCAATAACCTTGCCATTGTCATCTACAATATCGTAGCCCTGTCTTGGGATTCCGCGCTCATTTAGTTCAAAACCAACGAGTTTTCTTTTAGGCCCCTCTTCCTTTTGCTTTTTAAGCGCTTTGGAATTAATGAAATCCTTGGTGAATTTTGTGATCCAGCCCAGTTTGGCCTCAATTGGGGAAGTAGTATCATCAATGTCATTTCCATATAGGCAGAAGCCCATTTCCAGTCGTAACGTATCACGGGCAGCAAGGCCAATAGGTTTTATACCAAAATCGGCTCCTGCTTTGAATACATTTTCCCATACTTTTTCTGCATCTTCATTTCTTACGTAAATCTCGAATCCGCCACTTCCGGTATAGCCTGTTGCCGAAATGATCACATTTTCTGCTCCTGCAAATGCTGCTACTTCAAAAGTATAGAATTTAATATTTTTAAGATCAACTTCAGTTAATGACTGCATTGCTTCCGCAGCTTTTGGTCCCTGGATGGCAAGCAATGAATAATCGTCTGAAAGATCACGCATGGTAGCATCCATGGTGTTGTGCTGGCAAATCCAGTCCCAGTCCTTTTCAATATTGGAAGCGTTCACGACAAGCAAATATTTCTCCTCATTGAACCTGTAAATAATAAGGTCATCTACAATTCCGCCGGAATTATTGGGCATGCAGCTGTACTGTGCCTTTCCATCTACAAGTTTGGAAGCATCGTTAGAACTTATCTTTTGAATGAGCTCCAATGCATTTTCTCCAGTAATAAGAAACTCCCCCATGTGGGAAACATCAAAAACTCCCACTGCTTTTCGTACCGTTTCATGCTCAATATTCACTCCTTCATATGAAACCGGCATGTTGTAACCGGCAAAAGGAACCATTTTGGCATTGAGTGCGATATGAGTAGAAGTGAGGGCTGTGTTTTTCATGTTTACTTGAATTTTGCGCAAATTTATTCAATTTGTACAAGGATGATACCGAAAAAGACTAAAATTTCAGAAGAAAATCTAAAACCTGATTTCAGGAGGTTATGAAATTCTATATTTGTAAAGCACCATAAAAGCAGCCTTTATGAAAATTTTTTCAGCAGAACAATTAAAAGCAGCCGATAAAGAAACGATGAAGAAACAGAATATTTCTTCAGTGGAATTAATGGAGCGGGCCGGTAAGCTTATTTTTGAGGAGATCCATGCCCGAATGGAAAAAAACAAAAGACCCGTAAAGGTTTTCTGTGGAATTGGGAATAATGGGGGAGACGGGCTGGTTATTGCGCGACATCTCATTCAGCATCTATATGATGTGAAGGTATACATTGTAAATTATAGTGATAACAGGTCTAGTGATTTTCTGAAGAATTATGACCGCATAAAAGATGTCACAAAGGAATGGCCTGTTCTTCTAAGGAGCGATGATGACCTTCCTGAACTTGCTGAAGAAGATGTGGTAATAGATGCCCTTTTTGGAGTGGGGTTGAATCGTGAACTTGATGAGTGGGTGAAAAATCTGGTCCTTCATATCAATAAGTCTCAATCTTTCGTGATTTCGGTAGATGTACCCTCAGGTATGTTTTGCGATGAACCTACAAGAGATAAAAATGCTGTTATAGCGGCAGATTTTACATTTACCTTCCAATCGCCAAAAATGGCATTTTTTCTTCCCGAAACTGGAAGAATGGCAGGACAGTTTGAAGTACTTGATATCGGGCTGGATAAAGAATTTCTGCAAAATACCGAAACTGAAACTCATTTGATAAGAAAAAATGAAGCCCGACTTTTTTACAAGCCCAGGGAGAATTTTACTCATAAGGGAACTTACGGGCACGCTTTGTTAATTGGTGGAAGCTACGGAAAAATGGGAAGTATAAGCCTTACGGCTACTGCCGCGATGAAATCCGGAGCCGGTATGGCTACTGTTTTTGTGCCGAAGTGCGGATACGAGATCATTCAAACCTTACTTCCCGAAGCCATGGTTATAACAGATAAAGCAGAGGATTTTATTTCAGAAATTGCATTTGACCTGAAACCTGCGGTCATTGGGTTTGGCGTAGGAGTAGGGAAGAAGGATGAAACCTTGCAGGCTTTTGGGGCCCTTTTGGAAAGAACCGAGAAACCTATGGTTATAGATGCGGACGGGCTGAACCTTTTAGCTGCCAATAAAGAACTACTGAAAAAACTACCCAAAAATAGCATTTTGACGCCTCATCCTAAAGAGTTGGAGCGCTTGATGGGAGGTTGGGATGACGACTTTGAAAAACTTGAAAAAGCAAGGGAATTTGTAAAGGAATATGATGTTGTGCTCCTCATAAAAGGTTCCCGTACTATCACTGTGACCAAAGATAATTATTACATTAACAGTACAGGTAACGCCGGTATGGCAACCGCCGGGAGTGGGGACGTTTTAACCGGAGTTATAACAGGATTAGTTTCTCAAGGCTACGATCCTTTAACAGCCGCAGTTTTTGGAGTATATTTGCACGGCAGTTCGGGAGACCTTGCTGCAAAAGAGATGAGTGAACCATCACTTTTAGCCGGAGATATTGCGAAGTATTTGGGCGCAGCTTTTTTAGACCTTGAAAAGATGCCATGAGCTCTACTGCAATCTGCAATAAAAATTTAAGAATCAAGCATACCATGAGTGACCACCATTATATTTCCACTTCTGTTTTAGACCTGGAAGAAATTCACCAAATCATTTCACAAGAGAAACAGCTGGCTTTAAGCGATGAAGCACGTAGAAATATTGAAAAAGCCCGGGATTATCTGGATGAAAAGATTAAAAAGAATAAGACACCTGTCTATGGAATAAACACCGGTTTCGGCTCTTTGTGCAATGTAAGGATCTCTTCAGAAAATCTAACGCAACTGCAGGAGAACTTGGTAAAATCTCATGCCTGTGGTACGGGTGAGAAAATTTCAAAACCAATCATCAGGTTGATGTTGCTGCTGAAGATTCAGTCGCTCAGCTATGGTCATTCGGGAGTTTCGCTGGAAACGGTGAACAGGTTGATAGATTTTTATAACAATGATATTCTTCCGGTGATTTATTCCCAAGGTTCTTTGGGTGCTTCGGGAGATCTTGCACCTCTGGCACATTTGTCACTTCCGCTTATTGGGGAAGGAGAAGTGTATTATGAAGGTGAAATCTTTCCTTCAGAAGTTATTTTGAAAAAGTTTGAGTGGGAACCGGTACGACTGCAATCCAAAGAAGGTCTTGCCTTGCTTAATGGTACCCAGTTCATGAGTGCTCACGGCATTTATGCATTGCTGGAAAGCTACAGACTCTCTTATTGGGCAGATCTCATTGGGGCAATTTCTGTAGATGCCTATGATTGTAATACTTCCCCTTTTGATGAGCTTGTGCATTTGGTGAGGCCGCACAGGGGACAAATCAAAACAGCCGAAAGAATCAGGAGGTTCCTTGAAGGAAGCGAAATTTCACAACAACACAAGAAGAATGTTCAGGATCCATACTCCTTCAGGTGTATTCCTCAGGTGCATGGAGCCACAAAAGATACCTTGTCTTTTGTTCACAAATGTTTTAAGACCGAAATAAATTCGGTGACCGATAACCCAAATATTTTCGTGGATGCAGATAAAATCATCTCTGGAGGAAATTTCCACGGGCAACCGCTGGCTCTCACGCTTGATTACCTTGCAATTGCCATGGCAGAGCTGGGGAATATTTCTGAAAGAAGGATTTATCAATTAGTTTCAGGGCTAAGAGGGCCTGCATTTCTAGTTGATGCGCCCGGACTTAACAGCGGATTTATGATTCCGCAGTACACTGCCGCCAGCATTGTGAGTCAGAACAAACAATTGTGTACACCTGCCAGTGTGGATTCGATTGTTTCTTCAAATGGGCAGGAAGACCATGTAAGCATGGGTGCCAACGCTGCCACTAAGATGATAAAAGTGGTTGAAAATACAGCAACCATTCTTGCAATTGAACTTTTTAATGCCTCCCAGGCTTTATCTTATCGCCAACCACATAAAACTTCAGAATTCCTTGAAAATGTGATTAAGTCTTACAGAAAAGAGGTGCCGCTGGTAAAGGAAGATGTGGTGATGTCTCCTTTAATTCAAAAGTCAAAGGAATTCATGGAAAACTGGGATGTTAGGGAAAAGTACGTCTTTGATTAGCTGTGGCGTGTAGAATTTCATCCATCCAACGGACTGCTTCTTCGCAAGACCTGAAAATTTCAAACCTGTTGCTGTTACTATAAAAACTTTTTTCCAATTCTGCGCTTTTCCAACCAAGTTCAGTGTTAGTGACGACAGCGATCGCTTTTAATGGAAGATGTGCAGCAGATTCCCGATAAACCAGAGGATCTACGGCATAGGAAAAGATCCTGTTGGAAATATAACCGTATGGCTGGCCCTGGAATTCTTCTTCCCCAAGTTTTAGTAACTGGCGATTACTTTCAACATCAAAAAGAATTCCTTCCTTTAATTCTGAAATTAATAGCTTATCCTGAATTCTGATAGTACCAAATTCAAGCTCATGTATTTTTATCATTTATCGTGTAGGGAATAATTTGGGATAAAAGTACTACAATTGCTGCGAAGCCGGTAATTATTTTTAACAATTATATTTTGAGATTTCTAGCGAAAGTTTGATCAACTGTTGTAATAAAATAAGTGCTTCAAAAATGACATTTTTGAAGCACTTTAAAATTTGAAACTTAAGGCAAGATCTATTTTAAACCACCCACCATATCTTTTGGGTTTACCCATTCATCAAATTCTTCTTTGGTGACATACCCCAGGTTTACAGCTTCTTCTTTAAGGGTTGTTCCATTTTTGTGAGCAGTATTAGCAATTTCTGCCGCTTTGTAGTAACCTATTTTAGTATTTAATGCAGTGACCAGCATGAGGGAATTATTTAATAATTCCTGGATACGAGGATGATTAGGTTCAATTCCCGACACGCAATGTTCTTCGAAAGAAGTACAGGCATCGCCCAACAATTGTGCGCTTTGAAGTATATTAGCGGCCATTACAGGTTTAAAAACATTTAATTCGAATTGCCCCTGCATTCCACCGACATTGATAGCAACATCATTTCCCATCACCTGTGCACAAACCATAGTTATGGCTTCCACCTGAGTAGGATTTACTTTTCCAGGCATAATGGAAGATCCTGGTTCGTTCGCAGGAATGTTGATTTCCCCAATTCCGCTTCGTGGTCCTGAAGCTAGCATTCTTACATCATTGGCAATTTTATTCAATGAAACAGCGAGAGTTTTCAATGCTCCATGAGTTTCCACAAAAGCATCATGAGCAGCAAGCGCTTCAAATTTATTTGGTGCCGAAACAAAAGGAAGTTCTGTGAATTTGGCGATATATTCTGCTACGCGTTTGGAATATCCTTTTGGTGTATTAAGTCCGGTTCCCACAGCGGTTCCTCCAAGAGCAAGTTCTGACAGGTGGGGTAGTGTATTTTCAAGAGCAGTAAGACCGTGGTCGAGTTGAGACACGTACCCGCTAAATTCCTGGCCAAGTGTAAGGGGAGTAGCATCCATAAAATGTGTACGACCTATTTTCACCACATCTTTAAATTCTTCAGATTTCTTTTTAAACGAATTCCGAAGTTTCTTTATTCCTGGGATGGTGGTTTCAATCAGTTTTTTATAGGTAGCAATGTACATTCCGGTAGGGAACGTATCATTGGAGCTTTGAGATTTATTGACGTCATCATTTGGAGTTAGTGTTTTTTCACCTTCTCCAATGGTTTTTCCTGCTAGTTGGTGAGCCCGGTTAGCAATAACTTCATTTACGTTCATATTACTTTGGGTACCACTTCCGGTTTGCCAAATCACCAATGGAAATTGATCGTCATGCTTTCCTTGCAGAATTTCATCGCACACCTGGGCAATTAAATCTCTTTTGTCAACAGGAAGAACCCCTGCTTCACAGTTGGTGTAAGCGGCAGCTTTTTTGAGATAGGCAAAGCCATAGATGATTTCCAGAGGCATGCTGGCAGGAGCACCTATTTTGAAATTATTTCTGGAACGTTCTGTTTGTGCGCCCCAAAGTTTTTCTGCCGGGACCTTTACGTCCCCCATGGTATCCTTTTCTATTCTGTATTCCATAATGCTGATAAATTGAGATGTAAAATTAAGATTTCGTTTAACGATGACCGCTAAAGTTTCCCCAAAATTAGGAGTTTCTATGTTCTGAATGAAAAAATTTATGCTCTTTGAGAATCCGCGGAAATATTTTGAATTATAATTGTGATAACCTGTGCAGAGTTGTTATCTTTGACGAAGATTCAAAAACCAAGGAAATCATGTTTGAATTTGATCAGTATCTGGGTTTTCTAGCGTTTGCCATCATTGTTCTTATTGGATTTTGGCTTATGCTTTTCCTAACAGCCATCGTTCCTTACTGGATAGGAGGCAGCGTCAAGGAAATGCTTGATGAGAGAAAAGAGAAAAAACGCCTGGAAAAGGAAAATGAATAAAAAAGGACTCAGGTCCTTTTTTTTTGGCCTATTTTTAAAAAAAACGAGTATAAAAAAAGCCACTTTTCAGTGGCTTTTTTGGTTCTCCTTTTAAAGGAATTATTTCTTCTTCGGTTCGAAAACAGGAAGTAATTTTGTTTTTACTTCTCCAAATCCTATGCGGTAAGGAGTGTTATTTTGACAATATCCGCGCATAATTACCGTATCATTGTCCTCAATAAATTTTCGTTCCCTACCGTCTTTTAATTTCACCGGTTTTTCGCCTTTCCAGGAAAGCTCCAGCATACTTCCGTAAGAATCTGGCGTGGGTCCTGAAATAGTTCCAGATCCCATCATATCTCCAGAAAGTACCGGGCAACCGTTCACTGTATGGTGCGCCAGCTGTTGGCTCATGTTCCAGTACATGTATTTGAAGTTTGAGCGCGAGATAACAGTTTCTTCAGCACCTTCAGGCTCCAAAGCTACTTCTAAATTAATATCAAAGCTTTTCTTTCCTTTAGATCTTAAATAGGGAAGAGGTTCCTGTTCCGGTTTAGGGCTCTCTGTTCTGTATGGATCTAAGGCATCCAGCGTCACGATCCAGGGAGAGATTGAGGACGCAAAGTTCTTCGCTAAAAATGGTCCAAGTGGCACATATTCCCAGGTTTGAATGTCCCGGGCACTCCAGTCATTGAAAAGTACCAGTCCAAAAATATAATCTTCAGCTTCTTCTATGGGAATTGGTTCTCCCAGATGATTTGCATCTGTAGTTATAAAAGCCATTTCCAGTTCGAAATCAACCCGCTGTGAAGGCCCGAAAACCGGTTCATCTGAATCTTTTGGTTTCGTTTGCCCTTTCGGCCTGTGAACTGGAATTCCGCTGGGAATAATGGAAGAACTTCTTCCATGGTAACCCACAGGTATGTGAAGCCAGTTTGGTAACAAGGCATTGTCTGGATCGCGGAACATGGTTCCTACATTAGTAGCGTGTTCTTTACTCGAATAAAAATCTGTATAATCTCCAACCTGCACCGGCATTTGCATCTCAATTTCATCAAGTGCAAAAAGTACTACATTTCGGTGCTCGTCATTATCTCTTAATTGTGAATTTTCAGCGTCAAATATATCCGCAATCCTGTTTCTTACAAGACGCCAGGTTTTTTTACCGTCAGAAATAAAATCGTTTAGCGTATCCTGTAAAAAAATATCATCGGTTAGCGGAATTCCTTCAAAATAACCCAGCTGGTGCAAAGCTCCAAGGTCAATTGCAGTATCTCCTATTCGTGTCCCAATGGTAATGATGTCATCTCTTGTAAGAAACACTCCAAAGGGGATATTTTGAATAGGAAAATCTGAATTTTCAGAAACTTCAAGCCAGGTTTTTCTCTCTGGATTATTAGCTGTAATGGGCATAATTGATTTGTTGGTAATTTGTTAAAATTATTTCAAACCAAATATATTATTTTCCCTGTAAGAACCGAATGTATTTGTTATTTTTGAGGAATATTTAACGTAAAAAATTCTTATGCAAAGAGACCAGCAAATATTCGATCTAATTGAAGCCGAAAAGGAGAGGCAACTAAATGGTTTAGAGCTCATTGCGAGTGAAAATTTTGTAAGTGACCAGGTACTGGAAGCAGCAGGTTCTGTCCTCACAAATAAGTATGCCGAAGGTTATCCCGGGAAACGTTATTATGGAGGTTGCAGTGTGGTAGATGAAGTGGAACAGCTGGCCATTGATCGTGCAAAGGAACTTTTTGGAGCCGAATATGCAAACGTACAGCCGCATTCTGGATCACAGGCAAATACTGCTGTTTATCATGCCTGTTTAAAACCCGGTGATAAAATTCTGGGTTTTGATCTTTCTCATGGAGGACATTTAACACATGGTTCTCCTGTGAATTTCTCAGGAAAATTATACGATCCTGTATTTTACGGCGTGGATAAGGAAACCGGTCTTATTGATTATGATGCTATGGAAAAAGTAGCCATAGAGGAGAAGCCAAAAATGATCATTGCAGGTGCTTCTGCTTATTCAAAAGAATTTGATTATAAAAGGATGCGGGAAATAGCCGATAAAGTTGGAGCTATTTTAATGGCAGATATTTCTCATCCTGCAGGTTTGATCGCTAAAGGGTTATTAGGAGATCCTATTCCGCATTGTCACGTGGTTACCACAACTACTCATAAAACCCTACGTGGTCCACGCGGCGGATTGATTTTAATGGGAAAAGATTTTGAAAATCCTTTCGGTCAGAAATTAAAGAACGGAAATCTGAAAAAAATGTCTTCTTTGCTAGATAGCGGAGTTTTCCCCGGAAACCAGGGCGGCCCCTTAGAGCATATCATCGCAGCTAAAGCGGTGGCATTTGGGGAAGCACTTTCAGAAGAATTTCTGCACTATACGGTACAGGTGAAGAAAAATGCGAAAGCCATGGCAGAAGCATTTCTTGAAAAAGAGTACCACGTTATTTCTGGTGGAACAGACAATCATATGATGTTGATCGATCTTCGAAATAAAAATATCTCCGGAAAACAAGCTGAAGAAGCACTAGGGAAGGCCGACATTACGGTTAACAAGAATATGGTTCCTTTTGATGACAAATCTCCGTTTGTAACTTCCGGAGTGAGAATTGGTACGCCGGCCATCACCACCCGCGGATTAAAAGAAGCGGATATGGCTAAGGTCGTGGACCTTGTAGATCGTGTGATCGCCAACTTTGAAAATGAGGAAGAACTGGAAGCAGTGAAGAAAGAAGTGATTGCCATGATGAAAGGGAAACCATTGTTCCAGGTGTAGGTTAACTTGGCAATAACATACAAAAAGCTCCCTTTTCGGGAGCTTTTTTCTGTTTATAGAAAATGTTCGAAAAATGACATTTTTGAGATCATTTCTGCTTGTGAAAAACGTAGCGCAGGTCGTCTGTAATTTTTGTCGGTTTCTTCGTGCCGGTATCGAGCAGGCACCAGTTCGATTTTGCAGCGACAAGCATTTCTCCTGTATCTGCTTTTTTAATATTTACAAATCTTTCTGAAGTCACAAAAGTGGTGTCGCCCACGTATGTTTCGATGAGTAGCTCATCATCCAGGAAAGCCTGCTTTTTATAATCTATTTCATGGCGTATTACCACCCAAAAGAAGTCTCTTTTTAACTTTTCTGTTGCCCGTACATCCCAGTGTTCTTTTGCAATATCCTGGATCCACTGTACATAACGCACGTTGTTCACATGTTGCAATTCGTCCAGGTCTTCCTTTAAGACTGTTCTTTTATGGGAATATGTTTCTGCTGGTATGTTTTTCATTTTTTTACAATTTCTACTTCAAATAACTTATCCCAGTTTTTGCCTGTAACGTATAATTTTTGGGTGGTGGGGTTATAGGCAATTCCATTTAAAACATCATTCAATGGATCAAGATCTTCCGTATTATCCAATTTCTCACGAAGTCCTTTAAAATTGATAAGTCCTTCAATCGCACCGTTCTCCGGATTTATAATTGCGACGCCATCCCGTTGGTACGTGTTTGCGTAAATTCTTCCGTTTACCCATTCCAGTTCATTTAGCTGTGTGGAAATTGTTCTGTGGGTGACGGTTTGGATATAATTTTCTTCGGCCAGAGTTTCCGGGTGCAGGATCCAGATCTTTTCTGTACCGTCGCTTTTGTATAGCCGTTCCCCGTCATTCGCCAATCCCCAGCCTTCTTTACTTTGGCTGTAGGCGAAATTTCCTGTTTTTTCAAGAGTACTAGCATCATAGATAAATCCTTCCTCGGCTTTCCAGGTGAGCTGGTAAACTTTATTGTTTAAAACGGTAAGGCCTTCAGCGAAATAATTGTCATCAAGCTCTATAGATTCATATACATTTCCTGTTTCAAGTTCCACCTTTCTAAGAGAAGATTCCCCATACTGTCCGGTGCTCTCAAACAAAGTGTCATTATGAAATTCAAGCCCCTGCGTGTAGGCGTCGGGGGAGTGAGGATAGGTATTGATGATCTTATAAGTGTAGGTTACAGGTGGTGCATCGTTATATACAGTCACAGGTTGGCTGATCTCCTCCTGTTCTCCTTCGGAAAAAATTTTGGCGCTAAGCTCCCATTTTCCCAACTTTATATTTCTGAAATTATACTCAAAAATGTCATTTTTGGATGTCTTTCCGATTCTTTCGTCCTGAAAAAAATAAACGACCGAATCTATTTCCCGATTTTTCTTGTTCTGAAGGTTTACTTTCAAAGATTCCCCTAGCTGAAATTCGCCGTCTCCACCGGAAAAATTAAGATTAAAATCAGAATTTTTTTCTCCTGCCTTTTCACCACAGGAAATCATGAATGATGCTAAAATTAACAGCACCAGGTAGTTGTATAATTTCATTTCAATATTCCATTTATAAGCAAGATAATTTATTTAATTCAGTTTAAAAAATGCTTGCAAAAAGTATGAAAGGTTGTATATTTGCACCGGCAAGTCCCACACAACCAGCTCCTGCTGAATCCCCCAGGGCGGGAACGCAGCAAGGGTAAGCGGTCGTAGCGGTGTGATGTGGGGAGCTTGCCATTTTTTGTTTCCGGTATCTAAATATTATCGCATCTTTGCAGGATATGGAAAAACAAACTGCTTCAAAAGTAGTACTTATCACAGGCGCTTCTTCCGGTATTGGAAAAGCAATCGCAGAACACCTTCTCTCAAAAAATTATAAGGTTTTTGGAACCAGTAGAAATCCGTCAAAAGGAACTTCATTAAATTTTCCTTTGGTAACGCTGGATGTTACCAAAAAAGAAACGATCAAATCGGCAGTTTCCGAAGTTATTTCCGAAGCTGGAAAAATTGATATTCTTATTAATAATGCAGGTGTGGGAATCACCGGTCCCATTGAAGAAACTCCCGATGAAGAGATCAAAAAGGCATTTGACACCAATTATTTTGGTCCTTTAAATGTCATCAAGGCCGTTTTGCCGGAGATGCGGAAAAATAACGGCGGACTCATCATTAACATCACATCTATCGCGGGTTATATGGGATTGCCATACCGTGGCATTTATTCGGCTTCAAAAGGTGCCCTGGAGCTTACAACCGAAGCTTTTAGAATGGAATTGAAAGACTTTAATATCCAGATGACAAATGTAGCTCCGGGAGATTTTGCGACAAATATAGCCGCGGGAAGATATCATTCCCCGGTCCTGGAAGAGAGTCCTTACAGAGAGCCCTATGGGAGCACCCTGAATATAATGAACCAACATGTGGATGAAGGAGGAAACCCTAAGATAATGGCTGAATATGTACACAAAATTATTAAAACTAAAAACCCAAAAGTACATTACAAAGTAGGTGATAGGATGCAAAAATTCTCTATTGTTCTCAAAAGGATCTTACCCGATAAATTATATGAGAGTTTACTCCTAAAGCATTATAAATTGTAAATTTGCAAAAGGATGTTCAAGTCATTCTTAAAAACATAAAAACCAATTAAACATGAAATTTTTTATTGATACTGCCAACCTTGATCAAATTAAAGAAGCACAGGATTTAGGCGTTTTGGATGGGGTAACTACGAATCCATCTTTAATGGCTAAAGAAGGAATTACAGGAAAAGACAACATCCTTAAACATTACAGGAAGATTTGTGATATTGTGACAGGTGATGTAAGTGCCGAGGTTATTGCTACTACTTTTGATGAGATTGTTCGTGAAGGGGAGGAGCTTGCTGAACTGCATGATCAAATTATTGTGAAGGTTCCTATGATTAAAGAAGGAATTAAAGCAATAAAATATTTTAGTGATAATGATATAAAAACCAATTGCACACTTGTGTTTTCTGCAGGGCAGGCGTTACTGGCTGCTAAAGCCGGAGCTACTTATGTCTCTCCATTTCTTGGCAGACTCGATGATATCTCTACAGATGGATTAAATCTTATTGCAGATATAAGGCTTATCTATGATAACTACGGATTTGAGACCGAAATTCTTGCCGCTTCTATTAGACATACCATGCACGTTATTGATTGTGCTAAAATTGGTGCAGATGTTATGACCGGTCCTCTTTCTTCAATTACAGGATTGTTAAATCATCCTTTGACAGATATTGGTCTGGAAAAATTTCTTGCAGATCACAAGAAGGGTAACTAGTAGTGCAGATCAAAATAAAATATGAAAACCCGGAAACTGTTCCGGGTTTTTTTGTTTTTAGCGATTCAGAAATTCAAGAATTTCACTCTCGAACTGCGGTGAATTAATGTAGGCATTCCCTATTACAACTTCCGCCTTAGGATCTATAAAAAGAGATTTGTTGAGGTAATATTGGAAAGCATCCGGTCCAATTCGTGTGGTAATCAATTGGAATTCGTTTTCCTGATCGTAACCAAATTTTCTCACTGTTCTTTTCCAGTTAAAGTTGTTTTGAGCATCAATATTGATCCCAATAAATTGTACTTCGGGATATTTGCTTCGAAGATCTCTTATTATTTTGTGGTTTTTCCGGTGATTATCGGTTGAGAAAATTGACCATAGAAATACCACTACAGGCTTGCTGCCTGTAATATCTTTAAAAGGTTTTTTATTGCCGGAAATATCTGCGAGTTCTACCTGGCTCACGTTCATCCCTGGAAGGTAAGCGAGTTGAATATTTCCAACACTATATAACTTTTGAAGTTCATTCTCAGGATATCCTTTTTCTTCAACCAGGTCCAGGATCGAAACAATTTCCTCCCTGTTCTTCGCCATAACGATTCCCAATGCACCCAATTTTCGAAAAAAATGCTGCTTTACCAGTGGAAGTGTAGTAAGAGAATCGAGGAGCTTTATTCTGGTAGTAATATTTCCGTGATCGTATAAATCATAACAATCGTCGTGATCTAAGTTTGCCTTGGCACATGTATCCATGGCTTTATTAATGAGATAGCTGTCAACAAACCTTAAATAACTTGGACTGGTTTGCAATATGGGGTCATTGAAATCAATATCTTTTCTGTAGCAGTAAAACTCGTCGGTAAGTTGATCTGAAAACTTTTTGTAATACTTATTGATCAGGTAGGTATATCGCTCCCGTAGATCCATGGCATCGTAAGAAGCAGATTTTTGCGCATAACTCATAAATTCTTTCGAGAAATTATGCTTTTTGTCCAATTCTTTCAGCCTCGCTAGTTGCTTGTTTTCTAAAGAATCTGTCTTTTTAGCAAAAGCTTCAGGAGAGCTCTCATGGTAGGAGAGCAGGAGGTTTGTATAGCTTTCATTTAGAAGAAAAGACTCCAGAAGATAATTATTTCTTTCACTTCCAGTTCCACTGAAGTGCAGTGATTCATCAAATTCAATGGAGTTCACCCTCATTAATAAACTATCCCCAGGCAGCAGGTAAAAAAATTGAGTTTCGGGCAGATGTTTAAAGCTGTAAAGTCCCTGCTCCACGTCCCTGATCTTTAACTGAAAACGGTTTTTTTGATCGAGATAAACTGTATCAATTTCTAAGTTATCCTTCAAAAAGATAACATACTTTGAAGTTGGGTTGATTATTTGACCTCCTATGTAGGCATCTCTAGAAGGCTTTTCGGCTGAATCAGCACAACCCATAGCACAAGTGCCAATGAATAGCAAAGCCGCGTAAAATTTAAATTTGTACACAAAAAATCAAATTGGGAGGTCAAAAATTTTAATGCAGGGGCAAAAATACGCGTGTACTATCATGTTGATTGTTAACCATGAGTTAAAAAGGAATTTATAAAAGTTAATCTTTCATGATTTTGGGTTAATTGGCTACTTTTGCAAAAAATTAGATTCTTTATATGCTATCAGTTTCAAATCTTTCGGTTCAGTTTGGAAAAAGAGTATTGTTTGATGAGGTAAACACTACTTTCACACAGGGAAATATCTATGGGGTCATAGGTGCTAATGGCGCTGGAAAATCCACTTTTCTTAAAATTCTAAGTGGGAAATCTGAACCTACTTCAGGACACGTTCACCTGGAACCCGGCAAGCGCATGTCGGTTCTTGAACAGGATCATAACCTTTATGATGAATATCCTGTACTGGAAACCGTTATTATGGGAAATAAGCCTCTTTACAATATTAAAAAGGAAATGGATGAAATCTATGCAAAAGAAGATTTCAATGATGCAGATGGAGAAAGGGTAGGAGTGTTACAGGTGGAATTCGAGGAGATGAACGGCTGGAATGCCGACAGTGAAGCTGCAGCCATGCTTTCAAACCTTGGGATAAAAGAAGACAATCATTACACCCTTATGGGAGATCTTGATAATAAATTGAAGGTAAGGGTTCTACTCGCCCAGGCTTTGTTTGGAAACCCAGATGTGCTAATTATGGATGAGCCTACAAACGACCTGGATTATGAAACCATCTCGTGGTTAGAGAACTTTCTGGCCAACTATGAAAATACAGTAATCGTGGTTTCCCACGACCGTCACTTCCTGGATTCTGTATGTACTCATATTTCTGATATTGACTTCGGAAAAATTAACCATTACAGCGGTAACTATACCTTCTGGTATGAATCCTCCCAATTAGCAGCCAGGCAACGTTCCCAACAGAACAAAAAAGCTGAAGAGAAGAAGAAGGAGCTACAGGAATTCATAATGCGATTTAGCGCCAACGTAGCAAAATCTAAACAAGCTACTTCGCGTAAGAAAATGATTGATAAACTAAATATTGAGGACATCAAGCCATCGAGCCGAAGGTATCCTGCAATTATTTTTGAAAGAGAAAGGGAAGCCGGTGATCAAATTTTAAATGTTGAAGGTCTCTCAGCTTCAATTGAAGGTGAAACTTTATTTGAAAATGTGAACATTAACCTTGCAAAAGGTGATAAAGTGGTGGTTTATTCCAAAGATTCCAGGGCCACTACAGCCTTTTATGAGATCATCAATGGAAAGCAAAAGGCCCTTTCAGGAAAATACAGCTGGGGGGTCACCACTAACCAATCTTACCTTCCTCTGGATAATTCAGAATATTTTGACAATGACCTTACGTTAGTGGATTGGTTAAGGCAGTGGGCAAAAACAGAAGAGGAAAGAGAAGAAGTTTACATCCGCGGGTTCCTCGGAAAAATGATCTTTAGCGGGGAAGAAGCTCTTAAAACATCGAATGTTCTTTCTGGAGGTGAAAAGGTGCGTTGTATGTTAAGCAGAATGATGATGATGAGAGCAAATGTCTTGATGCTGGATGAACCAACCAACCACCTGGACCTCGAATCTATTACAGCTTTTAATAATTCGCTGAAAAACTTCAAGGGAACCATCCTTTTTACTACCCATGATCACGAATTTGCGCAAACAGTTGCAAATCGTATCATTGAACTTACCCCGGGTGGAGCAATTGACCGCTACCTGAGCTTTGATGAATATATGAGTGATAAGAAGATAAGAGAGCAGCGGGAAAAAATGTATGCAGGGAAGGTGATGTAACCCGTCTTCAGGTTTTTAGATTTGATAAAAAGTTGTCGAAAAAGGTATGAAAAATGCCATTTTTGACAACTTTTTTTATTTTCCGGGTTGGAAGAATTTATACAAATCAAATACACCAAGCACGATAAACCCTATGACAACAATTAACCTGAAATTAGAATATTCCTCTCCATTAAAGAATGAAAACATGCGATAGGAACCGTAGCTTAAAAAAGCCAGCCCTATAACCAGGTGTAAATAATTCCGTTTCTTGGGGGAAGTTTGGTCGCTCATAAGAAACAACGGACTAATTTTCTTCATTTTCTGCTTCTTCTTCAGGAAAGGTATTTGTAACGATCTTTCGAGCTTTTTCAAGATGCTCGGTTTCTGCAAATAAAAGAACCTGCCCCGGAAGGCCACCTCCAAAACCAGCTCTTAATCCAGAATCAAAGTCGTTTCTCATACGCGATGCGATTCCGTCTTTTTCAAGTAACTCCTGCAGGTATTGCACGTTAACTTCAGATCCTGTGTAAATGTGCTTAAAATCTTCTTCAATGTCCATGTCTGTTATTTTGATTTATGAAGTTAAGAATAGCAACGAAATTTTCCTTTTCCTTTAAACAGAGTTTAACAAAATTCTTAAGCATTGTAGTATTTGCTGTTCCAAATCCCTGTGTTGAAATTCTTACCAAGTGCAACTCCGGAAAAAACAAGCAACGCTACCATTGATTTGAATGTAAAAAGAAATAGCATAATAAATTGGGCACTTTCCTGGTACTGAGAGAAAAAGAGGGCTCTCAATACGAAGGTAGTTGCAAGACTAAAGATTAAAGTGAATATCATAAGATTTTCCATGTTCTTCAGCGGCCAAACCATTAATTTCCGGAAAGGAGTAAGGTCATTTCCCCATTTGTGGATAAGGTAATAGTAGCCGTTTCCAATCGGGGCAAAAAGAATCGGGTCATCTGCGTTTTCCAATTGAAAACTTTTTGAAGGAGCTACGATTTTAAAACCTTTTAAAGTGAGATCGTGAATGCGTTCAATTTCTCTTATTTCATTGCAGGCTTCTTCGGGAATAGGAGCTTTAAAATACCTGGTTTCAAGGAAACGCAATCTATAAGTTATACAAATGTATTTTATATGGGAAATATGAAAAATTCTTCCGGAAGTTAAAAGATCAAGATTAAATGGATTTTCATCTGCTGAGGCTTCATTCCTAATTCTTTGCAGTAGCTCGCTGTTTTTTTCTTCGGAATCCTTCTTGAGCAAAGATTTTACCTGTTCGAGAATTGCTGCTTCAGAAATCTCCCGCTCCCTAAACGCTTTCAGCTTTTGCCGTAAATCTACTTTTTCTATCAACATCTTCTTTCACTTTAACCTTCTAAAAATAGGTAAATGGACACTAAGATGCAAAAGGTAATAAATGAAACGAAAGGTTAATTTCCAGTTATTATGGTTAAAGTCTGTTTAAACCCGGCAGTGCAATTGGGAATAATCCTGATGAAATAATTAAATTAAAAATGTATAATTAAAATAAGAAGACAATGAAGCTTAAGAATTATTTTTTTGGAGTCAGTTTTATTCTCACTTTGTTTATCGTAGGGTGTGGGCCCAAAGTAAATACCGATAAGAAAACGAGTAGGGATTTAAGTAATTATTCCAGCTACTCTTTCTTGCCCAATCAGGATACCATCCTAAATAGCAATTATGATAATGACTATATCAATGAAATTGTCATTGATGGCATTAACCAGAACATGAAAGAACAAAATCTGCGATTGGAACGCAGTCAGCCAGATCTTCTGGTTTATTATCATATTATGTTTGATGAAGAAATGGCGGTGAATGCCTCACCAGTTTATACAAATTACAGCTATTATCGACCTGGATATTATGTGGGACCATACTACAGGAATTATTTGTACAATAACTACTTTACTATTCCAAGAATTGCGGGGACGGGCATTGAGCAGGTGCCGTATAAAGAAGGTACTATTGTAGTTGACCTTATTGACCGTCGCACCAATGAAATTGTTTGGAGAGGTCGTGCTAATGATGTGGTACAGGCGGGGAATCTTGACCAGGAAATAAGAGACTACATAAATGCCATTTTTGAAGAATATCCGGGATAGAAGTTGGCACTTAACGCAAACAAAATAGCCATTCATTGAGAATGGCTATTTTTTATTCAAAGATATTTTAAAACAGGTTTATCGAAGTTGAGCGCCCAGCTGCTTTTCGAAATTCTGCTGAAGTTTGTTCATGATCTTATCAATTTGTTTATCGGTAAGAGTTTTGTTTTCATCCTGAAGGATAAAACTTACCGCATAGCTTTTTTTGCCTTCCGGAAGGTTTTTACCTTCATAAACATCGAAAAGTGAGATTTCCTTGAGAAGTTTCTTCTCTGTCTGTCTCGCAATATTATAGATATCTTCAAATTTTACAGCGGAATCCAAAAGCAGGGCAAAATCACGTCTTACGGCCTGGAATTTGGAGATTGCAGAAAATCGCATTTTTTGATTTTTTGCTGTATCCAGTACCTGGTCCCAATTAAAATCAGCAAATAAAACCTCCTGATTGATCCCAAATTCTTTCAGGATTTTCTTTTTCACCACACCAAATTCTACCAGTTTTGCTTTTCCGAAGCTAAAAGATAAACCTTCTGAAAAAACATCATTTTTGACAGTTCCCGATTTTATATTAGATATCCCTAATCTTTCAAGAACTGTAGATACTACTCCCTTCAGAAAGAAAAAATCACCTTTTTGCAGCGGATTCGCCCAATGTTCCTCGGCCCGGTTCCCTGAAACAAAAAGAGTAAGGTGCTTGTTCTCTGTTCGCCCATTTTCGTAGTTATGGTAAGTTTTTCCGAATTCAAAAAGCTTAAGATCGCTGCGTTTTCGGTTTATATTGTAGCTTACAGATTCCAGCCCCGAAAATAGTAAAGACTGCCTTAGCACCGAAAGATCCTGGCTCAGCGGATTCAGCATAGCCACATCATGTTCCTCTTTTATTTGCTCACTTAATTTAGTGTACGCAGGTGTGGTAAGAGAATTGGCCATGGTTTCAAAAAATCCCTGTCCTGTCAATTGCGTAGCAATAATATTCTGTAGTTTGTAATCTTCAAATTTTGAAGAATTTGAAACCGAAGCATTCAGTTTTTCTCCAAATTCGATGTTGTTATACCCGTAAACCCGTAAAATTTCTTCAATAACATCGGCTTCTCTTTTTACGTCAACCCTATATGGAGGGATAGTCAATCCCATTCCTGTTTCGGTAACGTTATTCACACGTATTTCAAGTGAAGCAAGAATGGATTTAATGGTTTCCTGCGATAGATTTTGACCTATTAAAGTGTTGATCTTTTCAAAGGTTAGAAAAACCGGGAAATCTTCAATCTTATTTGAGTAATAATCATCTATATCGCTGGTGACGCTTCCACCGGCCAGTTCCTGAATTAAAAGGACTGCACGTTTAAGAGCGTAGTCGGTTATATTAGGATCAATTCCTCTTTCATAACGAAAAGAGGCGTCTGTATTCAAACCGTGACGTTTGGCGGTTTTTCTAACAGTAACGGGATTAAAGTAGGCACTTTCTATGAAAATAGAGGTGGTTTCATTGGTGACTCCGCTGCTCAATCCACCAAAAACACCGGCAATGGCCAGGGGTTTTTCAGCATCACATATCATGAGGTCTTCCTCGTGAAGCTCACGCTCCACTTCGTCAAGTGTGGTGAACTTTGTTCCTGCCGCAAGAGTTTTGACATTGATTTCATTTCCAATGATCTTTGCTGCATCAAAAGCATGGAGAGGTTGCCCCAATTCATGCATGACATAGTTGGTGACATCTACCACGTTGTTCTTGGGAGTTAAACCAATGGCTTTAAGTCTGTTTTTAAGCCACTTTGGAGATTCACCAATAGAAATATCTGAAATAGTGACTCCACAATACCGTGGAACGAGTTCAGAATTTTCAATATTTACAGGAATTCTTAAATTCCTGCTATCTACATGAAAACTACTTACCGAAGGTGTTATCAATTCCAGAGAAGTTCCTTGTTGCTGTAATCCTGCTTTGAGATCTCTTGCAACTCCCCAGTGGCTCATTGCATCAGCGCGGTTAGGGGTGAGTCCAATTTCATAAACCAGGTCATTCTCTACTTCAAAAATTTCCGAAGCCAGGGTACCGGGCTTGAGGTCATCATCCAGAACCATAATACCATCATGACTTTTTCCTAACCCTAATTCATCTTCGGCGCAAATCATTCCATGGCTGCTTTCTCCACGGATTTTGCTTTTCTTTATTTCCCAGCCCTCACCTTTGTCATCATATAAGGTAGTGCCCACTGTAGCGACAGGGACCTTTTGCCCTTCTGCAACATTGGGAGCGCCGCAAACGATCTGAACAGGATTTCCATTTCCAATATCCACTTTGGTAAGCTTCAGCCTATCGGCATTTTCATGTGGTACACATGAAAGCACATGGCCCACAACCACTCCTTCAAGTCCACCTTTTACACTGCTGAAGGAATCAATTCCTTCTACTTCAAGTCCAAGATCGGTTAGCAGTTCTCCGGTTTTCTCGGCATCCTGTTTTAAATGAATGAATTGTTGTAACCAATTGTAAGAAATCCTCATTTTTCTCTGAATTTATAAGCCGCAAAGATAGCATTACGAATGATTTTAGCATAATCTCAGAATCTAATTTTAAATCTATCAAGCAATAGAGGAGACAGGTTCTGCTGCTATTAATCGTCTCAACTGATTTTCCTTAACCATGGCTTTAATTAAATCACGAAAAGTTCTATGATCACAGACCACAAAAATGTAGTAACTAAAGATAACGGAATCCCCACACTTAAGATGATATTCGCAAGCTTTGGGTTGAGATTGTAATCTGTAGCAATGATTGCTCCGGTGACCATGGGTGCCATAGCAGCTTCAAAAATGGTAGTTTTTACCGTGATTCCGGAGAGATTAAAAATTATCCCCAGAAGAAGGATAAAGAGTGGAGCCAGAATTAATTTATATAGTAACGCGAAGCTTATTAGCCGCGCGTCTGTTCGCCAGGTTCTAATTCTTAGTTGCATACCGACAGAAAATAAAGCCAGCGGAATTAAAGTGAGGGCAAGCCCATTTAGCAAAGGAATAATAGGATCTAATGTAATAAAGAGAGGAAGTATAAAAGCAAGTGCAAAGGCTATAAAAGGCGGGAAAGTGAGAATTTTCTTTAGAATTTGTTTCATTAGAAAAATACCGCCATTGGAAGCCTTGGTAGCAGTAATTATTCCCAGTGTAGCCATTACTATAAATGTCGCCTGGTCGCATAAAATTGCAATTTGAAGCCCTTCACTTCCATAGTAAGCTTCGGTTAAAGGAAACCCGAGGAAAGATGTGTTTCCAAGACCTGCCGTTAAAAACAATGCAGCTCGGGTGCCCGGGGACATGGAAATATACCTGTTGAGAAAATTGAAAAAGAGGTAACTTCCGGTCCATACAAGCAGGGGCATCAAAAATGGTAAAATGAGTGAAAAATTCCACTGTATTTCAGGAATGTATTTTAATGCCACCGCAGGAAGTGCAACATTTATCACCCATGCATTTACAGATTTATAGCTGTCTTCCGGGAGGCCCTTATATTTTTTGACGAAAAATCCGGCAAGGAGGCAAAGAGCAATCAGGACAAAATTCATCATAATTAACTAATGTAATTCCAGATGTTTTTATGTTTTGCCAGCTGTGCATAAGTATAGCGAATTACTTTATTCTTTTCCAGCGCTAGATTGGGATCCTCTTTTAAAACCCGAAGGGCATAAGAACGGGCAAGCTTTAGAATATCATTGTCTTTGACAATATCTGCTATTTTTAGGTTCAGCACTCCACTTTGCTGGGTTCCCATTATGTCTCCCGGCCCACGCAATTTGAGGTCAACTTCAGCAATTTCAAATCCGTCGTTGGTGCGTACCATTGTTTCCAATCTCGTTTTACTGTCTGCAGAAAGTTTGTGTCCGGTCATGAGGATGCAATAACTTTGTTCGGCGCCACGTCCCACCCGGCCGCGAAGCTGGTGCAGCTGAGAAAGTCCGAATCTTTCGGCGCTTTCAATGATCATGACGCTGGCGTTCGGCACATTCACTCCCACTTCGATTACCGTGGTCGCTACCATGATTTGGGTTTCGCCTTGTACAAAACGGTTCATTTCGTAATCCTTATCGGCCGGTTTCATTTGTCCGTGAACAATACTAATCTGAAAATCGGGCATCGGGAATTCCCGCACAATGCTTTCGTAGCCATCCATCAGGTCTTTATAATCCATTTTTTCAGACTCCTGGATTAAAGGATAAACCACATAAACCTGCCGTCCCTTTTTCACTTCATCTTTTATAAACTTGAAAACTTTTAACCGATTGCTGTCATAGCGGTGCACGGTTTTAATACTTTTTCGTCCTGGCGGGAGTTCATCAATGACCGATATATCTAAATCACCGTAAAGGCTCATTGCGAGTGTCCGCGGAATTGGAGTAGCGGTCATTACCAGGATATGCGGAGGAATGGTATTCTTTCGCCACAATTTTGCACGTTGTGCGACTCCAAACCTGTGTTGTTCATCGATAATAGCCAGTCCTAAATTTTTAAATTTTACTTTGTCCTCTAGCAAGGCATGGGTTCCAATAATAAGGTGCAGTTCTCCACTTTCTAAAGCGGCATGAATTTCCCGCCTTTCCGAAGTTTTGGTAGAACCCGTCAATAGCCGGATGTTGATATCAAGAGTTGCAGTTAATTCCTTGATTCCATTATAGTGCTGAATTGCAAGTATTTCTGTTGGAGCCATTAAACATGCCTGGAACTCATTGTCAAAGGCCAGCAGGGCAGTCATCAAAGCCACAATGGTTTTTCCTGAACCCACGTCTCCCTGCAACAACCTGTTCATTTGTGCACTGCTTCCTAAATCCTGCCGGATTTCCTTAATCACTCTTTTTTGGGCATTTGTGAGGTCAAAAGGCAAATGATTTTCATAGAATTCCTGAAAATATTCTCCTACCTGATCAAAAGGAAAACCCTTGATCTTTTTCTTCCGAAGCATGTTCTTCATCAGCAATTGCAGCTGAATGTAAAACAGTTCCTCGAACTTTAATCTAAACTGCGCCTTCGCGAGAATTTCCTGGCTCTTTGGAAAATGTACATTAAACATCGCCTCTGACTTTGGCAGTAAACTAAGCTCTTCTTTTATAATCTCTGGGAGCGTATCATAAAATTTTGCACCGGTTTCAAGGAAAAGCTGCTGTATCATTTTATTGACCGCCCGGTTAGTAACGCCAGATTTTGTAAGTTTTTCTGTGGAGGGATAGACGGGCTGCATGGCCGTTCTCAGGTTCTTTTTGAAATCCTCCGTCGTTTCCATTTCGGGATGCGGCATGCTGAAAAGTCCGTTGAACCAGTTGGTTTTTCCGAAGATCACGTAAGGCGTGTTTAATTTTAGATTCTCCCGAATCCATTTGTGGCCGCGAAACCAAACAAGCTCCATTTTCCCGGTTTCATCAACAAAATCTGCTACCAGGCGTTTTCCACGTTTTTGGTCTACCGTTTTCAGGTGGACGATTTTTCCTACTATCTGCACTTCAGAATTATTCCGCTGCAACTCCTTTATCTTATAGAACCTGGTCTTGTCGAGGTAGCGGTTCGGGAAGAAATTTAAAAGGTCCTGGTAAGTGTGAATACTAAGCTCTGTGCGCAGCAAACCAGCACGGTTTGGGCCTACTCCTTTCAGGTAATCAATGGGAGTCTGGAGCTTGTTCTCATTCATAAAACGAAGATAGGAAAAATGGCAAAAGCGCTTCATATATCTGCTGAAGAAGCTTCGTTTTTGCTCTTTTTAGGAATTGTTTGTTTGAAGAAACTTATATTTGGTTTATGAAAAATAGTATTTTTTGCACTCTTTTCTTGCTGATCTTCTTCGGAAATTACGCACAGCAGACTTCAATTGTTGATTTTAAAAAACTCAATGCCCGGTTAGCTATTCTTCCTTCCGAAGAAAAAGTTTCAGGTGAACTAACTTTTACATTTGATGTGCTTCAGGCAACCGATTCTATTTTTATAGATGCTCAAAAAATGAAGTTTCAGAAGGTTTTTTTGAACGATCAGGAAATTGAATATCATAACGACGGGAGCAAGCTGTGGCTAATATCTGACTTCAAAACATCTTCAGGAAATGTGCTGGAAATAAGCTATTCTGCAAATCCTGCACAAGCGATGTATTTTGATAACTGGAATGTTTCAGAAGAAGAAAAGGAAGCTGCTAATGAAGAATATTCACCGCAGGTGTGGACGCAGGGGCAGGGGAGATATACGTCGCACTGGCTGCCCAGTTTTGATGATACCAACGAAAAGCTGGAATTTGATCTAAATATTGACTTTCCGAAAGATTTTGAAGTTGTGGCAAACGGGGTACTAAAAAATGCCGTTTTAGTGAATGATTCTTTAATGCGCTGGGAATACGATATGAAGAAGCCTATGAGCAGCTATCTCGTGGCTTTGGCGGCGGGCAAATATGAGTATAAAGAAATTATATCTCCTGGAGGGACTCCGCTGAAATTTTATTTCTATCCAAAAGATGCTGAAAAGTGGGAATCTACTTATAGGCATAGCGTAAAAATTTTGGAATTTTTAGAAAAGAAAACAAGAGTGAAATATCCCTGGCAAAACTATAAACAGATCCCGGTTCGCAATTTTCTTTACGCCGGAATGGAAAATACGGGCACCACTATCTTTTCAGATATTTTTTTGATTGATTCCACTGCTTTTACAGACCGAAATTATGTGAATGTAAATGCGCATGAAATGGCGCACCAGTGGTTTGGGGATTTGGTTACAGCGGTATCTGGCGAGCATCACTGGCTTCAGGAAGGTTTTGCAACTTACTACGCATTACTGGCCGAAAAGGAGATTTTTGGAGAAGATTATTTTTACTGGAAATTATTTGAAAGTGCAGAAGAACTGAAGGAACTAAGCGACACCGGTAAAGGCGAATCTTTGTTAAATCCAAAAGCCAGTTCTCTCACTTTTTATCAAAAAGGAGCCTGGGCTTTGCACATTCTCAAAGAGAAAGTAGGAGAAGAGGCCTTTGACCTTGCAGTGAAAAATTATCTTACGAAGCACAGTTTTAAGAATGTAACAACTTCAGATTTTATAACAGAAGTGGAAAATGCCAGCGGAAAGGATCTTTCTGCTTTTGAAGGCAGGTGGCTCCAGCAGTCTGCTTTTCCTGCAATTGACGCGCTTAACTCACTGAAAGGATCGGCATTTATTAAAGATTATCTCAACGTTGCAGCATTAAAGGAACTTTCGTTGGAAAGCAAAAGGGAATTGTTAAGTGCAGCGCTGAATTTTCCGGTGAATCAATATATAGGCCAGGAGGTGGTGCATCAGCTTGCTCTTGAAGATCCTTCTACCGTGATTGATCTTTATAAAAAGGCATTTGAGACCAACAATCTTTACGTGAGGCAGGCGATTGCAGGTTCGCTGCGACAAATTCCGCAGCAAGTAAAATCTGAATATGAAAGTTTACTTCGCGATGAATCTTACCTGACCAAAGAAATGGCGCTGTACAATCTTTGGTTCAATTTTCCGGAGGAAAGAAGCATGTATCTGGATCAATTGAAAGGAGTGGAAGGTTTTAATGATAAAAATATTGAAACGCTCTGGCTGGCGCTTAACCTCGCGACAAGTAATTACGGCCAGGGTGCGAAAAAGGAGGTTTACAAAAGACTTTCAGGTTATACTTCGCCTTACTTTCCATACCAGGTAAGACAAAACGCTTTTAATTATCTTTTTCAGCTCAATTCATTTTCAGATGAAAACCTGAAAGATCTTCTGGAAGCAGGTGTGCATCGCGTAGGAAGATTTCGTGATTCAAGCAGGGAAATTCTAAGGCAATTACTGGCTTCTGAAGAATACAGGCAGCGCCTTAATTCCTTAAAAGAGGAATTGGCTCCGCAGGAAACGGCATTTTTGGAACGGGAGCTAAAATAATTTACCGCCCCAAAAGTTGAGAAACTTCTTTTTTTACAAAAGCCAGTCCGGTTTCGCTTGGCGGTTCCTGTTCCATTAAACTTGTTAATATATGCTGACGGAATTCTGCTGCGTTCGTTAGATCTTCACGATTTGTAGTCTTTCGAAGATTTGTAATAGTAGCATTTTTTGAAGCTTTAATCACATTCCAGCATTCCTGGGAAACATAGATTTGTTGTGCCAGGTTATGTTCAAATTCCTGCTCTATGGTTTTAATAAGAAGGGAAGCATAATCATCCTTATTTTCATTGTACGGTTTCGTCCTGATGAGCAAATTGCCTGGAGAGATCCTTTCCAGGAACAAAGCCATACGCTCATATGCCTGTAACCGCACGGGAAATGCATGTTTCTGGTTCTCTTGGTGAAGTAAGAATCTTCTTCTTTGCTCCTCATTCCTGGTATGCATACTAAAAAAATAATATGCAATTGCCGCTACAATTACAGCGGGCAACAAATACAACAACAACTCAAAAATGTTATTCTCTATCATACTTTTGTATTGTCTTCAACAGAGGTGTCTTCGGTTTCAACCTCCTTGACTTCGGTTTCCTGTCCTTTTCTATAAGAGCCGCCTAAGTTAGGACATCCCAGCAAAGTATGGGTAGATTCAAACGGAACTTTTGTTTTGTGATACACAAAAGTTTTTGCCAGAGATTTTGCTATAAAGCGGTCCCCAAGATTTATTTCCACATCATCCATGGTGAACTGGCAAGGATGTTCGTACCCACAGGCATGGGTGATTTCCAGAAGTTCCTTTCTGAAATTGGTGAAATAATAATTTACTCTGTCTGCTTTGTCTTTTATATTAATTCCTGCCTGTAGCCAACGGTTTTGGGTGGCAACTCCAGTAGGGCAGGTATTGGTATGACAGGATTGTGCCTGTATGCAGCCAATGCTCAACATGGCTTCACGGGCTACGTTAATAATATCGGCTCCCATGGCAAATGCCATCGCTGCTTTTGCCGGAAATCCGAGTTTCCCACTACCAATAAAAACAATTCTGTCGGTAATCATGCGCTCCTGAAATATCTTATACACATCTGTGAAACCATAGATCCAGGGTAGGGCGACATGATCTGCAAAGCTGGGAGGCGCAGCTCCCGTTCCACCTTCTCCACCATCAATATTAATAAAATCTGGGCCTCTATTGGTTTCTTTCATAATATCTGCGAGCTCATGCCATTCATCAAGTTTACCAATCGCGGCTTTTATTCCCACAGGTAATCCGGTTTTTTCGGCCAGGGCTTCGATAAAATCCACCATTTCTTCAATGTTGCCAAATGCGCTGTGATTTGGAGGTGAAAGCACATCTTTACCCATTGGCACATGCCTGATTTCTGAAATTTCTTTGGTGATTTTGGAAGCCGGAAGCACGCCCCCTTTTCCGGGTTTTGCTCCCTGGGATAATTTTATTTCCAGCGCTCTTATCTGCGGAAAACCCTGCGTGAGTTTTACCAGTTTTTCCATGGAGAAGGAACCGTCTTCATTTCTTATTCCGAAGTAACCCGTACCTATTTGAAAAACCACATCGGCACCTTTTTGATGATAAGGGGAAAGACCACCTTCGCCGGTATTATGATATGCATAAGCTTTTTTACAACCTTCATTAAGCGAGGCAATGGCGCGGGCAGAAAGAGACCCAAAACTCATCGCAGAAACATTTATCACAGATGCCGGCCTATAGGGCCTTCTCCTTTTATTATATTCGCCCATTACTTTGGCACAGGCAAGAAAATAGGGATCTTTGTTGTAATGATGTTTTTCCGGCACCTTATATGGAATGACCGCATTGTTGATGAAGATATAATTGACCTCATATATATCTTGATCTGTTCCAAAACCTTCATAATTATTGACATTTTTGGAGGATGCATACACCCAGCTTCGCTCTGTACGGTTAAAGGGAAGTTCTTCCCTGTTTCCGGCGACGATGTATTGTCTTAATTCGGGGCCAATGCTTTCCAAAAGATAGCGCAGATGGCCTACAACCGGGAAATTGTGTAAAATGATGTGTTTTTTGTTGAAGAAGATATCTCTTAATGCGATGAGGGCAAGTATGATCAAGATCCACATCCACCATGATATTTCCCCTAGAAAATCGAGTATTTGTTCCATTTTATTGGTTTAAATAATCTATTGCTAATTGTGACATTACTTCCACACCCAGGATCAATCCACTGTCATCAATGAAAAAATCTGGAGTGTGATGAGGTGCCGGTTCTGTCATTCCCAGCGGTTGGCCACCCAGAAAGAAATAAAAGCCGGGCACTTCCTCCTGAAAAAAGGAAAAATCTTCCCCGCCGGTCGTGGCTTTTACAAGTTCCACCTTTTCTGTGCCGGCTACTTTTTGAAGTGTTGGCAACATCCTGGCGGTTAATTCCGGGTCATTATAAGTGATAGCAGTATTATTCTGAATTTCTACCGTAGCGGTGCCGCCGTAGGCTTCGGCAATTGCAGGAACCATTTCGTGCATTCTTTTTAAGATCAATTCTTTCATAGCGGGATCGAGTGTCCTAATGGTGCCTATCATTTCGGCACTTTCCGGAATAATATTGAAGCGTACTCCGCTGGTGATTTTTCCGACGGAAATAACCGCTGCTGCATCAACCAGTCTGGATTCCCTGCTAATGATCGTCTGTAAACCATCAATAATTTTTGCTGAAATAAGGATAGGGTCCACACCGCTCCAGGGTGCAGAACCATGCGTTTGTTTTCCCTGAACATTAATAACAAATCGCTCTACCGCTGCCATGGTTCCTTCAGGTTTATAGCGAATAGTTCCCACGGGAGTTGCTGAGTTAATATGCAATCCAAAAATGGCATCTACATCAGGATTTTTGAGAACTCCTTCTTTGATCATCAAGGCAGCGCCACCTTCTTCTCCCGGCGGCGGACCTTCTTCAGCTGGCTGAAAGATGAACTTTACCGTCCCATTCAATTTGTCTTTATGTTCCGAAAGAATTTCCGCCACTCCCATAAGGATTGCGATATGAGTATCATGACCGCAGGCATGCATGACTCCGGTTTTAGAACCGAGAAATTCAGAAGTTACTTCAGACTTGAATGGAAGATCATTACGTTCAGTAACCGGTAGTGCATCAATATCTGCTCTTAAAGCAACCACTTTATCAGAATTATTTCCTCTTAAAATTCCCACCACCCCAGTTTTGGCCACTCCGGTTTGAACTTCCATTCCAAGGCTTTTAAGATGGTTGGCAATTTTCTCGGCAGTCTCAAATTCGCGGTTAGAGAGTTCGGGATGTTGATGAAAATCCCTGCGCCAGGTGATTACCTGTTCTTCGATTTCTTGTGCTGCAGAAGCTATTTCGGGGTCGGCTTCCTGTGCATTCAGCAGGAAGCCAAATAAACAGAAAATACTTAAAAAAAGGTTTTTCATTAGCTGTTTTTGTAGGAAGGCAGTACTGCCAAAGGATTTATTATCCCAAGGTATTTAAAAATTAAGGCTTCTCATAATCTCACCTCCTAAATGTTTCAAAAAGTAAGCGGCTTCACGATTTTATATTAAGCTGTTTTTGGTTAATTTCACGGCTTTAAAAGAAGGAGAAATTTGGAATCTTATTTAGCTGAATTAAATGATGCTCAAAGGGCGCCGGTACTGCAAAAAGACGGTGCTATGATTGTAATTGCAGGTGCAGGATCTGGAAAAACGCGCGTACTCACCTACAGGATCGCGTATCTTATGAGCCAGGGAGTAGATGCTTTTAACATTCTCTCCCTTACTTTTACCAATAAAGCGGCGCGTGAGATGAAAAAGAGGATCGCGCAGATTGTGGGGAACAGTGAGGCGAAAAACCTGTGGATGGGAACTTTTCATTCTATTTTTGCAAAAATGCTGCGGTTTGAAGCCGATAAACTTGGCTATCCTTCCAACTTTACCATTTATGATACGCAGGATTCCCAAAGGCTTATTTCTGCAATAATTAAGGAAATGGGTCTGGACAAAGATGTTTATAAATACAAGCAGGTCTATTCAAGGATCTCGTCCTATAAAAACAGCCTGATCACGGTAAAAGCCTATTTTCAGAATCCGGAGTTGATGGAAGCCGATGCCATGTCTAAAAAACCCCGTTTAGGAGAAATTTATAAAAATTATGTAGATCGTTGTTTCAAGGCAGGAGCCATGGATTTTGATGATTTACTGCTGAAGACCAACGAACTTCTTAACAGGTTTCCCGAAGTGCTTCAGAAGTACCAAAATCGCTTCAGGTATATTCTGGTAGATGAGTACCAGGATACCAACCATTCCCAGTACTTGATAGTAAAGGCATTATCAGATAAGTTTCAGAATATATGTGTGGTTGGAGATGATGCACAAAGTATTTATGCTTTTAGGGGTGCAAACATCAATAACATTCTGAATTTCCAGAAAGATTATGACAATGTCCAGATGTACCGACTGGAACAGAATTACCGTTCTACCAAAAACATCGTGGAAGCCGCTAATTCCATTATTGATAAGAACAAAACCAAACTCGAAAAAGTAGTATGGACGGCAAATGACGAAGGCCCTAAGATCGTGGTGAACAGGCTGCTTACCGATGGGGAAGAAGGACGTTTTGTGGCAGGTTCTATTTTTGAGAACCGCATGGAGCATCAAATGAAGAATGGAGATTTCGCCATTTTGTACCGTACCAACGCTCAAAGTAGGGCGATGGAAGATGCACTTCGGAAAAAGGACATTCCATATCGTATTTTTGGCGGACTTTCATTTTATCAACGAAAGGAAATTAAGGATGTGTTGGCTTATTTACGTTTGGTGATCAATCCAAAGGATGAGGAAGCCCTTAAGAGGGTGATCAACTATCCTGCACGTGGTATTGGCTCAACTACTATTGATAAATTAACTATTGCTGCAAATCACTACGGAAGATCCATTTTTGAGGTCATAGAAAATATTGACCGCATTGACCTGAAGATCAATTCCGGCACCAAGAACAAGCTTACCAATTTTGCAAACATGATCAAGCATTTCCAGATCATGAATGAATCTGCCGATGCTTTTATGGTTGCAGAAAGCATTGCGAAAAAAACAGGTCTGCTTCAGGAGCTTAAAAAAGATGGTACTCCCGAAGGTATTGCTAAGATTGAAAATATTGAAGAGCTGTTGAACGGGATCAGGGATTTTGTGGAAGGGCAGAAAGAACTTGCAGATGCAACAGGTTCACTTACCGAATTTCTTGAAGATGTGGCCCTGGCAACAGATATGGACAAAGATAGCGGCGACGAAGATCGTGTTGCCTTGATGACCATTCACCTGGCAAAAGGATTGGAATTTCCATTTGTTTACATTGTTGGAATGGAGGAAGACCTTTTTCCTTCAGCAATGAGTATGAATACCCGCTCTGAACTTGAAGAAGAACGTCGCCTGTTTTACGTGGCTCTTACCCGTGCCGAGAAAAAAGCCTATCTCACTTACACCCAGTCGCGTTACCGCTGGGGAAAACTTGTAGATGCAGAACCCAGCCGGTTCATAGAAGAGATTGACGACAAGTTCAAAGATTATATGATTCCGCAAGATGACTATAAATACAAGCCGCTGGTAGACACAGATATTTTTGGGGAAGTAGATAAGAGCAAATTCCGGCAAACGAAACCTAAAAATGGCACTCCGCCGCCTTCTCATAAACCCACAGATGAGCAGTTAAGGAAGCTGAGGAAACTCAGACCTGCCGCCGACTCTTCTTCGAATAACAGTGACACTGCAGAGGTAGTGAAATTGGTGGAAGGCAATGAGGTAGAGCATATGCGTTTTGGAAAAGGCAAGGTTCTAAAGATTGATGGAATTGGACAGGATAAAAAAGCGGAGATCAATTTTGAGAATGGGGGCATCAAAAAATTGCTGCTGAAGTTTGCCAAATTAAAGGTACTGTCATAATTTTTCCTGAAGATCTTTTACTAAGATTCTGTTATTCTTTTGGAAGGTAACTTCCTGTTGTTGTATTTTTTAAACAAAAATGATAAGAGAAGGAACCAAAGTAAAATGGAAATGGGGAAAAGGTGTCGCAGAAGGTAAAGTAAAGGATACTTTTGATCATGAGGTGACCACTACGATTAAAGGTACTAAGGTGACCAGAAAGGGAAATGCCAGTAATAAAGCCCTTTTTATACAACAGGAAAACGGTAATGAGGTTCTAAAACTTGAAAGTGAAGTGGAACGGATCGATTAATTTTTTCGCGTATTTTTATTAGAACCAGTGTAAAATTCGTAAATTCTGGATTCTTTTTTAATATCATAAAAGTATGGCAGAACTAATTAGAATTTACGAGGAAAATCCAAATCCAAAAGATGTAAAAAGAGTAGTGGAAGCGCTCAAAGATGGAGGGCTGGTAATATATCCCACAGATACGGTCTACGGCCTGGGATGTGATATTACAAACACTGCAGCTTTAGAGAAAATTGCACACGCAAGGGGTGTAAAACTTGAGAAAGCCAATTTTTCCTTCATTTGTGAGAACCTGAGTAACCTCTCCGACTATGTGAGGCAAATTGATAACCAGACTTTCAAGATATTGAAAAGATGTCTTCCCGGGCCGTATACTTTTGTACTGCCGGGAAATAGCAATCTTCCCAGTGTATTCAAAAAGAAGAAAACAGTAGGAATAAGGGTACCCGATAATAACATTTGTCGCGCTCTGGTGGCAGGTTTAGGCAACCCCATAGTTTCGACTTCTATTAAAGATGATGATGAAGTTATAGAATATACTACAGATCCTGAACTTATTTTGGAAAAGTGGGATAATATAGTGGATATTGTAATTGATGGTGGTTATGGTAATAATGTACCGTCTACAGTGATTGACCTTACGACGCCACAGCCAGAAGTAATTAGGGAAGGAAAGGGGAGTGTTGAAATTCTATAACATTATAATATTGTTGATAATAAAAAACCCGGCGAAGGCCGGGTTTTTTATTGAAAAAGATTTCAGTTTATTCAAAAATAGATTCCATTTCTGTCATAAAAGCTTCGTGTACTTCCTGCGGAGAAAGAATATGTCCTTTCTTTTGTGCACTTTGTGCAAGTTCATAGCCTAAACGGGCTGCTTGCAGTCTCTGCTGTGGAGTTCCATGGTGACCACTGCTGGCAAAACTACAATCTCCAATATTGAAAAATAGCTCAAAAAATTGCTCAACTCTCTTCCAGTTGTAAGTAGCCCCTCTTTTGTGCGTCATGTAATAAGCAGCTAAATAATCTGCCTCCAACTCAGTGTGTCGGGTTGAAGCTGCGGGATCTTGAGCAGCACCATTTGGATACCAGTTGGTAGTATTGTCGAATTGAATTTGGTGCGCCCACTCATGAGCAAGAATTCCGGTCCAAACAATTCCTTCATCGATTCCAGTGTTAGAAAGAACAGAAGTTATTCCGTCACCTATAACTATAAGATTTCCGGCAGTGGCGAAACCGTCCATAGCAAAATATGGATTCTCCGGAAGAACGGGAGAAGCTTCATTGATTGCCAGAAGTTGATCTGCAATTGCGTATGCATCTTCCCGGGTTTCCACATTTGCACCTACAATCATATAAAGATCTGCTAGTTTTTCACGATCGTTTAAACTTGCAGTGTGTTGTGCATTTACCCGAATTTCATTTGGCATTCCCCAAAATTTTTCAAGTTCACGCACTCTTTTCTTCATGAAGTTCGTGTATTCACCTTCTGCACCAAAATATTGTTCAGATGTATCAAAATAAGACATGTAAAAATTAAGATCCAGGTAAAGGGAGTAATAGTTTAATGCTAAAGGATCGGAGAAGAATGGTTGAAGCACCTTGTTTATTTCTTCGTTGAATGCCGTGGGTGAACATTCCGTAGGCGCTACAGCATCTTTTTTAAGAAGATCATTTCTTAAATTGTGTCCAGAATAATCCACAGGGTTTAATTCTAAATCAGCATTAATTTCAGCTGATTTTGTAAGTTGTTTTGTCTCCAGAGTAGATTGGTCTGTTACCATTAATTCTTCCACTTCTGTGTCTTTCTCACAGGATGCTGTCATTACGCCCAGACCAAGACAGAAAAGGGCAATTTTACTAGTTCTTTTAATCATAATAAGTTTTTTAAATAAGTTGTTGATTAACAGCGCCTAAACTAATAAAATAATCTAAAGAAGAATGAACTTGCTCACAATTAAAATGTTAAAATAAAAAACCCGGCAATTTGCCGGGTTTTATGTGAGGTATGAAGAGAAAATTATTTTGCGTCTTCCATTCCTTCTTCGATCAGGTTATAGAATTGATCTAATTTAGGAAGGATAACGATTCTTGTTCTTCTGTTTTTAGCTCTTCCTTCAGCAGTTTCGTTTGATGCTACAGGAACGTAGTAACTTCTTCCGGCAGCAGTCATTCTTTGTGGCTGAACTCCAAATTCCTCTTGTAATACACGTACTACAGAAGTAGCTCTTTTAACAGAAAGATCCCAGTTGTCCTGCAATACTGCGTTTCTAATTGGTTGATCATCTGTATGACCTTCTACCATAAATTCAATATCTGGTCTGTTTTTCACAACAGTAGCAACTTTTCCAAGTACTTCTCTTGCTCTTTCAGTAATATTGTATTTTCCGCTTTGGAACAGTAATTTATCAGAAATTGAAACATATACAACTCCTTTTTCAACATTGATCTGGATATCCTCATCGTTCATGTTACCAAGCACTCCTTTCAGGCTGGTCACTAAAGCTAAGGTTACAGAATCTTTCTTGGTAATGGCATCCTGCATACGCTGGATTTTCATATCCTTTTCTTTAATGCTTTCAAGGGAACGCTCAAGGTTTTCGGCTTCTTTCTTTGAAAGGGTCGCTAAATCACCAACATTATTTAAAAGGGCTGTATTCTGGTTACTTAGGGTGCTGATTTGCTGATTTAGTCTTGCTTTTTCGTCAAGACAAGAATTAAGTTTAACGGTAGCGGTGTTCAGCTGGTCCTGAGTTTCCCTTTGTTGAGCTTCCAGCTCAGCATATTTCTTTTGTGAAACACAAGAAGAAAGGAGTAGGGCAGCTGTAGCCGATAAAAGCATGATTTTCTTCATAATCTTAATTGTTAATTTTTTTATTTTATGTTAAACGTCTCAAAAGTACAAAAAGTTCGGTCTTGGTGAAATTATTTTCCTAGTATTAATCAGGTTTTTTTTAAAATTCTGAAAAACGTCTTTTTCCTGAGATATAATATGAAGCAACAACGGAGGTTTTTCCATAATATTTTATTTTCTTCTTAAAGCTTTTTCGCTTTTTGAGCATCTTTTTGAAGTGAGCATAGAAGCTGAAATGTGCTTTTAAAATTGCTGCAAAATGTCTCCATTTTCCTTCGATCAAAAACTTAAAACCCGCCACAGCATCCAGGAGCAAACGAGAAAAAATAATCACTCCGGCTTTATTCCCCGGGGCATTCTTCAATAAACAGAACAAGCTGTTCCTGAAGTTAAAAAAGGTCTTTCGCGGGTGCATTTTGTCTAAAGTGGCTCCGCCTAAATGGTAGACCGTTGAACCTGGAGCAATTTTCACTTTGAGGTCAAGATTAAAAATTCGCCAGCATAGATCTATTTCTTCCTGGTGGGCAAAGAAGTCTTCATCAAACTTCCCGGCTTTAAAAAAGACTTCTTTTCTAATCGCAAGGCAGGCACCACTGGCCCAAAAAATTTCACATTGCTCATCATATTGTCCCTCATCTTTTTCCAGGGTCTCAAAAATGCGCCCCCTGCAGTAGGGATAACCAAAGAGATCTACGTATCCACCGGCAGCACCGGCATACTCGAAATACTCTTTTTTCCTGAAATCGAGGATTTTTGGCTGTAGAGCAGCTGTTTCAGGGTTTGAAAGAAACTCATCTTTAAATGGAATCAGCCAGCCGGCTGTGACTTCCACATCACTATTGAGGAGGACGAAAATATCTTCAGAAACGTGCTCCAGCGCATCATTATAGCCTTTTGCAAATCCGCCGTTTATTTTATTCTGGATAATTTTTACTTCAGGATAGTTTTTTTTCACAAAAGCTACAGAATCATCTGTGGAAGCGTTATCTGCAACATATACAGTGGCTTCCGAAGAAAATTTTGTTACGGAAGGAAGAAATTGCTCCAAAAGGGCTTTTCCATTCCAATTTAATATGACGACTGCGATTTTCACGGCTGCAAATTAAAACAATAATTGAGGAATGTTCATGACTAAGTGAGAGAACTGAGAATACCTTTCAAAAATGGCATTTTTGAAAGGTATTCAAGAGAAAGATTTTCAGGACCATGCCGGGATATCTTGTAAGAAATGATATTTCTCCTTTTCGTAATCCAACTGACAAAAATAATGTTCCAGACCATTGGTGACCATAAGATATTCGGCTTTTAAAGCGAGATTATAACGGGCAATTTGGTCAAAAGTGCTCTGGGTGATAGGTACCGAGGCAGCTTTACATTCCACGATCATCCAAATACTTCCATCGGTATTAAAAACCACCACATCATAGCGTTTTACCATTTGGTGCACCTTTAGTTGTTTTTCAACATTCAAAAGGCTTTGCGGAATGCTCTTTTCTTTCAGAAGAAAATGCACCACATGCTGCCTTACCCATTCTTCGGGCGTGAGAAGCACAAATTTTTTCCGAAGCACATCAAAAACAGCTACTTTATTTTCGCTATTTTTGAACCGGAAGGAATATTTTGGAAAATTGAGTGAAAGCATGTTCAAAATAACGGCTTTTTCAGAAATTAACAGGAAATGACTTTCAAGAATTTTCTGCGCCGAATACAAAAATGTTTGAATGGACGAAGCTAAAAAGATCGTAGCAAATATTAAGAAAGGGGATATTAAACCCGTCTATTTTTTAATGGGGGAAGAATCCTATTATATAGATAAACTGGGTGATTTTATTGAAGATAATGTGCTGCAGGAGGAGGAAAAAGGCTTTAACCAGATGGTGCTTTACGGCCGCGACGTTACGGTAGAAGATATTGTAAGCAATGCCAAAAGGTACCCCATGATGGCCGAGCGCCAGGTTATCATTGTAAAGGAAGCACAGGATCTTTCCAGAACTATTGAAAAGCTGGTTGATTATGTTGAAAATCCGCAGCCTACCACAGTTCTTGTGGTTTGCTATAAATACAAAAAGATCGATAAGCGTAAGAAACTATATAAAGCGGTTTCCAAAAACGGAGTGATCTTCGACAGTAAAAAGCTTTATGACAACCAGGTAGGAGATTGGATTCGTACAGAAATGCAGGGAAGAGGTTATCAAATTTCTCCAAAAGCGGCACAAATGCTGGTTGAATTTCTAGGAACAGATCTAAGCAAAGTAGATAATGAACTTCAGAAACTTCAGCTTATATGTCCGCAGGGAACTACTATTTCACCTGAAATAATTGAAGATAATATTGGGATAAGCAAGGACTTCAATAATTTTGAATTGCGAAAAGCAGTGGGGATGAAAGATTCTTTAAAAGCCCACCGTATCATCAATTATTTTGCACAAAACCCCAAAGATAACCCAATGGTGGTGACGGTTTCTCTTTTGTTTAGTTTTTTTTCCCAGCTGCTGCAGTACCATTCTCTGGCAGATAAATCTAAAGGAAATGTTGCAAAAGTGCTTAAGGTGAATCCCTATTTTGTGAGTGATTATTCCAGTGCTGCAGGGAATTACCCTATGAAAAAAGTGAGTCAGGTGGTTTCTTTACTTCGTGAAGCCGATGTTAAAAGCAAAGGTGTGGGCGCGACAAATATTCAACAGGGCGATTTGCTTAAGGAACTTCTGGTAAAAGTGATGCGATAAATGGCAAAATTAAAAACATGGGTGAGTGCTGCGCGATTGAGAACGCTTCCGCTTTCTGTTTCCGGAATTTTGGTGGGTTCAGCGATTGCAGCAGCTGAAAATGAGTTTAGTTATGTCATTTTAAGTCTGGCGCTTGCCACTACTTTGGGTCTGCAAATTCTCTCTAACTTCGCTAATGATTACGGAGATTTTGTAAAAGGAACCGATAATGAAGAACGGGTAGGACCGCAACGGGCGCTTCAAAGCGGAATCATCTCTCAAAAAGAGATGTTTTACGGAATGGTAATTACAGCAATCCTCACATTTTTGTTTGCCATCGCCCTAATTTATGTCTCTTTTGGAACGCAAAACTTCTCTTATGCACTGTTATTTTTGCTGCTGGGCATTGCAGCAATATCTGCTGCGGTAAAATATACTGTGGGAGAAAGTGCATACGGCTACAGAGGCCTGGGAGATATTTTCGTTTTTATCTTCTTCGGAATTGTGGGCGTCTACGGTTGCTACTTTTTATACACCGTAGAATGGGACTGGAAAGTGCTGTTTCCTTCTTTTACAATTGGTGCTTTAAGTGCGGGGGTTCTAAACTTGAATAATATGCGCGATCGCACCGCAGATGAACGGGCAGGGAAAAATACACTCGTGGTGAAGATAGGTGCCAAAAAGGCTAAAAATTATCATTATTTTTTGTTGATTTCCGCAGTATTTTTCCTGTTGCTTTATACAGCTTTGTCTTTTGAAGGTATAGATGACCTTTTATATGTCATCGCGTTTATTCCGCTTTTTATGCATTTAAAGAGAGTGATGGAAAACAGGAATCCCGAGCTTCTTGACCCGGAATTAAAAAAACTTGCTTTAAGTACGTTTGCGCTGGCTGTATTCTTTAGTTTGGGGCAAATTATATAGGGATTTACTGGGGGTTATTCGTTCGCTGCTTCAGAATTACTTTTACCATCTTTTTTGTATTTTGTGTCAAAACTAACAACTATGAAAATTACTCATTACGCACACAGCACTTTCAGTATTGAAATCAATGGTATCTACGTTCTAGTGGATCCTTTTATTACCGGAAATGAAAAGATCGAAAACAAGATAGACATTCAGGATATTAAAGCAGATTATATCTTGGTGACGCATGCTCACCAGGATCACACGCTTGATGTTGAAGCGATTGCAAAGAATACCGGTGCAGTGATTGTAAGTAATTTTGAGATTGCGACTTACTATGAGAACAAAGGTCTGGAAGTGCATCCTATGAACCACGGCGGAAACTGGAGTTTTGAATTTGGAAATGTAAAATATGTAAACGCTATACACACCAGCTCATTTCCCGATGGAAGTTATGGCGGACAACCGGGCGGTTTTGTAATTGAAGGAGAGCATAAAAACATTTACATAGCGGGAGATACTGCACTCACTATGGATATGAAGTTAATTCCGCTGCACACCAATTTAGATCTGGCGATCCTTCCTATTGGAGATAACTTCACTATGGGTGTAGAAGATGCAATTATAGCAAGTGATTTTGTGGAATGCGATAAAATATTAGGGTGCCACTACGACACTTTTGGATATATTGAAATTGACCACGAAGAAGCAAAGAAGAAGTTCTATGAAAAAGGCAAAGATCTTATGCTGCTGGAGTATGGAGAAAGTCTGGAACTTTAACCACGAAAATATATAGCTATTGAAAGCAACTTATCAAAAGTACATCTTAAAATTTAAACGCCCCAGCGGAACTTCCCGGGGCGTTCTTACTGAAAAAGAGTCCTGGTTTATCTTAATAGAAAAGGATGGCAAGCGCGGCATTGGCGAATGCGGCTTACTTCGCGGTCTTAGCATTGACGATCGCCCAGATTATGAACAGCAATTAAAATGGACCTGCGAAAACATTCACCTGGGGAAAGAGGAATTGTGGAAACGATTATCAGAATTTCCCAGCATTCAGTTTGGCGTGGAGATGGCTTTCCAGTCGCTGGCGGCACAAGATCCTTTTCTGCTATTTCCTTCGGAATTTACCCGCGGAAATGATGCCATTCCCATCAACGGATTGGTTTGGATGGGCGAAAAAGCTTTTATGAAAGATCAAATCCTTCAGAAGATAAAAGATGGCTTCAGCTGCATAAAACTTAAAATAGGCGCAATAGATTTTGAAACCGAACTTGATCTTTTAAAGTTTATAAGAAGTGAATTTTCTTCAGTAGAAATGGAAATTCGGGTGGACGCGAATGGCGCTTTCTCACCTTCCGAAGCATTGGAAAAGTTGAAAAGATTGAGTGATTTTACACTTCACAGCATTGAACAACCTATAAAACCGGGCCAGTATGAGGAAATGGCTGCGCTTTGTGAAAAAACTCCCTTACCAATCGCGCTTGATGAGGATCTTATTGGCGTAACCAGTGTAACAAAAAAGGCAGAAATGCTACAAATAATCCAGCCGCAATATGTCATTTTTAAGCCCAGCCTTATTGGAGGATTTAATGGTACACTCGAATGGAGAACACTGGCAGAAAAGAAGAATATTGGCTGGTGGGTTACCAGTGCCCTGGAAAGTAATGTAGGATTAAATGCCATTTCACAATTTACCTATACCCTGGAAAATGACATGCTGCAGGGGCTTGGTACAGGTGGTTTATACACCAACAATTTTGAATCCCCTCTAAAAGTTGAAGAAGGGCAGTTATTTTATGAGCCTCAAGTAAAATGGAATTTTAATATATAGGAACCAATGTATATAAAACAAATATATAAAGCAAAGACCGACTGGTGGCGGTATATGATAGGGATTTTCATAATTTTCCTGTTTTGGCAGGTGATTGGCGGAATTCCGCTTTTAGGAGCGATTTTCCTGGAGACAGGTCCAGATTTTCTATCGCTCACTATGGCAGAAATGATGCAGGTGCTCGATTCTAATCTAACTTTCTTCCTAATGCTCTTATCTTTTGTCGCGGGCCTGGGAGCTTTATTATTTGTAATAAAAATTATACATCAACAAAGCATAAAGGAAGCCACTACCAGCAGGAAAAAAATTGATTGGGGAAGGTTCTTCTTTGGATTCGGCCTCATTTCCACATTTACGATTGTAGGCGTCCTGATTGATTATAATATGAATCCTGATGATTATTTATGGAATTTTGATCCCGTACCTTTTACTATTCTTGTGCTAATAGCAGTAGTAATGGTGCCACTGCAAACGAGCTTTGAGGAGTATCTTTTTAGAGGTTATCTCATGCAGGGTCTTGGTGCGCTGGCTCATAACCGCTGGTTTCCATTAATAATTACTTCTGTAGTATTTGGAGGAATGCATATTCTTAACCCCGAAGTGGAAAAACTGGGATATATAATCATGGTCTATTATATTGGAACTGGTTTCCTGTTTGGGATTATCACTTTAATGGACGAAGGAATGGAGCTTGCCTTGGGTCTTCATGCTGGCAACAATCTCATTGGAGCAATGCTCGTAACCGCAGATTGGACTGCTTTCCAGACGAACTCTATTTTAAAAGATGTTTCTGACCCTTCTGCAGGTTGGGATGTGGTACTTCCTATCTTGATCATTTATCCACTTTTTCTCTTTATCATGGCCAAAAAATACAACTGGTCCAACTGGGGAGAAAAGCTCTTCGGAAAAGTTAAACGTCCCGAAACAATTAATTATTCTGAAGAGATATGATATTATAGCATTTTTACCTATTTTATTCCTGAATTTTCAAAATAATAGAGGAAGTACACATGCAAACATCAGTTACTTTACCCCAAACTCATTCCTGTTTCAGGTTAAATAAAGTTCATTACGACAATAAAGAACTTGCTGCCGCAGCTTATTATCTTATAAAAGAAGGGGAAGCCTACCAGGGACAAATTGGAAGTTTTCTTTTGGACTGGCTCAACGATAAAGAATATATTGCAGTGAAAACTTCAGGTTCTACCGGGAAGCCGAAAAAAATCAGGATCAGGAAGGAATTTATGATCAACAGTGCGCTGGCAACAGGAGAGTTTTTTGACCTTCCTGAAAAAAGTACCGCCCTGCACTGCTTACCTGCAGATTATATTGCTGGAAAAATGATGCTCGTGAGGGCCATGATCCTTGGTTGGGACCTGGATATGGTTGCGCCAAAAGCAAATGCGCTAGACCAGGTTTTTAAGATATATGATTTTGCTGCAATGACTCCTTTTCAGCTGGATAATTCCCTTAGCCGTCTTCATTTGCTTCGGAAGTTGATCGTAGGTGGAGGTGCAGTGTCGGCAAACCTGAAGAGACTCGTTCAGGGAATTGACACCAAGATCTATGAAACTTACGGTATGACCGAAACCGTCACTCATATTGCAGCACGTCGCATTAATTCCACGAAGGAAAAAGAAAGTCCGGTCGCTTTTAAAACTTTACCAGATGTGCGCATCTCGACAGATGATCGCAACTGTTTGGTCATAGAAGCGCCCAGGGTTACTGATGGCACTTTGGTGACAAATGATGTGGTGGAAATGATCTCCAGGAAAAAGTTTTTCCTGAAAGGGCGTTTTGACAATGTGATCAATTCCGGTGGCGTCAAGCTCTATCCCGAAGAAATAGAATGTAAACTTGAAGAAATTATAGCACATCGGTTTTTCATAACTTCTCTTCCAGATGACGCATTGGGTGAAAAGCTTGTGCTTATGGTAGAAAGTGAATTTTCGGAAGAGGCCTTGCGTTCCCTGGAGCGTGAGGTGAAGAATTTCAAGAAGCTGAATAAATTTGAAGTTCCGAAGAAAATATATTTTGTGGAGAAATTTGAAGAAACCCCCAATGGAAAGATCCACCGGGGAAATACTTTAAAAAGCAGGATATCCTAAAAGGGGATTTCTAGTTTAATTTCTGAAAGGCTACATAAAACTCCTCAGTCTTTAGATCTACATCTTCAGAAGTGACATTTTTTACCGGAAATTTTTTCCACGAGGAAGTAGGTTGCAATCGCAATTCTTCTCCTTTAACCGTCACGTCTACCGGCATGTTGAAACCTTCTACATCTGCCTTCCAACGGTAATAAACCGTTCCATCTTCAGTTTTAAGCTGAAGTTCAGGAATCGCAGCATAACGCAGGTACTGCTCAAAAACAGGAGCAAGATCAACATCTGTAGCCGCATTGAAAAAGTCCTCTGTGGTTTGAGTCGAAATTATTTGGTGCTTATAAGTTTCTGTGTAGTCTTTTAATGTTTTCCACCAAAGTTCATCGTCATCATAAATACTTCTGATGGTATTTAGCAAGTTGGCACCTTTGGAATACATGTCGCCAGAGCCTTCGCTGTTAACACCATAATCCCCAATAATGGGTGACTGGTTCTTTATTCCTCTTCGCAGCCCTGCAAGATACTCCAGCGCTTCCTCTTTTCCCCAGCGGCATTCCACGTAAACTGCTTCGGAATAACTGGTAAAACCTTCGTGTATCCACATATCGGCAATATCTGCCGCGGTAATGCTGTTCCCATACCATTCGTGCCCTGTTTCGTGAATGATGATATAATCCCATTTTAAACCTATTCCTGTGCCGCTGAGATCGTTTCCGAGGTAGCCCATCTTATATTCATTCCCATAGGCAACCGCACTTTGGTCCTCCATCCCGAGGTAAGGAGTTTCCACCAGCTTAAAACCGTCCTCTACAAAGGGATATTCTCCAAACTTTTCGTAGAAGCAGTCCATCATTAATTTTACCTCCTCAAACTGCTTTTTTGCCTTTTCCAGGTTGTATGGCAAGACGTAGTAATCCAAATCCAGATCCCTGAACTTATCATTGAAATGCACATAATTCCCAATGTTGAGGATCACGTTGTAATTGTTGATGGGACTTGTCACTTTCCAGCTCCAGCGCGTGAAACCGTTTCCAAGATCTTTTTCTCCTAAGAATCTACCGTTGGAAACGTTCATTAAACCGTTGGGGACGGCAACGTCCAGCCGTACCTCTTCAGGTTCATCACTCTGGTGGTCTTTATTTGGATACCATAAGCTTGCGCCCGTACCCTGTACCGCAACCCCAATCCACGGGTTTCCTTCTTTATCCTCTTCAAATACAAATCCACCGTCCCAGGGCGCATTTTTGGCTATGATAGGATTTCCGGAGTAGTAGAATTGGATAGAATCTGTCTTGTTCTCAGCAATTGCTTTTGGAAAATTTATGAATACCGCATTATATTTTCTCCTATAATCCAGGCTTCTGTCTTTGTAGATGATAGAATCTACCTGCATATTTTCAAAAAGGTCAACCTGCATCACGGGCAGGTTTTCTTCGGCTTTAAAAACAATGGTGTTTGATCCTGAAATGAACTTTTTTTCCGGTTCAACTTTTAGGTCGAGATGATATTTTAGAACATCATAATTTCTTTCGGGCCTCAACGATCCGCGCAGGGTATCAGCTGCTGTATAATCGGTTTTATCACTCAAAACCTGTGCACAGGATTGAGTAGAAACAGCTATCGTGATTAACAAACAGAAGAAAATAATGTGGCGCATATCTATACAGGTCGTTGGATTAAAATATTCTCTCAAATAAAGGTTTGAAAAATGCTATTTTTGGATGGTTTTCTGATCTTACGTCTGAATTATTCCAAGATTAAAATCTTTCGTAATGGGGGCATGATTTGCCGCTTCAATTCCCGTGGAAATCCACTTCCGCGTGTCCAAGGGATTAATGACAGCATCGGTCCAAAGTCGGGCAGCAGCATAATAAGGGGAAGTTTGCTTATCATAGCGAGCTTTGATCCCGTCAAAAACTTCTTTTTCTTTTTTCTCATCCACTTTTTCACCTCTCTTCTCCAGGGAAGCAGTTTCTATTTGCGCTAAAACTTTCGCAGCCTGAGTACCTCCCATCACAGCGAGTTCTGCACTGGGCCAGGCAAAAATGAGTCGGGGGTCATAGGCTTTTCCACACATGGCATAATTTCCGGCGCCGTAGGAATTTCCTATTACCACGGTAAATTTTGGCACTACAGAATTGCTCACTGCATTTACCATTTTTGCCCCATCTTTTATGATGCCACCATGTTCGCTTTTACTACCCACCATAAACCCTGTAACATCCTGAAGGAAAACCAAAGGAATTTTTTTCTGGTTACAGTTGGCTATAAACCTGGTGGCCTTATCGGCAGAGTCTGAATAAATCACTCCGCCAAACTGCATCTCCTTCTTTTTGGTCTTTACAATTTTTCGCTGGTTGGCCACAATTCCAACGGCCCAACCGTCAATGCGGGCATAACCGGTAATGATGGTTTGACCATAGCCTTCTTTGTACTCCTTAAATTCGGAATTATCTACAAGACGATCAATGATCTCCCGCATGTCATACTGCTCGTTTCGCTGTTTGGGGAGAAGACCGAAAATTTCTTCAGGATCTTTAGCGGGTTTTGCCGCGGGCTTACGGTTGTATCCTGCAGTATCATAGTCGCCAATCTTGTCCATAATATCTTTTATGGTATCAAGAGCATCTTTATCATCTTTAGATTTATAATCTGTCACGCCGCTTATCTCGCTGTGTGTAGTGGCGCCGCCTAAGGTTTCATTGTCAATAGATTCTCCAATGGCTGCTTTTACAAGATAACTTCCGGCGAGGAAAATGCTGCCGGTTTTTTCGACAATAAGCGCTTCATCGCTCATAATTGGCAGGTAAGCGCCACCAGCAACGCAGCTTCCCATGACTGCGGAAATTTGTGTGATTCCCATGCTGCTCATGACGGCATTATTTCTAAAAATTCTTCCGAAGTGTTCTTTATCCGGAAAGATTTCATCCTGCATTGGGAGATAAACCCCTGCAGAATCTACAAGATAGATGATGGGTAAACGGTTTTCAATGGAAACTTCCTGCGCCCGAAGATTTTTTTTGGCTGTTATAGGGAACCATGCGCCGGCTTTCACCGTGGCGTCATTGGCAACAACAATACACTGCTTACCCGAAACTTTTCCAATCTTAACGACCACTCCGCCACTTGGGCAGCCGCCGTGTTCCTTATACATTTCATCCCCGGCAAAAGCGCCTATTTCAATGGCATTTTCGGCATTGTCTAATAGGTAGTCAATTCTTTCCCGGGCAGTCATTTTGCCTTTTTGATGATGTTTTTCAATACGCTTCTCACCACCGCCCAGTTTTATCTCTTTCAGTCTGCTTCTTAAATCTGAAACTAGTAACTTATTGTGATCTTCGTTCTTATTAAATTCAATATTCATTGGTTCTCTTAATCTTTTGATTTATCTACAGGTAAAAATTCCTTCATTTAATGAGGAAAAACGCCAGAAACAGCGATTTGAACAGTTGCTAAAATACAAAAAGCAGACAATTAATTATCTTTATTAAACCATTAAAAAATGCCATATTTGCAATTGATTATGGCTGTTATCGAAGATTTTTTAAGGCAGGCATCGAGGAAAGGATAATTATGGGAATGAATAAAAATTCGGTATGTGCATGGGCTTCTTTTGTAATGTTTCTTATAGGGACTGCGCTCGTGCTGCTGGGAGTTTTAAAATATGAAGATTACGCGATAGGCTTTTCAACCGTGGGAATTGGCTTCTTTGCTATTTCCTGGGCATTTAATGCTTTAAAGGGACGCGTATAGTGCAAGAAGCGGCAAACATAAAGAAACAGCTGGTAAAGCATCTTAATGGTGGTGAAGCTTTTATGGCGCTAGAGGAAACCCTTAAAAAAATAGAATATAAGAAGCTGGGGGAACGACCTCAGGATCTTCCGTATTCATTTTATGAACTTTTTTATCATATCTGGTTTACGCAAAATGATATCCTGAATTACTGTACTAAAAGGGAGTACCATGCCCCAGAATGGCCAACAGATTATTGGCCGGTTAAAAGGACTTCTGAAAATGAGGAGGAATGGGAAAATCTTAAAAAACATTACCTACAGGACAGGCAGAGGTTAATTGATCTTATACTGAGTTCGGAAAATGCTCTTTTTGCACCTGTTCCATCAAACCCACAGCATACTATTTTCAGGGAAATGATGCTGGCCATAGAGCACACGGCATATCATACAGGGCAACTCTTAATCGTGCTAAGGCATTTAGAATTGCATCAAGCATAAAGATTTAAAACATCAGGCTGCAAATATTTTGAAATTTATGATATTTGTCCGTTACTAATAACAAGCTGAAAAATGCTTCAGGAATGACATTTTTGAGTAATGAACTATAAAAACAATTCTTATGGCAGATGATAATAAAGTGATTTTTTCCATGTCTGGTTTGACCAAAACCTTTCAGGGAGCAAATACTCCGGTACTAAAGAACATCTATTTAAGCTTTTTCTACGGAGCCAAAATTGGGATCCTGGGGCTTAACGGTTCGGGAAAATCCACCTTACTTAGCATAATTGCAGGAAAAGACAAAAATTTCCAGGGTGATGTGGTTTTCGCTCCGGGTTATTCTGTTGGTCTTTTGGAACAGGAGCCAGAGCTGGATGAGGAGAAGACCGTACTTGAAGTGGTAAAAGAAGGTGCCGCGGAAACTGTTGCTATTCTTGATGAATACAACAAGATAAATGACATGTTTGGCCTTCCAGAAGTCTATGAAGATGCTGAAAAAACGCAAAAATTAATGGACAAGCAGGCAGAGCTTCAGGATAAGATCGACGCCAGCAACGCCTGGGAACTGGATACGAAGCTGGAAATTGCAATGGATGCACTTCGCACGCCGGAGCCCGATAAAAAAATAAGTGTACTTTCAGGAGGAGAGCGCCGCCGGGTCGCCTTGTGCAGGTTACTACTTCAGGAGCCCGATGTACTTCTTTTGGATGAACCTACGAACCACCTCGACGCCGAATCTGTTCACTGGCTTGAACATCATTTACAGCAGTATAAGGGTACAGTGATCGCCGTAACTCACGACCGTTACTTCCTGGATAATGTGGCCGGCTGGATCCTTGAACTGGATAGAGGAGAAGGAATTCCGTGGAAAGGAAATTACTCTTCCTGGCTTGATCAAAAATCGAAACGTCTTGCACAGGAGCAAAAGCAGGCCAGTAAACGCCAAAAAACTTTGGAGCGTGAGCTTGAATGGTCAAGAATGGCACCCAAAGGAAGGCAGGCAAAACAAAAAGCCCGTTTAAATAACTATGATAAATTGCTGAGCCAGGATCAAAAGCAAATGGATGAGCAGTTGGAAATTTATATTCCTAATGGTCCGCGATTGGGGACTAACGTGATCGAAGCGAATGGCGTTAGTAAAGCCTTTGGAGATAAATTGTTATATGAAGATTTGAACTTCAAACTTCCGCAGGCAGGAATCGTAGGAATTATAGGACCTAACGGTGCAGGTAAAACCACTATTTTTAAAATGATCATGGGCGAAGAAACGCCCGATAAAGGTTCTTTTGAAGTAGGGGAGACCGCGAAGATCTCTTATGTTGACCAAAGTCATACCAATATTGATCCTGAAAAGACCATTTGGCAGAACTTCAGTGATGAGCAGGAATTGATCATGATGGGAGGAAGACAGGTGAATTCTAGGGCATATCTAAGTCGCTTTAACTTCAGCGGAAGTGAGCAGAATAAAAAAGTAAGTAAACTTTCGGGAGGGGAAAGAAACCGTTTGCACCTCGCGATGACCTTAAAGGAAGAAGGTAACGTTTTATTGCTGGATGAACCTACTAATGATCTTGATGTGAACACACTTCGGGCTCTTGAAGAAGGTTTAGATAGCTTTGCCGGTTGTGCAGTGATCATTTCTCACGACCGCTGGTTCCTGGATAGGGTTTGTACTCACATTCTATCTTTTGAAGGAAATTCACAGGTTTATTTTTTTGAAGGAAGTTTCTCAGATTATGAAGAAAATAAAAAGAAACGCTTAGGTGGCGATTTGATGCCGAAGAGGATAAAGTACAAGAAACTGGTGAGATAATACCATTTTTGAGAGGTAATGTATTCCGTGATTATTTTGAATAAATTTCAACTATAATCACGGATTTTAATTTATAAATGTTTCATCCGGCTTTGTTGGAAAGCACAAAGTGAATGAGTTCTCCTTTTTTACTTAAATTCAATTTGTCTTTGATGTTTTTGACGTGCGTATCTACCGTGTACCTGGAAATGTAAAGGGAATCTGCAATATCCTTGTTCGTTTTACCGGTAGCTAGTTCCTGCAGTATCTCTTTCTCACGCTGGCTTAAGTCGCGCAGCAGGCTTTCATCTTGAAAATTTTTGACAGGAGCCCGTTGATTGTTCTTAATTGCGAGGTTAAGAGTCGTAAGAAGTTGCTGATTGTTAAAGGGCTTGATAATATAAGCGTATGGGCTAACCTCTTCTGCATCTTTCATCACCTGTTGATTGGAATATGCCGTTAAAAAAATTACCGGTCCGTGCTTATCAAGTTCATGATGGTTTTGAATGATCTCAATGCCGTTTATCTTTTCCTGCAGGTTTATGTCGCAAATCACTCCTTCAAATTCTTCTTCTCCCAGACGTTCTATAGCCGAATCTGCATTGGAAGCAATGACTGCTTTGTAGTCATTTTTTTGCAAAAAGAGCCGCAATCCTTCTGCTATAATAATTTCATCTTCAACAACTAAAATCTTCTTCATAAGTAGATGTGGATCTGAGGGTTGACTAAATATAACATTAATATTTAAACCGTATAATTATTCTGGTTCCCTTTTCATTAACGATCTCCATTTGGCCCTTAAGCTGAAGGGACAGGTTTTCAATTAGGCTTAGCCCCATGGAGTTTTCTTTATGTTGAGCATCTGCAGGAATTCCTTTTCCGCTGTCGTAATAATCCAGCACTGCAAATCCATTTTTGCCGGTTAGCGTAATGATTATCTTCTTGTTTTTTTGTTCGGGGGCAAAGGCGTGCTTGAGTGTATTGGTAACGAGTTCATTTACAATAATCCCCAGTGGGGTTACATGCTTTTTATTGGATTGCAATGGAGCGAGATTAAATTCAAGACAAACTTCGGCATCCATAAATTCCACGAGTTCTGTAGCCAGTATTTTAATGAATTCATCTAATTTGAAAAGCTCTTCCGGTTTTTTCGTATTGCTAAGTAGATCGTGAACTGTCGCAATAGTGAATAATCTATTTTGAGCTGCCTGCAGGTTATTTTTTGCCAATTCATCTGAAATTCCCTCTTTTTGGATATCTAGCAGGCTTGCAATTAACTGAAGATTATTCTTCACCCTATGATTCAACTCTTCCATAAGAAAGGAAATATTTTCCTTTTGTTCTTTTGCAAGATTCATGGCAGTACTTAGGTTTTCGTTAGATTTACTCAATTCTGCAGTTCTGCCTTCTACCATGCGTTGCAGTCGCCGATTTTCCGCCTTTTTCTCGCTGTAGCGCCACCAATAGATGCTGCTAATGAGGAGAAGGAGAGCAATTACCACGAGGATGCGAAAATATGTTGAGGCATACCAGGGCGCTCTTATTGTGAGCGTTAAAGAATCTGGAGGACCCCAAACTAGATCATTGTTACTTCCCTTTACGAGAAAGGTGTAGGTGCCGGGATTGAGGTTTGTATAAGTAGTAGTGCGTTCACGGGTAATGGGGCGCCATTCTTTATCAAAGCCAAGCATCTTAAACTGATACCTATTTTTTTCGGGTAGAAGATAATTAAGGCTGGAAAAATTAAAAGTTATTACGTTCTCATCATGTTTGAAGGAGAGTGTATCTGTGTAAATGATATTTTCTTTTATTGAAGTACCAAACAATTCCACATCTTCGATAACGGTATGACCTACATATTTATTGACCGGAATACTATCTGGATGAAAAATATTGAAGCCATTCATTCCACCGAAGTATAGGTTTCCGGAATCATCTTTATATGCAGCTTTTCCATTGAATTCGTTATTCTGAAGTCCGTCTGCTTCAGTAAAACCGGTAAACTTTCCGGTTTCAGTATCCAATCGTGAGATTCCGCGATTGGTACTTACCCAAACATCGCCGTTGGAATCTGAAAGTACGCCGTAAATAAAATCATTGGGCAATCCTGTCTGCTCCAAATACCTGGTGATACTATTGTTGTTTAGATTTATTTTGTTCAGTCCTTTGGCTGTTCCAACCCAAAGATTTCCAGAATCATCTTCTGTAATGCTAAAAATGCGGTTGTTGCTCAGGGAGTTTTCGTTTTCAGGATTGTGTTCGTATTTACTGGTTTTCCCTTTTAATATGCGATAAAGACCATCATCGGCTCCCAGCCAGATGGATTTATCGCTGCCAATAAAAGAGGCTCGCGACCGGTGAAGGCTTTTGCCATTAATAGGAACGGGATGTGTTTCTAAGGTCTTGGGATTCACAGAAAATATTCCTGAAGACCAGGTGCTCACCCAAATACTGTCTTTTGATAAAGGAGTTATTTGAGCAATGTCCCTGTCGGGAATTCCTGTTATAGGGGTTACATCCTGAAAAAAATCATTCTTTTCATTATATTTTTGAAGCCCCTGGTTGAAGCCGCCTCCCCAAATATTTCCCTCTTCATCTTCCACAATGGTATAACCAAGACGATTGGTGCGATATAATTTATAAGTATTGCTGGAAAGGTCATGCCTTACAAAGCCAAGTTGAGTGGTCATCCAGAGGGTGTCGTTATTCCGAAGGAAATTGAAGATGCTTATAAAATCTTTCTCGGGCTCATTGGGTAATGTGATGCGTTTTGGGATAAATTTTTGCCTTGATGGATGATAATAAAACATTCCTTTTCCCTGCGTAGCCATCCATATACCTTTGGAAGCATCCTGCCGTATCTGCAGCACTTCAACAGGGGAAAAAACTTCATTTTTGTAGCCTGTGATGACTGCCGGCTGTACTTCATTGGTACTCCTGTTGAGAAAAAATACACCCGTGTATGAACCTACTAAAAAGTAATCTTCATTCCACTCATAAAAACATCGCACAGCCTGTTCCTCACCAGAACCATATATTTTTTCCATAATCCCGCTGTCAATAGTATAGTGAAAAAGCCCTTTTTCGGTACCTATATAAAGGGAATTTTTAGCATTGTATTTCAAAGCGTGAACGGAATTGTTTTTGAATGAACTAAATTCTTTTAAATCTGTTATAGTCTTTTTATCCAGATCCAGTTCCAGAATTCCGTTGAAATATGTACCTATCCAGAACCTGTTTTTGGATTTTTGCGCAATACTTATTATGTAATCATTTACTTCCTGGTTGGGCAGCGGAACTGGAATAAATTCCAGAGATCTTCGATCTAATAAAATCGCATTTTTCAAGGTGCTTACCAGTAAAAAGGGATCGTTTAATTTAAAGATCTGATGCGCATAAGCAAGAGAAGGATTAGATTCTATTTTCTCAGGTTTAATAAAATCAAGAAATTTATCTTCCGAAGGAATGTATGCCTGCAGAGAACTTGTGTTGGTGCCCAGCCAAAGGGTATCGTTGAGGTAAAGCATTCCGCGGATGTGGTCATCTTTTAAACCCTCCTCTTTAGAGATGCTTTGGGAGAAAACCTTCATGTTGTAGCTATTGAACCTGTTGAGACCATCTTCGGTTCCCGCCCAGAGGTAACCTTTCTCATCAAAATCAAATGCAGCCACATTAAGCTGAGATAAACCTTCCTGCTGCGCAATATTGCTTACTCTTAAGGTGTCGGGGACAGAAGAAAAACCTTGTGCGCTGCAGGTGAATCCGAATAAAATAAAAACCAAAAAAAATAGTTTTCTCATACGTGTGCCGGTCGAAAAGATGGCTCTAAAATGCCATTTTTAGATGTTCTAAATAATTTATTTCGAGGCAAGTATAAGGAAATTTCTAAACTTCAGTTTGTCAAAATGAAGATATAAAAAAGAGGCTGCCTGTAAATTGCTTGTTCAGGCAGCCTCTTTTAAATCTAATTAAGAATTTTATTCATTCGGATACCAGTTGGCAAGAACTACTTCAATATCTTCATTGCCTTCATTCACGAGTTGCTTGAATTTATCAACATCGGCCTTGCTGTCTTGTCCGCGAAAGTGATAAGGGTATACCTTTTTAGGAGCAAAATCTAGTACGGCATCGGCTGCTGCATCCACCGGCATAGTGTATGGTAAGTTCATAGGGACAAACGCAATGTCAATGTTTTCCAGGTTCCTCATTTCAGGAATGTCTTCGGTATCTCCTGCAATATAAAGGCGCTTTCCATCTTTCTCCAGGACATAACCATTTCCACGGCCTTTTTCATGGTACTGCCGTGCTTCTTCTCTTAAATTATACATGGGAATTGCCTCAATGGAAAAACCCTGTTCATTGATGGTTTTACCATTATTCATGACCATAAGGTTTTGGGTGAGAGAATCGGGCAGTTGCTCATTCACGGCCTGCGGCGCAATAATTGGCGTATTTCCCAGGTTTAATGCGCTCAGGGTTTTTGGGTCCATGTGGTCTCCATGAATATCGGTCAAAAGAACAAGATCTGCTTCATTCATTCCTTCAAAGGCCTCACTTCCACCGGTAGGATCTACATAAATGGTGGTTTCCCCCCAGTTAATAGCAAGGGTGGCATGGGAAATAGGTTCAATATTTATTTCTTCGGAGTTTTCATCCTCGTCTATGCCCGGATTCTGAAAGGACTCTTCCTCAAGTTCTTTAGCCAGTTCCAGGTTTTTTTCGCTTTCGGACTTACAGCCGATTAGCGCAAGGGAACAGGCGAAAAATAAAATAAATCGTTTCATAATAATTATTGTTTTTGATTGGAAAATTTAATTTCAGTCATCAGGGAAATTGCAAAAATTTCTTGTGATGCTGTTTCTAAACAGTTAATTATCATTAAAACTACTAAAACAAACAGGTTTTTGTGGGGCTTTTAATAAAGATTTATGAGAGCTCCAATTTCATCTTGATATCTCCGCGGGCATACGGGTTGTTGTCTTCAATAGGGATTTCCTCAAAGCCATACTTCCTGTATATATGAATAGCGTTTTCGAGTTTACGGTTCGAGTAGATGATAAGGGTTTGCCATCCCTGTTCCCTGGCATATTGAATGGTATAATCCATAAGTTTCTGGCCTATCTTTTTTCCCTGTGCTTCAGGAGTCACAGCCATCTTTGTAAGCTCAAAAACCCCTTCTTCTATTTTCATTAAGGCTACGGTCCCCAGGATCTTGTTTACTTCTTTTACAAAGAAAATGTTTCCGCCTTCATTAATGATATATTTTTCGGGCTGGCCAAGCACTTCTTCGTCATGTGGTTCTACCCAAAAATATTTTTCCAGCCAGGCAACATTTAAATCTCTGAATGCTGTAGCGTACTCAGGAGCAAATCTTATAATTTCCATATTATTTATCACCAATAGTTTTCTTTTGCCAGGGCCAACGTCCTTCAAGTTCTACCTGAAGAGACAGACTCAAAAATGTTCGAATCAATACGATCATCCCTAGGACTAGTACGTTGTCCATTGTAGGATCGGTACTTACGGTAGCAATAATATCACCTGCTACCAGGAATTCCAGTCCCAGCAGAATTGCTTTTCCCAGGTCATGCCGAAAAGTACGGTAAGAGCTGCCGTCTTCGTGTTTGTCGAAGAAATACCGGTACAGGGCGAATATTGGGCCTACGATCATTACCAAAACTCCCATAACTTCAATGGTTAGGGCAGCGTAATCTACATACTCCTGAATGATTTCATGCATGGGCGTTGTTTTTTACAAATTCATAAACTAAAAAGGAAAGGCTTTTTCCAGTAGGATAATCCTTCGTGGCTATAGCTTCACAAAGATGAAGGTAAGAACAATTTTGTCTTTTTCCAGCCATTCCTATAAAATTCCGGACTTCATCTAGAGTAAATCCGCTGGGAGAAATTGCACTGCTAGGGAATCCTGCGATAGCATCGCAATCTACTTCAAGGCCAAAATTCCCTTCTGAAACAAAGCCGAGTTGCTCCTCAAAAATGGCATTTTCATCTCCATTATTTAAATTTCTGAAGAGAGAATATTTGACTTCGGCTGCAGCTTCCATTTCTTCAAAAATGTACTGCGGAGTGTAATTTTCCTGTAATCCAAAAATGACATATTTGTCAAGAAATCCTTTTTCACGGGCATAACTGAAACCATTGCCGCTGTGGCGGTGTTCCAACTTCCGAAGATCTGTGTGGGCATCAATATTGAGGACGTTGATTGGCTTACCAAAAGCTTCCGAAGCACCTTTTATATTTCCAAAAGCATTGTTATGTCCGCCACCAATAATAACAGGGACTTTCCCTTCAGCAATAATTGCTTTTACAACCGCACTTACCACTTCATCAATAGCCTCTACCATTTCTCCCAGCTTCACATAATAATTAGGATCAGAAAAGTCGAGATTGGAAGCCTTTTCCATCTCAGCTGAACAGTTTATTTCGCCCAGTAACACTAAGTTTTCTGAAGATAAAAAATCGTTGTGCTGAAAATTTAAAAACGCTTCCAAAAAGGCATTCCAGACACTTGCTGCTCCGGGTTTGCCATAGTTCGCCCGCACTCCAATATCTTCAGGGATTCCAAAAATGACATATTTTGCTTCGCTTTTAGAAAGTTCCTCCAGCCGTGAGATGAACTGTATTTTCTCTCCTGCCTTCGTTTCTCCAGGCCTGGTTTTAAGAAACCGGGAGATAAATTTTGGACTATAAACCTTTAAATGTGGCATTTTAGACCCTTTTTCCGTTAATGAAAACCGAATCTATATGATTTGCGCCAAAAGAGTAGGGCAGGAATCCATACGACGGAACTTTATCTGTCAAAATGAGGTTTGCGGCCTTTCCTTTGGTGATACTTCCATGAGATTCACTTAGGCCAATCGCATAGGCGGCATTTACTGTAGCCGCATTGATGGCCTCTTCGGGTGTCATATTCATTTTGATGCAGGCCAGGGAAACCACGAGGTTCATATTTCCACTGGGGGTACTGCCAGGATTATAATCTGTAGCAAGAGCCAGCGGTAAGCCTTTGTCAATAATATCACGTGCGGGAGTGTAGGGAATTCCGAGAAAAAGAGAGCAGGAGGGAAGCGCCACCGGCATGGTTTGGGTGCCTTTTAAAGCTTCAAGATCTTCGGGATTCATTACCTCCAGGTGATCTACAGAAAGCGCTTCATGCTCTACAGCAGCTTGAATACCACCAATCGCGTTGAATTGATTCACATGTATCTTGGGCGTTAAGCCGTATTTCCTGGCTGCGGAAAGCAGATTTTTAGTGTCCTCTACTGTAAAATAGCCTTTTTCACAAAAAATGTCAACATATTCGGCCAGGTTTTCTTTGGCAACCTTCGGAAGCATTTCATCTATGATGAGCTTCATATAGCCTTCCCGGTTATTCCTGTATTCCTTCGGAAGCGCATGTGCTCCCAAAAATGTGGATTTCACCGGCAGATCATAATTTTCCTTTAATTTTTTAATGACCCGAAGCATTTTCAATTCAGCTTCCGTAGTCAGTCCGTAGCCCGATTTTATTTCAATGGCCGTGGTACCCATTGTTATGACTTCCTCAAGCCGGGCGACCGATTGCTCGTAAAGCTCTTCTTCGGAAGTATTTTGAAGTTTTTCCGCAGAATTTGGAATACCGCCTCCTTTATTCGCGATCTCCTCGTATGTAAGTCCTTTGATCCTGTCAACAAATTCCTGTTCGCGGTTTCCGGCGTAAACTATGTGGGTGTGAGAATCTATCCAGCCGGGCATTAGAATTTTTCCCGTAGCGTCAATGGTTTCATCTACATCAAAATTGGATAAACTTTCCATTTTTCCGAAGTCGGAAATTTTTCCGTCTTCGGTAAGCAGCCATGCGTTTTTAATGACCGGCAACTCTTTCATCTCAGCTCCCGAAAGTTTTGTAATCCCTTTTTCTCTTATCTGTAGTAATTCCTGGATGTTCTTGAAAAGTAACTTCATGTCGTAAAGATAAAAAAGTGCACCTGAAAATTAACTTAAAATAAGGCTAAACCTATAACCCGTTGGTTTGGTGAAGGTGGTGAAAATGCCATTTTCGAAAATAATTCTGTACTTTAGTGCAAATTCTGAATTCCAAAATTTCACAAGAAATATGAGCAAAAAGCAACCGGGAATCAACACTATTTGTACCCACTCTGGAGAATTGAAGGACAACGAGTACAAAGGTGCGGTTTCCCCTTTATATATGTCAACGTCTTATGCTTTTGAAGATGTTGAAGTTAAACGTTACCCAAGATATTTTAATACTCCAAACCAGCAGGCACTTGCGCAAAAAATGGCTGCCCTGGAACACGGGGAAGCGGCTTTGATCTTTGGCAGCGGAATGGCTGCGGTAAGCACTGCCTTACTATCATTCTTGCACAAAGGAGATCATGTGGTTTTGCAACAAACTTTATACGGAGGCACGAGTAATCTTGTGGTGGAAGAGTTTGAAAAATATGGAATTGAATATTCTTTTACGAAAGATTTGGCGCCATCTAGTTTTGAAGCCGAAGTAAAGGAGAACACGAAAGTGATCTATATAGAAACTCCGTCAAACCCTATGTTGACAATTACCAATATCAATGCTGTCGCAGAAATTGCTAAAAGACATGGCCTGGTGAGTATGATTGACAATACTTTTGCTTCGCCCGTGAACCAGAATCCCATTGATTTAGGAATTGATGTTGTTTTGCATTCGGCTACCAAATATATGGGAGGTCACAGTGACATCCTGGCGGGAACAGCAATTGCTTCAGAAGCTCATATAGACACTATTTTCCAACTTGCGAAAAATTTAGGCGGAAGTTTAAGTGATTATACCGTATGGCTGCTGGAACGAAGCCTGAAGACGATGGGTATTCGAGTGAAAGCGCAAAATGAAAATGCACAAAAACTTGCCGAATACCTAGATGGAAATCCAAACGTAGAAAAAGTTTATTATCCGGGTCTTAAGACACATCCGGACCATGAATTGGCAAAATCCCAGATGAAAGGCTTCGGCGGAATGTTATCATTTGAATTGAAGGAAGGACTTGATTTTTCGGCTTTTCAGAAGAAATTAAAACTCATAAAGCCTTCAATGAGCCTAGCCGGTGTGGAATCCACTATATTGTCACCTTCTTTAACTTCCCATGGATTGTTAACGGCTGAAGAACGAGAAAACCAGGGAATCAAAGATGGCTTACTTAGATTTTCTTTAGGAATTGAAGAGGCAGAAGACTTGATAGATGATATTGAACAAGCTTTATCACAGATTTTATAAAGATTCAAAAATGACATTTTAAAGTCATATTATGTTACAATAACCATTCAAATATTTTAAATGAAGTTAGATATACTGGCCATCGGGGCACATCCCGATGATGTTGAGTTGAGCTGTGCCGGCACCCTGGCCAAAGAAATTTCCCGCGGAAAAAAAGTGGGTATTCTTGATCTTACCCGTGGGGAACTTGGTACGAGAGGTTCCGCAGAAATACGTGAGCAGGAAGCGAATGCAGCTGCAGAAGTATTGGGTGTCAAACTACGGGAAAACCTTGAATTTAGTGACGGTTTTTTCGTCAATAACGTAGCGCATCAATTAGAGATTATAAAAGTCTTAAGAAGATATAGGCCTGAAGTGGTGCTTTGTAATGCAATTTCAGACAGGCATATTGATCATGGAAAAGGTGCACAATTGGTAGCCGATTCCTGTTTTTTAAGCGGATTGAGAAAAATTGAAACTATTTGCAAAGGTCACAATCAACATGCCTGGAGACCAAAGCACGTTTTTCACTACATCCAGTGGAACAATATAGAGCCGGATATTGTAGCCGACATCAGCGGATTTATGGATCAAAAGTTGGAAGCCGTAAAAGCGTATAGATCTCAATTTTTTAATGAGGAAAGCAAGGAGCCAGAAACTCCTATTTCAAGTAATAATTTTTTGGAGAGTATCACCTACAGGGCCAAAGACTTAGGTAGACTTACAGGTGTGGATTTTGCGGAAGGTTTTACAGTGAACCGGCAACTGGCGGTAGATTCCCTGTTTGATTTAATATAAAAATTCTATTTTTTTCTTTTGTAAAAGAAAGGAATTATACTACATTTGCATCCGATTAAAATGGTGGTTGTAGCTCAGCTGGTTAGAGCGCCTGATTGTGGTTCAGGAGGTCGCCGGTTCGAACCCGGTCTTCCACCCGTCTTTGAAACCTCGCTAATAGCGGGGTTTCGTCGTTTATAGACTTTTTTATTAGAAGATTATTTACTTTAAAAGCGGTAAAAAACTAGAGGTTTTCGGTAATTTGTGTACGATAATTATACGATTGAATGAAAGCAAGCATAAAATTGTTTACCAGCGACGGCGAAAGCGATCTAGGGTTTCCGGTGAAGTTAGTACTTTATCACGATAAAAAAGTACGACGAAAGGTAATTGCTCATGCTAAATCGTACGAATGGGATTCAAAAGAGAATATTCCTTCCGTAGATCACCCAGACCATGAGAACTTGTACGAATTCATTTTTAGCATAAAATCAAAATCCAGAAAAAAAGAGTTTAAGTACATTCACGACTTTGACGCTGCTTTTGGATATCTACTTAAAGAAGATCAAGAGACCAGGGATTTTATAGCGTACGGGGAACAAAGGGCCCTTCAAATGGAAAAAGAAAATCGTCATGGCAATGCCCGGGCGTATCGTATTGCATTGCGTGAACTCTATAAATATCAGCCTCACATTACTTTTGATGATCTGACTAATGATTTTCTAAATCGTTTTAAGGAATACAAGAAATCTGAAGGGAATAAAAACAGCACAATAAAAAATTACCTGGTGGAGTACCGGGCAATTTATAATGTGGCGGTTCGAAAAAATATAACGCAAGACAAAAAACCATTTGAGGGACTTTTTGAAGATATCCCGGTTAAAAGGAGAAGAGCCAGGAATAGATATCTGACCAAAGAACAGATAAAGGCACTGGAAAACCTAAAATTAGATAAAAGCTACCAACGAGCTGTTGATCTTTCCCTGCTGCAGTTTTATTTATGTGGCGCGGATCTTACTGATATTTATTTTTTAAAGAATGAAGATGTGGTTCAAGACCGGGTTTTTCTTTCCCGGAATAAATTAGGAAGCCGTGGTTATGAGTTTGATGTATTGCTGCCGGAAAAAGCTAAATCCATTATAGATAAATATCGGGGAAAAGGCGAATATGTTTTCCCATGGAAAAAAGATCCTCAGGGGTATATCACCTTTAGAAATAATCATAACCGTAACTTAAAAATCCTTCAGAAAAGATTAAAGATTGAATTGCAGCCTAAAAATGATAATCTCACCACGAAAGTAATGCGGCATACCTTTGCAACTTTAGGCAAATTCTACAGGATTGAGGAAGATCTTCTCAGGGAGTTAATGGGCCACGAGCGGAATGATATTGACACTGTTTATAAAGACAAATACCCGGAAGCTGAACGCGATGCCGCTCAAATGAAAATTATTTCTACAGATGAAGTATAAGTGGGATGAGATCTATATCGGTTAATTTACCAGGGGTTTTCACATGAAGCTCCAGTGCTCTCTAATTCCTTTTTAAAGTAATCGCAAGGATTTTGTAAAGCCTCCTCATATTCAGCCTCAATTAGTCTTCGTTGCTCATCAGACAAATCCTGCGCTAATAACCTGGGAAATTCCGTATTGATATGATCCAAAATATACTCAACTGTATGTTCGCAGCACATTTCTTCTTTTTTATCATCTTCAGTTGAGCAACCAATTAAAAAAGCTGCAAATAATATTAGTAGTAGTTTTTTTATGATCATGATAAAAGTTTATCTTTTTGTGTTCTATACTCCTCTTCTGAAATATCATTATTTCTCCTCAATTCCGCAAGATCCTTTAATTGGGAAATATTGTTCTTTTTTTGACTTTCCTGTACCTGGTAACTATTATTTCTAAATACAGAGAATTCCGGTTGAGCTCTTAACCATTCTAATTTAGGATTGTTTTCTATTTTTTCAAAATTACTATAGCCTAGCTCTACTGATTTATGCAGGTTTCTCAAAGCTTTTTCTTTATCCTTCATTAATGAAAAGCATACTGCCAGTTTGTAATGGCTGATTGGATTTGCGTTATAATGTAATGATTGATTGAGGTATTTTATAGCGCTGGGGATATCATTATTTTTTATTGACTTATCTGCCTGAATAATGTATTTGATATTCCCTGAACCTACCTTTTGCGGTGAAGAAACCAGAGCTACAATTAAGCCTGTAATTGGACTAAAGAATAAGGATATAAAAAATGTAGGCCAAAATCCTATTTTTTTTGATGAACCGATGCTCGCCATAACAAAGCAGGCAATGAGGTAAAATACAATGAAAATAAATGCTATCATGGTGTTATGCTTTACAAACTTCTGTGAATATCAATTACGTTAAAAATTGCAACCAGGTCATCCATATAAACTTCCTGGTCATCATACATAGGATTCAAGGAATGAAGCAATAAACGGCCTGTTTCTATATCATGCTCCAAAATGCGCTTTACCAGAACTCCTTTGTACTTATGAACTACCACAAAGTTTTTCCAGCGGTGAATGTGGAGTTTATTTTGCCAGTGATGCCGCTGTACTTCCCGGCACAATAAAACATCTTTTTCTACAAGGCTTTCCCGGCTGTCATTATCCATGCTGTCACCGGTCACTTCAAAGCAGATATATCTTCCCTTGTATTCTTTATCTACTTCCCAGGGAATTTTAGGAAGCTCTTCTATGTATTCGGGATCACCCCATCCAGATAAAAATCCTGCCTGTGCTCTATACTGAACCAGCGGAACCATCATAAAACGGCTAAAATCTACTTGGATGGCTTCGGGGTTCGGTACTGAACTTGTTTCCTTAGGCTCACCAAAGTTGCGCAAATAGTTTAGTAGTTCAATTACGGTGCTCTTGTGAGGGCTTTTGGTAACTCCATTCAATATTTTACCTACTCCAGCTTCTGTTAAAGTGGTGTTCTTAGCTATGTCATAGGCTGTAACCCCTTTGTTTTTGGCAAGGGAGCGGATTTCCAGTAATTCTTTATGGTGTTTCAAAATGTTAAAGTTTAGCATGCTACTAAAAAAAGTTTAGTAGGTAGCTATTATTACTAAAATAGTTTAGTATATTTGCTATAGACAAAACAAAGATACTGCATAGACAAATGTAGTTAAAAGAACGAAACGCTCAATACGAGATACCTATGATAAGCCCAGAACTACAGAAAGAGATCATTAAAGAGGTTGGTTCTCAACACCTAATTAAAATGGCAGCATTCGCTAAAAAGCGAAAAATTAAAAGGTCGAACGGTGAATTTTATTCAAAGCACACATTTCATAAAGTGCTAAACAATGATTTAAACCTTCCTGAGATTGAAGATGTGATTTTGGATTGCGCCGCTGACTATAAAAAGAAAAGATTAGCCAGAGAAGAGAGAAAAAGAAAATTTCTTGAATCGGCTGCAAAATAAAAAAGGCCCCGAAGCACCACACCCGGGACCATGCACAACGAATTATTTAATTGTTCAACACCAAATATTCAAATTATGCACAGCAAAACTAACCAAACCAATCAAATCCCACAATTTTTAATTGCCGGTACAGATTTAACCAACCCTAATGACATTGAGTTTTGGGGAATTAAAAAGAATCAAACAGTGTTCTTCCTTCAGGCCGGACACGTATATAAATTTGAAGAACTAGCACCAAAGTTTTACGTTCTGCTGCTTAACAAATTAAACAGCGACAAAGGAGCCCTCCAGTACTTCTCACAATTCGATATCCCTACCAAGCGAAAAGTGGAACTGTACACGTATTATCTCTATGGAATGCAAGATCATACGCCCGACATCATTAACGGCGAGTTGCAACCTTGCGAAAATTTCAGAGATACTACTTTCTGCCCCTCACTTGCCTTTGATCACAAGGACGTAAAACTTAACGGTGCTACCTTAAAGAAAAGAGATATTGTCATAATTGAAATGTCTGCCAATGGCGATACAGACGAAGCCATTGCGCAAGCTTTGGGAATCAAACTCCCAACGCTGGACTGTCATAAGAAATCCCTTTTCGTAAAGACCGGTACCACTTGCAAGCTGGACCTGGTTTCAAAATCTTACAAACAACACATAATAGCGTAGACCATGGATGGAACTGTGAAAATACCCGATTTAGTTGATTACATGAAGAGAGAGGGCCTTGTTTGGGCTAAGGAATCGGAACTATTACCTGTAAAATTAAAGGAAAGGTATCTCAGGAAAAAGTCTCTCACCTACAAAGAGATCTCAGATGCCAGGTTATGGGGAAAGATCGGCAAAAAAGCTGTTGAAGCTATTGCGAAATCACAAGTTCTAAGTCATGAAAAATTTAAAGAGGGGAATGCTTTTAAGATTAGAATATCAGCAGTCCGAAGAATTGGAGAAAAAAGAGGGTCATTATGAAACTAGAAGCCGAATTAAGAGCAGAATGGAAGGCGGTTCTAAAGAAGCCGGGCCGCGTTCCACAAGATCAAGTGGAAGCCTATAAAAAGGATGTTCAATTAATAAAAGAAAGGAAATATGTCACGTCTCACTAAAGCCAGAGTAATCATAACCGCTATGACGGTTGTTTATTTCGCTGCCATGTTTTTAGCGCTGTATCTCGCTTCTGAACTTATAAAGCCATGACAGCGATTGAAGAATTAGACCAGGAGAATGAAAACCTCCGAAAGGAAAACGAGCAATTAAGGAGCCTTGTCAATATCCTGAATGAATTTAAAACCAATAGATCTAAATAAAATGAAAAAGTATTACCCAAACCTACTGAAAACTGCGATTAGCCTAATGATAGTATTATCAACAGCGTATTACTACTTCACCCTTGGCACACCGTAAAAAATTAAATGTTCAACACTAAATATTCAGAAAAATGAAAAAGCAGATTCAATTAAAGGAGCTAACGCTTCTAAACTTCAAAGGGATTAGAAACCTTACTGTAAAGTTTGATTCCAAAACCACCAGCATCTTTGCGGACAATGGCCTTGGAAAAACTACTATCATGGATTCTTTTCTGTGGTTGCTTTTCGGTAAAGACAGTCAGGATCGGAAAGATTTTGAAGTAAAGACCCTCGATAGGAACAACCGACCAATCCCAAAAATAGATCACGAGGTAACTGCGGTTATAGATGTGAATGGGGAAGAAATTACTCTGCAGAGAACCCTACGTGAAAAGTGGGTTAAGAAAAGAGGTTCCAGAACTCCTGAATTCACAGGGAATGAAACCCTGTACACCTGGAATGAAGTTCCAATGCAAGCCAAAGAATACGCTGCTAAGATCAACGAGATTTTAGACGAAGGTATTTTCAAGCTTATCACCAATCCAATGGCTTTTAATGGGCTGAAGTGGCAGGATAGGAGAGAAGTTCTTATGGGAATGTGTGGAGAGATTGACGATGCGGAGCTTGCAGGTAAAAATGCAGATTACAACATCCTTGTAGATAAGCTTTCTAATAAAACATTAGAGGAGCTTAAAAAGGAAACCACGGCCAAGCGCAAGAAGATCAACGATGCTTTAAAAATGATCCCTACCCGGATCGATGAAGTACAGCGCAATATGCCGGAGGCTTTGGATTTTTCAGGAATCAAAAAAGCTATTGAAAAAAAGCAATCTGAAATTAATGAGATTGAGGGACAAATTTCTAATAAAAGTAAGGCCCTTGAAAAAGAATTGGAAAAGAGATCTCAGCAGCAAAACAAAATCCATGCTGTAAAATCTGAACTATCCAATATTAAATACGAGGTAGAGCAGAAAGCCAAGAATGCCGGACGTGTGGATTATTCAACCCGGGATGCACTTCAGAATTCCCTTACCACAAAGCAGGATAGCTTAAAAGAAGCTCAGGAAGGTATTGAGAAGCTAAAAACCAAAAAGCAGTCTATTGAAGATTCACGGGAAGCACTTATAAAAAAGTGGCAAGATGAAAACGCTAAGGAACTTTCCTTTAACGATGAAGATACTCATTGCCCTACTTGTAAAAGGGAATTTGAAGCAAGTGTTTTAGAAGATAAAAAAGCGGAAATGCTTGAGAACTTCGAAAATAAAAAAGCCAAAACTCTTACTGAAATAAACACCGAAGGTCAATCCTTAAACGCTGAAAAAGAAGCCATTCAGGGCAGGATCGAAAAAGGCGAAGCTATTGTAAAGTCACTGGAGCCTGAAATCGCTGAACTAAGCACTAAGCTCGAAACCGAAAAAGAAAGGCTATCCAAATTAGAAAATTCTGAAAAGCCGGATATCGATAAGCTTCTTTCTGAAAATGAGCAGTACCAGGCAAAACAAAAAGAACTTAAAACTCTTGAAGCTGAATTAGGCGAAGCTCCAACAGTTGAAACTTCAGAATTGAAATCGAAAAAGGATGCCGTTCAGAAGGAATTGGACCAACTGAAAAAAGATCTTTCTCTCGAGGAATCCATTAAAACTTCTGAAAAACGTATCGCTGAACTAGAGCAGGAAGAAGAAACCCTTTCCGGCCAGCTTATGGAATTGGAAGGGCAGGAGTTCACAATAGAAAACTTCATTAAGCTGAAGATTGAAACACTAGAATCTAAAATAAACAGCCAGTTCAAGATCGTAAACTTCAAACTGTTTGATGTACAGATCAACGGGGGAATTTCCGAAACCTGCGAAGCCTTGATTGACGGTGTGCCATTTTCAAATGCAAACACCGCAAGCCGGGTTAATGGAGGTTTGGATATTATAGAAACTCTCTGCAAGTACTACGGAGTTACAGCCCCTGTGTGGATCGATAACGCTGAATCTGTTGTAAACCTTATTCCGATTGAAAGTCAACTTATCCGATTAGTAGTAAGTGAAGGAGACGATAAGCTGAGAGTAGAATCAGGAAAATTAGAAACTGAAAAAGCTGCTGTGTAATGGAAAATGATCTTAATCTATGGTGGGGATATAAGCACACCAACGGCAGTTATCAGGTAAAAAGATACTTCGATATGAGAGATTTAGGTGAAGCCGCACAGTCTCCATTCGTGCAGCATATTCACGGACCATTTAAAGCAGAAAACAGGATTAAAGCTATTGAAGAAATAGAAAGAGTATTCGAAAATTAATAATTCAACACCTAAAATTCAAAATTATGAGTAACGAAAACAAAAACACGGAAGTAGCGACAATAAAAAAAGACGTCACTACTCAGGTACTGGATAAAATAACAGCTTTTGAAGCTTCTGGGGAGTTAAGCCTTCCGAAAGGTTACAACGTTCAAAACGCTTTAAAGTCGGCCTATATTATTCTATCCGATCCAAAGAACAACCTTCTAAGCAAGTGTGATAAATCTTCAGTAGCTGAAGCGCTTCTTAAAATGGTGGTGTATGGGGTTTCTCCTATCAAAAAGCAATGCTATTTCATTCCTTATGGAAACAAACTGGAATGTTCTATCTCCTATGCCGGGAACATCGCTATTGCAAAAAGATATGGAAAGCTTAAAAACATCAAAGGCAATGCAATCTTTAAAGGAGATGATTTTGAATTTGGAGTTGATCAAAATACCGGCCGTAAAAAAGTGATCAAACACAACCAGACGCTAGACAGTATTGGTTCAAATGAGATCATAGGAGCTTATGCTGTATACGAACTGAATGACGGGAGTGTAGATGTGGAGGTTATGAACATCAACCAGATAAAACAGTCCTGGGCGCAAGGTGGTTCTAAAGGGAATTCACCGGCACACAAAAACTTTCCTGATCAAATGGCTGTAAAAACAGTTCTAAACAGGGCGTGTAAACTTCTTATTAGCAGCTCAGATGATTCAGTGCTGTATGATCCATTGGATGACAACTCAGAAAATATTGATGTTGCAGCTGAGAATGTGAAGTATGAAGTAAAGACCAAAGCCAATAAGAAAACTATTGGATTTGATGAAGATGCGGATTACGAGGAAGTGAAGGAAGAGCCGGCGAATGAGGACGAAGAAAATGAGCGCCTTTACAACGAAGCTATGGCTGAGCAGGAAAGCAAGCATGCTAAGGGTCAACCTGAAATGGAGTTTTAGTTATGGAGTTCGGAAACTGGAAAATAGGAAAATATAAATCCACTGTGGTTTCGGATAGGAAGGTTAAGAATACAAACTTTCCTATCCCTCCAAACCAAAAAGAGAGCAGGGATGAAGAAGCTGAATATTACGGAGGTTATTTAATCTGCGAGAGTGTTGCGAATGATAAACATGTCAAATTAATATCAGCCGCACCGGATCTACTGGAAGCTTTATTGAACATAGAAAACGATAACAATAGCATCCCTAAGGCAATTTGGGAAATGAGAAATAAGGCAATCAAAAAAGCAACCGAGTAATGAGACTTAAAGTACTAGGAACCGGCAGCCACGGCAACTGCTACGTTTTCAAGCCTGAAAAAGGAAAGGCGTTAATCATTGATTGCGGAATAAACTTTAAAGAAGTGAAAAAAGAAATATCATTTAATCCTGCTCTTGTATGTGGGGCTCTGCTGGATCATTCGCATGGAGATCACTCTAAATATGTAGGAGATTTTTTAAAAGCCGGAATCAATGTTTATATGGCTACGGAGACAAAAAAAGAGCTAGGTATCAGTAGTCATAGAGCTAAGGAGATCGAATCAATGAAAACCTTTTGCGTAGGAGATTTTAAGGTGATGCCTTTTGAGCTTAAGCATGATGTTTTTTGTATTGGCTTCTTAATTCAACATGAAGAGTGTGGACGGGTTTTATTTTTAACCGACACCGTTTACAGTCCTTACACCTTTAAAAATCTGAATAACATTCTTATTGAAGCTAACTACGCTCCTGAGATTGCAAGGGAAAAATTAGGAGACAAGAAGTTTTTATATGACCGGGTTATTCAATCCCACATGAGCCTTGACACTTGTATTGAATTCCTCAAAGCAAACGATCTGAGCCAGGTGAACAACATCGTGCTCATTCATTTGAGTGACGGAAATTCAGATGAAGTATTGTTCCGGGAGGAAGTAACAAAAGCCACCGGAAAGACGGTAACAGTCGCCAATAATGGACTGCAAATGGAACTTAATAAATATCCTTTTTAATTATGGCAACAGTAGAAGTAGAAGTTGAAATTGACGAGTTTAACACCGATGAATTGGTTTCTGAAGTAGTAAGTAGAATAGGTTCAAAATGGGATAGGTTAACAGATTCTCACTTAAAAGATTTAAGAGAAGCAATAGGTATGGAGCGCAGCGGCTTCAATACACCTTCACTCAGAGAATCAATGAAGTACGACCACTTACAAGAAGTATTCGAGCAATATTCTTTAGAGGAAATTCAGGAGTTACTACCGAATAAAATTATGAGAAAAGTAATTTGATGATCTACCTAACCAACAAACCCGAACAAAAGCAAGCCGCAATAGACCGCTTCAAGTGGCTTATTGACAATGAAAAACGCATTGAGCTTAAGGAGAAAAAGTACAAGCGGACCATATCTCAAAACAGTTACGCACACCTTTTATTTAGCTGGTTTGGTTTGCAGTTCGGGTACACGTTGGAAGAAGTAAAGCAGGATATTTTTAAGAAAGTAGTGAACTACGAAATATTCTATGACGGAGATAAAGACTACTTCGGAAAGAATGTAGATAAATGGAGAAGTACCACAGATCTCAACACCGGGGAAATGACCACGGCCATTGATCGCTTCAGGGATTTCTCTGCAACACAAGGCTGTTACCTACCGGAACCAAAAGACCTTAACTGGCTTACAGAAATTGAAAATGAATTATCAAAAAACACCTCAAAACAATACTTATGACGCTCAACGGAAAAATATTGAAAATCACAGGGCTAGATCCTCATAAGACGGGGCATAATAAAAAGCTAGCCAAAATAGAATTATTAGACAAATCTACTCTTTGGGTAGAGTTTAAAGGCTGGAGATTGTCTCTTTTAGAACGGTTCAATGTAGAGGACATGGTTACAGTAGAAACCTTCACCAACGGACAGGAAACCCCTTCAGGACACCACCACAACAATGTAATAGCAAAGCATATTCAGGAACTGGAATTACACGCACATTAAAATTTTGTTCAACATCAAAAAAAAGCACCATGAAATCTACAAGCATTGAAGCACACAACAGCATAAAACCAGAAAAGCAAATAATATTTGCGAAGATCATTTCGGGATTGAAAAGCATCAAAAAAGGCAGTTTCAGAGACATTGCCAGGGCATCAAAACTTCGGGATGCACAAGTCTGGAGAAGACTTTCTGAACTTAAAGACCTTGGAAAAATAACAGAATCAGGAACCAAAGTATGCGGCACTTCCGGAAGGACAGTTACTGTGTGGAAATTAATCGAGGAGTAGTTATGAGAACAGAAGGGAATGTGTCAAAAGTAGCTGTATGCAATAACTGTAATGGGTTTGTTCTGGCGTGCCATGTAGATTTTCTAGATAAAAAAGTAGAAAGAGAATTCACCCAGTTCACTAACGAAGGATTTGATGTGAAGGTAGAGACTGTAGAGGAAACAAGAGCTAGAAACTATTCATCTTATCAGGACTGTTCCATTAGAAACTGTAAAAAACCAACATCATGAACCCAACCAGAATAAACAGAATCACCGACATTCTAAACGAGATCAGGGAAATAGATCAGTACCTGGAAGGAGTGCGTGAAATGGGCGAAAATCTTGTGGAGGGTGAAATGATGACAGAGCTTACCCTTACCGGAAATAAACCTAAGACTGAGAAAGTATGTTTAGATAAAGATGGAAGTCTTGTTTCTGAAAGCAGTAAAAATAAAACCGAAGTGTTCATTGTGAATGTGTACGGCAGAAATAAGAAAATAGAATTCGAGCAAACTCCCGATGCGGAAATTCACCACAACATAAGCCAGACCGTTAGCCTTAAAATACTCGCGATTCTGGTAGAAGAAAAACAAAAAATTAAAAACGATCTCCTCATAAAGCTGGAAAGGCTGGGGATGAAAATATCTTAAGAAAATGGTAGTACAAGGAAACATCAAATCAATAAGCCAAACCGAAACTTTCGGGAACAACGGATTTCAAAAAAGGGAGGTAATTGTTACCACAAATGAGCAATACCCGCAGACTTTACCTATTGAATTCGTACAGGACAAAACAAGCCTCTTGGATAACTTTTCTGAAGGGCAAAGCGTGAAGGTATCAATTAATCTCCGGGGGCGCGAATGGACTTCTCCACAGGGCGAAGTGAAGTATTTCGTATCAATCCAAGGCTGGAAAATAGAGTAGACTATGGAGGATCTAAAACAGCTTAGAAAGATAGTAGAGGGATTCACGAAGGTTAATATTTCCAAAAACAGCCGGTTAAGATCTATCATTATTGCGCGCGCCATATTCTTTGAAGCAGCCGCAAAGAAAACACCTCATTCCGTAGCTGCAATTGGAAGTTTTCTTGGGAAAGATCATGCAACCGTGCTCCATGCCAGAAAACAGTTTAAAGGCTACATGAGGGACTTCCCGGAATTCCATTCAATATATCTACAGATCATTAGAATGAAGGTTTACGGAATGACCGATGAAGATATGAGCCAACAACAGGAAGAATGCGAGAAGCAGGTGAAAGACCGAAAAAAGCATGCTGAAATCATTTTAAGGCTGCAGGAAAAAATATCGGTTTTGAAAAGAAAGCTCCATGAGCGCGAAAGTGTTACCAGCGATCAATCACATGCTCCCCTTGTGGAACTCGTGAGTAAAGTGCCAGAGCACCAGGTAGAACTTGTAAAAGTAAGACTGGATGCGATAGTTAAAATGTTACCTAAAAATTAGAAAACACACCCCAAAATGGCTAAACGATTTATAGAAACAAACTTTTTTAAAGATCCATTCGTAAGGGGCTTACAAGGGGCTTACAAGGGGCTTTACATCTACCTTTTTTTGGATTGCTCCAATGCAGGTATTTGGAATGTAGAGCTTGACGTGGCAAGATTGCGATGTGGAATCCCCGATACCTGTTCAGATGAAGATATAAAAGCTGCTTTTTCTGACAAGATTATTGAGCTTGAAGGAGGTGAAAAATGGCTTATCAAAAACTTCATAAAGCTACAGCACAACGGGCTTTTGAAGCGAAATAACAAAGCGCACACCGCCGCAATAAATGAGCTTTTGAAATATGATCTTTTAAACGAAAAAAAAGAAGGAGAATTTACTTTAAAAGACCAAAGACCCGAAGGGGCTTCCGAGGGGCTTGTAAGCCCCACTGGTATAGGTATAGGTAATGGTAGTGGTAAAGGTAAAGGTAAAGGTAAAAAAGGCGAAAAACCAAAAATTCCAACTAAACCGCCTGAACCACCAGAACCTGAACTCATTCTGCCTTTTGAATCGGAAAACTTCAAAGCCCAATGGCAGCACTGGAAGATTTACAAGAAAAAAGAATTCAAGTTTGATTATAAATCTCTCCAAAGCGAACAAGCCGCCTTAACCGAACTTTCAAACAAAGCCAAAGGCAATGAAGAAACAGCAATAGCCATAATTCACCAAAGCATGGCGAACGGCTGGAAAGGATTTTTCGAATTAAAGAATAATGCACATGGAAACTCAGAACCAACAATTAACCGTCAGACAGCAGAAGTTATCCGAAGAAATAGCGAAGGTTGGTAATCTGCCGGCGCTGGGATTTGCAAAGTCTGTAATTAATTTTCCGAAGATCCGGGCAATTGATCAGGCCGATGCAAGACAGGGTTTAGCTATGATCTTTGTTCGGGCCACAAATTTGTTGGGAATCAAAACTGAGATCAGCGACATTAATAAAACCGATATCAGGGAAATGATCCTTAGCAAGTTCAACGGCTTATCGCTTCAGGAAATAGATTATGCTTTTAAGCTGGACCGGTGGAGCGGTGATCCTGTGGAGCACTTTCAACTTTTCAATGCGGAATATGTGGCAAAGGTTTTAACCAAGTACCAGGAATGGCTAAGAAGCACCAGGGCGGCAAACAACCTGCCATTATCCAAGCCAAAGAAAAAGCAGGAAATGAACGATACTGAAAAAGAGCTTTTGATTATAGGGGGAGTATTGGAGTGTTTTGAAATATTCAAAGTCACAAAAGAAATTCCGGTAGGTAAAACCTATGTGTATGATTTCCTGTATGAGAAAAAGTTACTGCCAAAGCACACCACGGAATTTAAAAGTAAGATCAAAAGAAAAGCAATTAAGGAAGCCTACAAATCTAAAGCTGAAGCCGAAGATAAACGAGCTTTTACAAAGGTCCTCCGGGATATACAAAACAAAAAAAATGCGCAGATAGTCAGATGTAAAAACATCATTTTAAAAACCTTCTTCCATCAGCTCATTGCGCAGGAAAAATCACTGGAAGAGATAATTTAACCAAACGTTCAACACTAAAATAGCACCATAAAAAATGATTAACGTTAGAAAAACAGTATCGGATTATAAAAAGTTTCTGGAATCTAAGATTGTCGTGGCCGAAAACTTCGGGTTTGAAGTAGCGTACACAGATTTAACAGATAAGCTTTTTCCGCACCAGAAGGAAATTATAAAATGGAGCCTCGAAGGAGGTCGCAGAGCATGCTTTGCTTCTTTCGGATTAGGTAAAACAGTTATGCAGCTCGAGATTGCACGGCAGGTTATCCTGAAGGAAAACAAACCTTTCCTCATTGGAATGCCGCTGGGAGTGATCGGAGAATTCAAACGAGATAATGAATTCTTAGAAACCGGTTTCCAGATTGAGTACATAACCGACACCGACAACATAGAATCCTACGAAAATAAAATCTATGTCACCAACTACGAGCGAATCCGTAAAGGGGATATTGATCCTTCCAAGTTTGCCGGGGTAAGTTTTGATGAAGCCTCCATGCTTCGGAACCTGAAAACAGAAACCACAAATTACATTCTCGGATTTTTCAAAAAGGTACCATTCCGGTTTGTTTTTACCGCGACACCCGCGCCGAATGATTTTATTGAGATCTTGAACTATGCAGATTTCTTGGGAGTGATTTCCCGAGGCCATGCACTTACAAGATTTTTTCAGAGGGATTCCACCAAAGCCGGAAAACTTACGCTTTACCCGAACAAAAAAGAAGAATTCTGGAAGTGGGTAAGCACATGGGCGGTATTCATAAACAAACCTTCGGATTTAGGTTTTGATGATACAGGCTACAATTTGCCTAAAATGCACCTTCACGAAATTGAGGTGGAGAATTTAACCGATGAACCGATTTTAAATAAGTCCGGCGACCTGGTAATGTTTAAAGATACCACCAAAAGCCTTGTAGATACTTCCCGGGAAAAATCGGACACAGTAGATCTTCGGGTAAACAAAGCCTTTGATATTGTTTGGGATAATTCCATAGCGCATGATGACCGTTGGATATTATGGCACCACCGCGAAAGCGAACGAGCGGCCATAGAAAAGAAATTCCGGGAGGATTTTGACGTGAAGTCTGTTTACGGATCGCAAAGCAATTCAGAAAAAGAAGATCTTCTCATTGATTTTTCCGAAGGTGAATATCAGATACTTTCCACCAAGCCGAAGATTGCCGGTTCCGGGTGCAATTTCCAGCACGCATGTCACCGGGCCATATTCGTAGGGATTGACTACAAGTTCAACGATTTCATTCAAGCCGTTCACAGAATACTACGATTCCGACAGCAGCACGAAGTGGAAATCTACCTGATCTTCACCCAAAACGAACGGGAGATACTAAAAGCGCTTAAAGCAAAATGGAAGCGGCACATCGAATTACAAACAGAAATGATCAACCTGGTAAGAAACTACGGTTTGAATTCAGATAAAATTAAATCCGACATGAAAAGACAAATGTTTAAAAACAGAAGAAGCGCCACGATAGGAGAGGCTACGGTTTACAATGAAGATACAACGCTCATTCACCAGGAAATGGAAAGCAATTCCGTGGGTATGCATTTAACCTCAATTCCTTTTGGGGATCATTACGAATATTCAGATAATTTCAACGACTTCGGGCACAACTACGGGAACGCAGAGTTTTTCAAGCAAATGGAATTTTTAACGCCGAACCTTCACCGGACACTTCAGCCGGGGAGAATTGCCGCTGTTCACGTGAAAGACCGTATTCGATACTCCCACCAGAACGGAACTTGCTTCACAACTATAGACGACTTCTCCGGCCAGACGGTACAGCATTTCGTGAAACATGGATTTTATCTGGTAGGAAAGATCACAATTACCACAGACGTAGTGCGAGAGAATAACCAAACCTACAGGTTAACATGGGGAGAGCAGCGAAAAGACGCTACTAAAATGGGCGTAGGATTACCGGAATACGTGCTGTTATTCAGGAAAGCACCTACCGAAACTAATAACGCCTATGCTGATGATCCGGTAGTAAAGCAGATCGATGATTATTTATTATCACTTTGGCAACTTGACGCACATGCTTACTGGAAGTCCTCTGGCAACCGTTTTTTAAGCTCTAAGGAACTTTCTACTGCTGACATGAAGACTGTGTTTAATTCTTGGAGAAAATACGACAGAAGCGAGATATACGATTTTCAGGAGCATTTAAGAGTGTGTAATGATCTGGATGCAACAGGGAAATTATCAAAGCTGTTCATGACAATTCCTCCAACTTCAGGAAACGACATGGTCTGGACTGACATAAACCGAATGAATACCCTGAACGCAAACCAAGTGAACCGGAAAAAAGAAAAGCACATTTGCCCTTTGCAGCTGGATATCATTGAGCGCCTAATTAACCGCTTCACCAATCCGGGCGACTTGGTAGATGATCCCTTCGGCGGGCTATTCTCCACGGCTTACAAAGCGCTTGAAATGGGAAGAAAAGCAGTATCTGCAGAACTGAACCCTGAATATTACGATGACGGTTTGTTTTACCTGAAGTCTATCGAATATAAGATCAACGCGCCCACTCTTTTTGATCTGGTGGAGGCATGATACAGTCAATCAGCCAAGCTATGGGAATCTGCTTTAAAATGGGAATCAAAGTATATCCAATTATTAAAAACGGGCAGCAGTATGTACAAGTATTGCTGCCTGATAAAAGCAAGATCACCGAAGACAGACCAATGTCAGGCGAAGCATTAAATAAAGCCATGACAGAAAAATATTTTGAATACGCTGAAAAATTTAAGGAATGAAACACGGATCATTATTTAGCGGAATCGGAGGGTTTGACCTTGCAGCGGAATGGATGGGATGGGAGAACATATTTCATTGCGAGTGGGATAAAGAAGCAAAACAAATACTAAAACAGCATTTTCCAGAATCAATTTCTTATGAAGACATCACCAAAACAGATTTTACTATTCACAGGGGGGGGGTGCGATATCCTTACAGGAGGATTTCCATGCCAGCCATTTAGCCAAGCGGGAAAACGAAAAGGCCAAGAAGATGAGCGATTTCTCTGGCCGGAAATGCTTAGAGCAATTACAGAGATTGCCCCAGGTTGGGTTGTGGCAGAAAATGTTTACGGACTGCTTAATATCGACAGCGGATATACAGTCGAAATGGTCTGTACCGATCTGGAAAATATCGGCTATGAGAAACCGATCATTTTTGATTGTAAGTCTGATTCATTCGGATTATCAACGATGGAACGGCACATTTGGATTATTACCCAGGCCATTGACAAGCGATGCGAAAGGAGCTTGCAGAAACAGGACCAGAACCAGCAAGATTCAAAAAGGAAATTTCAGGGAAGTTATCCGAGAGAAGGAGAGCGATGGGATATATCCCAATCCGAATTTCAGCGAGTGGATAAAAGGGTTTCCCAAAGACTGGACAAAACCGATAAATCCAGATTAATTCAGATGGGTAATGCTATACCTCCTCAAGTGGCTTATCAAATTTTTAAGGCAATAGAGCAATATCAAAACTTATAACCCCAAATCCCGCCAATCTTACGCGCCAAAAACAAGCGCTACTTCGAAAAAAGGCAATATAAGAAAGACGTTGTAGCGTACCGGCAGTTAAAAAGAAAGGCGGGTTATTTTAAAAATGAAATTATGATCAACTACAGATTTACATACAAAGCCGAAAACAAGGAAGTCAAAAAGGATATTCTGATAGAGGCTGAAAATGAAAAAGATGCTATTTCAGCATTTAAGTTCAACTACCCTAACCTCGTATGGGTGCAAACATGGGCGCAATGAAAAAACAATTAACGCTCCGGGAAAAAAAGGAGATCTGCAAAAATTACAAAAACAAGACAATGTTAGAATTAGCAAAAGAAAATGAATGTTCAGCTAAGAAAATATTTACCGTCCTGAAAAAAGAAGGAGTTGTTACAAGAAAGAGAGGGCCTAAAAAAGGAAGCAAAAATAAACCTGATCGGCATGAACAAATGCTCTCCTTTGCCAAGAGTTTAGGATTCAGAAACGCCGCCGAAGCTACACAGAAATACGGATCAAGAGAATTTATAAAAATGTTTAAAAATAGAGGGTAATGGAAAACACCTACGAAGATAACGTGCTTATTAAGCTTAGAAGAGCTTATGGAAAAGATGAAGCCGTAGCTGCATTAAATAAAAAAGTATCTGAATTGGAACTGGAAAACGGAGCGTTAAAATCTGAAATAGATCACTTGAACCATGAATTAAAAAAGGGATTTCAGCAAAAGGAAAAAGATATCAGGAGGGAATTATACCAAACTGAATTTAAAAATCTGACAAAGTCGAATGTTACTAAGGATAAAACCATTCAGAAAAAGCAGAAGGTAATTCAAGATTTAATAATAGAAATAAATAAACTCAAAGGAATAGTATGACCAAAGACCTCACCCAAACCTTAAAAAAGTTCTCCACTTCCGACATAAAAGAAACAGAAGCTTTCAAGAACCTGAAGCCGCTCATGCAAAAAATTGTTATGAACAAGGCTAATTTAACCGCCATTCACAACGGCTACAATGTTTCATTAAATATCGGATTTGAAAAATGGAAAAACCAGGCACACCCGAGTTACCAGAATGAAAAGATTGTGGAGGAATTAATTGATAATTGAAAATATAGGGATTATGAAAACAACAGAAGAAATACTTAAACCACTTTGGGATTATGTGCCAGATCAAATAATCGGAATGATTGACGAGCAATTAGAGGAACTCATTGAGGAACAAAAGTCAGCATCCGTCAATGCCAAATTACAGGAAGCGGGTGAACAAAACCAAAAACTAAGAAGTGCTTTAGAAGCTGCGGTAATAGGTTTAGAATGGGAAATTGAAAACAGACCTGAATTAAACCATAGAGCAGATGAAGAAAAGTTACAAGAGTGGAAAGAACTGATCTCTTCCCTTCAAATAAAACAGCAATAGAATTTAACTACCTGAAGCATTATTTCGATGAAATGACCGAAGAACCCACACAGTATTTTCGGTAAAAATTTTAAAAAATATAAATAAAAAACTTAGAAAAATGGAATTTAAAACAAGACATTTTGGAGGTCATGGAAATAAGGCTTCATCCATAATAGAATTAACTATTTCTGATTTTGGAGGTAATTCAGAAATAACTGAAGATATAACCAACTTAGACGGATTAGTAGATGATAATCTCATTTCAGGGCTTAGGGAATTGGCTGATGAACTTGAAGAACACAATGAAAAAATTAAAAATAAATAAAATGGACTTGCAAATAAACCAATGGAAGAAAAAGAGAAGTGCCTAATGTGCGGCAAAGACAAACCTAAAGACGGTCATAGTTGCTGTGAAGATTGCGGAGGTGTTAGTTTCTAAAACCTAAACAAAACCGCAAAAAAACCTAAACTTTTTTAGTACTAAATCCCCTACTTTTAGTATATTAGCAGTATTAAATCTTCATAAGCCCACTTCTTCGGGTATTAAATTTTCAGAACTTTCAATTTTTAGAATACGTGGCTAAAAACCAGCCGGAATTACAGGTTATCTATGGCTCAACCCCTAGTAAATCTAACTGCTATCGAATTATCAAAATTCGTGGCAAATCTACTTTAGGAAAAACCGAAGCTCTTAAGAAATACGAGAATGATTTTTATATCCAGTGCAACAAGTACAGGGATAAAATGATTTCAGGGTATTTCAAATTTCACATGAACGTGTTTTATCCGAGCCAGAGAGCAGATCTTGATAATTCTTTAAAAGTAGTTCTGGACTGTCTGCAAAAAGCAAAAGCCATTAAGAACGACAACAAATGTACAGGCTTGTACGTGGAGAAGTTCCTGGACAAAAAGAATCCAAGAATAGAATTCAGGATTGAGCCTGTTTAAAATCTAAACCAATGCACCAACCCAACTTCCCCACAAGCAAAAGCCAAATATTCTGGGCTATAATTGTAGGTATCTGCGCCACTTATGGAGCGTATAAGATCATAGTGTTATTGTGGGATCTGGTTAAAAGTGTTTTTTTGATATGATAACTAAAGATAAAGACGGTTTTGTATTGGCATGGTGGAGCGCAGGAATTACTTCTGCCGTTGCATGTTACATGGCTCTCAAAATGTACAAAAACGTCAAAATGTATTATATTAAAATTGACACTGCTCACCCAGATAACGAGAGATTTAAAAAAGATTGTGAAAAATGGTACGGACAAAAAATACATACTCTTCAAAGCCGAAAATACAAAGATCAATTTGAGGTAATAGAAGATAAGGGAGCAGTGAACACTCCGCAAGGCGCACCATGCACGGGAGAGCTTAAAAAGCAAGTAAGGTTTGATTTTGAAAAGCTACACGAAATATCCCTTTTCAATAATTACACTATTCTTAACCAAGTTTGGGGATTTGAATACACGCCTAAAGAAATTAACAGAGCAATACGCCACGGCCAGCAATACCCTAATACAAATTCTCTTTTCCCCCTCATTGAAAAAGGTTTAGATAAAAACCAATGCGCAGGAATTCTAATAAATGCAGGAATTGAATTACCGTTGATGTACAGGTTAGGCTACAACAACAATAACTGTATAGGTTGCGTAAAAGGTGGTAAAGGATATTGGAACCAAATACGAGTGGATTTCCCTGCGTACTTCTGGAGAATGGCAAGACTTGAGAGAAAAACAGGGTATAGCTGTATCAACGGAACTTTTCTGGATGAACTAGACCCAAAAGCAGGGCGAATGAGTAAAGAAGTTATGCCGAGCTGCGGAATTATATGTGAAGTAGATTTTCAGGATTTAGAAGATAAAAACCTTTCCGAAGTCATTGAAGGTAAGAAAACAATTTATGAAGCTATAGCAGCTTAAAAACTTTGATTATGCCAAAAATCCAAGAATACAAAGACCAATCAGGAAAGCACCGTATAAGGCAAGTAGCCGACAACGGGCAAATATCTGACAGCACCCACCAGGGCTATTTCAATCTGGCAGATGCAAGGGAAGGAAAGATTAATACAAGCCTTAACTACCTGAAGCATTATTTTGATGAAATGACCGAAGAACAATTAAAGCAACTTTCATTTTTAGGAAGTGAAGCGGATTCAATTTTAAATCAGCCTAAATAGGATGCCGATAAACTACAAAAAATATCCTCCAAACTGGTTAAGCGAGATCCGGCCACGAATTATGAAGCGGGCAAATAATACCTGTGAATTTGAAGGTTGTGATTTTAAACATGGTGAAGAAGTCTGGAGTGTAAAGTACAGAGGTAAAACAACAGGATGGTTTAGGGATTTTGAAGAAGCGGATTCTCTTCCAAAGACTGTAGAAGCGAAGAAGAACCGCAAAACAGGGAAAACAGAACCTGTACCTAATCCTAAAAAAGTAAAGGTCGTTCTTACTGTAGCTCATTTGGATCATGACGAAGAAAACCACGATGTGAAAGATGAAAGATTGAAAGCCGCTTGTCAACTATGCCACCTTAGATATGACGCTAAGGAAAAATACCGAAGAGAAAAAGTTAAAGCTGGAATTGAATAATGGACGAGATAACCTTTTTCTTAACTGTAATATTAGCCTCCATAAAAACCTATAAAGATTTAAAGAAAGTATTTTAAATGGCACGCAACTACACCCTCATTTATTTAAACGCCTTCGGCTATTCAAAAGGCGATTTCATTCCTTCAGAACTATCTGGAGGTAGAGCGGTAGACGTCTGCCACATTTTATCAAGAGGTATGGGAGGTGATCCACAAAAGAACCTTAACCGAATAGAAAACCTAATGGCCCAGACCAGAGAAGAGCATCTGCAACTCGGGGATAAGAAACAAACCACCGCTTATCAATTCCGAAAGCACCGGGATTTCCTCGAAGCCAACGGAGTGAAATATGATAAGAAGTGGATGCAGAAGCAGATTGAGAAGTATAGTGTTTATGAAACTGAGGTGGTATGAAGGATTTAAAATTTAGAGCGTGGAATAGAATTGTAGAGCGTTTTCAGTTTTTTGATCTAAAAGATATTGAAAAGCAAAAAGGGCAAATACAATGGGATTTATTAGAAATAGATCTGTACACAGGATTGAGAGATTCCAAAGGGCGTAAAATATTTGAGAATGATATTATTGAATTTAGTTGCACTAGATATTATGATAGCGACCCAAGAGAGCCTATAACGAAAACCTTTGTTTCTCAGGTAAAATATATTGATGCTGCTTTTATTATTTCGGAAACGCAAGAAGATGATACGTTTTTATGCGCTATGAATGAAGAGTGTGTTATCAAAGGAAATATTTATCAAAATAAGCATCTCTTAAAAGAATTCGAAATACAAAAATAACTTCAACACCTAAACTTTCAGAACTCCCATGAAACAGATCAAATGCACTACAACCGATTTAAACCCCACCCGAAAAACCCTGAAATATTGGTAGGTAAAACTTATAAAATCCCAAACTATAAAAAACCTTATTGGGTAGAACTCCAGGAAAGGGAAAAAGCAAAAGAAGAATTTGATGCAATAGAATTTGATGACCAATGAAACAAATCCCACCATTTCTTCACGCATTGCTAGTATGGCTTATTTACAAGGCTAATTTCAGTGTGTATTCATTCAACGGGAGGTACTTTGAGTTTAACGCCAGGTTAACCGCCCGGTGGTATTCGCCTTTCTTCTGGATATTAGCATTGCTACTAATCCCGGTGGCAATTATAGACGGTGGACTTATTGGATGGTGGAAAGATATGAAAGACGAATTTAAAGGTCGAAGCGAACGAGGTTATAAAGGAAGCTTCAAACCTGAGTTAAATAAAACTTACCGTAAACTGCTTCTTTGGAGGTTGGTTTATGCGGGGAAATGATGATATGAAAAAGCTCACAAAGAAACAGGAGATTTTTGCAAAAGAGTACGTGAAATTAGATGATGCTTCGGCGGCTTATCGTATCGCTTATTCTACATCAAGAATGAAGGATAAGACGGTTAATGAGAAAGCGTCCAGACTACTAAAAGAGGGCAAGGTTAGGGCAAGGGTAAACGAACTTCAGAAAGTTGCCGCAGAAATAGCTGAAAAAGACTTCAAAATCGATTCTAAGGAGCTTCTAGGGCATTTAAATATTCTTCGTAAATCTCGCATCGATGAATACGTTGACTTTGTAGAATTCGAGATGACAATCGGAATAGATGAAGAGACTGGAGAGCCGATAAAGAAATCAGAACGAGTGCTTCAATTTAAGCCTTTCAGTAATCTTACAGAAGAACAGCTCATGTGTATTGAATCAATTAAAGAAGGTCGTAATGGTATCGAATTGAAACTCCACGGTAAAGACTGGACGATTGAGAAGATTGCTAAGCATATCGGCTTCTACGAAAAAGACAACGAGCAAAGCAATCCCAAACCCGAACGCGAAGATCTTAGCAAGCTATCACTGAAAGAACTGAAAACCCTTCAGGCTTTGAAGATGAAAGCGAAAGGATAAGTCTATGGAGCTTGATGATTTAATGATTGACGATTTATCCATTCAGGCTGAGATATGCCGTAAATCATTGTACGAGTTCATTAAATGCTTCTGGGAAACTATTATTTCGGAGCCAATGGTGGATAATTGGCACATCGAAGCAATCTGCAACGAAATCCAACCCCACCTCTTACGAGCAATCCGAAAAGAAAAAAAGGAAAATGATATTATTGCCAATATCTGTCCCGGTACTACCAAATCAACAATCTTATCTCAAATGGTGCCAGCCTGGGCATGGACGATAGATCCCACTACAATCATACTTACTTCTACCAATTCCGATAAGCTGACAGCAAAGAACGCCATGCGGAGCAAGGACATAATCACTTCAGCCAAATACAAAGAGCTATTCCCGGAGATCATTATTCGGAAAGATGCCAGCGCAAAGACGTTCTATCAAAATACATTAGGCGGTGCCCGGTATTCATTTACCACCAAAGGTTCTAAAATTGGGAACCATGGTGATATCTTAATTGAAGATGACCCCACCACCGCAAGACAGGCGAAATCACAGGTAGAAATGGAAGCGGCCGCCGAAGGTTTTAAGGAATTCCAGACAAGGAAAACCAATAAAGAAACCTCGCTTTATATTCTCCTCATGCAGCGGTTAAGCATTAATGATTACACCACCGTTGCTCAAAAGAAGCTCAATAATGTTCTAAACATCTGCTTACCGGCAGAAGAAAGTGACCTTATACAGCCACCAGAGTTCAGACAGTATTACCAGAATGGACTTCTAGACCCGGTAAGACTGAACAGATCTATACTAGCCAGTGAGAAAAAGGCTTTGAACAATGATGAAGAGGGAACCAGCGAAGATGACTATGATGCACAATTTGACCAGGACCCGAAAGAAAGCCAGGGACTTCTTTACCAGCTTAAATACTACGATGAATTAAGCAATGAAACCGGGGCGATCAGTTTAGGGGCTGCGGATATTGCCGATTCTGGAACAGATTATTTAGCCGCTCCCTTCGCCAAACTTATTGGAAAGAAGATCTACGTGCATGATGCTATTTATACGCAGGAGGGGAGCGCGACAAGTGCGGACAGGATCGTTCAGAAAACCCAGATGTATAATGTTCTGAAGATGGTATGTGAAACAAATGCCATGGGAGCTACTTACATCAATCTTCTCAAGACAAAAGGTGCTCAGAATATAAAAGGCGTGGTAAGCAAAGGCAATAAAATGAACCGATTGATAAGTTACGCCTGGATCATTAACGAATATTTTGTTTTTAAACGTACCGGGAGCCCGGAGTACATGAAGTTTTTAAAAGCCTTGAAGGGATTTCTGAAGACGAATAAATCTGAAGATGACGCTTCGGATAGTGTTACACTACTAGCGCAATACATTTACACCAACTATAAACACATTTTTAAAGAATAATGAATTATCCGCAAAATATTTTTATTCGTACGATGGGCGATGTTCATTTTTGATAATTAAAATAACTTTTAACTGATAAAACTTCAAATATGGAAGATGCATTAATTTTCGCTTTAATTTTTATCGCTTTAATGAAGAAACAAGCCAGAGCCGCCAAGTAAGTTCAACGAAATAAGTGAGCTATTTGAGTCATTCCGGGAAAAACAACGACAAAAAGAACGAGAACGCCAAAAACGCCTGCAAACAATAGAGGAAGCCGGGCAAATTCTTAAATACTTGAACCTATCCAAAGAACTTAAAGAAAAAAGAGCGGAGTTTAAAAGGCTTCAATCTTTAGGAGAGGATAATGAAGATCTGCGAAACAAAATAACCGAACTCGATAAAATACTTAAACAAATAGACGCTTCTTTTGGTAGTTGGTGTAGTCCGGGAGGGAATTACAGGAAAATGTCAGAAAGAGAAGAAGATTTCAGAAGTATTTAATAAATGAACCTCAGAATCAAAAAGTACCAGAAAGGCTGGGTAGTCGAGATCCAAAAATAAAAAGGTTTCTTCTTCAAAAAGGAGTACTGGACTCATTTTATTTCCGTGGCCGGTATTGAAAGTATGCCGTGGCACTTCCATAGCAGAGAAAGCGCAATGAGTGAAATGCTGAATAAAATTAAATATAACACCATAAAAAACAGTTTATGAAAGCAATAATAGACCTCGAAACAGGCGGTTTCTCCATCACCAAAAACGCCATTTGCGAAATCGGAATTTTGATCATTAACGATGCCCTGGAGGTAGTCGAGGAAAGAAACTTCATTATTAAACCTTACACCCGGCCAGATAGCGAAGAGCTTGTAAGCTATAAAGAAGATGCCATGGCCGTGAATGGGATTTCCATGGAAGAGATTGAGAATGGGGAGGATGTAACAGATGTTTGCGCTCACATTTGGGGATTATTCACTATTCACAATGTAACAGGCTTAATCGGACATAACCTTCGGAAATTCGACCTACCAAGACTTGAATATTTATTAAGTCGCTGGAGGTATATTGAGGAAACATTAGATTCTTTTGAAATAGAAGACACCCTCGAACTATGCCGGGAAAACCTATCTCTTGATTGCAATAAGCTTGCAGATATCTGCGATCACTTCGGAATAGTGAACGAGGACAGCCACCGGGCGATTGGCGACTGTAAGGCAACGCTGGAGGTTTATAGATTATTAACCAATTCAAAAGAAAAGATATGTTAACAGTGGGAATTTTTACCCTTTTAGGGATAGTAATAGGGGTTTATTTAGGCAGTAAATCATGGGAAGCTGATAATACCGATTATATTTTCGGAGGCTTTATAGGGTTTTTGATTGGTGCATTTTTAGGTGCTATGGCAGCTCTTATCATTGGAACCGACACCTACACTGAAAAGAGTGTTTCATATATTGAAGTGCTTAACGATAACCAGGGAATTTCCGGTAGTTTCTTTTTAGGAACAGGGAACATAAACGGGGAAATGAAATATGTTTTCTATGAAAGAAACGAAGATTATTTCTGGCTAAGGGAAATTGATTACAACAGAGCTTCTATAAAATATACTGATTCAATTCCGGTTCTTGAAACGTATAAGGAACGCTGCAAACCTTCTTTGTGGGGATTAAACGATTCAAGTAATGTATATTATGTTTTTAGAGTTCCAGAGGGGAGTATTAAAACCGGGTATAATTTAGATGCTCAATAAAGGGTTTTAGTAAATTGATTATATTTAGGGTATGAAAAGGATCATTAATAAAGATTTTGAAATTCCATTCAAGCCCGAAGATTGGGGTTTTGAATTTGATGGGCGTTACTATAGCCATGAAGATGGTTATATGTTCCGCGTGAAAGACAATGCTTTAATCCACAAAGGCGAAGAATATAAATGCGATACAGTAGGAGATTATAGAGCTTTTTGGAATACTTTCTTTTCTGATGAAGCAAAAAGGAGAGAGTTTTATGGAGTTGATTTGAAAGAGGAAATAAAAGCTGCGTTAGATAAAAACACTCAAGACGCTAAGAACCTACAAAACTTTTATGACAAAGGAGAGCCTTATCCTTTCATTGAAGGTGTAATGCATTTTGATAAAGAAGGGAATTTTAAAGCAAAGAAACTCCCAGATGAATTAATTCCAGGTTTCAAAGATTTCTCCTCTATTCAAGACGAAGCAATTAAAAGACTTCACAAGGATTTATCTGATAACCTAGAAGATCAAATCATTTTAGCGCTATCCCGTCACGGCTTTACTTTCGACACCAGACGAGAGCTTGAGGAATTCTGCGTTAATCCAAGATGTGAAATGCAGATAAGGGATAATATCAAAACTCTCCTAGTTGACGGTAAACCAATTTGCCAGTGGGATATGAACCCGAAAATAGAAAACAACTTCACAGACAGGAAGTATTCTATCACTGCGGAGTATAATCAGTTTAAGATATTTGAGGTATGAAAGAAAGTGTAATAAAAGCCTTAGGTTTAATTGAAACCGATAAAACATATGCAGATTCATACGCTTTGAATCTACCTATTTTCCAAATAGAAGGCACTGAAATATTTTCTACCAAATACGACATGAACGGTTTTTCGTCTCATAACAATAATTACACATGGTTTTTTGCGTCAGATAATGATGTTCATGCTAGATTTAGAGTGGTAGACCAGATGTTAGAAGATCCTGGATTTGGAAAGGATTATGTAATAAGAACTATGAATAAAATGATTGAGCGGCTAAAAAAGAAGATTTAAATTAAAATTCATACACACAACCACCACCCGAAACCTAACATTTCGGGTTTTTTTATATCTTTTTCGCTCCTTATTTAGATTAATTCTAAATAAGCATTATATTTGTCTTAAATGAGTACAGCTTTGAACGGTTCAACTGCCACGAAATGCGAGAATTGCAACAGATATTTAGGTGAAGATATTACCGGCGATATCTACTGCAAATGCCAGCATTATAACAGGATCATTCCCGGGCAAAAAACCAAGCTTATTCACAAATCGTTATACACTAAGGCGACTGCCCCCATGACAGGATAGGCTTATTTGATTTCCTTACCGGGACTAACTCCATTTCAGTTACTCGCAACGCTTCCGGCGGTTGGGAATATACCACCGTTGGCGACAGTTTCTCAGAACATAAGAACTACCTGAAAGAAGCACTTACCAATGTGGCTCTTTTTACTGTTCTGGATCTTCGGGCCACGATGTTTAGCCGTGCCAGGATCTTTGTAGAAGACTTGAAAGGAAAGCGAATTGATAACGATCCTTTCCTGACTAAAATAGCAAAGCCTAACTTCTCTCAATCACAGCAGGACTTTCTCTATTCTCATGAGTTTTTTAAAGGAACCGGCAACAATATCACGAGGGTAATTGCGAACAAACCCAACGATATAGAAGCGGTTTTCAGTCTCGAAAACCTTATTCCTTCCCAGATCAATTATAACAACATCAACAAGATGAAAAGCTTTGTATTTGCACCTTCAGATATTGAAGATGTAAAGCAGCGAAGCATCCTGTATAAGATCGGCGACGAAGATTACCCTGTGCCACTCAATGAGCTGGTATTTTTCTATGATGTTACTAACGGACTTACCGCAAACAGTCGCTTTAAATCGCCTAGCCGTATAGATGCACTTGTACCGGCATTAGCCAATATCCACGAAGCACAAAAATCCAAGAACATAAATCTAAGAATGAGCGCGAAGCACATTGTTTCTTCAGGGCTTACTTCTGGCGGAGATATGCTCGACGGGCTTCAAAGCGGAGAGAAGCAAGATATTGAAAACGGCTTCATGCATAAGGACATCATGGCTACGGAATCAAACCTAAAAGTCAACTCTTTAGCAAATGATTTCCGAAAACTCATGTTTGATGAAAGCGCAAATGCAGATCTACTTAAGATCGCTAACGCTTACGGCATTTCAAAGGATGTGCTTAACTGGGCTTTAGATGGAGCTATTACTTATGAGAACCAGGAAGCAGCGGTTATAAAATGGATCCAGAATTCTATCATGTTTGAAGGTGAAGATTTTGCCGGCACATGGGAATCCTATTTCAATTACCGCGAACAAGGTAAGAGAATAAAGCTTGACTATTCTCACCTTCCGGTAATGCAGGTCCTGAAAGAAAAAGAAGTTGATTCTATAAAAACCCGAACTGAAGTAGCTAAGGCGCTTGTGGAGCTTGGAATGACCAATGAAGCAGCTATGGAGAGTATGGGACTTAATAATTTAAAGAATGGATAAGGTTTTTAAGTGGATAAAAGAACGATACCAGGGAGCTTATTCAGAAGTAGGCTACCAATCCAGAGAGGAAAAACGAAAGCAGGAAAGAACGATGAAAAGAAACAGAAAATACGCAAAAGCACCTCGTGTAATACAATACTAAGATCATGAAAAACCTAAAAAATAAAGTCGATTGGGAAGCTCTAAAAAAGAGCAAAGAAGCTAAGGAAAAGATTTCAGCCGATGACATTGTGTTTAAAGACCTGTGTCCGGCCACCGATGAAATTTGCAAAAGAGGCTGCCATAAGTCGCAGTGTAAAAAACTATAGTTATGAGAATAGGTATTCCAGAATTCCACGAGAAGAAAGACCTCTTCAATTACCTGAAGAGCCACAAAAAAGAGCTGATTGCAAAGAAGCGGTCTATGCCGATCACTGCGGATGCCGTCTCTTTCGGTTTTTCACGTGTAAAGACCACCGACACCGCAAACAAGTCGAATGAGGCCGTCACAGAAGATGTAGATGTGCTTCGGGTTAAAGTGGTAGCCAATACCGCAAACTATCTCGATTCTCACATGGATGTTCTTATTCCGGGATGTTGGAGCAAGACAATCCAGGAGCGAAAACATTTGATTCCGCATTTGCATGATCACGTACATAGGCTGGATGCCAAGATTGGCGAAGTAGTAGATATCTACGCTTCTTCTCTTTCGTATTCTGAATTAGGTATTGACGGGTCCGGAACTACTGAATCTCTCATTTTCGTAACTGATGTAATGAAAGAGTACAATCCTAAAGTATTCAATCAGTACAAGGCCGGAAAGGTAAAGCAGCATTCTATCGGACTTCAATACATGAAGATTGACCTGGCTATTAATGACGAGGATAACGAAAAGGAAATGGAGTTCTGGAATAAGTACTACCCACAGATCATAAATAAAGAAATGGCCGATGAAAGAGGTTTCTTTTGGGTCATTCAGGAAATAAAACTATTGGAGAACAGCGCGGTATTGTTTGGCTCTAATGAAGCCACACCCACGCTGGAAAACAATGTTAAGAATCTGTCGAATACCGACAATGAGCCGCTAAACAGCACTCAAAACACCGAGACCGAAGCCGCGAAAGCACTTCACGAAAATCAAGTTCAATTTTACCTAAACACTTAAAAATGGATTTTAAACAATTCCTGAAAGAGAAGGGGATTTCGGAAGAAGACTTCGGAAAAAAGACCCCGCAAGAAATGGCTCAATTGCATAGCGAGTTCTCGACTAAGCAAATCAATGAGCTTAAGGAGCAGATGAAAAAAGCTGCCACGCCGGAACAAGTGGAGAAAGCTGAAAAAGCATTCGAAAACTTCAAGGCCGAAAAAGAATCAATGCTTAAAGGCTATGCCAAAAGCGAAGATGTGAAAACAGAGGTTGAATCTGCTGTAAAGGAATCTGTAAAAGACCTTCAGGCTGAACTGAAATCTTTGAAAGAAAACGGAGGAACAGGCAAAGTTATAAACTTCAAGTCTGCCGTTGCTGAAGCGTTGAAAGAAAAGCACGAGGAGTTGCAAAACTTCATCAAGAACAATTCCAACGGGATTGGAGCTTTCGAGGTTCAGGTTAAAGCACCTGCGATTGTTACCACTGGAAACGTAACTCCAACAGGAGCTGCGGATATTTACGCAGCTCAGAATGTTGACACTGTTAGCCAGTACGAACGAGAAGAAATTTTCGTAGAGCAGTATTTGGATACTGGAAGCACGAACCTTGCATCTATTCCTTATGTGGATGAATTACCTGGTGAAGGTGATGCTGCTATCGTTGCAGAAGGTTCTTTGAAGCCTCTTATTGATGTTGATTATGTTACTGCGTATTCTCAGGCGAGAAAAGTTGCAGGACGTATGAAAGCGACTGAAGAAGCTCTTTACGATTACGGTTGGTTGGAATCTGCAATGACAACTACTCTTCGCAGAAAGCACGATATCGCACGTCAAAATGATCTTATTGGTGCCACCAATGGAATATTAAGTATTGCAACTGCTTTTAATGCTGCTATTTTAGGCGGTGTTACCGTAGAGAAGCCTCAATACTACGATGCTATTGCTGCCTTGGTAGCTGGAATCGCTAATGATAGCGAAGGTGCATATATCCCCAATGTTGTTTTTGTAAACACTTTAGATGATTATAAAAAAATGGCTACAAAAGACGACAATGGCAATTATGTATTACCTCCATTTGCGGATGCAAACGGAAACACTATCTCCGGTGTCAGAATCGTTGCGAAACCAAACCTTGCGCCTGGAGACTTCATTATTGGAGACTTCAAAAACGTGAAACTTCGTAACCTTTGGGGTTATACGGTTCGTTTCGGTTGGGAAAATGATGACTTCTCTAAAAACCAAATTACTATGGTTGGAGAATCTCGTTACCACCTGTATGCTACTACAAATGACCGAAGAGGTATTATCAAAGGTTCATTAGCAGATGTAATCACAGCCTTAACAGCTCCAGCAGCATAATATTTAAGGCATGAGCAATAAGAAAAAGGAAGCTTCAAAATCTGAAGATGTAAAATCAAATGCCAAAGTAGTAACTACTGAATCTGTTTTTGATACAGCAAAGGCTAAAGACCTTAAAACTGATAAAAATGGAGAGGTAGAAGTAACCTTGATTAAAGACCATGGAGTTGATAAGAAAGGGGACAAGCTAAAAAGGCATCCAAATACAGCTCAGATGTTGGTAGATAGAAAAATAGCAAAGTAGACCATGATAATAGACCCTTCATATTTCACCGGCGGTAAAGTTTACATCCCAAATGCAGCGAGCAATGCTTCTGTAACCGGAAATGTTCCTAATGCTGCGAAAAAGATTGAAAGCTATATCGCCAGGTATGAAGAAGAACTATTGTCTAATGCTTTGGGATACGAGAACTACACAGCTCTTAAACTTGCAATTGAACAGGACGCTAACTTAGAAGATCCTGTCAATGAAAAGTGGAAAGACCTTGTGAACGGTAAGGCTTATTCCTACGAAGGGAAAGGTGTAAAATGGAACGGACTTCGCCAGGTACACGGAGAACTCAAAACAAGCTTAATTGCGAATTATGTTTTCTTCCACTACATGATTGATGATGTTCAGAATTATACCACCACCGGAGTACAAAAGGAAAAAGCTAAAAATGCTACAGAACAATCGCCAAACAGGTTATTAACGCTTGTTTGGCGGGAGTTCGTAGAAAAGTACCAGTTTGGAGCGAATGTCAATCCTACAATTGTTCATACACCTTCAGGACCATATACAGATTATTTCCGGCCACAATTCAATATGAACCGGAGCCTGTACCAATTCCTGCAGGATAATGACAATTACGGAGATTTCAACTTCAGAGTGTACGAAAACCGAAACCGATTTGGGATATGATAGTAGTAGAGGAAAGGATATACGAGATTTTGAACCAACTGCCAGCGGTGGACGGGGATAAACCTGTATATGCCTGGGGAGATCTAAAGCACCTCAATAAGTGGATAAAGCTTAAGAGGGAAGCCGAAGATCCTACTTACCCTCTAATCTATCAAACCTCCAAAAAAGAAACACAGGATATTCGAAAAAAGCTTGTTACTACTCCATGGGAGATCGTAATAGCTACGCAGAATACCAACACTTCACTTACCAATGACGAACGCTGGGCGCTTTCCTTCCGGAATGTGCTTAATCCTATTGCAGAAAGAATTGCAGAGGGATTTGACAAAAGCGGCATTATCAATTGGGAGGGAGTTGTTGACCTGGAGCGTTTCGGGAATTTCGGGGAAGGTAATGAGCATTTTACCGTGGATATATGGGATGCAATCACATTTAAGGCAACTATTACCATAAATAATAAGTGCCTGAACAAAATCCAATGGAAATAATGGCAGATAAAAATAAAAAAGAGGAGAAAAGCGAAAGCAAGCCCTCTATAAAAACAAAGGAGTTCCCCTTAAAAAAGCCGTACAATGGCAAGGAAATCGGGGAAAAAGTAAAGCTTGGCCCAGAAGCCGAGAGATTCTTTCAATTTAAAAACAGAATATAATGGCACTACGAGACATTTTAGGCACCGTGAATTGTGGTGCATCAGGCGTTATAGGTTCAGGACTTCGGGGATGCCCGATTGATCTTGAAAATATAACCAACTTCGGGTTTTTGAAGCCCGGAACGATCCTTACTGATTTTAGCCGTGAAACACTGCGGACACTTCAGAAAGAAGGTAAATATATTCCGCTTTTAAACGGATTTGATACTACTTGGAACAATGAGGAGAACCAAATGGAAACTGCGGAGAACAGCGGTAAAATGAGTAAAAGCCGTGACGGTCTTTATTCTTTCACTGCGACCTTCACAAACGGTCTATTCTTCCAGAAAGTTCTAAAGAGCATGGACGGACAAAACAGATGGGATGTACTTCTTATCGATGATGCCGGAACTGTTGCGGGAACTTCAAGAGATAAAGACGAGTTCAGAGGGTTCAGGGTTCAGATGTTCTCTACCAATCCTTACACTCCAAAGGCCGGAGCGACCAGTGCGAAAACCTCTGTAACTATTCAGCTTGCAAATTCAAATGAAGTGAATATGTATGCAGACTGGATCACAGCGGACAACTACGATTTCGATATCACTACAGTTGACGGAGTAAACCAGGTTAATTTACTACCTGTTTCTGGATTTGTAGCGGCTTCGACTTCATTAGTTGTAAAGCCTGTTCTTGACATGGATAACCATACGCTTGCTTCCGGGCTTGCAGTGGAAAATTTCCTTGTAAAAGTGAACGGAAATCCTGTAACTCCAGCGAGTGTTACCGAAAATGCGTCCGTAGGAACTTACACTATTGAACTGGCTTCCGCACTTTCAGCAGAAGATAAGGTGGAGGTGGTTCTTTACAATTCCTCAGCAAACCAGCGAGTAATTGAAGTAGGAACTTCTCCAGAAGAGATTCTTTACCAGAGTAAGGAGCTTGTAGAAGTTGCAGCGGCGGCTTAAGACTAAAAGTCCCCCTAATTATTTTGAAAACCCTGTCAATTGCGACAGGGTTTTTTGTATTTTTATACCCTAATAATTAAGTAGTTATGGTAACAGGTAATACATTAATAGAATTAGGATATAAACCCGCTAAATGGTTTGGCGAAGCTATTGAGGTGGCAAATAAAAAAGGGCTTCAAGGAGAGGAACTTATTCTATTTTTAGAAAGTTCAAAACCGAAGCCTGTCAAAGTATTACCTCTTAATAGTGCTCCTGTTTCTTTTCATAAGAATATCAGAACCGAAAGCAAAGAGGAAGAGGAAAACGTTTCATCTGTTATTGAGACAATGAATGTTTTAATGCGTACTCCTACTGTGGTAAAAGGTGCTGTTATGCCTGATGCTTGCCCTACGGGTGAAAACGGGCAAATACCTGTAGGTGGTGTGGTGGTTACTAAAAACGCAATACACCCTTCCATGCACTCAGCAGATATGTGTTGTTCAGTATTCGCAACTAACATGGGTAAAACAGATCCTAAATTAGTTTTAGATGCCGCTTTCGAAACCACGCAATTTGGAGCGGGTAAAAGAAAAGAACATCACGGGTGGGCTTCAATACTTACTGAGAATAAAACCCTTTATGATGCCATTACAGGTAATTATTTTACTCAGGATTATATAGAGAAAGCAATGATGCATTTAGGCACACAGGGAGACGGAAACCACTTTCTTTTTGTGGGAACTTCAGAACAAACAGGAGATACTTGGATGGTTACGCATCACGGCTCGAGAGGTTTTGGAGCAAGTGTTTATAAAAAAGGGATGGCAACAGCTGAAAAGTACAGAAGGAAGTTAAGCCCTAATACGCTAAAAAGAAACGCTTGGATTCCTTACAATGAAGCAGAAGGGGAGTTATATTGGGAAGCTATACAGATAGTAAGAGAATGGACTAAATTAAACCATTCATCTATTCACCAAAGAACGCTTAACAAGATTAAAGTTCCTGCTATTGATTCTTTTTGGAATGAACATAACTCAGTTTTTAAAGACGGGGATTTATTTTACCATGCTAAAGGTGCAACTCCTTTACTGGATAAATTTGTTCCTGATTCTTCTGAAGGTAGAAGATTGATTCCCTTGAATATGTCCGAACCTGTTCTAATTGTAAAGGGCGAAGAAACTGAAAATAATTTAGGATTTGCACCACACGGAGCAGGTAGAAACATCTCGAGAACTGCCCATAAAAAGAAGAAATCAAAAAAGACTATTGATAATATTTTTGCAGAAGAAACAAAGTATTTAGATATTAGGTTCTATTCAGGAATTGTTGATATTTCCGAATTGCCAAGTGCCTATAAAAACGCAGAAGCAGTACAAAGGCAAATGGAAGAATACAATCTAGGGAAAGTAATTGACAAGATAATGCCTTACGGATGCATCATGGCGGGTGAAAGGCCAAAAGATATGCCGTGGCGAAGAAGTAAATAAATTATTTATAGTTCAAGCGAACCGCTCAAATTAAGGGCGGTTTTTTTATTTCAAAAATCCTTATTTAGACTGGTTCTAAATAAGCAGGAATTTACTATATTTGATTATTCCTTCCTAAGAGTAATATCCTGACTTCATGGCAAATATTCGAGAAATGCTTAACCGCACGATTCAGGCAAAACAAGGTATTGAGCCTGAAATGATGAATATAGTCAACAGGCTATCAGAAAAGATCATTGATTTAAACCGGGAAGGCCAGCTATTTCAAGGGAAAAACACCGCAGGAAAGATCATAGGGGTTTACTCCAAAAACACCGAAACGAAGTACGGAGGTGCTGAAAAGGGTAAATACGCAGGAGATCCTTACAACTTCGAAGATACCGGAGATTTATTCAAAGCTTTCACTATAAACTTTCACGACGGTAAAATTGACATTTTCTCCACCGATTCGAAAGTACCCATGCTTAAACAGAGGTACGAAAAAGGAGAAGGTAAATTATTTGGTTTGACTTTAAACCACGAAATGGAACTCAACTACGAGATCCTGAAACCAGAGCTACTAAAATTCATTAAGCGCACACTCTACAATGGTTAGTATATCATTCAAAAAAGCCACTCACTATACAGATTTAAAGATTCCTGTAGATAATTTCTACCGCGCTCTCAAAGGAGATTTAACGGCTTTATGGATAGGAAAACAAGGCAAAAAAGACCTTTCCGAAGCATGGAAAAACATCTATGAACAATATTGCGAAGTGGCGGAAATTGACACCCGGGAAGCAAAACAAGCTGCCAAGATCAACGTAATGATCTACAAGTACAATATCATTCAAAACTTGATTGAAGTGCTTAAAAAAGGGGAAGATCAAAACATTATTGATGCTGTAAAAGTACTTAACAGCAAGAAATACGGGTACAAAATTGACCTTTTGAAGCCATTGAAGCCGCAAGTAGATAGCCTGGAAAGAAGCCAAAAAAGCTTCCTTACCAGGATCAAAATTGAAGAAAACAAGCTGCCAAAAGAAACTGAAGAAGATAAAAAGGAGCTTGTAAACATCATGGACGCGGTAATTGCTATTGAAAACTCAAAGCCGGGAATAACCATAGATGTTTACACTATGCCTATGATCAAATGGGTAGCCAGAATGAAAGCTTTTGATCAGGAAATGAAATTAAAAAAGGCTCAGGCTGAAAAACAAAAAATGCGATGAACCAGGATGCCATTGACTTAATTATTGACAAAAAAGCCTTTCAGCAGCTTACCAAGTTGCAGTCAGAGCTTGACGTTTCTCATAAAAAATTCATTGAATTAGCTCGGGATGCGGAAATAAAGGTCAACGTCAATGGCATGAACATGCCGGCACTTCAAAAGCAGATCACTAAAACCAAAACCGCAAATGATCAATTAGCTGCTTCCTACAAGGAGCAGGAAAGACTTGAAAAAGCTCTTATTCGAGAGATCCAAAAGAAGGAAGCCGCCACAGAATCTACTAATCGCGCTCTTTTAAAACACCGGGTTGAAAACCAACAATTAAATAAGGAGCTAAAAAGACAGGCCACGCTCAACTCTGAAGCTGTTGGGGAATACAAAAAGCAATCCACTCAATTAAATATCCTGCGGGACCGGTACAAAGATCTAATTCTCACCACTAAAGAGGAAACCGACGAAACCCGGAAGCTTTTAAAAGAAATAAAGGAGCTTGACACCAAATTAAAGGATGTTGATGCTTCAGTAGGACAGCACCAGAGGAGCGTTGGGAACTACACCTTAGCTACAGAAAACCTTCACCCGGCATTAGATCAGGTCAATAATTCACTTATGACCATGGGAACTTCACTTGATGAGTTATCTGCAAGCAAAGATCCATTTAAAACGTTGAGCGCGTCTATTGTACAGTTCGGAAAAGCTACCATGACTTTTTTACTTTCTCCTGTTGGACTAACTCTGGTTGCGCTAGGATCTTTGTTCATGCTTATCAAAAGAAATAAAGATACCGTACTGCAATTTGATAGCCAGTTGCGAGATGTCGGAAAAACAACCGGGCTTGCAGGAGAGGAACTGGAAGGATTAGGTGATGACATTATAGGACTATCCAGAAGGTTAAAAACCGTTGGAACACCTGCTTTATTGGAATATGCGACTGTTGCCGGGCAATTAGGAGTAAAAGGCCGCCGGAATATACTTGCTTTTGCGGAAGGATTAGCAAAACTGGAAACCGCCTCAGACATTTCCGGCGAGGAGGGAGCTTCACAGATCGCAAGATTACTTACCCTTACAGATGGTGGAGTACAAAACATTTCCGCTTTTGGTGACGAGATCGTAAAATTAGGTAACAATTTCGCCGCTACTGAAAGCGAGATATTAGGGAATGCCACTGCCATTGCTCAGAACACGGGTCAGTATAATTTCGGAAGACAAAGCGCACTAGCTTACGCAACTGCAACCAAAGCCGTAGGAGTTGAAGCGGAACTTACAGGATCTACCATTGGCCGGACATTAGGTATAATGGAAAAATCCTTAAGAACTGGTAAAGATGTTCAAATACTTGCGGACCTAACCGGAAAATCCGTTGAAGAGCTGAGATTGCAATTTGATACAGATGCCGCAGGTGTATTTACTGAATTTGTTGCCGGATTAAACAATATTGATAAATCAGGTGGAAGCGTTAATGCGCAACTTGAAAAAATAGGTATTACCGCCGTAAGAGATCAAAGGGTTTTGGGTTCACTTGCTACGGGAGGTTTTGAAACTTTACAGGGAGCAATTGAAGGAGTTACCACCGCAACCGGAGCGCTAGATGAAGAGTTTACGGCAGCAAGTAACAAATTAGAAAAGCAGTGGAGCAGAATGGGTATTGCCTGGGATAACCTTGTTCTTTCCATTGAAAACGGACAGGGAGTTTTTGGTAAATTCTTTGCGTGGTTAGCTGGTGCCGGTGCAGATACATTAGAACACCTCAATAAAAATATCATGATTATGAGCGGCCTTTGGGGAGGTCTTACCAACATGATAAAACAGGTAAAAAACGAGTTTATAGAGTTATTTGAACTTATGGCTCGATCTACTGAGGTGCTTATGAATCCTATTGATTACATGAGGAAATTAGGCCCGAAAGGATTTAGGGATTTTCTAACTGACACTAAAAAGCAATTTTCAGAAAGTGGAAAAAATATCGGGGATGCTTTTAAATATGGTTTTGAGGAAACTTTAGGTAAAATGAAAGCTGAAAACCTTCTGGAAGGTGGAAGTGAATCTACTGCTGGTAATTACGGAGGCAACGATGATGATCCATTAGGAGATCCGCCAGCAGGACTAAAAGCAACAAAAGGCTCTATTGCTGCTATTCAGGCTTCAATATCAGCCCTTCAGGAACAGCGAGACAACCTTGCTACTACTAAAGACGAAATACGGGAATACAATAAGGCTATTTCCAAACTTCAGGAAGAACTTGATACGCTGAACGGTAAAGTAAAGGAAACAGGGAGTATTAAGCCCGTTAGCGGTATTACTCCAGTGGCCGGCGCTAAAATAACCACTGATACCGACACCGGTGAATTGGAGCGGCATGTCTTTCAAAAAAACGAGAAAGAAAAAACCCGTATTCTGAAAGAAGAACAAGAGGAGCGCCGCCAGGCAGTTGCAGATACTTTCAGGCAGTTTGCAGATTTTTACGGAATAGATTTTCGAGCCTTTGAAAACTTAATTACCAAGAAAACAGATCTCACAAAAGATGATTATGTAGATGCCGCGGCCAGTGCTGCCAGTGCCATTCTCGGAATGACACGACAACGCTATGATGATGAACTTCGCATGGCTCAGGATAATCTTGATGCCGTTCTAAATAGCGAGAAAGCCACCGAAGAACAGAAACAATTAGCGAGGGAAGAGTTCAGGCAGAAAGAAAGAGCCATCAAGAGAAAACAGGCTGAAGATGAGAGAAGGGCCGTGTTATTCGAGATCGCTATAAACACCGCTGCTGCCATTGTAAAAGCTCTTCCAAATATTGGTTTATCTATAGCTGCCGGGGTTTTAGGAGCCGCACAAGCTGCTTTCGTGGCCTCACAACCTATCCCTAAATTCAAAGACGGGCATTTACTGGGAACGTATGAAGGTCCGGCCATTATCAATGATGCGCCTGGGAGTAATTACCGGGAAATTGTAGAGCGCAAAGATGGAACTCTGGAAAGCCCCAATAAAAGAAATGTGCTTATCGGGATGAATAAAGGGGATAAAGTGCATAAATCGCATGATTCTTTCTTAAAAACCCGAAACTACGACGACATTGTTCAGGCTTCCATTCTTACTTCTATCCTAAACCAACAGGAGAAAATGACTTCTGCAGAACTTGGGAATGCCTTTGATCACCACATGATGCAAAAAGCCATTGACCGCGGAATAAAAGACGGGTTTAAGGGCGTGAAGATTACAAGTCAAAATCATAACAATAACAGTGCTTTGGTTTCAGAGCTTAAAAGACAAAGATTAAAGGATGTTTGATAACCGCCACAGATTCATTCTTGAAAGCCCAAACCGCAGAATGGTTCTTGACCATGATCCTTTAGGGTGGGATGAAACCGAAACCGAGATAGGCCGCAGCGAAAAAACCTACGGGATATTCCTTACAATTTCTAATAACTTGGAATTCACCGGGGAAGCAATGGAGTTCTTGGAAGATGCCTACCAGGTTTTAGGTGTTCAAGCAGATATACGGCTCACCAAGCACACGAAGCACCCAAAAACAGATGAATGGCAGCTTGCCTTTACTGGGTTTTTAGACTTCACTACAAGATCCATAGAAAACAATCGATTTAAAGTTGATTTTGTAGAGGGAGGGCTTCGGGAAATATTAACCTCTCAAATGAGAGAGAAATTTGAACTCAACAGAACCACCGATATAAACGGGAATCCTATTTCAGAGTTTCGATCAGACACTATAAGTCTTGAAGGGAGAGATATTTATTTACTTTCCAGGTTTAGTAATGAAAACGTGACTGATTTTGTTTTATCCAGTGGTAAATGGGATTCAGGCGGCGACTGGAGATATTCCCACCGTCCGGCACCACTAACAGCTATTGCCAATTCAGACCCGGAAAACATTCAGAGCCCTATTGACCAAATAGGTACCGCGGGAGGTTACATTGAAGACGGTTCTTCATCGAAATTTTACCTGATATCAGACAGGGATCGCGGAAAAACAAAGCTCAAAATAAACCTGAAATTCACAATAGATTCTATTGTAGATGATGATGTGAACCCATTGAAACAGCCGAACCTACAAGTAATTTTAAGAAAATACACCGGGGGAGAAGATTTTAATAATGCACCACCTGATGACGAAATTTTACTGGATGTTTACCCTTACAATAGAATTGGAGAAACCTTCGATTTGGAATATATAGATGAAGATTTTAAAATAAACGAGGGTGACAGTTATGCGTTGTATTTTGTTTCGAGAGGAGCTTATGGAGGTTCTTTTGGAGATACGGGGTTTATGAATATTTATTTCACCAATTATTCAGGATCTATGTCTATTGAGGAAGATTCGCATTACAGCCCAACAACAGCCAGCGCATTAACCGCCTTTGATGTAGGAGCGCGATTAACTGAAGTTTACACCGGGAAGCCAACTTTTAAAAGCTCTCTTTTAAGCACTGGAAAATGGAAAGATCTTGTAATGAGTTGCGGGTTTTGGATCCGTAACATGAAAAAGCAAGTCAACGAAGATGGAGAAACCGAAGAAAGAACCCTCACCATAAACTTTGAAGACTTCTACAAATCGATTCATGCAGTAGAACCTTGCGGCTACGGGATAGTAACCGAAGGAAACAAACAATTTATTGCCCTGGAGGAATTAAAATATTTCTTTCAGCCAGTAAGGACCATTCAATTAGGACGGGTGCCAAAAATCAAAAGGACCACCGCTTCTGAATTCATCTTTTCCTCCATTTCTACCGGTTACACCAAAGGAGGAAATTATGAAAAGCCTTTAGGATTGGATGAGTACAACATACAAACCAATTTCATAACACCAATTACAAAGGTAGAATCTAAGTATGAAGTATTAGGGCCAAGCCGGGCAGATTCATATGCTGCAGAACAGGCACGAAGAATGCAGTTTGAAAAATTTCCAGATGAAGACACACCTTACGATAAAGATAATTTCCTTTTCGACTGCAAACTAAAAGTAAGAAGCAACCAAAGAACCATTTTTGAGCCCCGTAAATGGCAAGAGGATTTTGTGAAAGCACCAACGGGGATTTATTCTCCTGAAACCGCTTTTAATCTTCGCCTCACGCCAATGTATAATTTACTCAGGCATTCTTACTGGTTTAATTCAGCTACGGTAAAATATCCAACGCAAAAGATAAGATATGCGAGCAGTGAAGGGAACAGCGAACTTTCTACGCAAAAAATAGGAGATCTGGAAATTAAAGAGAATTCCGATGTGCTTATTTCGGAATTATCCAATCCAATTTTTGAGCCTGAATGGATAGAATTCACTCTGCCATTTACTCAGGATCTTCTAAACCAATTGCAAGGCAGAACAAAAGTAGGAGAGGAATACATCAACAACTATTACGGACAGGTAGAATTTATTAACGACATAGGTCAAAAAGAGCGCGGGTATTTATTCTCTGCCAAAATAAAGAAAGAAATAGAATTTAAACTACTCAAATGTTATGGCTTCTAAATTAGAATTAAGATTTACAGGACCGGGAACCTCAGGGCAAAGTATCAATTTTGTACCCGGAACAGCATATTTATTCCGGGCCAACAGATTAGGTAGCCGACAGGTGAAAGTGGGGAATTCTGCTTTTGATACAGCTAGAAATTTTTATGATGCTTTCCAGGCAGATGACAACTACCTGAACATTTTTAATACTACCTACCAGGCAACTAATATAGCTCCAGACGGAAGTCAGATGCCCGATGGAGTAACACATGGCCTTGTGACAATTGAGCACCCGGACAATAATTACTTTGATAATGTTTCCAATAACACAGATTTTATAACAGATTCAAGTGAGACTACGCAAGTAGAAGAGGAGCCTGAAATTAATATTTCATTAGCACAAGCTTCTGATAATCCATGCGGCAAATACAAGCTTGTTATAACTACTGCGGAAACAGAAGGAACTATTTCAGTGGAAACCCCATTAGGAAGTGGAAACTCTCAGATAATTGATATAGATGGAAGCGCTACTTATGAATTGGATATAGTAAGACCTACGGCGGCAGGACAAACAGGCGTGGTTAAACTTAGAAATTCTTTAGGAGTAACTATCGCTTCAGTTATTTTTGCTCCTCCTAAAGTACTGGCTATTCAGAGTGTATCGGTTTCAGGCACTCCATTTGGAGCTGTAGCTACCATCAATGCTACTACAGGCCTTAACAGGCAATATTCCTTAGACAACACAAACTTTCAAGGGAGCCAAGAATATTCCGGGTTATTGGCCGGGGAATATACGGCCTATGTAAAAGATGATCTTGGTTGCGAAAAATCCAAAACATTTACGATTACCCAGGAGCAAGCAAGCGGACTTACCGCGGAAGAATTTATTGAAATGCCGATTCATAACTCCATACGATTTGCGAAAAGAACCGGTAATACTTTTTTAAACTTCTTAAGCACCGAAACGCCAGGTTATATTGAAATGCACCACTATGAGCAACCATGGAAAATAGGTGACATTGTAAGGCAGCAATTCAGATCTGCTTACAATAATCACAAGCTTATAATGATGGATTGTCAAGGAAATGAGACTGAGATTCCTGTAGTTAAGAAATCAAACAACATTAACAGGATAAACATATTTGAAGGTAATTATACTGAAAAAGAAGGGCGTGTCGCAGTTTACTTCACTTACGGGAATATTTATAATCCAGATGGGAGTTTGCAGGAGGAAGGGCATATACTGGAAGGAAGACTTCCTATCTGGTATGAAGAAGGAATGTATATTGATATTGAAGGAATCGGAGTTACCCAGGTAGAAAGAATATTTATTGATCCCGACGGCGTGCGATATGCAATTACCCAAAAAAGCGCAGCCGGAACCGAAACGGGTAAAAAGATAACTTCTATACATTCAGAACATCCTTACGAGATTTATGAATTTGAAGTGAACTACTTAGTAGAGGGATCTTTCCAGTTAAGGCTTGAATACTGGAACAATGAAAAAGAGTTTTACTTATCTGAAATCCAGGAGGTGTATAACGATCTTCCAGAAACCTTTCTTAAAACAGAATGGTGGAGTGAAGACAACAACTCTGTTTTCTACGGCACCGGGATAAGACATTTTAGGTGGATTGAATGGGAAAAATACTTCACGCTGATTCCAAAAGGCGAAAAAGAAACATTTGATACCGACACCACAGTAAAAAATATAAACTCCAAAACCTTTGCAGTGTATGAGCTTATTCTGAGGAAAATGCCGATGGAAGTCGCCAGGGGATTACAAACAGGCTTTGATCATGCAGATTATATTGTAATAAATGGCGCTGTTTTCTTATGTGAGGAATTAGTTGAGCTTCAAAAAGAGGGAGAATGGTATTATCCAGTCGCCAGGTTAACTCTTACCGACCAAACTATTGTAGGGCAGCAGCAAATTACCGGCGGAATAGAAGGGCGATTCTTAGCGGTCACCAAAGACGCCAATGGTGTTACTTTTCTTCGTTTGTAATGTGAAGGTGGTTGTGCGTAACGTTAACAGTTAAATTTTCAATGATGATCCGGGGTTTTTCCTCTCTGGGAGCTTCAGGTACTGGGTTAACATAGTCAGGATGTTCAGGATCTAAATATTGAGGAAAAGTTCTTTTGTAGTATTCAGAATCTTTGGTGAGATCATGCTTCTCATGGATTGGTCTGGTGTCCTTTTTTGGAAAGGAAATTACAAAAGGTTCTTGAGGTTCTTTGGCGGCAGCTTTCCGTTTCGGGTAAAAGTACTTACCAATGATGTAACCTACTATAACAGCGACTAGTAACAGCATCCTGTAAAGCTACAAAATATTGAAATACAGTAAATTTTAATACCCTTATTTAGAATGATTCTAAATAAAGTAATATATTTGAAACATGGCAGGAAATGATCTTCAGCGGATTATCGCTAACTCCCCAACTTTTGACCAATTACCGGAAGGAATGAACATTCTGGACGGGGATTACATACTTATCGGGTCAATTCAGCAAGGCAAACTTATTAAGGTTAAAAAGGAAAATGTAAGGTTTGATACCAGTTCTTTTGGAATTTACCCTACTGTGAATGACTTCCCAAATACAGGATCAGAAAACAGGCTGTATTTATCTGAAATAGCTACGGTGGAAGGGAAGCAGGAGAAAAATGTTTTGTACAGGTGGAAAGAAACTATTTCAGATTATGTAATTGTGGGGTCAAGTTCTGATTCAGGAGTTCAATTCGTTGACACCTTTGACGATCTCACGCAGGGAGAAATAGGAATACTTTATTTAGACCTTGGAGATTTGGTTTTCTATTATTGGGACGGGGCTAATTTCCAGCCTTTCGAGCGAAATATAACAGCCGAGCAAATCGCACTTGCACTACAATACACCCCTGCAAACCGAAGCACTTTAAGTAGCATTCTTATAAATGACCTTTCGCTAGATTACGTTTATTATGTTACAGGAGTAGCGACTGATTACTCGGATTTAAGAGAGCTTATTGGAATCAATGACTATAACGTCTATCTGATAAAAAAAACAGATAATACCTATGCTTTCGCTACCCGTAAAGATCACAACGTATTAAATCAAATTGTATCTATAAGACTTTTTGATGACAACGGGCAGACTGTTACCCGTTCTTATGCTGCTTTTAAAGATATTCAGGAAGGTACTTTACTTCCATATTCCCAAGGCGATGATTTAGACGGGGATATTCAGATTTATGAGCCTGAATTTGGTACAGACTATATGTACATGAATGAAGCTTCCAGTGGGGATATAGGACTGTTTTTTATAAGGGAGATAAACCCTGATCAGGTTCCGCAGCACGTAAAAGATATAACTGAAAATGATATTACTAACTGGAATGATGCATTTGATTCTAAAGCGGTTTCTATTTCTGTTACTGGTGACGTCAATAAAACAATAACTTTCACCAGGCAAGACGGATCAACACTAACAGCTTCTTTTAACGATAATAACGACGGCACAGGCACAACTATAGATGACGTTGTTAACTCTTTAGAGTTTAATCTAAATAATGACGGGGTTCTACAAGCAACAACACGAGAAGGTACGCCTATAAGCGTTTCTTTAGACGGCAGGTATTCATTGTTAGGACATACTCACTCAGCAGACCAAATATCCGAAAGTGATACGCGTAAATGGGTTTCGCCTACTGAAAAGAATACTTGGAACGCAAAAGTTTCTCAATTACTAGATAACCTAACATCTACAAGCACAACAGCAGGACTTACAGCTAATCAAGGGCGAGTTTTAAAAGGATTTATTGATGATATAAATACGCTTTTAAATTCAGATGATACTACTTTAGACGAGCTTCAGGAAATAGTAAATTACATAAAGCAGAATAAAAGCGATTTAGAAAACTTATCTATTTCAAATATTGCAGGTTTGCAGTCTGCTTTAAATGGAAAGGAACCCACCTTTAGTAAAAACACTGCTTTTAATAAGAACTTCGGAACTACATCTGGAACAGTAGCGGAAGGGAGCGCATTATCTTCTAAAGCCAACGATTCAGAAGTAGTAAAACAAATAAATAAATCAGATGGTACAGCTTTATCTAAAGTTAATGGCATTGTTACGCTGCCTGAAGATATTCCTGCAAACAGAGAAGTTAAAATCGTTTCCTCCTCTTCATACTCTTTCGTAGCAGAAGACTTTAAAAGAAAATTCCTTGTTTTTACCAATGGCGGCAATGTAAATGCTATAATAAGCGGAAATACCGATGCTTCAGGAGAGGTTCAGGGGTTAACTATAGGAAATACTATTGTAAATATATCTTCTAACTCAGGAAGTATAAATGTAACTCCTACAGAGGGCTACTTACCTAAAACTAAAGGAGACCGCTCTAGGTTTGGAATGAGAATGCACACCGTGAATAATTATAGCTTGTTTGGGGATTTGCAGCCGGTTAGTGGAGACATTTCAGAGCGTGTTGAAAAACTAATACCAAACACTACTCAATACACCATACTTGCAAGTGATGTAGATAAGTTACTCAAATTCACAGCTAACGGCGGCGAAGAAATACAGTTAATCTACAATGCCAATACACTACCCGACAACAATAAGTCAATCGTTGCAATGAGTACGGGGGATAATATTCTTATCCCAACAGCAGGAACAGGTACTGTAAACTTCGGTGTTCCAGCAGGTAGTTTGCTTAGAACTACAGGGATAAATAGCCTTGTCACCTTACAGCCTAAAACTTCGGTCAATGATTTAGCTGTGTGGGGGACTTTGGAAGGTGATATAGATGAAGGGAATTATGAAAGCAGACCACAGGTAGACATAAACAATCCCTACACATTTGTTCCTGAAGATCAAGGGAAAACGCTTATTTTTTACAATCAAGCAACGCTATATATACCTGACGGTTTAGAGAACGAAAACATAACTAAACCAATAAAAGGAATTAATGCTTCTCCTGAGAATACAGGTAAAGAATTCTTAGAAATAGGTGCGGCTTCTGGCGCGGGATTAGTTATTCCAAAAGGGTATCTACCAAAAGTTAAAGTTAGCGGAACTTTTGAGCTTAATTTATGGTACAACACCATGTTCTTAACAGGAGATTTAGTTCAAGAATACCAAGTAAGACAATCCCCCGACGGAACACTATGGAAAGTATCGGTAGATAATTCAGGAAACGAAGTAATAACAGCTTTATGAATTACTTAACTATAGCATCTACGATGGGAGGTCGGTACAAGCGTGGTACTGAACCCTCATATATAAACATAATATCCCCAGCAGAAGGACAGGAAGTAGAATCTACAGCCGCCCTTCAAATGGAAATAAACGCTTCTGAAATAAACGTGGTTTTCCCGGCAGAAGGTCAAGAAGTAACAGGGGTAGAGGAATTACAATTAGAATTAGAATAATGGCAGCAAGGAAAATAACATATCAATTCGATAGTGGTTCAGAGATAGAATCTGGATTAGTAGTCAATGATGTTTTTACATCGTTATCAATAGGTACACATAGTGTTACAGCAAGAATTTACGATGAAAATAACAACGTAATATCTAGCAGCGTAAGGAATTTCCAAAAAGTAGCAGGATACGAACAGGAAACTACCCAGTTCTCAATAGATTCAGGCGTAACAGATGCTTTAGAATTATCAGCCTTAGACCAAACAATAAAATATTACAAAGCTCAAAATGTATGGGGTATAATCACAGCTTTTCAGCCTATGGTCGGCTCTAATGCTACCCAGCGAGGTTTTAATGCTAAAGATACTTCTGCTTTCAATCTTACATTCGCTGGGGGCTGGGTTTTTGATGCTTCGGGAAATAAAGGAAATGGGACTAACACTTACGCTACCTGTGGGTTCACCCCTTCAGCTCACTGGCCTGGTAATGTAGGATTTTCGATAGCTCAATTAACAAAAGGTTCAGGAGGTTATTTAGCAGGTTCTGAACTTACATATGCTTCAGCTAACCAACCTGTAGGTAAAGCCAGGTGGATGCGAGGGGGTTATAATGAAGCTCACGAAGTTTCAAATCCTTCAGGAGTGGGAATTATTACAGGTATAAATATAAGTGACGTACACGAGCTTTTAATAGATCAAGTTACTAAGTTCACGAGTAATGTTAATATAGTAAAACCTTCAACAGAATGGCATTATGGAACCACTAAATATAACGGAAACCTACTTACTCCTGTGAATTCTGGTTACATAGGTTCACAAGTTTTATTTAGCCCTACAAGTAAAGCACAGGCAGTTATAATAGCTGAAGGGCAGAGACAATTAGAGGTTGCACTAGGAAGAATGTAATTATGAGATTTTACAAGATATACAAAAACGAAGCGGAAGCTTTACAGAAGCAAACAATGAAAGGAGGATTGAAATATGCGCCTATTCCAGACATAAATGGATATTGTTTTATATCAGAAGTAGAACACAATAACTGTGGCTTAGGCGTAGAATCTGAATTTGTACCGCCACCGCCTGTAAATATAGACTTAATATGAATACAATAATCATATTATCGGTACTTATCGTTTTAGGAGTAGGGATCTATTTTCTGAGGAAGAAAAGTAACAAAGGTGTAACTAAACCCGAACCTATACCAGAGCCGCCAGTAATTGTAAAACCTAAAATTTTTCACATTGAAATACCAGACAATGCGGAAGATAAAACCTTACTCATAAGAGAGCAACTTAGTAAAATTCCTGATGGAGTAGAAATTGTAAAGCATCAAAAAACTTATAAGGTTGCTAAATCAATTGTAGGTAAGAAATTTACTGATTCTACTTTTAAATCATTAGGCGAATTAAAAGTAGTACCCAACCACGTAATATTCCCTAAAGGCGAATTTTGGACTGAGGGAGATTTAGAAAACAACCCTAGAGGGATTAACTCTGTTTTTAAAATAGAAAACAGGCATAATTTAATTATCTCAGGACACGGTAAAGAAACTGTTTTCTACACTAAAGCACCGGCTACGCCCTACGGTGGTAATGTTACTAAAGGGGACTATTCTTTAAGACGGCATTTTAAGTTTCTGTTTTGCTCAAATATTGTTTTAGAAAACATTACAATTAAGGGCAGCAATTCCATAAAGGGCAGCTTATTAGGGACTGCTCCTGAATACACTCCTATCTTCTGGAAAGGCGGTAAAGATAACGGGAGTATTGCAGATAGTCCCGGATACACAAAATATTGGGAGCAAGAGCATGGCGTAGAGCTTTATAGTTGTGAAGATGTTTTAATTAACAATATAAGCGTATCTGATGTTTGGGGAGACGGTTTTTACATAGCAGGAGATTCAAAGTTACCGAGCCGGAATATAACCATATCAAACTCCACGTTCAAATACACAGGTAGGCAAGGCGGAGCCGCTTCGCACGTTGACGGTCTTTTAATAGATAATGTATTTATAGATCGAGGAAGAAGGTCAGACTTAGACTTTGAACCGCATAAACCTGAATTATACGTGAGGAATGTAGAGGTTAAAAACTCTAAATTTTATTCTGTAGGAACAGTTATAGCGGCATTAGGAAGAGGTGATGTGAGTAATATCTACTTCCATGACAACGAATACCAAAGAGGGGCATTAGTTAATTGTTGGGATTCTTCAGGAGCTTTTAGGAGAAGCAATTGGAGGATAGAAAATAATATTAGAACAGGTTCTTTCTCTTCCACTGTTTCGCCTATAGGATTTAAGAAAACAGACGGTATCAAAATTTTAAACAACACTGAATCTATTGAACCAGATCAAGGAAGAAACGTTGCTAGCTTCATTAATTGCGGCGGTAATATTGAAGTGTCAGGAAATGATTTCAACCACGGTAAATATATGCTTCTGATAGATACCGAAAGCGTTAAAACAGAAAACAACACCCCTGAACTAATTCCGTATAAGTACGGGGAAAAACCATAAGCCCCTCTTAAATGATGCCCTAAAAATGCACAAGAATGATAACAGTTACCCTTGTAGACAAAATATTAATATCAGTCTTTATTATGAGCTACATCACATCAATGTTAATCCAGGTGGATAATCCAAAGATAGAAGTAAGGCCAAAAGACTGGCTTCTGAATTTCTTATGCAGCAGTTTAGGTGTGGCCGCTGCGTGGGGATGGGCTTTAAATTGGGTGAACCTTGGAGCCAAGATGATTATCATAATGATAGCGACCGCCGTTTCCTACCCTACTTTCAAATATCTCAATTCAGAGCAGGGGCAAACTCAGTTTGGAGGAAGCATTGCCCGTGGGCTCGTAAACATGATTATTAACGGATTTAAAGGTGAAAAAGTAGATAAAACAGACAATCAAAATTATATAGACGATGAAATCGATACCAGAAATTGAAATATGGGTGTGCTTCATGTCAGGAGCCTTATTTATATGCTATGCCCTATTTGCATTCGTGCAATGGAAGATCCACAACGTGCTTAGATTATCCCTTTCTGCGATATTCTTTGTCATGGGATGCCTGGGGATAAACTGGGGAAGCAAATTAGTGTACGGTGAACAGATTTCGTACACGCTAGTGACAATCATTCTGCTTTCAGCTTTAACAGTGCTTGGCGGCATAGTGGTTTGCTACCTGTACAACCGGAATAAGAAAATAGAAAAGTACTCTCAACACCATAAATGATGAGTAGAGCAGAAAATATTAATGCGATAGTATGGCATTGTTCGGCAGGTTTCTCCGGGATTAAATCTATAGAAGCTTTTTGGAGGAGAGCTAAGCATTTAGGAGGGGCAGGTTGGAAACATAAAGGCTACCATACTATTACTGAGCTTGACGGTACTACATGGTATTTAAAAGATAATTCTGCAGTAAATGGCTACTCTCTCGATCCAGAAGATCTTAACCTCGAATATATCACAAATGGAGTGGGTGGATATAATTCCAAACTTATAAATAACTGCTTAATAGGTGGTGTGGATTCCGAGGATTATTCAAAAGCAGTTGACACCAGAACACCCGAGCAAAAAGGAGCTATTCATAAAGTAACACAGTTACAAATAAAATGGTTAGCAGATAACGGGAAGGATGTTACAAAAAATCTAGGTTTTTATGGTCACCGGGAATACTCCAAAGATTCAAACGGAAACGGAGCTATTGAGCCTTGGGAGAGGATAAAAGAGTGTCCTTCATGGAATGTGATCACATCTGAATATCATTATCTCTATTCATCGAAAGACAGATATGGCAAATTGCCTTATATAAAATAGAAAATTAACCTTTAAAAATGTGAATTATGGAATTTGGAATTATTGGATTATTGATCGCTGCAGTAGTAGGCTTCATTATCGGAGTTTTTGTTTACAGAAACAACGTTGATTTGTTTGCCCCTATTGCAAGTAAGATTGACGCGAAGTTTGACAAGCTTGAGCTTAAGTTTGAAGAACTCAAAAAGGAGTTGAATGAAAGAGATTCCCGAATTTAAACCAATAAGCCGGGGCGTTATGCTTCGGCTTTTATAAAACAACTAAGAAAATGAAAAAGTTATTGCTCCCCATTTTATTTATCCTTCTAATAGGATGTGAAAAAGAAGAAGTAAACCCACAGGTTGATAATCCTGAGGTAGCCGTATTAAGTGAACTTATAAAAACAGACTTCGGCGGCATGGAGTTCAATGCTCAAAAAGCAAATGATCACTTCATTGTGGAAGGTGATATTTTAATTCCTGGAAATGTAAATGCGAGAGTTCACCAGCCGGGAGAAAAACCGAAATCTGCAGCACTGTTAAATGGCTTCTGGCAGGATAATACAGTTTATTATGCTATAGATCCTTTCCTGCCTAATAAATACCGGGTGAATGATGCTATTGAACACTGGGAGGAACACACTAATATCAAATTTGTTGAACGAACCAGCGAAAGGGATTATGTGTATTTCACCACAGGTAATGGTTGCGCTTCTTATTTAGGGAAGATTGGCGGCGGTCAAAAAATAACGCTAGCAAGAGGTTGTTCCACTGGAAATGCTATTCACGAAATAGGTCATGCTATTGGATTATGGCACGAGCAGTCAAGATCTGACAGAGACGAATATGTTACGGTTCACTATGATAATGTAATTGAAGGATATGAGTATAACTTTCAGAACTTCTCAGATAGCTTTATGACACCCAACGGGCAGAATCTGACAGATAAATTGGATTTTCCTTCAATTATGATGTATTCTGCTTATTCCTTTTCTAAGAACGGATTGCCAACTATTACCAAGCTGAACGGCGATTTATATTACACGCAAAGGTCCGGGCTTTCTCCTGGAGATATTGAAGGGGTGAATAAGATCTATCCTGAAATTGGGGAACCGGAATATATCAATGGCAAGTGGTACACAATTCACGGCCTTACAGTACTCAGATTTTATAATCAATGGTTTTATAGCGGAAGGTACGGAATGAAAGGAGTGGTGCTTATAAACGGGATTTGGTTTTACAGGTAATCAAATAACGATCAAATAAATGAAGCGTTTAAAATAGGGCGCTGGCAGATGCTGCCCGAATGAATGAGGGTAGCATAATCAAATAAAAATGTCTAAAAGTCCGTCTAAAAATGTCTAAATAGAAAACTATTAAAAATTAAAAGAGAGAAATTGGAAGAGGTGATCAAATGTTGTGAGGCAGTACCTGGGAAGGATAGGCACCTAATCCAAAGTGGTCGAATTCGACCACTTTAAAACCAATATAAATGAAGCTTAAATATTACATTTTTTACACATTAAATTTAATTTTAGAGCCATTCGGATGTGGTTTTGATTGGTCTTACTATAATCTACAAGTAAATGTTTGGAACGGATGGAAAGAAGAATACGACGATAAAGTGATATTTGCGTGCCGAAAAAACAAGTACTCAGGCAATCATTATTACTGGACAAAAATGTGCGGTACTAATGGTTATAATCCTAATAAATGGGAGCTGTTTAACGGTAAAAAATTTGAATTATATAAAGGATATCCTAAACCATGAAAACAATCCCACTCCAAAAAATCCTTTTATATGCCGCCGTGGTAGTTTTGGCTTTCCTTTTATTCAGGCAATGCGATAAAACCGCGGAACAACGAAAGGAAAAGAATTCTATTCAGGCTTTTTTGAATGACACAATTTCTTATTATGACAATGAGATAGGGCAAGAGGTCGCACAGAAAGAAGCTATTCAAGGCAGCAAACAGGCTTTAGAAGTATTGCTTTCTGAAAAAATGGATAGCCTGGGCCAGCTTAAGCGATTGGTGAAGAATTTCCGGAATGTAGATGCAGCCGGAAATGTTACGACGGTGACTATTATTGATTCTATTCCGGTCCCGTATGAAGTTCCGGTGCCTATGGAATTCTCCAGAGACTTTGAAAAGTCAACTCAGTTTTATTCACTTTCCGGGATCTCAACAAACCGCGGGCTTACTATCAATAATTTGACGGTGCCTAATACCCTTTCCTTTGCCATTGGAAAAAAGAAAACCGGCCTTTTCAGTAGTGAATACAGGATTGAAGCAGTGAATTCTAATCCTTATGTTTTAACTACAGGTCTTGATTCCTATACCTTTAAAAGTAGCAAAGGTTTGATTTCACTAGATGCCCAGATAGGCTACGGCCTTACGGTTTATGGTGCCACTCCTTATGCCGGTGTTGGATTAGGTTTTGATCTTTGGGAAGGATTGAGGAGTGTTTTTGGGAAGAGATAAATTCCTATTTTTGTATTCCGTAGTGAGTACGCAGTTAGGCAAGGCAATCAAACAAGGGTTCGTAATACGCCTTGCAATCCTGGAACCCCGAAACACCCATAAGCTACAAGAAACCCTGTCATTTACGGCAGGGTTTTTCTTTTTTAAACATTAAAATAAACTATTTAAAAGTTTGCTTTAAGCAAACTTTGTTGTATATTTACATCAGTAATAACAGCAAGGGCTCTTTGACATAACGATTAACACAAAAGTTGAAAAAATGGAAAATTTAATTGACCGAGTTTGGGAATACTCAAAAAACAATCCTGACGGTTTTACTTTAAATATTGAAACCATGAAAGCTGTAAAATTTGGAATTGTAGTTGCTTACTACGAAACGCAAAACAGCTTCGGCAAAGAAGCCTTAGAGCTTGTAATTAATCACTCCTTAAAAAACAGCAAAACAATAGGAGGTTGGTTAAATAATGAGAATGATTTTTACTATTTCGACAGTGTGAAAATCTTTAAAAATTCAGAATTGGAAAAAGCAATTGAATTTGCAAAGCAAAATAAACAACTTGCAATTTTTGATCTGACTAATTTAAGAGAAATAAAAATTAAATAGGGGAGAAAGTCTCCCCGCCCTTGCTTTTTAAAATCGTATTTATGGAAACTTTAAATGTAATAAAGGAGCAAGAATTATCTATAGTAAATTACCGGCGCATGGGCCTGGAAATAGAAGTTATAGATGAAGATCGCGTAAAGATCACTCAGGCCCGGCTTATCAACGGCTATATTTTAAATCAAAAGCAATTAATCTCCAGGGCACGTGAGGTTTTTCCCGATGCTAAAATAGTTCCTGTGGTCTACTCATTAGATGTGGAGGATATCACGGTGGGATGGATTGAGAATAAAATGAAGGAGTTCGGAATAAAACGTAATGATCTGATCAAGCAGATGGCCATTGATAAATCTTCATTGAGTTTATATTTATCTGGAAAACGCCCCATGGATAAAAGTCAGAAAGCTGCCTTTTTTTACTATTTTTTGACGTACGAATTGAATCGTGATTTTAGAGATTAAAACAGGTTGAAAACCGCATATTATACGAATAATGTACGATTTAAATATAAAATTCTTTTTAGGTACTATAAATAAAGAATAGTTCTTCTGATTGTGGTTCAGGAGGTCGCCGGTTCGAACCCGGTCTTCCACCCAGAAAGCTTCTTGTGAAAACAAGGAGCTTTTTTTGTTTTAGGTATTTCTGATCATGAAGCGTTGGCTTCGGTTAAGAAATAGAAAAAAATGCAGGCTTAATATGTTGGCAATCTCAATCTTAGAATTTTCTTAAAATTATTTATTCATATTAATTCTAAATAAGCTTTTCAGTTTCAGAAAGGCTTCTTACTTTTGCCCTTATCTATAATAAGTCTAAATAAACAAAGAAATAGTAATGAAGCAAAAATACCTTGTTTTAAGTCTGTTGTTATTCCTGGTTCAACTGGGATTTTCACAAAACACCAGTAATTTGCGCGGGCAAATTCTAGCAGAGGATGGAACGCCTATCCCCAATGTCAATATTAAAGTAGTAGGTACCACAGCGGGAACAAATTCTAATCTAGATGGCCGCTTCCTGCTTCAGGGAATCATTTCGGGCAACCGTTTAATACGCTTTAGCTATATGGGATTTGAAGCAAAAGAACTGGAAGTATTTTTACCGGCAAACGAGACGGTAAGTCTTCCAGCCATTGTTCTTCAGGATGATGAGCAGGAACTGGATGAAGTGGTCATTAGCGCCACCTGGGATATCAATGAATTCACCCGACCTAAAAGTGATTTCGTGGCCAAATTACCTCTAAAAGATATTGAGAACCCACAGGTGTATAATACCATTACAGCCGAATTAATGGAGCAGCAAATTGTCACTAATTTTGATGATGCAATTAAAAACGCTTCAGGTATTAGTAAACTATGGGAATCAACCGGACGTGGTAATGACGGTGCAGGATATTTTTCCCTTAGAGGTTTTGCGGTGCAACCAACACTGGTCAATGGATTGCCCGGCCTTACCAATGCCAGCCCCGATCCTGCTAACATAGAACGTATAGAGGTGATAAAAGGACCTTCAGGTACTCTTTATGGAAGCAGCCTTATATCTTACGGTGGACTCATTAACATAGTCACTAAAAAGCCATATGCTTACTTTGGAGGAAATATTTCCTATACAATGGGTAGCTTCGGGCTTAATCGAATCACTGCAGATATTAATACGCCGCTTGATGAAGAAGGAGATATAACAATGCGCATAAATACTGCCTACCATACAGAAAACAGCTTTCAGGACGCAGGATTCCAGAAGTCATTGTTTGTTGCTCCTTCGTTTAGCTATAAAGTAAACGATCGCTTGTCTTTTTACGTAAATACGGAATTTTATGACAGTGAAAGCACCAATCCTACAATGCTATTTGTAGACCGTGGCGCGCCATTACGTGTGAATAATATAGAAGAGCTGGGATATGATCCTGAGCGTTCATACACCAGTAATGATTTGACTATTGAAAACCCAACTTTTAGCCTGCAGGGACAAATGTTGTATAAACTTTCTGACGAATGGACTTCTCAAACTGTGATCTCAAGAGGTTCTGCCAAATCTCTTGGTCATTATTCTTACCTATATGAAACAACACGTTTCTACCAGGGGAGAGAAGAAGTGGAAGGCAGTGTTTCAAATCTTAATGAGGGAATTGTGCTTACCCGCTATATGAATGATCAAAACTCGACTACTCTTACGACAGATATCCAACAGAATTTCGTGGGAGACTTTGAATTTCTGGGAATGAGAAACCGTATGGTGGCAGGATTGGATTATTTTAATCGCCAGGTGATTGACAACGGCTCAGGCTATGTGGCAAACGGGAACATCTACATAGGAGACGCGACTCTTCAAAATGTAAATGAAAGCGTCTTCGGAATATATGACCCTTCGGCTTATATTACAGATAATGACAGTGGGATTCTTTCTGCTGCAGGTGCAGATGCACTTCTTGCCAACAGCAATCGCAATAATAATACTACTGAAGAGAATATTTACAGCGCATACGTTTCTGATGTTCTTAATTTCACTCCCAACCTGTCTGTAATGGCCAGTTTGCGGGTTGACCACTTTGAAAATGACAACAATAGCCAAACAGCACTTTCCCCAAAGTTTGGAGTTGTTTACCAGCCATTGGATGATAAAATATCCATTTTCGCTAATTATATGGATGGTTTTACCAATGTTGCACCACAGGAAGAGGGAGATCCAACTACAGGAGCAACTACTACTGTAATCTTTGATCCCGAAAGAGCGAAACAGGTAGAAGTGGGAACGAAATTAAGCCTTATGAATAACAGGCTGGCTGCTACCTTTAGTTACTACGATATTCAGGTTTCTAATATTGTAATGGAAGAAACGGGAAGACCTTTTTTCTATGTTCAGGATGGAGAGCGATATAGCCGAGGATTTGAAGCAAATTTTGTAGCCAACCCTTTTAAAGGATTCAACATCATCGCCGGGTACAGTCATAACGAAAGTGAATTAACAGTGTCTGATCAAACCGATTTCCTCGGAAGAAGGCCTGAATCTGCAGGTCCTGTTGATACGGCGAACCTTTGGGCGAGTTATGGATTTACTTCAGGAAATCTGAAAGGTTTTGGTTTTGGTTTTGGCGGAAATTACGCAAGTGAAAACATGATTTTTAACAGGCAATTGGGCGGAGTGTTTACCCTGCCTTCTTATACTGTATTTAACGCAGGTGTTTTCTATAACGTGCAGAAATACTCAATTAATGTGAAGCTGAACAATATAGGAGATGAAGAATATTACAATGGGTGGTCTACCATTAACCCTCAGACTCCCCGAAATGTAATGGCCAGTCTTACCTACAAGTTTTAAGGAGGATTAAGTTAAACGGCTGCCCGGAAATAGTAAATTTGTACTACTTTCGGGCAGTCTTTTTTTAATGAAACACAGGAAGAAAAAAAATAGTATAAAAAAGTGGATCGGGAGAATACATCTCTGGATGGGTCTCACCTCTGGTCTCATTGTTTTTATTGTATCCATCACCGGCTGCATTTTTGTTTTTCATGATGAAATAAGGGATTTCACGAGCGACTGGAGAAAAGTGGTACCTCAGGATGAAGCTTTTATAGCACCTTCTGTACTTCGGAGTAAAGTTTTACAAGGTTTTCCCGAAGCAGAAGCCAGCATGGTCGTCTACCAGAACAAGGAGCGGCCAGCGCACGTGTTTAGTAGTATTGAAGGAGTAGCCCATCACATTTATTTCAATCCGTATTCAGGAGAATTATTGCATGTTCAAAACCTGGAAAAGGATTTCTTTTTAATCATTGAAGACCTGCACATGCACCTTTTGCTGCCAGAGAAGATAGGGAAGCAGGTTGTGGGAATTTCCACTATTATCTTTGTTTTTATGCTCATCACAGGAATCATCTTGTGGTGGCCCAAAAAGCGTAAAAATGTTTCCGATAAGTTCCAGATCAAGTGGAAAGCCCGGTGGCGCCGTGTTAATTACGACTGGCACCAGGTAACCGGTGTCTATATTTCGCTGCTCGCGCTGGTCATTGCGTTCACTGGGCTTAGTTTCTCATATGAATGGATGCATGAAAGCTTTTATTACTTCGGAAATTTGGGAAAGGAATATCCTTCAGATTTCATTTCCCCGGAAATAGAGGAGAAAAGTACCAAAAATGGCATAAATGCCTTTGATCTTGCTTTTGCAAAAACCGTGGAAATGCTTCCCGACAGCGGAATGTATTTCGTTTGGGACCAGGGCCAGAATGCACCCATAGTTACAGGGGCATATCCTGAAGCACTCGGTTTTCACCACCAGTCCAACTTTTATTTTCATCCTGAAACGGGAGAATTGCTGCAGGAACATTTCTACAGTGACAAAAGTACCGGCCTGAAACTTCAGGAAATGAATTATGGCTTGCACACGGGCCAGTTCTTTGGAATAACAGGAAAGATTATTGCCTTTTTTGTAAGCCTTTTTGTCGCCGGGCTTCCCGTTAGCGGATTCATGATTTGGTGGGGGAGAAATTACAAAAAGAAGAAAAGGAAACTGCAGCTCAAAAATCTTTAGAAGGTAATTTTATTCACCTTTTCCAGGCATTGACTTACATACCAACTGCCAAAAAAAGCAAATTAAACCATGATTTTTGGAACCCTTAAATTTGCTAAATTTTATACATAAAAAGAGGCTGCTTAAAAAAGCGCCATTCCATTAGCGGAAAGCCCTATTAAGCAGCCTTTTAATTTCCTAAAGAAAAGCCGTTTATTCGCTTGCTTCGGTAAGTGTTGGTTTATCTACAAATGGTCGCTCAGCACGGTTTGCCACTTCCCAGGCAGTTAAAAATACAAGTTTTGCTCTTTTTGCAAGCAGGTCGTACTCGATCTTATCTGGAGTGTCCGTTGCCTTATGATAATCTTCATGAACCCCGTTGAAATAAAAGATGATTGGAATATCATTTTTTGCGAAGTTGTAATGGTCACTTCGGTAATAAAAACGATTTGGATCGTTTTCATCATTAAATGTATAGTCCAGGTTTAGGTTCAGGTATTTGCTGTTAACCTCTTCACTTAAATTGTGTAGTTCTGTACTCAATTTATCACTTCCAATAAGATACACATAGTCTCCGCTGTTTTCCATACCTTCTCCAATACGACCAATCATGTCAATGTTAAGATTGGTAACAGTATTTTCTAATGGAAAAACAGGATTTTCAGTATAATATCTAGAACCAACAAGTCCTTTTTCCTCTCCGGTAACGTTTAGGAATAGGATAGAACGTTTAGGACCATAACCATCTTTCTTTGCTTTCATGAAAGCTTCGGCTATTTCAAGAATAGCAACGGTTCCAGAACCATCATCATCTGCACCGTTGTAGATGTTTCCTTCATCATCAACTCCTACGTGATCATAATGAGAAGAAAGTACGAGGATTTCCTCTGGCATAGTACTTCCTTCGATAAAAGCCAGCACATTTTCTGAATCCTTTACATTCCCTCTTCGAAAAGCAGTTGAAGGTACTTCCTGGTAGTAGTTATCTCCTCCTAAGGGCGAAGGTATTCCCAGCTCCTGGTATTCCTTCTTTAGATACTCGGCTGCGAGTTTTTGGCCCGGTTCACCGGTATCACGACCCATGAATTCATCACTGGCAAAAGTGTATAAATGATTTTTCAATTCATCTGCCGTAATTGTGCTTGCGTATTCCATTACGTCTGCAGATTCAATGCTTTTTGGCTGCTGGGCTTTGCACCCAACCATGCCCACGGCAATAGCCAAAAACAGTACTTTTTTCATAAATTATTAAATTTTATATTCAGAGGCAGCAATATAACAGTTTTTCGCAGCAATTCGGCTTCATTGATTTGTTAAAAGGATAATTTTTGAACTCCTGCTAATCCAAAAGTGACATTTTTTCGTTCTTTTTTAGCCAATGGTTCTTTTGATTCTTTTCGCCCGCTCATACTGCGGCGCCCATTTTAATTCCTCATCAAGAGCCTGTGCGGCCTCCATTGGGAAATAAGGATTGCGCAGAAATTCTCTTGCAAGTAGCACAAGATCTGCCTGTTGACTCTCAATAACTTCGGAAGCTTCCTGCGGAGTCGTTATTAAGCCGACGGCGCCGGTGAGAATTCCGGTTTCAGATTTAATTTTTTCAGCAAATTTTATCTGATACCCTTTCTGCACAGGAATTTTAGCATGTGGTACCAATCCGCCAGATGAACAATCTATAAGATCAACACCTTTTTCCTTTAAAAGTTGGGCTAATTTCACAGATTCCTCCTCATTCCAGCCACCTTCAACCCAATCCGTCGCCGAAATACGTACAAAAAGGGGCAGGGAAGAAGGCCATTCTTCGTTTACAGCATCCAAAACTTCCAGAAGCAGGCGAATTCTGTTCTCAAAAGTTCCGCCATAGTCATCGGTTCTTTTGTTGCTTAAGGGCGAAAGGAACTGGTGCAGTAAATATCCATGAGCTGCGTGAATTTCGGCTACTTTAAACCCTGCTTCAAATGCCCTTTTTGCTGCTGTTTTAAAATCATCTTTTATTTTTTCTATTCCGGTTTGATCCAGCTGCTTGGGAGTTGCATCGGTTTCATTAAATGCAAGTGCACTGGGAGCAACAGTTTGCCAACCTCCCTTCTCTTCCGTAATAAACTTCCCGCCTTTCCACGGGCTGGTGGTGCTGGCTTTTCTTCCGGCATGTGCAAGTTGAATTCCGGGAACTGCTCCCTGTTCTTCGAGAAATGCGGTAATTTCTTTTAATCCTGAAATGTGTTCATCTTTCCAGATTCCAAGATCATCTGGAGTAATCCGCGCTTCCGGGGAGACAGCGGTCGCTTCCGAAATAATTAATCCGGCGCCACCCACAGCCCTGCTGCCAAGGTGAACCAGGTGCCAATTGTTGGAAAATCCATCTTCACTGCTGTACATGCACATAGGTGAAACCGTGATTCTATTTTTTATTTCTACAGATTTTATTTTTAAAGGTGAGAATAATCCTGATGTTTGACTCATGTTGTTTTTAATTTTTAGTACCTCAAATGTAGACAATGTACTTATTGCTAAAAAGCAACAGCTATAGATAAGTCAAATGGCGGAATATGAAAATCCATATTTCCAGCCAGGAACTTCAGTTAATAAAACTTGGCCTCTATTTGCTGAAAATTAATTGGGATAAAATCGATGAGGAGACTTCGGCCAAAGGACCAAAGTCTCAAAAGAATAATTGTTGCCCCCCAGAAATAATTATTCTACTCATCTTTTTTATATTGAAATATTATAACCGGCCAATACCTTCTTCATAATCAGAAATTATGAAGATGATTTATTTAAAATTGTAGTTTAGGAGCTGGAAGAGTACGAAACCGAAAGGAATAAAAGTAGAGATGTGTATATATCGCCCAGATTGCTCATGAACTTACTTAGAATGGTTAATAATGAATTTCAAAAGTATTATTTTTCCTCGTTAATTATAGCTGCAAGTTTTTGGTTAACTGATTTTTAACGCTGAATTACAGAAATTTATAATATTTAGTAATTCCCTATTTGGGAAATGCAGGTGGCAACCATACGTTATAATTTTTTGATAATTTTTCTGTAATCAGGGAGGCATAAATAAGAAAGAATTGGCTGGAAGTGAGAATAGGCCAGAATTGGAAAATTCGTACTAACTTTAATCCGCAAAAGAAGATCTATGGACAAAGCATTAAAAGAAGCTTATCACTTCATCTTTGAAGAAGAATTAATAGAAGAAATTAGTAATTGCGGTGTGCTCCAGAATTTTTCAGAGGGTGAGAAAATAATGGAGATAGGAGATTTTGTCACTGCAATGGTGTTGTTGCTGGAAGGGGCGATCAAGATCCTGAGAGAAGACGAAGACGGAGACGAATTGTTGTTGTACTTCCTGGAAAGAGGTGATACCTGTGCTCTTACACTTTCCTGCTGCCTCAGAAAAACCCAGAGCAAGATCCGTGCGGTAGCCGAACGGGAAACAACGCTCATTATGATTCCAATAGAAAAAATGGAAGAGTGGACCTCCAGGTTTAAAAGCTGGAGAAATTTTGTATTTGAAAGTTACCAATCCCGACTTAATGAAATGTTGGAAACAATTGACACGCTTGCATTTATGAATATGGACCAACGGCTAATGCGCTACCTGCGGGACAAAGCAAAAATTAATCAATCTGAAAAGCTTCTGGTCACGCATCAACAAATAGCTTATGATCTCCATACGTCCCGCGTCGTAATTTCCAGAATTCTTAAAAAACTTGAATTGGAAGGAAAGATCAAACTTCAAAGAAATTCATTAGTAGTGCTGGAACTATAAAGTGATTGTAATTTTGATCGAACAGGTTCATAGTGATTAAAAAACTCAACACAAGCTTAGGCTAAATGGTCTTCTTCATGGCTTATTCTGTAAGAAATCAGTAAATTAGAACCTATTAATTATACCAAAACTGAAATGGATAGAAAGGAACATTGGGAGAATATTTACAAAACTAAGAAATTAACCGATGTAAGCTGGTATCAACCATTTCCAGAGACCTCTCTTACTTACATCAAAGGCCTTGAGCTGAATAAAACTGCAGCAATTATTGATGTTGGTGGAGGAGACAGTTTTTTGGTGGATTTCCTTTTGGCAGAAAATTACTCGAATATAAGCGTTCTGGATATTTCAGAGAAATCGCTTAAACGCGCAGAACAAAGGTTAGGGGAGCGGTCTGCAGGAGTAAAATGGATACATCAGGATGTGCTGGAATACGAGCCTAAGGAGAAATTTGATCTATGGCATGACAGAGCTGCTTTTCATTTTTTCACTTTGGAAGAAGATGTTCAAAACTACATCCAAGTCCTTAAAAATGCTACTAAATCCGGAAGTTATTGTATCCTGGGTACTTTTTCAAAAGAAGGCCCTAATAAATGTAGCGGTATAAATGTGAGGCAATATTCCACTTCAGATCTAATTACACTTTTTTCTGCAGATTTCAACGTGATTTCCTGTAGCAATGTGACTCATAAAACTCCTTCCGGAGCCACGCAGGATTTTAGTTTTTGCAACTTCCAAAGAAAATAGAATTTTAGTTTCGTAGATGGGCATTGTAAGAAAATATTAAAATTCTGTTCTCTAAAAATGGCAAAAATGATAGAGGTTCTTAAAGGAGATATTACTAAAGTTGCGGTAGATGCCGTAGTAAATGCGGCTAATAGTTCGCTTATGGGTGGCGGCGGAGTAGATGGTGCCATTCATCGCGCAGGCGGCCCGGCAATCCTAGAAGAGTGCAAACAAATAGTGCAAAAACAGGGCAACTGTCCTACAGGTGCGGTAGTAGTTACGACGGCAGGTGAACTTCCTGCAAAATATGTAATCCACACCGTGGGGCCGGTCTGGAATGGCGGAGAAAAAGGGGAGAACGAGAAACTGGCGGCTTGTTACCGTAATTCTCTTGAGCTTGCCGTTCAGAAAAAATGTAATTCTGTGGCTTTTCCAAATATAAGTACCGGAGTGTTTGGCTTTCCGAAGAAAAATGCGGCTCAAATTGCAGTTTCTACTGTACAGCATTTTTTGAGGGAAAGAAATCTGCCAAAAAAGGTTCTTTTTGTTTGTTTTGATGAGGAAAATGAAAAATTTATAAGAGAGGAGCTGGATAAAAGATGAATTTTTCGCTTCTGATGGATAGAGGAATATCCTTGGAAAAATTCGTTTTTTGAAGCTCTTGTTTAAATCCTACTTTCCTTTTTAAAAAAATCAGTTTCTTCGCGGTACTTTTGAACCGCAAATGTCTTATTCAGGAAAAGTTTTACCAATTATTGTTATTGCGCAGTTTTTCTGTACTTCACTTTGGTTTGCCGGTAATGCGGTGATGGAAGACTTGCGGCAGCAGCTTAATCTTGATGCTTCTGCTCTAGGGCATTTGACTTCTGCAGTGCAAGTTGGATTTATTGCGGGTACGCTGCTGTTCGCATTGCTAAGTGTCGCCGACAGGTTTTCGCCTTCCAAGGTTTTCTTTTTTTGTGCGCTTGCAGGAGCGCTGCTAAATCTTGGGATGATTTTCGAAGGTAATTCTTTACAAAGTCTTCTTTCTTTGCGCATTTTAACCGGATTTTTCCTTGCAGGAATTTATCCGGTGGGGATGAAAATCGCTTCAGATTATTATCGTGAAAACCTTGGGAAATCCCTTGGGTATTTGGTAGGAGCACTTGTTTTAGGAACAGCTTTTCCGCATTTATTAAAATTTGCAACAGGCGCAGGCGACTTATCCTGGAAACTGGTGTTGCAAGTAGTTTCCAGTATGGCCGCTGCGGGAGGCTTGCTAATCTTGCTGCTCGTACCAGATGGCCCTTATAGAAAACTTTTGTTAAAAAGAGATACGGCAGCATTTTTTAAGATTTTTAAGCAAAAACGTTTTAAGGCAGCGGCTTTCGGATACTTTGGGCATATGTGGGAACTCTATGCCTTCTGGGCCTTTGTTCCTGTTATGCTGCAGGTCTTTGAACTTTTACATCCCGACATTAAAATAAAAGTGGGTCTGCTTTCATTTATAATCATAGCTGCCGGCGGCCCCGCGTGTGTTGCAGGCGGTTATATGAGCAGGAGATACGGGAGCAAAAAGATAGCTGCTATTGCCCTTTTTCTTTCTGGATGTTGCTGTTTATTTTTTCCTTTAATTGTTTTAAATAATTCGGTGGTAGTTTTTGGTCTGTTTATGACTTTTTGGGGAGCGGTAGTAGTGGCAGATTCTCCGCTGTTTTCTACCTTGGTAGCAATCAATTCACCAGAAGAGAACAAAGGAACCGCCCTTACAATTGTAAACTGCATAGGTTTTGCAATTACTATTGTGAGTATTCAGCTTTTTAGCTTATTGATGGAAAGTACAGATTCCGTGGCTGTATTTAGCCTATTGGCCACAGGTCCTGCTTTGGGACTGCTGGGACTTCTTAGGCACTCATGGAAAAAATGAGATCAACCTACTGCGGAAATTGTAGCTCCTTGTTCTTAATTAAAAAAGTTCCAAAAATGACATTTTTGGAACTTTATTGAAATTTTTTTAAAGTCTGCTAATAGATTTAATTTTCCTGATGCGGCATGATGAAAGTAAAAGTCGTATAATCTTCTGTTGAGTCCACATGCATTTTTGCGTCATGAGCACGGGCGATTTCAGCAGTAATATATAAACCGAGCCCAAGTCCCTGTTTTCCAGGCCTCACTTCATCTCTATAAAAAGGCTGAAAAAGATGTTTCTGGGCTTCTTCAGGAATTTTCGTACCACTGTTGGTTACTGAAAGGCGAAATTCTTCCTTATTAGAAGTAGCCTCAACCTTTACCGATGTATCCATTGCGCCATGAGTGGTGGCGTTGTTCAACAGGTTGAGTAAGAGCTGGGCCATTCGTTCAGAATCGCAATTTACCGGCTCATCGAGGTTGAAATCTACTTCGAACTCTACTTCGGGAGACAACATTTGCGCCTCTTTAAGGACCTGTAAAAAAGCGTCTTCCAGTGCTTCATTGTCTTTTTCGGCCTGAAGTATGATCCCTTCTCCAAATCTTCCACGGGCAAAGTCCAGCAGGTTATCAATTAACCCCTGCATTCTAAAAGCAGTAGATTTTATTGTTTTTGCCTGTTTTTGAGCTATCTCCTCTTTCGAAAATTTTTGCAGAATATCTGCACTCATTTTCATCGTAGCGAGCGGGTTTCTTAGATCGTGTCCTAAAACAGCAATAAACTGTTCTCTTGTTTCGGTAAGTTGTTTTTCTTCTTCCAACTTTGCATTCGCGATGGCTATTTCTTCCAGGCTTTGGAGGTGAAAGGATATAAGTTCTGCAAAAAGCTTAAAAGTTGAATTAATTTCTACCGTCTTTACCCTAGCCGGTTTATTGTCAATAGCGCATAAGGTACCAAAGAACGTACCATCTCTCCTGATGATAGGAAACGAAACATAACTTGTAATCCCATACATTTTAGGGACTGGATGATTGCAGTAGATCTCATCTTCATCTACATGATCTATAAAGATAGGATCACGGCTTTGACGTACTTCTTGGCACATCGTAGTTTCTATCTTAAGCTCATCTCCGGGTTTAAGCCCAAAGGAGATATTGTCTTTTGTAGTACAGGTAATCCATCTATCTTCCGTCACCCTGGCAATGGCTGCAAAACCCATTCCCGTTGTACTACAAATTACATCCAGTAATTGGGGTACTATGGGAATTTTATTAATATTTTCGACATCTGCCGCAAAACTTTTTTCCAATACGATATTATTCTCAGCCACTGATTTCTTTTCTGTTTCGTACAAACTTATAAAAAATTAATATATAACAGAAAATTAAGATGAAGCCAAAAATAAACCCGATCCCTCAAAAATGTACTTTGGGATCGGGATTTTGAAAACTTGTATTATTATTGAAGTTTAGTCAGCTGAAGTATTTGTCCGTTTTCTTCATCAGTCAAAACATAAATAGATCCATCTGGCGCTTGTTCCACATCTCTGATTCTTTTAGCCAAAGGCAGCCGCTCTACTTCTTCAGCTTCGGGACCGTTAACATCTACTCTTACCAATCCTGAACTGGTAAGACCGCCAATGAATGCATCTCCCTGCCATTCGGGAAACATATTTGCAGTGTAAAAAATCATTCCAGAAGGGGAAATTGTAGGGGTCCACACGATTTTAGCATCTGCAAATTCCGGGCGGGTAGTGGGATCAGGAATTTCAGCACCGTCATAATCTGTTCCCCAGCTTACCACCGGCCAACCGTAGTTCTTTCCTGCTTCGGGTTGATTGAATTCATCACCTCCTAAAGGTCCCATTTCAGCGACCCAAAGCATCCCAGAATTAGGATCAATTGCGGCACTTTCAATGTTCCTGTGACCGTAAGACCAAATTGCATCTTCAGCATCTTCCTGTGCTATAAAAGGATTGTCTTCGGGAATGGTTCCATCATCTTTTATTCTTACTACTGTTCCCAGGGAATTGGAAAGATTTTGAGCTGGTTCAAACTTGAATCTTTCTGCCAATGTAAAGAAAATCATATTATCTTCAGTGAAAATAATTCGCCCACCAAAATGATTGGGTCCTTCTACTTTTGGCTGCATTCTGTAAATCACTTCAAAATCTTTTAACTCATTTCCCTCCAGTATGCCTCTTCCCAAAGCAGTTCCTGCAGTGCTGTCCTTTCCAGGTTCGGCATAAGATAGATACACATAATTGTTTTTCGCAAAATCAGGATGAAGTACCACGTCAAACATTCCTCCCTGTCCTACATTAAAAACTTCAGGAGTACCACCTAGAGGCTCAGAGAGTTCATTATTTTCATCAAGAATTCTTAGTGCCCCGGTTCGTTCGGTTACCAGCAATCTACTATCGGGTAAGAATGCCATTCCCCAGGGATGATTAAGATTTTCGGCCAATGTATTCACTTTGACAGTTGGGCCGTTTGTCATTATCGTGGATTTTTGAGCAAATCCAGAAAATGCGAAAAATAGCAGCGCAATTAAAAAAGCTGTTGCTTGCTTTCCTGTTTTCTGGTTGAGGTTTTCTTTTTTCATATTGAGAATTTTTTGTTCTCTCTAATTTATCATTCCCCCTTTGCTAATGCAAGCTACTTAGTAAACAGTTAACAATCAATAAATAAGGCTTTAACAACCATTTCCTGCCAACTATGGATTCTATATGACTTCAAGGCTGCTATAACCCTGCCCGTTACGTTTTAATTGAATTTGTGTGGCAATTCTTTCTTTAAGAGAATCTACGTGACTAATAATTCCAATGGTTTTTGAGGATTCTGCCTGTAGCTTTTCCAAAGTATCCAGTGTTTGATCTAGAGTTTCGGGATCTAATGTCCCAAAGCCTTCGTCGATAAAAAGACTGTTGATTTCCACATTTTTAGAGGCCAGATCAGACAACGCCAACGCCATTGAAAGACTTAAAATAAAAGTTTCACCGCCAGAAAGAGTTTTGACAGATCGCCGCTGCCCACCCATGTGTTCGTCTATGGCTACAAGTCCGTCGTCTTCATCCTCCTGTGGTTTATCAATATGGTAGCGGTCACTTAGATCTTTTAGTCGCACATTGGCTAGTTTTAAAAGTTGCGTGAGGCTAAGATCCTGTGCGAAATCATTGAATTTTTTACCGGTCGCACTGCCTATAAGTTCATTGAGGAGGCGCCATCTCCTGGTTTGTTTTTCCTTTTCAGAAATTTGTTTTTTTAGAATTTCCAACCGCTCCAGTTGTTCAGCGTGGTTTTTGAGTAGGCGGTGTATTTCCTTGCATTCGTTGCTCACATTTTGCAGTAGTTCTTTTTGATCTTCAAGTTCCTGCTGCAGGGCAACTTTTTCTATTTCCACATCTATTTTGGTGGCTGTTGCCAGTTGAGAGATGAGCAATTTTAAAGCCGCCGCAGTATTGTCGACTTGTTTTAGAATGCTTGCTCGTTTTGAGCGAAGTGCATTACATTCCGCATCGGGTATGAGCGCTTCAAAAGCATCAGCTACCTGTTCCAAATCTTTTTCTGAAACCTTCGGTTGCAATTCGTCGTTTAGTTTTGAAAGAAAAGACTTTTTGTCTTCCAGAACTTTGCCAATTTCCTGCCGGCGCACCTGTATATTTTTCTTTTCAGCATTGATGGTGATCCATTGGTTGTGCAACTGCTGAGTTTCCTGCTGAATATTTTCTCCCGTATATAATTCTTCCAGTTTTTCCTTAAGCAGCTTTCCTTCCTTCAGTATTTCCTGAAGGTTCTTAAGTAACGGAATGGCGGCCTTAATTGAACTTTCCTGCTTGAGCTGAAGTGTGTATTCATCAAGCTGCCTCACTTGCAGTTCCAAGTTATCACAGGATCTCTCCCAGCCTGCGGATGTTTCTATCTGTGGTAAGCTCGAATATTTCTCTGAAAATGCCTTTTTTTGATCTCTAGATTTATCCTTTAATCTTAAGATTACCTCTTCAAGCTCCTTTAGTCGTTCCTTTGTATTTCTTAAATTGACATTTGCGGTATTCAGGTGGCGATTTGACTCCACCAGTTCGTTTTCCGTTCTCTTTATTTCCTCATCAAGTTTGGTGTCCTTAGGAGGTAAGTCTTCAGCATAAGGATGCTCCAGGGCTCCGCAGAGAGGGCAGGCTTCTCCTTCTTTCAACTTGTGCCGGTGTTCCTCCAGGCTCGCCCGTAGCATTTGGTTCTCCTTTTTCAGGTTGAGGTTTTCAAGATTATTTTTCAGAAACTTTGTTCGCAAATCCCATTTTTCGATTTCCTGCGGGAATTCCTTTAACTTAGGAAGAAGTTGTTCCTTTTCTGCAACAAATTTTTGCTGTTCTTCATCAAGTCTCTCAAGCTCATAAAAATCTCTGGCAGCTTCCCTGGCAAGAACAGTTTTCTTCTGAAGACGTTCTTTTTCCTTTTGAGGCTGTAAAAGGTCAATTTCTGAAAGCTTTTCCCGTAAATCAGACAAATATTCTCCATTTTTCTTTCGAAGCTCTTCCAATTCACGCAAACTTTTCTCCAAATTGTGCTCATTTAATTCAAAACCTGTTTCCCGAAGTTCTGCAGCAATTTCATTTTTTCTAAAGCTGTACTCTTTTCCTTTTTCCTGCTTTTCCAGCTGCAACTTCTGAATATGATCCCGGAAATACTGCAGTTTTTCTTCCAGATCGTCCGCATTAACTTCCGAATGAATAAAGCCGGAAACCCGCTTTTTTAGAGTTTCTACTTTCTCAAGATTTTCGGTAGCTTTGATTTTATTGTTTTCAAGTTCGATTTTCAGGCTTTCTATCTCCCTATGGTACTGCTTCCAGTTTCGTAGATCATCTGAAAAATCCTGAACTTTTTCATGCTGCTTTAATGGAAAACCATGCTCTCTTTCAAATAGCTGTAAATTCTCTACAGCCTGAGATTTTTGGTTTTCCAGCCGTGCAATTTCCTTTTTTTGGTTTTCGATATTCTCCTTTAACTCGATCGCTTTCTGTAGCCGGGAGATCTCCTTTTCAAATTGCAGGCAGGCAGTAGTTTGCTTTTCGTAATTGGCTTTATGTTCTAATATAATTTCCTCTTCCAGTAAATTCTGCTGAATGATCTTGATCTCATTTTGCTGCTCTTCGATATTGCGGTTTACTTCCTTATTTTTATCGTAGGCTTTAATTCCCAGCTGCCGATATATTCCTGTGCCGGTGATCTTTTCAAGAAGTTCCCCGCGTTCTTCTTTTTTCGCCTTTAGGAATTGTGCAAATTCACCCTGTGCCAGCAACACAGACTTTATAAACTGGTTATAGTTGAGGCCAATCAACTCTTCGTTCTTTGCAGGAACATCACTTTTCTTAAGATCCAACACCGAATTATTTGCAAGGTCCTGGATTTCCATCTCATAATCCCGCAGCTTGTTATTTCGGTTGGTAGAAATGCTCCACTGTGAGGCAAAAATGCCATTTTTGGATTCGTAGGTAATTTTCGCTGTGGCCTCTTTTTGATTACGCGTAAGGATGGCACCTTTGGCAATAATTTCCCCCTTGGTGATTTTGCCCAACCTTGGCACCTGATTGAAAAGCGCGAGAGAAATGACATCTAAAATGGTACTTTTACCGCTCCCGGTTGGCCCGGTGATCGCGAAGAGGGAACTGGCAGTAAAAGGTGCCGCGGTAAAATCTATATCGTGTTTCCCTTTAAGAGAATTTATATTCTGAAATTCTATTTTTAAGATCTTCATTCCGGGTTTTTATCAGTCTGTTGCACTTCTTCTAAAAGCTCATCAAAAGCAGCGGTTAATTCTTTTTCGGTCTCTGGGTCGTAATGATGCTCTGCAATAAGCTGGGTGAAAACCTCTTTGGGCTTTAAATCTTCCAGCTGTCGTGAATCTCCATAGATTTCCGCAGCACCTTTTATCCTGTTTTCAAAATCTGCCCGGTGTTTTACGATCTCATAGCCTGCAGTTTTAAAACTGGTAGCAAGTTCATCAAGCTCATAAATCTTTTGTGCATCATAATGCTCTTCCTTAAGCTCCAACTCAATAAGCGAATCCAGTTCGTGATGATCTTCCAGAACACTTAGTTTAAGTTTGAGTGTTTCAATATTTCCTGTAATGCGCAATAATTTACGAAAGACAGGAACCGGGAGACTTTCAGGAGTCCAGCCTTTTTTGGTATCGAGTATTAAAATGCGTTTTTCATCTTTGCGTTCACTAAAGGACAGCGGAAGAGGTGAGCCGCTGTAATAGGCAGGAACAGCTGCCGATAATTTTTGAGGTTTGTGAATGTGCCCCAAAGCAATATAATTGAAATATTCTCCAAACTGAAGCGCATTAAAGGCCGCCTGATTCCCTATTTGAATGTCTCTTTCACTTTCTGAAGTTTCTGCACCGGCAGCGAACAAATGTCCCATGGCAAGGGCGGGAACTCCGGGGAATTTCTTTCCGCAGATTTCAGCAGCGTCAAAAAAGGTGTTTTGAATGCCTTTCCTAATGGCTTTCAGCCGGTCTTCATAAGTAGCGCCATCATTTGCGGTACGAAGATCTGAATCACGCAAAAAAGGAATGGCGGCAATAACCACCTCAGTTTTGCCATTTTTGGATACCGGGATAATGGCATCTTCAAGATTTTTGGGAAGTCCGCCAATAACATGCATGTCCAGCTCCCGCAGTATTTCCCTCGGGGCATCCAACATGGCCGGGGAATCATGATTGCCGCCGGTAACGATTATTTTACAGTTCAACTTCCGAAGTTGCATTAGCGCTCTATAGTATTGTTTTCTTGCTTCAGATGAAGGGTTTGCCAGATCGAACACATCTCCAGAAACGATCAAAACATCAATTTTTTGCTCCAAAATGGTCTTGCAAAGCCATTTAATAAAAAGATCAAAGTCTTTAGAAAGCTCGTGTTTGTGCAGTTTCTTGCCTATATGCCAGTCGGCGGTATGTAATATTTTCATAGCTACGGAAGTTCCTCAAAATTAAGATTCATTTGCTGTGCTGCAAAACAAAAGTAATTTAAGGTTACGACATTTCATGTCGTCAAAAAATGTGCTTCAGAATGTTATTTTTGGAACTTCAGCAGGTTGTACGTTCTGATCAAGAAATAAGGAGGCCTGAATAAAATGTCTGCACTCTTTTTGCTAAGATTATATGTAAATGATAAAGGCCTTGAGGTTGTTATCCCGCAAGGCCTTTATGATTAAATAAATGAATTTTTAATTCCTTCTCAAATTTTGCTGAATTTTTTCAATGGCATTCTCGATAGATTTATCGGGTTCTATGATGTTGTTGCTTCCCCAAAAAGCCATATCGGTAAAACCTGAAACATCATCGGCCATTACCACTCTGTCATTGATAAAGGTACTGTCGCGATTTACCTTACCATGGGGATTAACTTCCCAATCTGTAATCGCCATTTCACTGTTCACAGTGTAATGTGAATTGAACAATTTTCTTTTCCAGTTCACCACGAATTCAAGTTCGGCATGGCCGTAACCGTAATACCATTTTCCATCCTGCTCGCGGTAATCCACTTCATAATGCGCACTCACAGGATAAACTTTGGTGCCGCCAGGTTTCTTTTTTACGAATAGATCACTTGCAGCTCTCCTGTCATCAACATTTAGATTGAAAACAGCTTTTACCAGCGTGAGTGTTTCTGCATCTATGTATAGTTTACCATAGTACCAGGTTTCGGCCTCGTAGAGTTCTTTAAAGTCAACTACATATAGATACCTGTTATTAATTCTTGCAGGGTCATCAAATTCAAATTCATAATTCTCCAGCTTATCTTCATCGAAAATGAACTGCGGATTTTTCATAAGGTCTATATGAAGAGTGTTGAAAGGCCCTCCACGTAGTTTGAGCGCCAGGGTATCCAGCCGTTCATAATCGGCACTTTTCCGCGCTTTAATTAAAGATACTTCGTCTTTGGCCCAGGAATTATATGGTTTTTTATGGATTTGTACCACAGCTTCAGAAAGAGATACATTCCTGTTTCCTTTCTTGATGGTTTCCCTGTAAAAGGCTTTCATCTGCGTTTGTTCGTCAAAATAATTATCTGCTCTCCTGTGAAGTACCTCCCTAACCAGTCCTTTAGGATCTGTAGCGCTGAAAATGTTCACTTCAGAAAGCTCCTCTGCAGATTGCTGCATTTCAATAATCGTATTTCCTTCTTTAAAATAGTCAAGTGCAAGTTTCTGTCCGGCATAGCCCATTGCCGATATTTGCACAGTGGTTTCAAAGATTTCTTTTGGTACTTTTAAAGAAAAATAACCTTCAGAATTGGTTATTGTGGAAATGTTCGTACCGTCTACAGTTAGGTATGCAGATGATATAGCTTTTTCACTTTGCGCATCAACTACTTGACCTTTATATTGTTCATAGGTAAGATCCGTTTCCTGGAAGGCAGAAGCATTTTGTGATAAGAAACCCGCTAGAAAAAGGACCATGAAAAGGAACAACTTATTTTCGTGGAAGGGTGTTAATAAAGTTTTCATGGCGAAAGAATTAAGTTAAACTTAAAATACTCCTTCTAATATATTGAAATTAAGTTAATTATAAGCTATCATTTAAGTAAAAAGAAAGTAGCTCATCGCAACGCTGGTAAAGGTTCATAGGTAACTCTCGCAGGATGAGTAAATACTAATGTTTTCAAAAAATCACAGTTTAACTTCTATTTTGCAGGGTCGTAAAAACAGGGTTTTTAGCTGAATTTATTACAGTTTTAAAATACATTTCTCCACCATTTAGTAAACTGTTGATCTGGGTTGTTGAGGTAAACCTTCTCCCCAATAAGAGGAGTCAATAATTGCATTTTACCATTCTTATGAAGACTGCTAATACTTTCCAGTGGTTCATACCAAGAGTGTTTGGCAAGTGCGAACTTGGAATTGTGAACGGGTAATAATCTTGCCGCCCTTAGGTCATGGGCGGCCTGTAAAGTTTCTTCAGGCATCATGTGAATATATTTCCAATCCTGGTTGTATTGGCCATTTTCAAGAATTGCGAGATCAAAAGGACCGAAACTTTCTCCTGCCTCTTTGAAATGGGAATCGTAGCCGCTGTCACCGCCCAGAAAAATATTAAAGGATGGGGTTCTTAAGGCAAAGGAAGTCCAGAGGACTGTGTTTCTTTTAAAATTTCGTCCAGAAAAGTGCCTGGCAGGGACGGCATTTACAACAAAATTATCTTCTAAGACCTCTTTTTGATACCAGTCTTTTTCAATGATAATGTCGCGATCGAACCCCCAGGATTCCAGGTGTTCACCAGTCCCCAGGCCGGTAATGATCTTCTTAATTTTTGGCTGAAGTTTCGTGATGGTTTCGTAATCCAGATGATCCCAGTGATCGTGTGTGATGAATAAATAATCGATCTCGGGAATATCTTCGGCAGTATAATAATTACTTCCCGGAAATGCCGAAGTTGTAAGTTTTATAGGCGAGGCGTGGCCGCTAAATACAGGATCTACCAATATTTTTTTACCATCGATCTGCATGAAATAGGAAGAATGCCCAAACCAAACAAGAATGTTTTCTTCAGGTTTCCATTTATGAAGATCTGTTTTTACTGAAGGAATTTCGGCTTTAGGTCTGGCATTTTCATTTTTTTCGAACAAGAATTTTTTAAGGACCGAAAAGTAGGTGGCGCCTTCGGTGAAGGAAGGAGTGTGGCTAAGGTTATGGAATGCTCCGCTCCTGTAATGAGGCGAATTGTTAAGTTCTAATTTTCTTTTTCCCGAAGGACGCTTTCCGAATTTTGGACGGTTCATAAAAGCGTATGCTCCAAACCCCAGGAGGGCGAGCGCGGGAATAGCTATTTTCAACTTTTGCTTGCTGTGGTTCATATCGTAAATAATACTTTTTTAAGAGAAACAGGTTCTTATGAAAACCTTGAATATTAGAGAAGATTATTTTCTGTAGAGTCAAATGTCTGAAGTATAGAGGTTTAAGTATTTTTTATTTCAGAAAATGTCCTTATTCGCAATTTCTTGACCGAGCAACAATAAGAAGCGAGCTTAACGCTCTTTTAACAGTTTATAAGCCTATTTTGTAATAATTTCACGTTTTGAAAAATTTCGGTGGTTTTGGATAAAAAATATTATTAAAAATAATATTTTTTGAGGCATTTTCTATGGCTAATGTGGTCACTAAGCCGGGAAGATAATACTATTTTTGAAGTTTTTTGGTTTCTCTTTTTGATCATCTTTTAAAAATCGATCCCTACTCATATGAGGAAGTATACCCATAAGCTGCATTCTGAATTTCCTAATAGCAATCAATTTATAGAGCAGGCTCGGGTTGTTGCTATAGGTGCAAGTGCCGGAGGACTGGAAGCTCTCAAATCTTTTTTTGAAGGAAGTCCGAAAAATGATACAAATGCATATGTGGTCATTCAGCATTTATCGCCAGATTATAAGAGCATGATGGGGGAGTTGTTGAAAAAGAGCACCGGACTTAAGATCGTAGAAGTTTCTGAAGGAATGGAAATTTCGCCAGGGCATATTTATCTCATCCCACCTGTAAACAATCTTATATTAGAAAATGGTTTTTTTCATCTTAAGGAAAAACCTAAACACCAATCACTCAATTTGCCTATAGATATGTTCTTTGAATCCCTTGCAAAGGAAAGAAAAGAGCAGGCGATTGGGATTATCCTTAGTGGTACTGGAAGCGACGGTACAAGAGGGGCAAGGGCGATTAAGGAAAATGACGGTATGATAATGGTGCAGGAACCGGTTCAGGCTCAGTTTGATGGGATGCCTCGAAGTGCAATAGGCACAGGTTTGGTAGATTATGTGGTTCCCGTAGAAAGCATGGGAATCGAACTTCAAAACTTTCTTACAGCACCCGATTTTCAATTTGAGACGGGAGAGGATGTAGCCGAGCAAACAGAACTCATGAAGATCCTTAGCTACGTTGATGAGAAAACCGGTCTCGATTTTAGAGAATACAAAAAATCTACGCTGGCAAGAAGAGTAGCACGCCGTGTAAAGGTGTGTAAATGTGATTCATTATCAGAATATTACGGTAAATTAAAATCAGACAAAAAAGAAATAGAAATTCTTTATCATGAATTTCTAATTGGGGTGACCAAGTTTTTTCGAGACAGCAGCGTGTGGCAAATCTTAAGAAGTAAGGTTATTCCTGAATTGGTCAAAGAAAAAGAAACTGGTTCGACTCTTAAAGTGTGGGATGTTGCCTGCAGTACCGGGGAGGAAGCTTATTCTTTAGCCATGTGTATTTACGAGGAAATTGAGCGACAAAATAAAACGATCGAACTTAAAATATTTGCGACAGACATTTCCGAAAAACATCTTGAAGCCGGAAGTGCGGGATGTTACCCCGAAAGTATTGCTGCAGATGTCCCTCATGATTTTTTGATAAAATATTTTGTAAGTAATCCAAGAGGTTACAAAGTGGTTGAAAAGTTGAGGAAATCTGTGGTTTTTTCAGCTCATAATATTATCAAAAATCCGCCTTTCAGCAATATGGACATGGTGGTATGCCGAAACCTGTTGATCTATTTCCAGACAGCCATTCAGAAAAAGGCACTGCACATGTTGCACTATGCACTAAAGAAAGAAGGTATCCTGGTATTGGGTACCAGTGAAAATGTACAATCCAAGAAAGACGAGTTCCTGGAAATTGACCGAAAGTGGAAGATTTACCAGAATATTAGTCCGAATAAAAGACTTGATTCGGGAATTTCTGCGGTACGAACAAATAGCCTTATTGAGAACAGGAGTTATACAGAAAAACATAGACCTATAGATACCGCACGATTGAATCCGGTTAAGAAAAATTTGAGAGATGAACTTCATGAAAGTATCCTGGAGCAGTTTGGCGGCGCCAGTGTCTTTGTAGATTCAGAATTTAATATCATGGAGGCTTTGGGAGAATTCAGGAAGTATGCAAATCTTCCCAAGCAGGGATTCTCTGTTAATTTGCTTGACATGATGGGCGCCGATCTTAAATATGTAATTCAAAATACCCTTCGGAAAGCTAAAAAGCTGGATGAAAAAGTGTACTACAAAAATGCCATTTTTGAGCATCAGGGACAGCGAAAAGGAGTGGATATTATTGTAAAGCCGAACAAAAAAAGAACAGTAGATTCCGAAGATACTTTTGTCATCACTTTTATAGAAAAGGAATTAAATCTTGATGATGTTAATACTATAGATACCATTACCCTTACAGGGCACACCAAGGAATATGTTTCAAACCTTGAGGAGGAGTTAAAACAAACAAAGGAAGATTTACAAACCTCCCTTGAAGAAATTGAAACCAGCAACGAGGAGCTGCAAGCTGCAAATGAAGAATTGCTGGCATCAAACGAGGAGTTGCAGAGTACGAATGAAGAGCTGCAAAGCGTCAACGAGGAAATAAATACGGTAAATGCAGAAAACATTCAGAAGATGGAAGACCTGGAGGCATTAAATACCGATATGAACAACCTTCTTGAAAGTACGCAGATAGGAACTATTTTTCTTGACTCCTCTCTCTGCATTAGAAAGTTCACTCCTGCAATCACCCAGCATTTTAATCTTATAAATGCAGATATAGGTCGTCCCATCACGCATTTCACCGGAAGTATGGGGAAAAATAACCTTTTGGAGCGATGTAAGAAGGTACTCGAGTCTGGAAAAGTACTCGAAAAAGTAGTTGTTTCCAGAGAACGCGGACATTACCTTAGGAGGATTTCTCCTTACAGGAATTCCAGAGATGAAATAAAAGGGGTAGTTATCACTTTTATTGATGTGGAAACCCTTCAAAAATCCCGGGAAAAACTTTTAGCGAGTGAGCGTCGTTACAAGTCCTTTTATGAAGAAGATCCAATTATGCATATTAGCGTAAACCCTGGAAATAGTCAAATTGTGCATTGTAATGAAATGGCGGTTACTACACTTGGTTACGGCTCAAAGGAAGAACTTGTGGGTTTGCCGCTTCTTGATCTATATAGTGAAGAGGGGCAGATAGAAGCGATCAAGACCAACAAAAGATTTCAGGACACAGGTGAATTGGTGAACCTGGAACAGAATTTAAAAAAGAAATCTGGGGAGGTGCTACCAGTCATTCTTAATGCAACCGCAGAAAGAGACGAGGAAGATAACCTTATCACTATTCGCTATTCTTGTGTAGACATTTCAGCTTTGAAAAAGGCGGAAGATCAGTTGAAGCAACAAAAATCGGATCTGGAAAGGGCCAATCGCGACCTGGAGCAGTTTGTCTCCATTTGCACGCATGATCTTCAGGAACCGCTTTCCACAATAAAATTTGGGAGTGATGTGCTAGGCAAGATCTATGCTCAAAACCTGGATGATAAGGGAAAGAATTACATAAAATATATTGAAGAAGCTTCAAATAGATTATCTGCCCAAATCAAAGCACTGCTGGAACATTCCAGGATAGGCCGCAATGGCAAAAAGAAGAAGGTCAATACACAAAAACTTGTGGAAATTGTGCAATATGATCTTGGAAAAAGAATTCGAGATACAAAAGCCGAAATTCATGTAGGTTCTTTGCCACAACTAATGGGCTATGAAGTGGAATTAAGATTACTGTTCCAAAACCTTATTAGTAATGCTATAAAATATACTCCTGATGACCGAAGTCCTGAAATACGTATCTCGGCTTACAGAGAAGGAAAACATTGGGTTTTTTCTATAATGGATAACGGGGTAGGAATATCACAGGATAACCTGAAAAATATTTTCACCATCTTTAACCGGGTAGACAAACACAAAGCAAAAGACGGAACGGGAGTAGGATTGGCACATGTAGAAAAGATTGTTTTGTTACATGAAGGAAATATTTGGGTAGAATCCCAGGAAGGCGTTGGAAGTACTTTTTATTTTAAACTAAAGGCCTAAAAATGGCATTTTCAAGATCTAATAGTTATCCTGAAGAGGTGAACATTGACAATTGTGCGAGGGAACCTATACATATAATTGGAAAATGCCAGTCGCACGGAGCGGTTGTAGCTTGTAATCTTCAGGATCTTACAGTGTTGCAATGCAGTGAAAATACGGCCGTGCATTTTTCAATTCCACATAATGAACTTCTGGGAAAGGAAATAGCTGTTCTTATAGGAAAAGAACTTCAGAAGGAATTTAAACAGCACCTATGCTCAGAACAAGAGTTTTTTCCGGTTGAGGTGGTTATAAATGAAAAAAAATTCCTGTTGTTGCCACATTTTTCAGAAGAGATTCTACTGCTTGATTTTGAACCTTTGGAAGAAAAGCAAGAACCTGTAAGCTTCCAAAAACAACTAAGCTCGATCCTCAACAGACTCAAAAATGCTAAATCCACACAAGATTTGTGTGAGCGCGCAGCTTCCCTTACAAAAGATATTTTTGAGTATGACCGGGTTATGATCTATCGTTTTGATGAAGCATGGAATGGAGAAGTGGTCGCCGAAGAAAAAGCTGAAAACGCCACTTCCTGGTTGGGTTTGCATTATCCCGCCACCGATATTCCGGCGCAGTCAAGAGCCCTGTTTTTGGAGAACAGAATGCGTATTATTACAAATGTTTATGATGAACCCGTACCTGTTACTCCTGTACTTTCTCCTTTAACACAACAACCTCTTGATCTTTCTCAGTCTGCCTTGAGAGGAGTATCCCCAATTCACCTGGAATATCTTCAAAATATGGGTGTGGGAGCCAGTTTAACTGCAGCTATCGTGGTAAAAGGAAAACTCTGGGGGCTTCTCACCTGTCATCACAATACGGCTATATTTATTAATTACTACCAAAGGGAAAGCTGCCGACTCCTGGTTGAAATATTTTCTAATGAGCTCTCGCTAAAGGAAACCAACAACTTCCTGGAAGAAAGAAGGCTGGCGGAAAAGATTAAAGAAAGGCTCGTGCTGCAAATGAATGCCGAAAAGGACCTTTTTGAAGCTCTTACTGAAAATACTTTATTTACAGATTTAGTACCGTGTATAGGCGGTGCATTATTATTTAATGGAGTGCTTCAAACGGCGGGAACCACACCATCTAAAAATGACATTAATTCCCTTGTTTCTAATTTTCTAGCGGAAAAGGAAGAAAATTTATTTACCAGTTCGAAACTTTCTGAGGAATTTGAGCCCGCAGAAAAATACAAGGAAATAGCTTCCGGGATTTTGAGCCTGCGCATTTCGGAGAACAATTACCTTTTATGGTTTAAACCTGAAGTTATCCAAACAGTTAGTTGGGGTGGCGACCCCAATAAAAAAGGCACCTACGATGAAGAAAAACAACGCATAAGTCCGCGCAAATCTTTTGAAAAGTGGAGTGAGCAGGTGAGGGGAGTATCTGAAAAATGGAAAGAGGCAGATGTGAACGTTGTAAAAGCTTTTGGAGAAAATATAAGTTATCTTCTTTTGGAAAAGCAAAGAAACGAGATAAAAGGACTTAACGAGCGCCTACAGGAAGCCAATAGAGAACTTGAATTATTTAATTTTGGTTTGTCGCACGATCTTCGTGCTCCTTTAAGGGGAATGAAAGGGTATTTATCCATTCTTATGGAGGATCATGCAGAAAAACTGGGAGATTCTGGTTTAACTACCCTGGAAACCAGCATTGGTCTTGCCAGAGAAATGAACTCCTTAATAGATGATATCCTAGCCTATTCCAGAACAAGTTCCGACGAAGTGAGAAAAGGAAAGATTGATGTAAATGCGCTTTTAGAAGAAATTTTAAAGACCTTCAATCCTGAAGCGACTTTTCCGAAAACTAAAATCGTTGTAGCGAAAAATCTGCCTGAAATGGAAGGTGATAAACGCATGCTTTTCCAGCTTTGGGCAAATCTTATTGGTAATGCCCTCACTTATTCCGCAAAAATAGAGGAGCCCAAGGTGGAGATTGGTTATATAGGGGAAACCGAAAAAAATGTTTACTTTGTGCGCGACAATGGAATTGGAATTCCGAAAGAACAACAGGAAAAAATCTTTGCCACTTTTTCACGTTTAAAGGGAAAGGAGTACAAAGGTTCTGGTATTGGGCTGGCGTTGGTAAAGCTTGTTGTTGAAAAACATGAAGGAAGAATTTGGGTGGAAAGCGAAGAAGGTAAAGGTGCCACCTTCTTTTTTGAGATGTAATTTTCCAGAAAGCTGCCCAAATGATGTGACGGCATAGCAAAATTCGACGAATGATTAGATTACCCTTACGTATATTACTTGTAGAAGATCTGGAAACGGATGCAGTTCTTATAAAGAGAAAGATTGCAAAGATCGTGGAAGCCCCCGAAATTGAGGTGGTAGATAACCTGGAGGATTGCAAGCATATGCTGATAAATTTTGTGCCCGATGTTATAATTTCTGACTATAATCTACCTACTTGTACCGGTATGGAAGTGCTGGAACTTGCATTAGATATAGATTCATCTGTGACCTTTATTTTCCTCACCGGGACCATCAATGATGAAGAACTGGCAGCACACACTATTTTGGCAGGTGGTTCGGGATATATTCTTAAGAAACATATGGATGTTCTGGACGAGAAATTAGAACCGCTCTTAAAAAAGGTAGTTTTTACAATGGTTGCAAAGAAAGATATTAGGGAACAGATTCGAAATAATAAGATTGCTGTAAACCAGATTTATAATTATCTGGATTCTTTAAAGGCCGATAATAAAGAGCAGAGAGAAAATATTGGAAAAATTAGGGAGAGCATGGGGCAATTCAAAACCGGAGATAATGATAGAAAGGCTTAGAGAAGCGACACGGGAGCTTCATGAGGAAATTGAGAAGGAGAACGAGGCCAGTAAAATCATCGATCACTCAATCACTCTGGAAGAATATAAGTTTTTATTACTTCAGAATTATATTGCCTACAAGGTCACCGAAAATGCCATTTCCGGCTATCTTTCAGACTATCCTGCAACCAAACATGAGCAGCTTAAAAAAGATCTTAAAAATTTAAATATTGATTACTCTATAGCGGCAAAGTTTGACAGGGAATTTAGTTGTGACAGTAAAGCTGAAGCTCTGGGCGCGGCTTATGTGGTAGAAGGTTCGGCCATGGGTGGACTGGTGATTGGCCGGGAACTTCAAAAATGTCCGCAGCTTTCGCACCTGGGGGAGCAACATTTCTTTAATGGAAAAAGAGACGACGTGAAAAACTGGAACCTCTTTAAAAAGAAGCTCCAGAACTACCATTTTTCAAAAGAAGAAGAAAATATTGCCGTCGAAAAAGCCAGAGAAACTTTTCGATTTTTCGGGAAAATCTTTTCTGAAGCCGGGAAAACTGCCATCTAAAAAGCGGTTAAAGCAAGTAATCTGTATTTACAAAATTGGAATTTTTTGAATTTAGCAGTTCTTGCAGAATCTGGTTGTTATATGTGTTATCCTTAGATGCTACAAAGGTTCTTATGGAGAACGATCTTAGAGCATCGTGTACACTCAAAGTTCCAACAGCAGAATCTTTTCGGCCGGTAAACGGGAAAACATCAGGCCCACGCTGGCAGGAGCTGTTGAGGTTTACCCTGCAAACAAGGTTCACTAAAGTATCAATAAGCGGTGCCAGTTCCTGAATGTCTTTTCCAAATAGACTTACCTGTTGGCCATAATTTGAGTCGGCCATTTCATCTAAAATTTCCTGGATGTCAGTAAATGGTTTAATGGGTACCACCGGACCAAATTGCTCTTCCTGGTACACGCGCATTTCTTTGGTTACAGGATAAAGAACTGCTGGGAAAATGTAATTATTGGAAGTTTCACCACCTTTTTTGTTGATAATTTCAGCACCTTTTTGCCTGGCATCATCTATAAGTTCCTGGATGTACTGAGGTTTATCGGGTTCGGGGAGGGGAGTGAGTTTCACTCCTTCTTCCCAAGGATTTCCGAATTTGAGCTTATCTACCTGTTCGGCATAACGTTTATTAAATTCCTCCCGAATATCTTCATGAACATATATAATTTTAAGAGCGGTACAACGTTGCCCGTTAAAGGAGAGAGTTCCGGCGAGACATTCCTGAATCGTTAAATCAAGATCTGCATCGGGTAAAATGATCGCAGGATTTTTAGCTTCCAATCCTAAAACAAGACGCAATCTATTCTTATGAGGATGCTGGTCTTGTAATGCAATAGCCGATTTGCTATTACCAATTAGCGCCAGCACATCTACTTTTCCAGTAGCCATGATGGGTGCGGCAACTTCGCGTCCGCGCCCATAAATGACATTTACGACACCTTTAGGAAAGCTGGTTTTGAAAGCTTCCAGTAGGGGAGAGAGTAAAAGTACCCCGTGTTTGGCAGGTTTAAACACCACCGTGTTTCCCATGATAATGGCGGGAATAAGTAAGGCAAAAGTTTCATTTAAAGGATAATTGTAAGGACCTAGACAAAGCACGACTCCTAAAGGACCGCGCCGAATATGGGCATAGACACCATCCCTTTTTGTAAACTTTGAGGAATCACGGTCCAGTTGCTTGTAATCCTCGATCGTGTCTTCTATATATTCAACGGTACGGTCAAATTCTTTTTCAGAGTCTGGTAAATTTTTTCCAATTTCCCACATGAGGTATTTTACGACTTCTTCGCGCTTCGTTTTCATTTGTTCAACGAACTTTTGCATACATTGAATTCGTTCACCTTCTTTCATGGTTGGCCAGTCTCCCTGGCCGCGGGCGTATGCATCACATGCCGATTGCAGCGCTTCGAGTGCCGTATCTTTATCCATATGAGGTACGCTGCCAAGAAGGGTAGGCTGGTAATCTTCTGTAGCTGAAATCGTGGAATACACTTCGTCCATTTTACCATTCCAGGTAATTAGTTCTCCGTTTGACAGGTAAGTAGTTTGTTTCAGTTTTTCTGTAATGGCAAATTTTTCAGGGATGCTCATATGGATTTTAGTTGTAAAGGTTAGGTATTCAAATTCAGTAAATTAAAGTTACTATTTTTCAATTAACAAAATCAAATACTTCTGCAGCATTTATTTCGGAATCTTTTATAGATTACAATAGCATCCAAAAATGATCTTTTTAAATCCTTTTTTTGAATGAACTTTAGCTTCAGTCCTAAAGTATTTCAGCATATAAATTAGGATTTAAGAAACAGCAGCCGGTATTTTTTCCTGCCATATTTTTTTTACTTTAGAATTTTGTTTTTCTGAACTACAGCTGTTCAGAAATTTATAACAACTACCAACAAAATTTACCTGAGAATTATATGAAGAAGTTCATTTTACTAGTAGTCTTTCTTTCAATGTTTTCCTGTGATTCTGCGAAAGAAAAAACTGCCGCCCCTTCGCTTGTTAAAGAGCGCGGACTGGTTGTTTCCAATGCAATGGTAGTTTCGGCGCGTGAAGAAGCTTCAAAAATAGGCGTGCAGATAATGAAACAGGGTGGAAACGCTTTTGATGCCATGGTTGCCACAGAGATGGCTTTGGCTGTGGTTTATCCTTTTGCGGGAAACCTTGGCGGCGGCGGATTCATGGTGTACCGGATGCATGATGGCGAAACCGGAGCTCTGGATTATCGGGAAAAAGCACCTTTGGCTGCAGAAAGAACAATGTACCAGGACAGTGCAGGAAATGTAATTTCAGAAAGGAGTCGTTACGGTGGACTAGCAGTTGGAGTACCGGGAACCGTCGCCGGAATCTTTGCAGTACATGAAAAATTTGGGAGCCTGCCCCTGGCAGAAATTCTTGCTCCGGTGATCGCACTGGCCAAAAATGGCTATAGCATTACAGAAAATCAAATGAATACGCTGGCGCATTACCGAGAATCATTTCTTCGTGTCAACAGGGACAGCATCTTGTATTCTCAAGAATTAAAGGAAGGTGACACGCTTAGAAATCTCGCATTAGCAAATACTCTTGAGCGGCTGGCCTCTAATGGCAGGGAGGAGTTTTATGGCGGCAGCACAGGCGAAAAACTTCTGAATTTTCTTCAGCAAAACGGAGGAATAATAACCATGGAAGACCTTATAAGTTACGAGGCAAAGTGGAGGGATCCAGTTTCATTTCAATATGATGATCTGCAAATTTTTGCCATGTCTCCGCCCTCCAGTGGCGGCATCGTAATGGGGCAGATCATGAAAATGATAGAAGATTTTCCCCTGGAAGAATATGGTCATAATTCCGCTAAAATGATACAGCTAATTACAGAAGCCGAACGCAGAGCTTATGCCGATCGTAGTTTCTACTTAGGAGATCCTGATTTTGTAGATATACCTGTGGATACGCTATTAAGTGAAGACTACCTGCAGGAGAGAATGAAAAATTTCTCGTTTTCCCACGCCACACCTTCTTCTTCTTTAGAACATGGGGAAATTGTGGGCTATGAAAGTATGGAAACGACGCATTATTCAATTGTAGATTCCGAAGGGAATGCCGTAGCTGTCACTACAACCTTAAATGGTGCTTACGGGTCTAAATTATATGCGGAAGAGCTGGGCTTCTTCTTAAATAATGAAATGGACGATTTTAGTGCTAAACCAGGAGTGCCAAATATGTTTGGGTTGATTGGAGCCGAAGCTAATGCCATTGAGCCAGGGAAAAGAATGCTGAGTTCAATGACCCCAACTATTGTAGAGAAGAACGGAAACCTATTCATGGTGCTTGGTTCACCGGGAGGGTCTACTATTATAACTTCAGTCATGCAAACCATCTTAAACGTTGCAGATTATGACATGAGTATGCAGGACGCGGTAAATGCTCCTCGATTTCACCACCAATGGCTGCCCGATGAGATCCTGTTTGAACCCAATTCCTTTGATCCCGAAATTCTTGAAACGCTGAAGCAAAAGGGATATGAATTTAGCGAAGGCCAATCCAGGATACTGGGCAAAGTGGATGCTATCCTGGTGCTTCCAGACGGTAAACTTGAAGGTGGAGCCGATCGCAGGGGAGATGATAAAGCAGTGGGTTACTAAATCCTGATCTATTATTTCTCGATGGAAAGTAGGTGTAAATTATTTATGGTTTATCAGCTTACGTAAAAAATTCTAGACGGAGTATCATTATTTTTTATTAGGGAGCTGGTTAAGTTGTTGAACTACAATTTTTTAGTGGTACCTTTATCAGAGGTGCCTTAAAATTAAAGTTCTTGAAAACGATAAAAGATATCGTTCTGGTGTTTCTGTTTTTAACCTTCATTAGTCATGCAGGTTTTGGACAAATCTTCGACTTTACAAAACCTGATCCCTACAGGAAAATCTTTGTAGAAACCGATGACTTTTCCTTTTCTTATCTCCAGGAGATGGAAAGTGCTCTGGACAAAATTGAGAATGATACAGTGAAATTGTCGGTTCTCAATGATTTGGCTTATTACTGGCATACTCGTAATCTTTCCACTGCCATGGGTTTTACAGAAACAGGTTTGAAAACAGCTTCTGAAATGAATAATAACCTGTGGCATGGAAGGTTCCAGATCACGCAAGGTGCCATTCTCTTGAGGCAGGAAAAACTTGACGCAGCCGAAGAAGTTTTACGGGAGGCAAAAAATAAAGTAAATGAAAGCGATCTCGCATTTTTGAACACTCAGTTAGGTTATGTATACGAACGCAGGGGGCAATTGGGAAGAGCGGCAGATTTTGCCCTGGAATCTTTACGATTGGGAGAAAAGCTCAACGATTATAAAGCCATTGGGCTTGCTTACAGTGATCTCAGCAACTTATTCTGGAAGCAGGAGAAATACGAGGAAGGCTTGGAATATGGTTTAAAGTCACTATCCTTTTTTGAACAAAGAGGACTGGACGATCTGGATTACGATTTCACACTTTATGTAGTTGGAAATAATTATTTAAGCCTGGAGCGGTACGATGAAGCTTTGGAATATTATCAACGTTCTATAGAGATTGGCGAGCGCTATGGATTCTACAATAACTTAAGTGATGTGTATATTTCACTTGTAGAGTTGTATTCCATCATGGAAGATCCCAAAAAAGCCGAAGAGGCCGGGCAGAATGCAATTAGATACGCATACCTGCTAGATAACGCCTTTATGCTTATGCGTTCTTATCTTTCGGTTGGGGAACTGCAAAGTCGCACCGGGAATCATCAGGCTGCCGTAAAGAATATCAGGAAGTCGATAGAAGTGGCTACACCGCTTTTTGGCGACGGTTTCTTTTTAAGTAAGGCATATGAAAGCCTGGGAAAAGCTTATGCTGGCAACTCCCAATTTAAGGAGGCATATGAGGCCTTTTCAATCTATGATTCCCTTAATAGCATTGTTTTTACTGCAGAAGCAGATAAAAGAATTTCTCAACTTGAAACAGAATTTAATGTTGCTCAAAAAGAGAACACCATTCAGCTGCAGGAAACAAGATTGATACAGCAACAAACGAGACAAAACTTTATCAGCCTTTTTGCTGCTCTCCTCTTTATGATATTGCTGGTGTTGTTTATCAGTTTCCGCAATAATAGAAAGAAAAACAGGTTGCTAAAAAAACAAAATAGTGAAAAAGAATTTTTATTAAAGGAAATCCACCATAGGGTGAAGAACAATCTTGAGATCATTTCCAGTTTACTTGCTCTTCAAACTGCTCAAATCAAAAATCCTAAGGTGAAGAGCGCAATGCAGGAGAGTCAGAACAGGGTTTTTTCCATGAGTATGATTCATCAACGTTTATATCAAAAGAATCACCTTTCATCTATAGAAATGAAAGACTATTTTGCCAGCTTGGGGAGCCACGTACTAGATTCCTTTGGAGAAGAAAACCGCATTAAAATTAAATATGATATGCCAAAGGTGCATCTTGATGTAGATACGGCAGTGCCTTTGGGGCTTATCATCAACGAATTATTAACAAACAGTCTTAAATATGCCTTTCCGGAAGAACAGCCGGGAGAAATAATTATTCAGTTAAATCAAAAATTCTCCAGAGAAATTGAATTGACAGTAAAAGATAATGGGATTGGGTTCAATAAAGAAAAGTCCATCAAAGGAACAGGATTTGGAACAAGACTAATTAAATTGCTCACCCAGCAACTCAATGGTCAAATGCAGGTGGTCTATAACGCCGGAACACAATACTTCTTCAATTTTAAAATTAACCGTCCTCACTAAATCCCTAAAATTAAAATTTAAAGTTATAACCCTCAACAGGCTTTCCCTGCGCAGAACTTTTTCCCTTCGCTTCCATCATTGCAGAAAGGTAGTTTCGGTTTCTGAAAAACCCCAGTTGGAATTCTTCATAGCCTTCCATTACTTTCTTGGAGCTTTTAATTTCTGAAGATTTCAAAGTATGACCTATATTCATATGATTACAGGTAACAAATACAATTAAGCCTAAAACAATAAATGCCAGTACTTTCATATTTCACAGTATATTTATTCTGAAAAGCCTGTTATTTCCCCCTTTTTTAAATACCAGGAGTGTTTAAATCTTGTTAGAATATATTCGCACTCGGTTAACTGCCGCCCCATGATTATACCAGTAACCACCACTTCATTTTCTACTGGTTCTTCAAACTTTAAATCTTTAAATTGAAGATGCTGCCACTTGTTTTGCATTGTGGAATGCAATGTAATTTTATACTTGTCGAAATTATCAGTTCCTGGTTCGGCGTCATTCCAATTTATTGCCGGAGTTAGAATTTTTATCGCTGTGAAGGAAACATTCTTTTCTTGTAGCACATCATATATTTGTTTAACTACCAACTTGTTGTCAATATTCTGGCTATGGAGGTTCCAGGAAAGAGACAAGAGTAAGAGCAAAAATGCGGGATGGCTCTTGAAAGTCTTCATAAAATGTCATTTTTGAATAATTAATTGGCGGTGTATGCGAGGTCTGGTCGCATTTGCCCTGTTTTAGATTCGTACCGGTGCACATAATTCATCATCTCCTCAAAGAGTTTTGCGCCTTCCGCTCCCAAGAGCTCATCTGTCTCTCTCGAAGTTTTGGCATAGGATTCTGCATCTTTCGCTGAAATAACTGCGAGGTAATAATCGCCATTGGTCCCAAAGCCATTCCGGTAGATCCTAAAATGTTGTTTTGCGTTCTTTTTCTCATAAAGCGCTTTAATTTCATTCATCTTTGCTCTTAGGTTGGAAACGTTATTAGGAGTGACATGAAAGAAATGCCATTTTCTATAATTCTCCCCATCGGTATTCGTCGTTAAGCCATTTGGCATATAGGACATGTCATTGATCAAATGCACGATATAATCGCGGTGCGCGTCATAGCATTTATTGAATCTTGTAAAGATCTTTGAAAAGTTTTCTTCACCCATTTTTTCAGCTAAAGGAGCGAGGGGATTTTTATCCAGATCGGCCATTTCTTGAATAGGCACAATGGTCAGGTATTTTCCATCATTAATACTTGCTGTAGTCCAGTCTGCATCCTGGACTTTATGTTCCTGGCAGGCATCAATAAAATCTTTGGTAACGGACTCATATTCTTTCACCATAGAAGGTTTTACCTGGTCTTCGTGAATCCAATATGCCCGGGTGGCATTTTGAGCAATTAAGAGGTTTGACTGCAGTAGTAGTGCAGCAAACAGTACTAGAATAAAGTTACTTGTTTTCATAATAAAAGATTTTAATTGGGAAGGAATTTACTTCTGTAGGTGTATGAAAACAAGGGTTTTAGGACGAAAGGAAGGTGGAATTGTCCTAACTGCCAGTAATTTTACCGAAGCTTATATGGTTTGTAACCTCTTTAGAAGTTCTGGTCGAACTCCTTTTGCCATAGGAATGGCTTTCCGGGAAATTACTACGTGAGTACCCGCAATCTCTTCTATCTGTGCAAGATTAATGATATAAGACCTGTGGATTCGAAAAAAGTGCTTTTCGGGTAATTTTTCATTCATCTTCTTTAGGGTGGTGACCAGCAGGTATTGTTTATCTTCAGAAAATATCCTGCAGTAGTTGCGTTCGGCTTCTATGTAACGAATGGCACCTATATTGACCTTCACCATCTTTTCCTGATGTCTAACAAATAAACAATCCTTCAACACGAATGAAGAATCTTTATTTTTAGATGGCACAAGTGAGGCATCGGGTCTGCATTTCAATTGGCTTATGGTAAGTTCAATACTACGCTGTAAATCCAGTTTCTTAAAAGGTTTGGAGATGAATGCATATGGATGAGTCAATTTCGCCCGATTGAAGTTGTATTCATCGGCATTGGCAGTAAGATAAATTATAGCAATTTCATCATTAATTTCCTGCATTTTTTGAGCAGTTTCTATCCCGTCTAAATCGCCCTTAAGCTGTATATCAATTAAGACAATCTCTGGCGGATTGTTCCTTATGTGCTGTACCGCATCTTCTCCCCTGGGAATGATTCCCGAAACTTCAAAACCCATTTCACTAAGTTGCAGGGAAATATTGGCCGCAATGATCATTTCATCTTCAACTACTAATATCTGTACAGGTTGTATCATTGGCCATAAATATTTCGATCAGAAAATATAGTTTCCGGGGTATGAATCTTAATCGGTCTTCATCCTTCAGGATTAAGAAATCCGGAAGAAAGGGCATCTGGTAGGCGGGTCACGATTTTCATTGAAATTTCAACGAAAATTAATTAGTGGAGGGAAAGAGAAGTGGGGATGATAAACTTTTGATTTTCCTAAGTTAATGAATATCTAGCGAAAATTTATAATTCTGAAATAGAGAAAAGGAATGAGCTCGTTATACCTATTGAAAAATGATATATTTAATATAGTTTTCAGGATGATCAATAACAGTAATTTGAACAGTGGCCATTGTTAAATGTTATGCTACTGTTATGTTTCACGAATCCCTGTGAAAAACTGAAAATTTTTTATTTATACCTTGCTATTTATCGTAATATTGCATTAAACAAATTTAAGGACATGAAAATTGCACTTTTTAGCGACATTCATTCAAACTTACCTGCACTGGAAGCCTTTTTTGAAGATTTGGAGAAAAGAGAGGTAGATGCAATTTATTGTTTGGGCGATTTGGTTGGCTACAACATTTGGCCTAATGAAGTAATTGATGAAATTCGGAAACGCAACATTCCTACAATTGCAGGAAATTATGATTTTGGTATTGGCAGGGCAAGTGACGACTGCGGCTGTGCCTACAAAACCGATGAAGAAAAGGAAAATGGAGCTGTTTCAATTTCATTCACCAACGAGATCATTTCAGAGAAGAACAGGATGTACCTTCGCCATCTTCCAGCGCATATTCGGCTCGAGTACCAGCTCAACAAGGATAAATTAAATCTACTCCTTGTTCACGGAAGTCCAAGAAAGATCAATGAATACCTCTTTGAAGATAGGGCAGAGAAAAGCCTGCTGCGAATTATGGAACAGGCCAATGCAGATATCATGTGCTTTGGCCACACCCATAAACCTTATCACCGCATCCTGAATTCAGGAGAAGAAAAGAACCCTCATTACAGGCATGCTATCAATCTGGGTTCGGTTGGGAAACCAAAAGACCATGATACACGTGGCTCCTATGTGATTTTGGAAATAAACGAACGTACTTCAGTAAAGAAGAAAAAAAGTATAATTCCACATTTTATAAAATTTGATTATGATATTGAAGAAGCGGCAAAAGCGGTAGAAAACAGCCGACTTCCAAACACATTTGCAGAAAACCTACGAAATGGATATTAATATGACAACCTTTAAACAGAAGAAACTAAGCTTCCTTGATAATTATCTTACGCTCTGGATCTTTATTGCAATGGCTATGGGTGTAGCCATAGGCTATCTTTTTCCGTCCTTTCCCGATAAAGTAGATGCTATGAGCAGTGGATCAACTAATATTCCCATTGCCATTGGATTAATTCTTATGATGTATCCTCCTCTTGCGAAGGTGAATTATGCTTTACTGCCCAGGGTATTCAAAAATGTGACAATCTTAGCTATTTCTTTGGTGCTAAACTGGATCATTGGTCCCGTCTTAATGTTTGTACTTGCCCTACTTTTTTTACAGGATCATCCTGAATATATGGTGGGACTAATTTTAATTGGACTGGCCCGTTGTATCGCAATGGTCCTGGTGTGGAATGATTTAGCCGAAGGGAGTAGCGAATACGGCGCCGGACTTGTAGCTTTAAACAGTATATTCCAGGTATTTGCTTATAGTTTTTATGCATGGCTCTTCATTACTGTACTTCCGCCGTACTTTGGATTTGAAGGAGCTATTGTAGACATTTCTATAGGAACCATTGCCGAAAGTGTAGCTGTTTATCTGGGATTGCCTTTTCTTCTTGGAATAGTCACGCGTTTTGTACTCGTGAAAAAGATGGGTGAAAAATGGTATTCTGAAACTTTTATCCCGGCTATTTCCCCTTTAACTCTCATTGCGCTGTTATTCACTATAGTGGTGATGTTTTCCCTAAAAGGTGGTGCCATTGTGGAGATCCCAATGGATGTCGTTTTTATTGCTATTCCGTTATTGATTTACTTCGCCGTCATGTTTATAATTGGTTTTTTTGTTACCCGATGGGCCGGCGCCACTTATGATAAAAATGCAGCGGTAGCTTTCACAGCTGCAGGAAACAATTTTGAACTGGCCATAGCCGTGGCAATAGCAGTATTTGGATTAGAATCGGGTCAGGCTTTTGCGGGAGTTATAGGTCCACTTGTAGAAGTGCCAGCTTTGATATTACTGGTACGTGTGGCATTTTGGCTGAGGAAGAAATATTATTCAAAAGAGTCCGATAAAGTCGAAACACGGTAGATATGTATATGAGTAGGGGGAGAGACTTGCGGCAAGACTAAAAATTTTTGAAAGCAAAGTGCTGTATAGCAATTCTAAAGCTAAGCCTGTTCTTCTCACTATCAGAATTGCAAGTTTCTCATCTGCATTTGTCCAAAGGAATTAATGGGACTGTATTTCTTTTAAAGCTCTTTTTGAAGAACTATAATTATAATATTTAGCTCGAGGGCTAAAATGCAGGTGGCCATATGTTTTTTTAAAAAAATATATTCCTTCAGGTCATGGTATAAAAAAAGCCATCTATTTTTTAGATGGCTTTTTTTTTGGCTATTCTAATAATCTAAAACTCTCCTTCCCCTTCCATTTCATTTCCATTGTTTTCCTGTTCTGCTCTTCTTTGCTCTCTTTTCTGCTGATTGAACCTATACATGAGGGAAACATTGAAAGAGCGCTGTCTCCACTGAAATTCACTGTATCGCTCATAAGTTTGGGTAGTGGTGAAGCTTTCCCTTTTTCTAGAGTTTAGAAGGTCACGAACATTTACCGACAAGGTTGCTCTTTCATCAAACAATTCCTTGCTCAAAGCAAGATCTATAGAAAGTATTGCTTCTCTTGTACCCTGGATATCATCTGAAGGTCCACGGTAGAAAGCATTGGTTTGCCAGTCTATCTGGTAAGGGAGTGTAACTTTTGAACTAAACCTCCCGAAATAACTTGTATTCTTAGCATCATAGCTTTCACCATTAAATTCACCTTCGGTTTCAAACTGGAAATAATTGAAACTACCATTTAGTCTTAACCAATTCGCAGGATTGTACAGAAGCCCAATTTCCCCACCAGCTCTTACATTACTGGAGAGATTGACAGGTATGGTTCGAATGACATTTGTTCCTGCAACATTTTCTTCAATTCTTTCAAAAGCATCTGTTTCCTTTTGATAATATACAGAAGAAGTGAGGGTAAGTTTATCCCATCTTTTTAAATATCCAAGATCAAATGCGTTAGAAAAGGCAGGTTGCAGGTTAGGGTTTCCCTGAAAGACATTATTTGTACTGCTTCTTGACGGGAAAGGATTAATGAACCATCCTCTTGGTCTATTAATCCTTCTGTTATATCCTATAGTGATGTTTTCTGTTTCACCCAATTCATAAATAACATTTACCGTTGGAAAAAGCCCCAGGTAGTTATTATCAAAACTTGTATTTATAGGAAAACCGAATTCTTCTTCGAGTTCAGCTTCCGTTAATTCTGAATCTATTTCCCCCTTAAGATTCGTATTTTCTAATCTTAATCCAAGCAGGAATGAGAATTCGCCTAATTTGGTTCCATATTGAGCGTATAAAGCCTGAACATTTTCAGAATAATCAAAAACATTGGTCAGTCTTTCATTCAATACAAATTCACCTCCTGTATTCTCCTGTCTAATGGCATAATCTGTAACTTCATTTTCGAAGTTGCCACGGTAACCTGCCTCAAATTGTGATTCCTCACCTATAGGAAGAACATAGTCTGCCTGCAGCAACCATTCTTCTTGTGTTTCCTCCTGGTCTATATCTTCAGCATACAGGAAACGCTCGTACCCAATGGTATTTACATCTTCATTTTCATCAATAATGGTATGTTGTGTTTCTTTGTCGTTTTCATATTGAAGATCTGCCGTCAATTGATGACCACTGTCATTAAATCGATTAATATAATTTAACGCAAACTGCCAGCTGTTATCCTCCTCCATTTGATTTTCTATCCTCGTAGTGCTATAAGCAGGGCCAGTTGTGCCATCCATAAAGTTGGAGGTGACATTTGTAGTTACATCTTCATCTTCACCTGTCCTGAAGAAAATACTACCGGTTATAGATGATTGATCTGTAAGATAGTATTCTAAACCAAGGTTGGTATTGTACCCGCGGTTTAGCCTTTCAATATCTCTGTCCTCTATTATACGGTCGAAATCTACACTGCTGTTTTCGTTGTACCTTGTGTCGAAGTAACCATTTCCGGGAGCATCAAAATATCTGAAACCTGTGGTGTTGAATACATTAAATTTATCTGTCCTGTAGTTTACATTTGCTGAAATTCCTGCGTTATCAGGATACCCAGCATTTAATGTCACGGATCCATTAAAACCGAGTGTTTTTTCTTTCCGAAGAATGATATTAAGGATTCCGGCTGTTCCTTCTGCGTCATACCGTGCAGAAGGTGAAGTGATCACTTCTACGCGCTCAATAGCATCGGCAGGTAATTGCGCCAGTACATCGGTGCTTCCAAAACCGGCCATTGCTGATGGTTTTCCATTAATTAGAATGCGCACGTTCTCATTTCCACGAAGACTAATTCCGCCTTCCAGGTCTACAGAGACTGATGGTACATTATTTAACGCATCACTTACAGTACCTCCTGCGGTAGTCAAATCTTTACCTATATTATAGATCTTTTTGTCGAGCCTCACTTCAACCTGCGTAGTTTCGGCAGTAACAACTACTTCATCCAGCTCCCCGGCGGCCATGCCCAGGGTTACAGTACCAAGATCACGGTCTCCCGTAATTTCAGTGTTTGGGAAAGATTTAGATTCAAATGAGATAAATTCTACTGTAATATTATAGGTGCCTTCGCGTACGTCAATGGCAAAGTTACCTTCAGGATCAGTAATTCCGCCATTGACATTTTCAGGATTACTGGCGTTTACGAAGGATATTGTTGCATACTCCAGAGGTACACCAGATTCATCTGTAACTTTTCCAGTTACTGTATATCTGGGATTTTGTGCATGTAGCGTAAAGCTTAAGAATAAAAGGAATAAAAGGGCACTTGCTGTAAAAGGCCTTGATGTTTGGAAGGTCATGTCTTGTTTTTCTTATAGGACAGGACAAAAACCCAATGGTTTAAATGGAGAGCATGAAAATTTTATTAAAATTTTCTAATAGTATTTTTTGTTTCACTTATTTCCTTGCTGCGCCTTCACCTCTTGCTTTTTGAGGGCCAGGTATCGATTAAACTGTGGCTGGGTAAGGATATCTCGCATGTCTTTATACTCCAGTTCCTGAAGCGCCTGTAATTTTTCTGTTTTTGCTTCTTCCCTCATCTTCGATTGGATGAGTTTCTCCTTCTTTATTGCAAATTCAATGATCTTTTTTTCCATAAGCGCAGCCTGTTTTCCTGTAAGTGAAAGTTCATTGATCCACATCGTAGTTTTCTCTTTAGCTGCTTCCTGCACTTCCTGGCTTGCGTCTTCCTGAACAAAAGATTGGGAGTATATATTCCCTCCCGCGAGTAGGGTAACGGTAAAAAGTAACAGGATTTGATATTTTATCTGAATTTTCATTTCTTCCTTTTCTTTTAAAAATAAGAATAAGAATGCGCCTGTGGGGTTAATACGTAGTTAAATATTTGAAGAACAGTCAAAAATGGCACTAGTGAAGCAGTTTTTCAATCTTTTCTGCAGGCCTTCCTACTACAGCTTCGTTATTTCTAACGACGATTGGTCGCTGGATCAACTTGGGGTTTTCGGTCATGATCCTTATCAGCTCCTTGTCGCTAAGATCTTTGCTTTTATAATTTTCCTTCCAAATTTTTTCTTCGCGACGTACCAGTTCTATGGGTGCCATGCCCAGTTGGTCCAGTAACGTGCTCAATTCTTCTTCTGAAACAGGTTCTTTTAAATATTCCCTCGTTTCAAATTCCTGGCCTGATTGCTTTAGCACTTCCAGTCCTTCCCTGGATTTTTTGCAGCGGGCGTTGTGATATATAGTAATCATATAATTGCTTTTGAAGTTGATATTTGTATTGTTTCTCCTTTAGCTGAAGAAGCTTCTACATATAAAAATAACAAACCTGAAGAGCATCTCAAAAAGTCATTTTTGGATATTCATCTTCAGGTTTGCATTCAAAATAGTATTTTTCCGTACTTTTTAATCTTCTTCTTTTTGTCCCATCATCATGAGAAAAGCTTTCAGGAATTGATCTATTTCCCCATCCATGACAGCATCTACGTTTCCTGTTTCTTCAGCAGTACGTACGTCTTTCACGAGTTTGTAAGGGTGCATCACATAATTCCTTATTTGTGATCCCCATTCAATCTTCATCTTGGAATCTTCAATTTCCCTGCGCTGTGCCTGTTGCTTCTGAAGTTCAATCTCGTACAGCTGACTCTTCAGCAACTGCATTGCTTTTGTCTTATTTTCGAGCTGCGAGCGTGTTTCGGAATTCTCAATGACAATTCCGGTGGGAGCATGTCGAAGTCTCACGGCAGTTTCGACCTTGTTGACATTTTGTCCGCCGGCACCAGATGATCTCATGGTTTCCCAGGAAATTTCCGAAGGATTTATGTCGATCTCAATAGTTTCATCTGCCAGGGGATATACATAAACAGAGGCGAAGGATGTGTGCCGCTTGGCGTTGCTGTCAAAAGGGGAGATCCTCACGAGACGGTGCACCCCGTTTTCACCTTTGAGCCAGCCAAAGGCATATTCTCCTTCTATTTCTATCGTGACGGTTTTGATACCTGCGACTTCCCCGGCCTGGTAATTCAGTTCCCTTACTTTAAAACCGCTTTTTTGGGCCCACATCAAGTACATTCGCATAAGCATTTCTGCCCAGTCACAACTTTCGGTGCCGCCGGCACCTGCCGTGATTTGCAGCACTGCACTCAGGCTGTCACCCTCTTCAGAAAGCATATTCTTAAACTCCAATTTTTCGATGAGATCAAGCGCTTTTTGATGACGTTCTTCCACATCTTCCGCAGAGGCTTCCTTCTCCTTATAGAACTCGTAAATAACCTCAAGGTCTTCTACAAGAGTTTCGGCTTCGTGATAATCATCGACCCATTTTTTTTCAGCATTCAGGTTCTTTACAAGAATTTCTGCTTTTTTAGGATCGTTCCAGAAGTCGGGTGCAAGTGTCTTTTCCTGAAGATTGGTTATTTCAATTTGCTTGGCATCAACGTCAAAGATACCTCCTTAACGCAACCAGGCGATCTTTAAGGTCCTTAATAGTATCTGTAGTAATCATAGATTAAGTTTTGCACAAAAATAGAATTATACACCTGCAAAGGAAACTATTTTACGATTATTTTATAGTTTTAGGCCGCACAAGAAATAGCGAAGAAATCCATCCAAAAATGCCATTTTTGAAACTTGTTGCATTTGAAGTCTTTAAGATTGAATTGAAATAAGCGGCATTTTTAAAATTTTCAGGATAAACAATATGAAAGAAATAGATTTAAGAAGCGATACGGTAACCAAACCCACAAAAGGAATGTTGCAGGCCATGATGGCGGCAGAAGTAGGAGATGATGTTTATAAAGAAGATCCAACAGTGAATATCCTGGAGCAGAAACTCGCTGAAATGTTCGGAAAATCTTCTGCTTTATTCTTTCCTACGGGAACGATGGCAAACCAGGCGGCGATAAAAATGCATACCCAGCCGGGCGAGCAGCTTATTTGCGATAAATGGGCCCATGTGTACAATTATGAGGGCGGCGGAGTCTCTTTCAATAGCGGAGTTTCCTGCAAGCTGGTAGACGGGCACCTGGGAATGATCACTGCCGCGCAGGTTGAGAACAGTATTAATCCGCCAGATTTTTATCACAGTCCGTTAACCACTTTGGTTTGTCTCGAAAATACTACCAATAAGGGTGGTGGCGCATGTTATGATCTCGAAGAGATTAAAAAGATCAAAAAAGTTTGTACCAAAAATGGCTTGGGATTACACCTGGACGGTGCGCGGCTGTTCAATGCTTTAGTTGCCAAAGGTGAGTCACCAAAGCAATATGGTGAGTTGTTTGATACCATTTCTATCTGCCTTTCAAAAGGACTGGGAACTCCCATGGGATCGGTGCTGATTGGTGATGAAAAATACATGAAAAAAGCCATGCGTATTCGAAAAGTTTTAGGCGGCGGAATGCGACAGGTAGGCTTTATGGCTGCAGCAGGAATATATGCTCTGGATAATCATGTAGATCGCCTGGCAAAAGACAATGAAAGGGCAGCAGAAATTGGAAAAGCTCTAAGCCGGCAGCCTTACGTGAAGGAAGTAGAACCGGTGGCTACGAACATTGTTATTTTTTACCTTAAAAATCCTTCGGAAGAACAGAATTTCCTGAAACAACTAGAAAAGAACAGTATCCGGATCAGTAACATGGGGCAGGGAAAATTGAGAATTGTTACTCATCTTGATTATACTGAAGAAATGCACCAGAAATTTCTTTCTGTAGTAGAAAAGATTAAGCTAAAGAAATAGAAGTAAATGGAAAAGGGCTGATTTAGAATCAGCCCTTTTATTACCTTTTTTGAGGTTCTGCTACATATTATCCAGTCCGGGAATATCTGGCATTCCCGCTTTTGCTACGGCACCAAGTTCGGCTTCATTGACTTCAGTAGCTTTATTAATGGCTTTGTTAAGGGTCAGCACGAGGTAATCTTCCAGTTGTTCTTTGTCTTCCAAAAGCTCATCTGCCACACTAATATTTTTGATCTCACGGTTTGCAGTAATGGTGATCTTTAAAAGTCCGTCACTGGACTCTTCATCGATCATCACTGTTTTCAATCGTTCTTTAGTTTCTTCTACTTTTTGTTGGGTTTCTTTGATCTTATTCATCATACCCATCATATCTCCAAACATGCTTTCTCTTTTTTAAGTTGATAAATACAAAATTATGACAAAAACTTCTAAACCGTTCTTTAATTAGAAAGATACTTCTAATTTTCTATAGAAGCCGTACTTTTGCAAACCTTGTAAAATAGTTGGAATGAAATTTTTAGAAAAAGAAATTAAGGCTCCTAAAGCCAGGAAAATAGAGACAAAATTAGAGATACATGATGATGTTCGAATAGACAATTATTTTTGGCTCAGGGACAGGGAGAATCCTGAAGTTTTAGAGTACTTGAAAAGAGAAAATGAGTACAATGAAGAGATGACTGCTCATACCAAAACCTTTCAGGAGCAGTTGTTTGAGGAAATGAAGGCAAGGGTAAAGGAAGATGATGAATCTGTTCCTTATAAACTAAACGGCTACTGGTATATTACCAGATATGAAAAAGGAAAGGATTATCCAGTCTATTCTCGAAAAAAAGAAAGCCTTGATGCTCCTGAAGAGGTGCTTTTTGATGTAAGCGAAATGGCAAAGGATTTTGATTACTACAGCCTGGGAGGAATTAACGTGAGTCCAGATAATAAATTGGCTGCTTTTGCGGTAGACACAGTGAGTCGTAGAAAGTATACTATTCAAATTAAAAATTTGGAAACGGGAGAGCTGCTACCGGAGAAGATCGAGACTACTACGGGAGGTTCTACCTGGGCCAATGATAACAAGACCCTGTTTTACACCAGGAAGGATGAGAAGACATTAAGATCTGATACAATATATAAGCATACCCTGGGAACTTTTGTGGAAGAAGATAAAGTGGTTTATCATGAAGAAGATGAGACTTTTAACACCTATGTTTATAAATCCAAATCGAGGGATTTTATCATTATAGGTTCCAGCAGTACGCTTACCTGCGAATATCGTTTCCTGAACGCCAATAACCCAAATGGAGAATTTAAAATTGTGCAGCCAAGGGTGCGCGGCTTGGAATATACCTTATATCATTTTGAAGATTTCTTTTACATCCTGACGAATAAGGATGACGCGACCAACTTCAAACTTATGAAGACCCCTGTGGTAAGTCCCGGGATGAAAAATTGGAAAAATGTCATTTTTCATCGAGAGAATGTGCTGTTGGAGGATATAGATATCTTTCACAAATATTTGGTTGTAAGTGAAAGGAGCAATGGACTTAACCAGATCAAGATCATGACGTGGGATGGAACGCAGTCTTATTTTATTCCTTTTGATAACGAAACTTATACCGCTTTTACTGGTACGAATCCTGATTTTGATACTGAAATTCTTCGTTACACATATAACTCTATGACCACGCCTACCTCGATTGTAGATTTCAACATGAGAACGAAGGAAAAGACGATCATGAAGGAGCAGGAGGTCCTGGGAGGTAAGTTTGCCAAAGAGAATTATGTTTCAGAAAGAATATGGGCAACGGCAAAAGATGGTACTAAAATTCCAATGTCGGTAGTGCATCATAAAGATGTAAAACGAGATGGAACAAATCCTGTGCTGCAATATGCCTACGGCTCGTATGGATCTACTATTGATCCTTACTTTTCAATTGTTCGATTAAGTTTGCTGGACAGAGGTTTTATTTTTGTACTTGCTCATGTACGTGGAGGTGAATATCTAGGGCGGCAATGGTATGAGGATGGAAAACTTCTGAAAAAGAAAAATACTTTTACAGATTTTATTGATTGTTCTAAATATTTAATAGAACATAAATATACATCTGCGAAACATTTATATGCCAGTGGCGGCTCGGCAGGAGGATTACTTATGGGGGCCATTGTAAATATGGCACCGGAATTATACAATGGCGTTATAGCTTCAGTTCCTTTTGTAGATGTAGTAACTACGATGCTAGATGAAAACATTCCTCTTACCACAGGAGAATATGATGAGTGGGGAAACCCAAATGACAAAGAATATTACGATTATATCAAATCTTATTCTCCATATGACAATGTAATTCCACAGGATTATCCAAATATGCTTGTGATCACAGGATTACATGACTCACAGGTGCAATACTGGGAGCCGGCAAAATGGGTAGCAAAAATGAGGGAATTCAAAACAGATAGAAATAAGTTACTATTCCATATTAATATGGATGCTGGTCATGGTGGAGCATCAGGACGATTTGAAGCGCTTAAAGAAGTAGCTGAAGAATATGCTTTTTTGCTCGATTTAGAGGAGATTACCCATTAATTAAAATATTTACTTTAAATTTGTACCAATTTGCAGTTAAGTTTGGTGCAGCAGCAAAGACTTATTAATTGTAAATAACTTCAATTTATGAGAGAAGATTTACAGGTTTATAATGATGTATTACAGCTCATAGGTAATACACCCCTAATCCAGTTGAACAGGATCACGAAAGATATAAAAGGTGAATTTTTTGCAAAGGTAGAAGCTTTCAATCCTGGACATTCTACAAAAGATAGAATTGCCCTCCACATCATAGAAGAAGCCGAAAGAAAAGGTATTCTAAAGCCTGGAGATACCATTATAGAAACCACATCTGGAAATACCGGTTTTAGCATTGCAATGGTGAGCGTCATTAAAGGATATGAATGTATTCTTGCGGTAAGTTCAAAGTCTTCAAAAGACAAGATTGATATGTTGAGATCTATGGGGGCTAAGGTGTATGTTTGTCCGGCAAATGTTTCGGCAGATGATCCCCGGAGTTACTACCAGGTGGCGAAGCAAATGCATCAGGAAATTAAGGGTTCGGTTTATATTAATCAATACTTCAATGAGCTGAATATTGAGGCGCATTATAAAACCACAGGTCCGGAAATCTGGAAACAAACAGAAGGTAAAATAACGCATTTTGTAGCCTGTAGTGGTACCGGAGGAACTATTTCCGGAACTGCAAGATTTCTTAAAGAGCAGAATCCTAATATCCGCATCCTGGGAATAGACGCCTATGGTTCTGTCCTTAAAAAATATCACGAAACTAAAGAATTTGACAGCGAAGAAATTTATCCATACAGGATTGAGGGGTTAGGGAAAAATCTTATTCCCACCGCAACAGATTTTGAGGTGATAGACAAGTTCGTTAAAGTTACAGATGAAGAAAGCGCCCACACGGCAAGACAAATTGCAAAAACGGAAGGTCTTTTCGTAGGATATACCAGTGGTGCAGCTTTTCAAGGGATTAAACAACTGGCTGAAGAAGGAGAATTTGACGAGAACAGTAAAGTGGTTGTTGTTTTCCCAGATCACGGCTCAAGGTATATGAGCAAAATTTATAGTGACGATTGGATGAATGACCAGGGTTTCTTTGATAGTAAGAACGAAGCCAGTACACACCGTATTGAATTTATTAAGTAAATTCCAGGTGCGTAGCTGTTTTATCTAGGTGGTTTTTTTGATTCCAAACACTTCTTTATCCTATAAAATTTTTACCGGAAAATAAGAGTTAAAATATAACCGGAGATCATACTACGGAAGAGAAAGAAGTTTAAACAGTTGTTGTAAATTTCTTACTTTTGCCGGAGTTTAAACTTATGTAGAAATGGCAGATTTATTTGATAAAATATACAGGGATAAAGGTCCTCTTGGAAAATGGGCAGAGCAGGCCGAAGGATATTTTGTATTTCCGAAGCTTGAAGGACCTATTTCCAATCGAATGAAATTCCAGGGGCAGGATGTGATTACATGGAGCATCAATGATTACCTTGGGCTTGCCAATCATCCCGAAGTAAGGAAAGTGGATGCTGAGGCAGCAGCAGAGTATGGTTCTGCATACCCAATGGGAGCACGAATGATGAGTGGCCACACAGATCTTCATGAGAAATTACAGCGGGAGCTGGCGTCTTTTGTAAGTAAAGAGGCAGCTTATCTTTTGAATTTTGGTTACCAGGGAATGCTATCAACGATTGACGCTTTAGTATCCAAAAAAGATGTTATTGTATACGATGTAGACGCGCATGCGTGTATTATAGATGGAGTACGATTGCACCTGGGGCAAAGGTTTACTTATAAGCATAATGACCTGGAGAGCATTGAAAAAAATCTTCAGCGCGCAGAAAAGATAATTGAACAAACCGGCGGCGGAATTTTGTTAATTTCTGAAGGTGTTTTCGGAATGCGTGGTGAACAGGGAAAATTGAAAGAGATCGTTGCTCTTAAAGAAAAATATGACTTCAGGTTGTTTATAGATGATGCCCATGGTTTTGGTACATTGGGAGCAACCGGTGCAGGAGCAGGCGAGGAGCAGGGAGTGCAGGACGGAATTGATGTTTATTTTGCCACTTTTGCCAAATCTTTGGCGAGTTCAGGCGCATTTATAGCCGCCGACCAAGAGATCATTGATTACCTGAAATACAATCTGCGCTCGCAGATGTTTGCCAAATCCTTGCAAATGCAACTCGTAGTAGGTGCCTTAAAAAGGCTCGAAATGCTGCGTACGATGCCAGAATTGAAAGAAAAACTTTGGGAAAATGTGAATGCTCTTCAAAACGGGCTCAAAGAGCGTGGTTTTGATATTGGAACTACACAAAGCTGTGTAACTCCGGTATATCTAAAAGGTAGCATTCCAGAGGCAATGGCGTTGGTGAAAGATCTACGAGAGAACCACGGGATATTTTGTTCAATTGTAGTTTACCCGGTAATTCCAAAGGGAATGATCTTATTGAGACTCATTCCTACTGCAACCCATACGCTTGAAGATGTGACAGAAACGCTTGAAGCCTTCTCAGCAATTAGAGAACGCCTTGAAAATGGTACTTATAAGAAACTTTCTGCAGCAGTTTCTGCAGCAATGGGGGAATCATAGAATATCTGTTTTATAGTATAACGGTTAAAAGATCGTTTTAAAATAAAAAGAGGCTGGTGGTTCAGCCTCTTTTTCATTCTGTAATTTATACATTCCTGCCAGGCCTTGACCTTTAGTAAATTCGAAAATTTATAAAAAGTTTAAAATAATCTTCAGGAAATAAGTTTATTTTATGGTTATTATCATAACTATAAAGCAATTGAGTATGAAAGAAGTAAAATTTGCTGTGATATATTACAGCTCTACAGGAACAAACTATCAAATGGCAAAATGGGCAGTGGAGGCTGCAAAGAATTTAGGTGCAGCCGAAGCCAAACTTTTCAAAGTGCCCGAATTGGCACCCAAGGAAGCGATTGCTGCCAATGAGGATTGGAAGAAGCACCTTGAATCAACAAAAGATGTACCTACTGTAAGCCTGGACGACCTGGAAAGTGCAGATGCGATTATTTTTAGTGCTCCTACCAGATATGGAAACCTCCCTTCTCAACTAAGGCAGTTTTTAGACACTACAGGCGGACTTTGGTTTAGTGGAAAACTCGCCAATAAAGTGGTCAGCGGAATGACCAGTGCCAGTAATCCGCACGGCGGTCAGGAAACTACTTTACTTTCCCTTTATAAGACGATGCACCATTGGGGCGCTATTATCGCTGCACCAGGATATACAGATAAAGCAATTTTTGCCGGTGGCGGAAACCCTTATGGGGTAAGTGTTACTGCCGGTGATAAGGATCTCAAAGAAGAAACAAAAGAGGCCATCAAACATCAGGTGAAGCGTACTTTGCAGATCGCCGGGTGGATCAAAAAAGGCCTTTCAGAATAAGCTTCAAAAATGTCATTTTTGAAACAAATTTTTAGAAGGCGATCGGGTAGATCGCCTTTTTATTTTAGTTTAAAATCCTTTACGGGAATAACTTCTCCGGAAGAAAGTCCGGTGAGGGTTTCCATCCCTATTCTCACACGTACGAGTCGTAAGGTAGGAAAACCCACTGCTGCAGTCATTTTTTTGACCTGCCGGAACTTTCCTTCGGTGATGGTAATAGAGATCCAACTGGTGGGGCCGTGGCGTGGATCTCTTATCTTTTTTGCTCTTTCAGGAAATTGAGGAACGGTGTCAAGAATAAGAACTTCGCAAGGCCTGGTCATATACTTCTTTCCGGAAATTCCTATTTCAACCCCGCTTTTAAGTTCTTCAATGGCTTCTTCATTGATCAGGCCGTCTACCTGAACGTAATATTCCTTTTCAACCTCTCTGCTTCGCACCTTTTCACTCATTTTTCCACTGGTGGTTAAAAGCAGCAAACCTTCAGAATCCTGATCTAACCGGCCAATAGCCATCGTTTCTGACGGGAAATTGAATAATTCACCCAGCAGCTTCTTATTCTTGCGTGTATTCTGGTTGTTGAGAAACTGACTTAGATATCCGTAAGGTTTATATATTTTAAAATATTTATGGTTGCTTTTAGTAATCAATGCAATTATTTTAATCTTTTAATTATGCGCGGCGAAGTTCAGTTTTAAGGTCACTATACCTATTGACTGCTTTACCAATTTAAACTCTTCATCCTTAAGTATTAAATCAGCTTCTTTTAAAGTTATATCTTCTTCACTAAGTTCTATCATAAGGTTTAATTCGGTTCCGGGCTCTTACAAGAGACTGACTAGGAGGAGCAAATTTAAAAATTTAACTAAGAATAAATTGTATATGATAGCAATTGTAGGTAAGAAAGCTAAACGGTTAATGATTAGCAGTTTATATTTAAATTTTAAGGGAATTCCCCTATATATTTTGATTTAATTAACAAGTATATTTGTTATCTCCCTGCTCAAGAAGCTTTGGATATCATCCCTCTAAATATCTGATAATTAAACTCTTCACCCTATTGGCTGAAGAAATGTATTAACCAATTCAATATCTTATATTATGAGAAAATTCAATTACTTATCGGCTGTTGTCATTAGTATGATGTTACTGTTTACTTCATGTACTAAAGATGATCCTTCTGTCCTTGAAGAAGAAATCGGCGAAACTGCTACCCTTTCTTTTAGAACTGTTTTAAACGATCTTATTTCATCAAAAGCTGCCCTTAAACAGGAGTTAAGCCTTCCTGAATGTTCAGATGATGCTCCTGCGACTGTTGAAGTCATTTTGTCTATGGGAGGGTTAAATGTAGTAGGTGATATTGGCTCGCCTGTAAGCATTCCTATCAATCCTACACCATATGACTATGATAGCGATGGGGAGGATGAATATTTTACAGATGAATCTTCAGACCTTGAGCTTGAGCCCGGTGATTATGTGCTTGAGTATTTTCAGGTTCTTGATGGAGACGGTGATGTTCTTTGGGCTGCGCCTATAGATACAGGTGCGCCGGGAGATTTTTCTGGACTTGTTGATTTTCCGCTGCCAATGGATATTAGCCTTGGTGCCGGAGTGAAGAAATATGTTCCTGTAGAGGTGGTTTGTTATGATGATCGTTTTGTAAATGAATACGGCTATCTTTTCTTTGACATTGAAAATTCCGAAGCTATTGAATTCTGTTTATTTGGTAACGTATGTGACGAAAACGGGCGACATGCTCCTGCAAATTTCCGTTTCGATGTTTGGATGTATAGTGGAGATCCTGCAAATCCATGGGGAACAGCTCTTTTTGATGCCAATGATCCTTATGTGAATACTGTGGGTGTTAACAATGATGGTGATGCTTATGCAGATCCTTTATGTTTGTTCCTGCCCGATACAGACGGGGAAGATGTTTATTATGGAGAACTTTATTTAATCGAGAATGGAACGAGTACCCTTATAAGGGAAGGTCAGTTTACAGATGCTGATGTGACTGGTTTGTTTGATGGAGAAGAAAATACAGATTATTATCACTTCCGCGAAGGATGTGGGGGAGATGATTTTTCAGATTTATTTCCTGGTCAAAATCAAGGAGAACCTGAAATAACTGAGGATACAAATATTTATATCTATTTTGATTCCTCTGGGTCTATGAATTCTACCTTAGCTCCTTTGGTCGAAATGAGAAATACCCTTTTAAGAGATGCACTTATAGGATTGTACAATAATGATGATGTGCTTTATGACGATAAAGTACAGGTAATTTCCAGTCCTTCGGAAAGAACTATGGACTTTTTGAATATGGAAGGTGATACGCCCGCCGGAGACGTAATTGTACTTGTTTTTCAGGATGAGTCTGTAAGCAGTTATACCAGTTCAAATCCTGTTTGGGATTCCAGTAGTCCGCGAACAGCTACTTTTGAAGCAGATATAGCGACTTTAAGATCCAGGTTGGCAGGATGGCCAGTAAATTATTATCACGGGGTCATATTTCAGGTGGCAACACCTAATTATCCCGGGGCAGATAATTTTGCAGAACTCATTAGCTATATAGAGAATGGGACCGGTAATTATGCCAGCCAATATGGTCTTTCGGACAGAACCGAATTTGGTTACGAGTACAATGTTACTCCTGGCGCGTCACCAGCGTATTACGAAAGTCTAATTGTATCAGCGTTACAAAATCTTGGCTATAGTCTCTAAGGTAGTGTTTATATAATGTTGGAAAAGCCGCTTTTTAGCGGCTTTTTTTATACAAATTAATAAGTTTCCTGCTTCCTTAAAGAATCCCTAATATTTCTTAAAATTATTGGGGGATATCCCCCATTTTTGAGAATTTAGTTAAGAAGTATATTTGTTTTCCCTCTCTACCCTTCTTAAAATATCCTCCTATCTAATTGATACTGAATTCTCAACCTGTGTTAAGGGAAATCATAAATAACTAATCCACATATTATGAAAAAAGTAAATTCTTGGCCGGCCTTTATTGCAGGCTTAATGCTGATGGCTGTATCATGTACTAAAGATGATCCTTCTGTCCTTGAAGAAGAAATGGGCGAAACTGCTCTTCTTTCTTTTAGAACTGTTTTAAACGATCTTATTTCATCAAAAGCTGCCCTTAAACAGGAGTTAAGTCTTCCTGAATGTTCAGATGATGCTCCTGCGACTGTGGAAGTCATTTTGTCTAGGGGAGGGTTAAATGTAGTAGGTGATATTGGCTCGCCTGTAAGCATTCCTATCAATCCTACACCATATGACTATGATAGCGATGGGGAGGATGAATATTTTACAGATGAATCTTCAGACCTCGAACTTGAGCCCGGTGATTATGTGCTTGAGTATTTTCAGGTTCTAGATGGAGACGGTGATGTTCTTTGGGCTGCGCCTATAGATACAGGTGCACCGGGAGATTTTTCTGGACTTGTTGATTTTCCGCTGCCAATGGATATTAGCCTTGGTGCCGGAGTGAAGAAATATGTTCCTGTAGAGGTGGTTTGTTATGATGATCGTTTTGTAAATGAATACGGCTATCTTTTCTTTGACATTGAAAATTCCGAAGCTATTGAATTCTGTTTATTTGGTAACGTATGTGACGAAAACGGGCGACATGCTCCTGCAAATTTCCGTTTCGATGTTTGGATGTATAGTGGAGATCCTGCAAATCCATGGGGAACAGCTCTTTTTGATGCCAATGATCCTTATGTGAATACTTTGGGTGTTAACAATGATGGTGATGCTTATGCAGATCCTTTATGTTTGTTTCTGCCAGATACAGACGGGGAAGATGTTTATTATGGAGAACTTTATTTAATCGAGAATGGAACGAGTACCCTTATAAGGGAAGGTCAGTTTACAGATGCTGATGTCACCGGTTTGTTTGATGGAGAAGAAAATACAGATTATTATCACTTCCGCGAAGGATGTGGGGGAGATGATGGCCCTAATCTTTTTGGCGAACCAGGTAATCCCGGAGAATGTGATTCAAATAATCCGATTGCCGATTGTGACGGGGACGGAGTACTAAATGATACTGATGAATGTCCCGGTACACCAGCCGGTACAGAGGTAAATGAACTTGGATGTGAAAGTATTCAGGTACCGGGAAGTGATCTGGTAGTATTTAATGATGCTAATATGTTTGATGATACTTCTATGCTAGACCCCGATAATGTACGTTTCGTTCAGAACCTGGTGAACTATACCACGATCGGGTCTCGAAATAGCGGTAATGTAGTATGGCTGGACCGTGGTCGTTCTGCCCGGTGCTACCAAAATGGAGAGTGTAATGAAGAAGGCTGGAGCATCATGGAATCTGTAATTGCATCGGAAGGATTTACTGTGACCCCTGTTTTTTCCAGCTCGGGTTCCTTAACCAGTATACCTGCTGAAGTAAAAGTGATCTTTCTTGTAATGCCTACGGTAGATTATAGCATTGCAGAAATTAATGCTCTCAAGGCTTTTGCTGCCGAAGGAGGGAGAATCATTTTTGTAGGGGAGTGGTCAGGATTTTATTTAAATATTGATGTTCAAAATCAATTCCTTATAAACATGGGAGCTGTTTTGCACAACACGGGAGGCGCTGTAGATTGTGAATATACTGAGATCCCTTCCAGTTCAAACCGTTCGCATCCAATAATGACGGGAATAGACGAACTCACCATTGGCTGTGCTTCTGTCATTGAACCGGGACCAAATGATTTTGCTTTGTTCTACGACACTACGAATTCACAAGTCCTCGCGGGTGTTGCTAAAATAGACACTTCACCTGTAGTGAGTCTTAGGCCATTAAACCAAAAACGCGCTATAAAACCAATTGAAAATGTGCTATATACCTCCTCGGGTACAGGATACTAAGAAATTTTATAAGTGAAAAATAAAAGCTGCCTATCCAAAAGCAGCTTTTGTTTTTCATTCCATATACGATAGGAATTACTCTTCGCTGTATTTTAACAGCAACCAGATTCTGGCGAACAAGTGGCATTCTGAAGTTCAGAAATTTTAACTTTTTTCTTTCGCATCCCGGGCTTTTGACCAAAGACAGTTATACTGTAAATTCCGGTATTGCCATTGTTAAAGCTATCAACTTCTTCAGGAGAGAGATATTTTTGCAGAATGTCATTGGGAATTAAAATTAGTTTTTCTTTCTGCAGCACAACATTCTCAAAACCTGCCTGGTCAATGAATTTTAGATACTCTTCCTTCTGAATAGCACCCGACACGCAACCGGCGTACATTTCGGCGTCTTCTTGTAAAGCTTTTGGAAGATCTCCTTTTAAAACAATATCTGAAATACTAAAATGACCGCCCGGCTTAAGTACTCTATAAATTTCCTCGATGACCTGCTGTTTATTTGGAACCAGGTTTAGAACACAATTACTTATTACCACATCGGCAACTTCGTTTGAAACAGGCATATTCTCAATGTCCCCTTCCCGAAATTCTACATTATTATATCCTAGCTTTTCTGCATTTATGCGCGCCTTCTGGATCATGGCATCTGTAAAATCAATACCAATGACCTTTCCTTTTTCCCCCGTTTCATGTCGGGCTATGAAACAGTCATTTCCGGCACCAGATCCCAGATCTATGACGGTATCACCCGGTTCTATTTGTGCAAATTGCGTGGGCAATCCGCAGCCCAGGCCAAGATCTGCATCATTTGAATAACCTTCCATTTCAGAATAATCATCTGTCATAATGTTATAAACTTCTTTTGAGCTCGATCCACTGCCGCAGCAGGAAGCCTGGTTAAGGGCTTTATCCTGTTTCGCAATTTCCGCATATTTTTCCCGTACAATATTCTTTAATTCTTCTGAAGTTTTCATAGTTGCTCCGGTTTTATATTCTATCTAATACTTTTTTATATAAAGTTCCAAAAATGGCATTTCTAAGGTAATTTTTTAGCAGCATTCATCTCCCGAAGGTGCTGAATACTCATTGAAAAAGCTTTCAAAAAGGGTCTTTATTTCTTCCCATTTTACGGGATTGATGCAATAGCTCACAGAAACACCTTCAATAGTGCCCTGTATAATGCCAATATCTTTAAGTTCCCTTAAATGCTGACTTATTGTGGGCTGCGCAAGGCCCAATTCCTGTACAAGATCACCATTTATACATGCATTGGCCTTCAAAAGGTGTTGGAGAATAGCTACTCTTGCAGGGTGTGCCATTGCTTTTGCTAATTTTGCAAGCTCATTTTGCTTTACAGTGAAAAGATTACTTTTTGTAACGCCCATAATTTGAAATCTAAATATATTGCAATATTACGATAAATAATTGGAATTTTTCGGATGGATGCGACAGGATTTTTAATACTGCAAAAATGCGGATCTTTCAAAAATGAAGATTAAATACTGCATTTTTGGAATCTGATTTTATTCAAAGTACCACTTATTAGAAAATTCGCAATTTCTAAGGGAGGTAAGTTTTATTAGGTTTTTAAGGAGCATTGAATTTATGACTATTTCCTGAAATTTTTAAAACCTCTGCAGGTATTTATCCTACAAAAACCCTTAGTTTTGGTATTCATTTATTTCAAATTCTATGAAAGAAAACAGGTATTTCGTTATTGATTTTGACAGTACATTTACGCAAGTGGAGGCTTTAGATGTTCTTGGGGAAATTTCTCTTGCCGGTGATAATGACAGGGAAAAGAACCTGCAGGAAGTACAACGGCTTACAGACCAGGGAATGAAAGGAGATCTTTCCTTTAGGGAATCACTTGAAAAAAGGCTGGAATTATTGAAAGCAAAGAAAGAGCATTTACCAACTTTAGTCGAAAACCTGAGTAAAAGAATATCATCATCTTTCATTCGTAACAAATCCTTTTTTCAGGAAAATAACGACAACATTTTTATTATTTCCAATGGATTTAAGGAATTCATAGTTCCAATTGTTCAGGCTTATGGGGTTAAAGAAGAAAATGTTTTCGCCAATACTTTTGAATATGATGAAAACGGAAATATTACTGGGTTTGATAAAGAGAACGGACTCTCTTTTAACAATGGAAAAGTAGAACAGCTTAAAAAGTTAGGCCTTAAAGGCGATGTTTACGTAATTGGTGATGGTTATACAGATTACGAAATAAAGGCCGCCGGACTGGCAAATAAATTTTACGCATTTACAGAGAATGTAGAGCGAGCGAACGTTCTCGATAAAGCCGATCATATTACGCCAAGTCTTGATGAGTTTTTGTTCTTGCACAACATGAACAAAGCCATTTCATATCCAAAAAATAGGATAAACGTCCTTCTTTTGGAGAATGTACATCCCGATGCTTTCAGGATTATGAAAGAGGAAGGCTATAATATTACCACGCATCCAAGTGCGATGGATGAAGACGAGCTTGCCGAGAAAATTAAGGATGTGTCAATTATCGGGATAAGATCAAAGACACAATTGACGAAAAAGGTTTTGCAAAATGCCAATCGTTTAATTGCTGTGGGTGCTTTTTGCATTGGCACTAACCAAATTGATCTTGAAGAATGTCTAAAGAAAGGAATTGCGGTATTCAACGCGCCTTATAGCAACACAAGATCTGTTGTGGAACTTGCAATCGGGGAGATTATTCTTCTTAAAAGAAACCTGCCAGATAAGATGAAACTCATGCATGAAGGGAAATGGAATAAATCTGCAGACAATAGTTTCGAAACCCGCGGTAAAAAACTAGGAATTGTTGGATACGGAAACATAGGTGCTCAACTTTCTGTCGTTGCTGAATCCATCGGTTTTGATGTGTATTTCTATGACATTGTGGAGAAGCTGGCGATGGGAAATGCTACAAAATGTAGTTCACTTCAGGAGTTATTGGAGACAGTGGATATTGTCACGCTTCACGTAGATGGCAGGAAAGCCAATCAAAACCTCATTGGTGACAAAGAATTCAACCAAATGAAAGATGGGGTGGTTTTTCTAAACCTGAGCCGGGGGCATGTGGTAGATATTGATGCCCTTCAGAAGCATATTTCATCCGGCAAAATCCAGGGCGCAGGAATAGATGTTTTTCCTGAAGAGCCTAAAACTAATAAAGAATCATTTCAATCTGCTCTTCGGAATTTGCCCAACGTGATCCTTACGCCGCACATTGGCGGAAGCACCCAGGAAGCGCAGGAAAACATTGGTAACTTTGTTCCTGGAAAGATCTTGGAGTATATAAATACCGGGAGCACTACCAATAGTGTGAATTTTCCAAACCTGCAGTTACCCGTTCTTGAAGATGCGCACAGGCTTATTCACATTCACCTCAATGTGCCTGGAATTCTAGCAAGAATAAATGAAGTGCTGGCAACCCATAACATTAATATTGTTGGGCAGTATCTAAAAACAAATGAAACCATTGGTTATGTAATTACAGATATTAATAAGGCATATGATAAAGGACTTATTAAAGATCTTAAAGAGATAAAGGATACAATTCGTTTCCGGATTTTGTATTAGAACTGTTTTAGTACAAGCAGAATTTAAAAAGGTGTTTTTGGTGTATCTTTGTTTAGGGAGTGAATACTCCGTTTAAGAACCTAAAAACATCTTATATGTCTTCTATAGCAAAAAGAATTTTGTCTCCTTCGAAATCCTTCTTATTGGTAACCCTGCTGTTAATTGCGGGAACGGTAGGTAAGGCACAGAAATTATCTTCACCAGATAATAATGTGATGCTCAAATTTGAACTTTCAGAAGAAGGTTCGCCTGTTTATCTTCTTAAGTACAAAAACAAAACGGTTGTAGAGCAAAGCACTTTGGGCCTTGAACTTAAAGAGGAAGAAGACCTGTTGAAGGGTTTTAAAATAACAGACACAGTAACATCAAAATTTGATGAAACCTGGCAGCCGGTATGGGGAGAGCAAAAGGAGATTCGTAATCATTACAATGAGCTTGCCGTTACACTTCGTCAGGAAGTGACTAATCGTGTGATGATTCTACGTTTCAGGGTGTTCAACGACGGGTTGGGTTTTCGGTATGAATTCCCGCAGCAGGAGAATCTTGGACATTTCGTGGTGAAGAATGAAAAGTCCCAGTTTGCTATGACTGGTGATCATACTGCGTTCTGGATTCCCGGAGATTACGACACTCAGGAATATGATTACGTTGAGTCCCGACTTTCAGAAATAAGGGAACATATGGAAAACGCCATTACCGCAAATGTTTCCCAGACTTCTTTTTCACCCACGGGAGTACAAACCGCTTTGATGATGAAGACAGATGATGGTCTTTACATCAATTTGCACGAAGCTGCGCTTGTAGATTATTCGGCGATGCATTTAAACCTGGATGATGAAAAAATGGTTTTTGAATCGTGGCTTACTCCCGATGTTAATGGAGTTAAAGCTTATATGATCACTCCCGGGAAAACTCCATGGAGAACGATCATTGTCAGCGATGATGCCCGTGAGATTCTTGCCTCAAAAATAACATATAATTTAAATGAACCTTTGACAATTGAAGATCCTTCCTGGATTAAACCAACGAAATACATAGGGGTTTGGTGGGAGATGATCACCGGAAAAAGTTCCTGGAATTATACCAATGATTTTGCTGCGGTGAAACTGGGTGTGACAGATTATAATACGGCAACTCCAAATGATACTCATGGCGCAACTACCAAAAATGTCAAAAAGTACATAGATTTTGCTGCCGAACATGATTTTGATGCCGTGCTTGTGGAAGGATGGAATGTAGGTTGGGAAGACTGGTTTGGCAATTCTAAAGATTATGTTTTTGATTTCGTAACCCCATATCCGGATTTTGATTTAGAGGAAATTGAGAATTATGCGAAGAGCAAAGGAGTTAAAATGATCATGCACCATGAAACTTCATCTTCCGTAAGGAATTATGAAAGACATCTTGATACTGCATATCAGTTTATGAAAGATCACGGGTATGATGCCGTAAAAAGTGGATATGTGGGCGATATTCTTCCAAGAGGGGAGAACCACTACAGCCAATGGCTGGTAGATCACTATCAATACGCAGTTGAGAAAGCAGCCGAATATGAAATAATGGTGAATGCACATGAGGCAGTACGCCCTACCGGCATTGCCCGTACTTATCCAAATCTTATTGCAAATGAATCTGCAAGGGGGCAGGAATACCAGGCTTTTGGAGGATCTAAACCAAACCATGTTACGGTGCTCCCTTTTACCAGGTTGATTGGTGGGCCTATGGACTATACTCCCGGAATTTTTGAGATGGACATTAGCAAGTTAAATCCCGATAATAACTCACACGTGAATAGTACCATAGCTAACCAACTGGCGCTATATGTCACGCTGTACAGTCCGCTGCAAATGGCAGCCGATCTTCCAGAGAATTACGAGAGGTTCATGGATGCTTTTCAGTTCATAAAAGACGTACCTGTTGAGTGGGATGAAAGCATATATTTAGAAGCAGAACCCGGCGATTATGTCACCGTTGCGAGGAAGGAAAAGAATAGCAATAACTGGTTCTTAGGCAATGTGAATGGATTGGAACCGCGGACTTCAAATATAAAATTTGATTTCCTGGATAAGGGGAAAACATATATTGCTACTATTTATTCTGATGCCGAAGGTGCACATTATAAGACAAATCCGCAGGAGTATAGAATTCGGAAGGTTGTCGTGAACAACAAGTCCAAATTAAGGCAGAAATCTGCGCCGGGAGGTGGTTATGCAATAAGCATCATGGAAGCTGAAAAATCAGAAACAAAAGGTCTCAAAAAACTATAAGTCTTTCCAGAATTCTGAAAATCCTGGTCTAATTAGAGCAGGATTTTTCTGTTTGTAGTCATTCTCCAGATGAAATATTTAAAAAGGGAAAGGCTTCTGAAAATAACATTTTTGGAACTTAAGGTTTTCCTTTTTATCAATTTGAAGTAAACCGAAATAAACTAATTGGAAGTATGGTGTAGTACCAGCACCGGAACATTTGAATAATGACCAAGGTTCTTGTAAAGAGGATTCATTAACAGGTTCTGTAAAAAGTTATGTTTCTTATTGACAAAAGCGATAAGATCGCTGTTTCGGCTTTCAGTAAAACAATAGATTCCTATAGAAAGACTTACATGTTCCAACGTGTGGAAACTATGCTCAATGTCCCTGAGGTAAAGTGCTAAATGTTTCCTGTTTGCTTCCTGCCTGGGTGAAATACCATCTTCTAAAATGTGAAGAACTCTTACAGCTGACCCAAATTTCTTCGAGAGCCGGTTGATATAAGAAAAGTCCTCCTTGTGATGTCGCAATTTATAGCCATTGGGGAGAACTATTTCTTTAATTTGCTCAAATTTCACATGAGAAGGTACGGCCAGCACGGGGCAATTCTGCACTTCTTCCAAGATATTCCTTGTGTTGCTGCCATAAAGTACCTCGAAGTTACCTGTGCTTCCCTGGGTGCCAATAATGACCAGTTCTATCTCATTTTTTTCAATTTCAACCTTAATTGCCTCGGTCAAGGAAGAGTTGCTGCTAATGCCTTTAAAATGATGATTTTTGTTCCTGTTTTCGATATTTATTCTCAATATTAGCTCTTGAAGTCTATTATTTGCTTCGGCTTGCGATTTTTCCAGGGTAGTCTCACCGGGTATTGCAGATAATTTACTTTCAGGATCATAGCCATTTACGCTATAAGCATGCAATAAAATAAAGCGGCAGTCATCTGGCCTAAACATGTCAAGTGCATAATAAATAGCGTTCAGGGAGTTTTTGGAAAAATCGGTGGGTAAAAGAATTGTCCTCATGGCTTTGTGTGTAAAAAATGCTCTTCTAAATTACTTTCCTTTTGATTCATAAACTATGATATAAATCATGTTTATTTTTTAATTTTCCGTAAACAATAAAAAAATCATGCAGCATGTGAATTCTCCCGAATAAGCTGTAAATTTATGATGCTTAGATATTTATGTTATTTGGAAACACGATTTTTATCATGTTAAATTGGAGGGTAAAGAATAAATCTATTGTTCAACAAAAAGCTACTCAAAATGATCGATTCTATACAAGCACGGGCGGCAAGAGACTTATATGAAAACCTGGGAAAACTCTTTTATGCTGTTGCCGCGGCCGATAAGGTAATTAGTAAGCAGGAAGTACAGGTTCTAAATGAAATTGTAGAAAAGGACTGGCTTCCGGTGGAAGATTCCAGGGATGAATATGGAACTGACCTCAGTTTTCAAATTGAAGTGATTTTTGATTGGTATCAGGAGAATAACCTTTCAGCAGAAATGGCTTATGAGCGCTTTGAAACCTTCAAAAAAAGTCATGAATGGCTTTTTGATGAAGATCTCAATGATCTTATTTGGAAAACGGTGAACAAAATTGCCCTGGCATTCCCCGGGAAGAACAGAAGTGAAGTTTTAATGCTTATAAGACTTAAATCCCTCTTACACATTCACCACATGGTGTCACAGGTTTGTCAAAGTTGTGGTCAACCCCTGCAGGAGGAAAACATGGGGACTAACAGAAATCTCAGCCCCAACGAAGATTATTGCATGGCATGTTTTAAAAATGGGGAATTTCTTGATCATTCTCTCACCTTACATAAACTCACCAAATTACTACAGGAAAGAGCCGAAAAGCATAATGAGATATCCTTTGAGGAATCAGAAAGGCTCAAAAAGGTGCTGCCAACTTTGAAAAGATGGCGGTTAAGCAGTATCTAAATAGTTTAACTTTATTCTTTGCAGAGAAAAGTAGAATCAAAAAATCATAGCTCGGAAGGAAAATCAGTCATACTTTTTTCTTAAAAGAAAGGTTTTGCCCACGAGGAAATCTGTAGGATTTCCTCTATATTTGGACGACAGAAGCCAATGGCAATAAAGCCTTGAAATCCTAATCTATAATAAATTTTTAAACACTTAAAAATGAAAAAATTAAATCGCGTTTTAGCCATTTTTGGAGTTTTTGCAATGATGAGTTGCGGTAACGGACAAAAAGAGGAAGAAGAAAAAATAACAATTGGAAATAGCAATCAAACCGAAAGCGCTGTTGAGGAAACTACCAATGATGCTTCATCATCAACAATGCAGTCTAATGAAGAAGGTGTTGTGCAATTAACGATTGAAGGGAATGACCAAATGCAATTCAATAAGAATGAATTACGAGCCAAGGCTGGTGAAACAGTGAGCCTTACTTTAAAGCATGTAGGACAGTTGCCTAAGAACGTGATGGGGCATAATGTGGTAATCCTAAAACAGGGAACAGATGTGACCGACTTTGCTCAAAGAGCGAACCAGGCCGCATCGAATGATTATATTCCTGAAGGCGGTGATGACGTCGTTGCTCATACAAAAATGATTGGAGGAGAAGAAAGCACTACAATAGAGTTTGAAGCTCCAACAGAGCCTGGAACTTACACATTTATCTGTAGTTTTCCAGGACATTACGTTCAAATGCAAGGGCAGTTTATTGTAGAATAACAACTTGCAGGTAAAAAAACAAAGATCCCGGGCTTGCCCGGGATCTTTGTTTTTCCAGTAGTTGCACACTACATGAATCTTGAGAATTTGCTTTGAGCAACAAGGTTTTTTCGGTTTTGAGATTTAATTAGGAAATTTTTAGGATAGTTTTCTTAATTTCAGCTGAAACCTGAAGCGTTTTGTTGAAAAATATGAATTATGATTTTAACCCTTACCGTTAATCCTGCCTTGGATGTTTATACTACTGTCGCTCACATTAAATCCAGTGATAAGTTGAGGTGTGAAATGCCAACAAAAGATCCTGGCGGTGGCGGTGTTAATGTTTCAAGGGTCATTAAAAGGCTGGGAGGCGATTCTACTGCCATTTACACTAAAGGAGGATATACCGGTGAAATTTTTCACGAACTTCTTCAAAAGGAAGGCGTGATTCAGGATTCCGTTAAGGTGAAAAACGACCTTCGGCAAAATTTTGCAGTTACTGAAACTTCTACGGGAGAACTTTTTCGCTTCGGAATGACTGGAGCAGCGCTAGACGAAACGGAATATGAAGATATTTTAAAGAAAATTGACCTGTATTCTCAAGCATCTTTTCTAGTCGCCAGCGGAAGTTTGCCTGCGGGCGCACCAGACAATTTTTATGCTGAGGTGTCAAAAAGGGCAAAAAAGCACAATATTAAATTCATTCTCGACACTTCGGGTACAGCATTCTCGGCAGCACTTGAAGAAGGCGCCTTCCTCATGAAACCAAACATGAGAGAGCTGCAGGATCTAACAACTTACACCCCTGAAAATGAAGAAGAACAAAAGAAAATGCTCCTGGAAGTAAAGCGCACGTATAATATTGAAGTGCTTGTGGTGTCTTTAGGCGCCAAAGGAGCTTTTTTAGTAAATAATTCTACTTTTCAACACTTTCCTGCACCTCAGGTAGAACATGTAAGTTCTATAGGAGCAGGAGATAGCATGGTGGCGGGCATTACTTATAGTCTTGCTCAAGGAAACTCTGTTGAAAATGCCATTTTATACGGATTAGCATGCGGAAGTGCAACCATAAAATCACCTGGTACTGAGCTATTGCAAAAAAAGGATGTGGAAGCACTTTTTTCGAGGCTCAAGAAGTAGAACCAGAAAATTAATTCGGAAAGGTATGACGAAAAATAAATTAGAAAAACAACCAACAGATTTACCTTCTGCTTTGGAAAATTTTCAGAAGATTACAGCTCGCTTTGGGAGTGAAGATACGCTGCTGTTCCTGGATTTTGACGGTACGCTGGCTCCCATCGTAGAACATCACGATGACGCAGCAATTTCGGAAGAGATGCGCGGGCTCGTTCAGGAGTTGTCGAAGAGATTTCCACTGGCGGTGGTAAGCGGGCGCGGCCTGGCAGATGTTCGAAAAAGGGTGAATTTGCCAGATCTTTTTTATGCCGGCAGCCACGGATTTGAAATTTCGGGTCCCAATGGTTTCGCCAAAGATCATGAAGAAGCGGTAAAAGTAATTCCCGTATTTGATGAAATTGAACCTCTTCTGAAGCGAAAGCTAAAAGAAATAGCGGGGACAGATTTTGAGCGGAAGAAATTTACAATGGCCATTCATTACCGGCAGGTAAAACAGGAAGAGCAAGAAAAGGTACATAATATCGTTTCAGCTGTGCTGAACGATTATTCGGAAGTTACAAAAGCAGATGGGAAAAAAGTGATCGAAATAAGGCCTGCGATAGATTGGCACAAAGGCAGGGCTGTGGAGTTCCTGAAAACTGTGCTTAGCAAAAAAGAAAATCAGCTGTCGGTTTATGTAGGGGATGATGTTACAGACGAAGATGCCTTTGAATATGTTAAAAATGGAATTGGTATTCTTGTAGGAGAACATGGTCGACAAACCTATGCCGATTATCGTGTGGAAGACCTGAAGGAGGTAAAGCTTTTCTTCCAGAAATTGCTGCAGTACAAATCATGACAAAAGTATGGCGATAACAGTTAAGCCAGACAGATGGAAACATACCGACATAAGAGGGAAAAAAGATGAAGTTCCCGGGTTCCGGAAGAAAAAATATGTTCAGATGTTTTTTTTTATAGAAATCTATCGTTCTTAGGAAGGGTAATGTATTTATATTGAGGTGTTTAACTTCTATTAAAATATTTTTGACCTTCTAATAAATGAAACGCAATATCTATTACATTTGGCGCATCAAAAACAATAAATTGATCTTTAAATGAAAAAATCATTTTTGACTTTTGCAGTAATCGCATTAGTTTTAAGTTTTACCTCTTGCAAAGAAACTCCGGCTGAAACAACTGAAGAAGTAGAAGTTATTGAGCAAATTGAAGTAGAAAAAATTCAACCTGAAGAAACTCCTGTAATAGAAGTAGATTCACTTTCAACTCAGGAACAGCCAGTAGAAGATGCAGTAAGCCAGAATCCTGCAATCTAATACAAGACATTTTAATTATATTTTCAGCCCGGCCTATAAGCCGGGTTTTTTTATTGAAAAGAATCAATTAATCTCCCTTCTGTTTCTGAAATTTAAATACTTTTTAGAGTTGAAAACGTGGAGGAAAGCTCCTATCTGGTAATTTCGGAAAATAAAAATTGTTCTGTAAAGGCCTTTTTTGGAAGTAGAAACGAAAAATCACTAAAAGTAGGTATTGTCTGTCTTTTTATCTTCTTTTATATTTATACCTGTAAAGTTGATCAAATTATTTTTTTGGTTCTAAGGAACTGAAAATATTAACTAATATGATCAATGGCACTTAAAAAATCGGGGAAGTAGGGGGCCCCGATTTTTTTATGCCTATATGAGATCATAAGCATGTGCATATACAGTGAATTCATAGGTAGTAGATATTTCCAATTTTTGCTTAATAATTTTCCGATGTGTGTTTACAGTATCTACAGAGATGTATAATTCTTCAGCAATTTCGGCCGAACTTTTTCCTATAGCAACTAATTTTAGCACCTGTTTCGCCCTCTTGCCAAGGGAGAGAAATTTTTGATAATTTTTCCTGTAAAACTCATTTTCTGCAAGAAAACGCTGCGCTTTATTGGGAATGTGTTTCATTTGGTCCACAGGAAAAGCAACCGTAATGATGTGTGTAGGATTTCCCTTACTATCAACGTGAAAAATTCTACTGGAGGCAATGTGCCACACCCAATCTTCTTTTTCTTTTAGTTTTACCTGGTGGAAAAAAGTGAAAGTCTCTTCAGGATCGTTGTCTTCCAGTAATTTCCTAATTTTCTGGATGTAATCTTCCATGTCTTTATTATTGAAAAACTTGGAATGGTATTCACTTCCCATATTTTTTAGTTCGCTAAAGCTTAAACCTAACCCCTTAAGGCCTTTGGAAGACATGTAAACAGTTTGTAAATCGGGCAATTCATGAACGACGATCGCGCCAGGCATCATATCTGCAAAAGGTGCGAAAGATGTGAGCTTTTCTTCTATGGTCATTGCCTACATTTTTATTTCCTGAATGATAAAAAGGAGGCCAAGCGTAAAAAGATTAGAGGATTTTTGTAAAGGAGCAGCCTGAGAGGTATTCCTGAGACATCCTTTTCTACTAAATTACGAAAAGCGTCGATAAAATTAACTGGCTTTAAGAAAATTATAAAAAATTCAATCAGTTTTATGCAGCAATTTCGATTCTTAGAAAATTTACATAAAGAGAAACGGCAGATGACCATTAAAGAGAGTTGAATTGTATAAAATTTGCTATGTATGGATTATTTAGGATACACCAAGAGTTAAGAGCGTCTTAATATGTTTTACATCAAATATTTATTGAATCAATACCATCTTTCCTCCTAATCAAATCATTCTACGCCGCAATCAAGATGACGTGAGTTACTTTAGTGTTAGAAATTTATATCACTCAAAAAACGAAGTAACAATCATTTAAAAATTTATCATTATGAGAACTCTTGGAATTTTATTAGTGCTGATGTTTTGGTCTGCAGTCGCCAACGCACAGCGAGTTACAGTACTAGACGAGGCAAAAATTGGCTTTGCACCAATATCTTCAGAAGTTACCGAAGATGGCGACAGGTTTACATTTGTTGTAAATGAATCTTACCACAGAGAATTTGAACTGAATCCTCTGGCATTTATGGATGAATATTTCAGCATCGAAAATTTTATGAACAAAGTAGCCTATAAGAAATACGATTCCTACGAAGTTAGCTTTAACAGTAGTAAAGGATCTTTACGTGCCTTTTTTGATAAAGAAGGAAATTTACAAAAAACTAAACAGCGCTTTGTAAATATCCTGCTGCCTGCAGAACTTCGCCACCAGTTGTACCGTGATCATAAAGGCTGGGAAATGGTTAAAAATGTATATGTTGCCAAGGGAGAAGGCGCGACAATAACTAAAAGTCTTTATAAAGTGAAGCTAGAAAGAGATGGGGACAAAAAGAGAATTAAATTCAAATTTAATCCTCACGCCAGTAACACCGGAGTAGCCAGCAATTAGAATGTTTGAATAAAATGCCATTTTTAAGACCATCGGGTTCTCTATCCCTGATGGTTTTGTCATGCTCCATGATTTCTAATTAGGAAATAGGTGGTGGTGCTCAAGAAGTAGAATCGTAAACAATTCTGGAATTCTCATTTATTAAAAAATTATGTCAAACATGAAATGCATGATAAAAGGAGGTGAATCATTCTATTAAAATTATAAATCGTTAAAAATAACCTAATTATTTGTAAATTAGTTTAGAAGAATTAAGAGGAATGAAAGCTATCATTGTTGACGACGAAGAGCTGGCACGTAAACGTATTTTGAACCTCCTCGAAGAGGTTGCAGAAATTGAAGTGGTAGGAGAGTGTACCAATGGGAAAACAGCGATTGAGAAAATCAATAGGCTGGCGCCGCAACTCGTTTTTCTGGATATCAACATGAAAGATATGAATGGCTTTGAAGTTCTGCAAAATATTAAACTGGAACAAAAGCCAATCGTAGTGCTTGTTACAGCATACGACGGTTATGCCACAAAAGCATTTGATGTTGATGCCTTTGATTTCCTGCTGAAGCCTTTTAAAGATCAGCGATTTCATAAAGCAATTTCGAAGGTTTTAAAAATCTCCCGGTCTGAAGCCGATAACCAGTTTGAAAAAAGAATCAGTGATTTATTTTTGATGTACTCGCAGGAAAAAAAGAAAGCGGCACCTGTGGCGAGAATTCCGGTAAAGCAGGGTAACAAAACTATACTTCTAAATCCTTCTAATATTCTGTACATACTGGCCTCTGGTTATTATGCTGAAATTTTTTCAGAAAAAAACAAATATGTATTGAGGGAATCTCTCAGTAACCTGGAGGGAATACTGGACGATGCCTTTTTTTGTAGAATTCACAGGTCAACTATTATAAATATTAATCATTTGAAGGAGATTGTCCATTCTGAGTATTCCGAAGTGGATGCAAAAATGTCTGATGGTAAACTCCTTCATATAAGTAAGTCCAACAAGAAAGAATTCCTGGAAAAAATAGGAATGTAATAGATGGCAGCTTCAGCTATTAAGAACTACATTGACACTAAGCTAATTTTGCTACTGGGTGGCTTTTACGCTTTGTTTGATGTGGTTTATATTGTCAAATTTGGATATATGCGTACTTACTACGTCCAAGAGACTTTTGAACCCTGGTATGATTTTCTTGTGTTTAATGTGCTCATAGACTGGTTTACTGTGGTAACCTATATGTCTTTGATTGCAGTTAGTACCAAGAGATTTCTTTATAAAAACTACTCCTGGGTCAAAATCATTTGCATACATACTATATTCTCCATTTTAATTGGTTTAATCATTCGGCTCATTTTCGATTTTATAGGAATCATAACGGAACGTATTTCCTGGTCGGAGTATGAAATAAGCTATAGTCTTCACAGGTTTATGGCTGTGATAGATTTGAATTTTCTCATCTATTTCGCAATGGTGTTTATCATTTACACTTATTATTATGTGAAGCAGGTAAAGGAAGCCGAAAGCCAACGCCGCATATTGGAAACTCAATTGGTAAACACCCGTATGAAAATGCTTTCCTCTCAATTACAACCGCATTTTCTATTCAACACGCTCAACAGTATCGCGGTACTGGCAGATCTTGATGCTTCAAAAGCAAAAGATACAATTGCGGATCTCAGTGATTTTTTGCGAGAAATTCTCTACAGTAGTGAAACCAATGAGATTACATTGGAGAAGGAATTGCAGACGCTTGATTATTATCTCAATATTCTCAACATCCGGTTTTCAGATCACTTGAAGATTACCCGAGATATAGATGAAGCTATTTTATCGACAAAAATTCCTGCTCTTTTGCTGCAGCCTTTAATTGAAAACTCCATTAAGCACGGCTATTCTTATGGGCACACAGATCTTGAAATTTATATTTCTGCCTATAGAGAGGGAAAATATATTGTCCTTAAGGTAGAAAATGATGGTGAGAAAATTACAGAAGAACACGCCGGACTTCTGAAGAAAGGCGTGGGATTAGCGAATTTAAATGACCGCTTAAAGAACCTTTATGGTAACCATTATTCTTTTGAAGTGCGAAACAGGCAAGGAGTGGAAGGTGTGGAAACCGTTATTAAACTTCCGAAGAGGTAGGCTTCTTTATTTTTTAGTAAAGAAAAAGAGGTTGTCTAAACATCCTGATTAGCATCATTTAAAATTTATTTTCTAAATGATTTTTACCAGATCATTTAAACAACCCTTGGAAAATAGTACTAAGGCTTTTTAAAAAATGGACTAACTTTCATCGGTTTCGCAATTATTACAACTGCGCGAAAGTAAGAAAGTCGCAATACCTGCTGTAATTCCTACCACAGCAGCTGTTTTAATAAGAAAATTTTTGCGATTGTATTTCCATTCTGCCGTCCAGCCATGTTCTACAAAGAAATTGGGAACATGCCCCTGTTTAATGTCTTCAATAATTCCTTCATACTCGGCAACTCTGTCGGCCAGAATAAGCGGTATCCATCGCCCGTAACTATTCTCGCTATATTTAAAAGCACCCCGGCGAATCATTCCACTTAATCCCTTTGGAGGTTGTGATGTCCCAAAAACAGCTGTAATATTTGGCCTTTCTACAGATTTAAGAACTTCTATTTTCACCTCCTGTTGTGCAGGCCTTTCCCAGGTGTACCCTTCAGTTTCTTCATCAGTTCTTTTTTTCATGGGGTAAGTAGGATCATTTTTTGGATCGGCATCGATCCCCCATCCTTTTATATGGCTATGATCACCGCCTTTTTTATATCGAAAATTGGCGGGATTGGTTTCGTCTGTCATAATTATAATTTTATTGATTCAACAATGTGTCCTTGGATTTAAGCTGAAGGTGGTATTAAGACCGGCTTGATACAATTATCCAGCTTGGTGGACATTAAGTGATAACCTTCTGCAACTTCTTCCAGCGGGATACGGTGCGTAATGAGAGCCTTGGGATCAATCACGCCGTTCTTAATGTGCTCTATAACTTTTGGCCACTGCTTTTTAACCGAAGCCTGGTTAGCCCGAATCGTAATACCTTTGTTCACCACATTTCCAATGGGTACTAAAGCACCTATTGGTCCATATACTCCAACAATAGAAACGATTCCTCCTTTTTTTACCGAATTGATGGCCCATTGAAGGGCAGTAGTAGATCCTCCCTGCATGAGCATTTTTCTACCTAGTAGAGTGTTCATAGGTGAGCCGGCAGCTTCGGCTCCTACGGCATCAATACATACATCGGCGCCAAGTGAATCGGTGATTTTTTTGATGAAAACAACGGGGTCCTCCAAGGATTTGAAGTTGTAGACTTCGCATTGCGCATATTTTTTCACGAATTCCAGCCTGTAATCAAGTTGATCAATTACAATAACCCGTCCTGCTCCAAAAAGCCAGGAACATTTGGCAGCCATGATACCAATAGGACCGGCTCCAAAGACCACTACTGTATCGCCTTCCTGAATTCCGCCCATTTCTGCAGCCTGGTAGCCCGTGGGCACCACGTCTGTAAGTAATACCGCGTCATCGGAATCCATCCAGTCGGGAATGATGGTGGGACCAACATCGGCATAGGGTACACGCACGTACTCTGCCTGTCCTCCATTATATCCTCCGGCGGTATGGGAATATCCAAAGATTCCGCCTACAGCGGTAGCTTGGGGATTGGCTTCATGGCAGTTACCATACAATTCCTGCTTACAAAAAGCACATTTTCCACAGGCGATATTAAAAGGGACCATTACTTTATCTCCAACTTTTACATTTTCGACAGATGATCCTACTTCTACAATTTCACCTATGAATTCATGACCAAAGGTAGACCCTACACGAGTATCAGGTACCAATCCATGATACAAATGTAGATCAGATCCACAAATACAAGACCGCAATACCCGTACGATAGCGTCTTCAGGATGTTCAATTTCAGGATAAGGTGTGTCATAATCGGCGCGAACCCGAAAAGGTCCTCGAAAGTTCATTGCTAACATAATTTTTCTCCTTTCATTTTAAGATTTGCAATTTTCATTTTCATTTAATTTTATAATATTGATTTTCTGAAGGTTGTCCCTTAAAATTAAGGAATGCACCAGCCGAAGAAAAGTTTTTAACGCAACTTTAATCCCCGACAAGTTCAGAAATCTCCACTTTGAAAGCCTGTGAAAAACATATTGGAAAGTTTTAACCTTAGAAAAATTGCTGTGATATTTGCAGCTTCTCAATTGAGCATATGGAACAAAAGTCAAAACAACGGATTGCCCTGAGCCTTTACTTTTTTTTAGCTGGTTTCTTCTTTTCTACCTGGGCGTCAAGAATTCCAACTTTAAAAGCCATTTTTGATCTCAATGAAGCACAATTAGGCAATTTGCTTTTGGCGATGCCGGTAAGCTCTCTTATAGGTTTGCCTATTTCAGGCTGGCTCGTCTCCAGGTTTGACAGTCGTTTCCCTTTGCTTATCTCCTTTGTTTTATTCTCTGCAGGATTGGTGCTAATTGGGTTTTCCGAAAGTATCTTGGTGTTAGTCGGGGCTATCAGTTTATTCTCCTTCTGCATGAGGATTCTGAATATTTCAATGAACACCCAGTCACTTACGCTCCAAAAATCATTTCCCATGAAAATTATTGGTTCCTTTCATGGTATATGGAGTACAGGTGGCTTGGCAGGCGTTGGTTTTTCTACATTTATGATTAAAATGAATATTGCCATTGAACAGCACTTGCTGTGGGTTGCTTTAATTGGAATGATTGCTGCCATTTTCGGCTATAGATTTCTTCTCACAAAAGACCGTGCTGCAGAAGGAAATAAATTAAAACTGGGAAAACCTGATAAATTTATTCTTTACCTTGGCATGCTTGTCTTTTTTGCCGCAGTTTGTGAAGGAGGTATGTTTGACTGGAGCGGGGTTTATTTTCGGGATGTCGTAAATCAGGAAATTTTTACCCTGGGCTATTTGATCTTTATGACTTTTATGGCCCTTTCCCGTTTTTTCTCAGATCGTCTAATAGACAAAATAGGAATGGAAAGAACCTATATCTTAAGCGCTTCATTTGTTTCTGCAGGAATATTGTTAATGATCATTTTCCCCTATTTTTGGCCGGCAATTACAGGTTTTAGCCTGGTAGGAATGGGAGTGGCAGCAATTATCCCCATGACATTTAGCCTGGCGGGAACTTCAAACAAATATTCGGCAGGAATGGCCATTTCCATAATCGCCACTTATGGAATCGTTGGAATGCTTTTGGGGCCACCATTAATAGGATATCTGGCACATCTTTTCAACCTTCGGGTTTCTTTTATTTTGTTTTTAGCTTCAGGATTGATGTGGATTCCAGTTTCACAGATGTTTTTCAGCTACAAAAAACGCACACAGGAAGGAATATCTTCGTAATCTTTAGAAGAAAATTATAAATGTATATCCAAAAAGGGCATTTTTAAGACTTTTTTAAACCACCTGTAAACCTGATATGTCTATCTTATTGGAGTACAACAAATAGAAAGTTATGAAAATGGAAAACAATCAGACGGTACTACTTACAGGAATTACGAGTGGAATTGGAAAACAACTTGCGATCCAATTTGCCTCAAATGGCTATAATCTTATTGGGGTTGCTAGAAATGAGGAAAAGCTGAAAGAAATCGCTGCGGAATTTGAGAAAAAATATAGCATCGATGTAAAATATATTGTGAAAGATCTTGCACAGGATGGTGCTGCCCAGGAAATTTATGAGGAGGTTAAAACGTGGAAGTATCCGGTAAATATCTTGGTTAACGATGCCGGAGTAGGGCAGCGGGGAAATTTTACAGATATTCCGCCAGAGAAGTATTCAGAATTGATCCATCTTAATGTGATGTCACTTACACATCTCACCCGGCTTTTCCTTCGGGATATGGTAGACAGAAATGAAGGTAGGGTGCTAAACCTGGGATCCATCGCCGGATTTCAACCCGGCCCATTAATGGCTGTTTATCACGCCACAAAGGCTTTTGTAGTATCCCTTTCAGAAGCCCTGGCAACAGAGCTTGAAGATATGGAAAGCGCCGTCACTGTAACCTGTCTTTGTCCGGGTCCAACAGATACAGATTTCTTCTCCCGCGCAGATATGGAAAACACAAACGTGGTGCATCATAAAGATAAATTAATGGCCCCACCAGAGGAAGTTGCCGAAGGTGCTTATAAAGCACTGATGGATGGCGAACGAATTTACATTCCCGGAGCTGCAAATAAAGTCACCACTTTTGTGCGACGGGTTATGCCTAAAAGTACCCAAAGTAAAATTCAAAAGAAGTTTTATGAAAAATATGAAGAGTAGGGGAAATGCCCTTTTTAGATCTTCTGAAAATGCTACCTTCCATACCTCTTTAATAAGTAAATGCCACAGAATTAGTTCTGTGGCATTTACTCTTATGATCCTATAAGTATCTAGAGCTTCAGGATCATCTTTGAAAACTTTGTATCTTGTTGTCATCTATTATTCAATTCTAAAACTACATTACATGATACGTACCTGTTTGCCTGTTATGGTTCTACTTTTTGCCCATGTCTCTTCCGCACAAAATGGTTTTAATTTTAATAAAGATCATGATGCTTTACAGGTAAAGGATCTTTCCATTTCTGCCGATTTCTACAAAAATATTCTGGGGCTGGAAGAGATTCCTAATGGCGGCCTGCCTAATCATATTCGTTGGTTCCCATTGAATGACAAAGTCCAGATTCATCTAATTGAAAGCGTGGAAGAAATTAAAAAACATAAAGGAGTTCACATGGCTTTAAATGTAGACGATTTGTCGGGACTAATGGACCACTTAAGAAAGCAAAACGTGCATTTTGAGAACTGGGAAGGTGAAGGAAATACCACCAATGACCGCCCAGACGGAGTGAAGCAAATCTACTTTCAGGATCCTGATGGATATTGGATAGAAGTAAATGATGGGAATTTGTAATATTAAAGAAAACATATGAATTCTTTACCCGATCATTTGTAGAAGAAATGCGGGCAGGGATAATTGCAGAATCATTTAATGTTTCAGGATGTTCATTGAATTATTTCCAAAAACAGTAAGACTATAGCCAGAATTGCCACACAAACAATAAAGGTCAAAACCAAGGCGATGATTACTTTTTGAAGGGTGGAAAATTCTGCAGTATAGTTGCTCCATAAGCTTATTAGTGCGTTCATGATTAAACTATTTTCCAGCAGTTGATGCTACGTGAATTTGATTTGTTAAAATAAAATTGTAGCGTTCGTTAATTTAAATAAAAAATATGTATCTGGCAATCAAATGATTGTAAAAAAGATGAGGAGATTATTTTATCGATTATAGACGAAACTCATCACTTCTGGAAGGAAGCATCCTACACAAAAGCAGGAACATTTTTCAATCTTGTTTTAGAAAAAATGAATTATTAGAATTTTAGGAAAATTCTTTCTGCTGAACCTTATTTTTACAGGATATGAAGAAACCCAATAAATATACCGAAGGAAAGATCTTTAATTCCTTGTTTAGTTTGGCGGTTCCTATCATCTTCGCAAATATATTACAAACTGCCTATCAGCTTATTGATACTTTCTGGTTGGGACGTTTGGGAGCAAATGCCGTGGCAGCAGTAAGTCTTAGTTTTCCGGTGTTGTTCCTGGTGCTTTCAGTAGGTTCTGGCCTTACTCTGGCAGGAACTGTAATGGTTTCCCAATATAAAGGAGCGGATAATCAAAAAATGGTGAATTTCAGCTCCTCTCAAACCATTTCCCTCATCTTTTTTATTTCAACCATGCTCGCCGGGATCAGCTATTTTGCAGCAGAACCTTTAATGAACATAATAGGGGCCGGTCCCGAAATCCTGCAAGAATCTATTGCTTATTTCAAGGTGTCATCCCTTGGTTTTGTCTTTCTCTTCATATTCTTTGCTTTTCAGTCGCTCATGCGCGGAATAGGCAATGTAATGCTGCCGGTATATATTGTGTTGGGGACGGTCCTTCTTAATCTGGTACTGGACCCATTATTTATTTACGGTTATGGCCCCATTCCAGGTTACGGAGTGGCAGGAGCAGCAGTAGCCAGCGTTTTTACACAGGGGATTTCTGCTGTTATAGGAGTAGCGATTCTGCTAAGGGGAAAGAGCGGAATAAAGATTGATTTTTCTTCAATGATGCCAGATTTTGATATTCTGAAAAGAATCGTAAAACTTGGTTTTCCTGCAAGTGTGGAACAATCTACCCGTGCCTTGGGAATGACGATGATGGTGATCCTGGTTACCAGTTTTGGAAGCGAAGTCGTTGCGGCTTATGGAATTGGAGCCAGGATATTAAGTTTTATCATCATTCCGGCGCTTGGTCTGGCAATTGCAACCACATCTTTGGTTGGGCAGAATATTGGAGCCATAAAAATAAAGCGGGCAGAGAAGGTGGCAAATTTGAGCAATAAAATCGCTTTTTTCGGACTTACGGGCATTGGAATTTACATGTTTCTACTGGCTGAACCTCTTACTGCATTCTTCATTCCCGAAGAGCCGGATGTTATTGAAGATGCTTCTCTTTTCATCAAGATCATGGCACCCAGTTTTGGACTCCTCGCAGTTCAGCAAGTGCTTAACGGAGTTTTCAATGGGGCCGGATTTACGAAAGCATCTATGCTTATTTCCATATTAAGTCTTTGGATTGTACGATTCCCTGTAGCTTATGTTCTATCCCATAAAACCTCTCTGGGTTATGAAGGAATCTGGTGGTCTTTTCCAATTTCCAATTTAATTGCTGCTGGGGCGGCTTTTAGTTATTATAAAATAGGTTACTGGAAAAAGCGACTTTACAGCGGAAGGCATTGATCCGCTCCCTTTTACTGATTTACATAGCCTTAACATAAAGCCGTCTTTGATGTTAAACCTCTTCGGTAATTGATAGAAATGGATGAAATTCAGCAGTGTTAACTTAAAAAAATACAGACATGGCCAATAAATCAGATTCAAAAACTACTACAGATCATAGTGAGATCAAGAAATGGGCAGAAGAAAGAAAGGGAATACCTTCAGTTGTCGAAAGTACTCAAAGCAACGGAGAAGGTGGAGGCTTGCTGCGTATCAATTTTCCGGGGTATGCTGAAGATAATCTAAAAGATATTTCATGGGAAGAATTTTTCAGGATATTTGATGAAAATGATCTGCAGTTTCTTTATCAGGAGGAAACTAAAGACGGTGGGGAAAGCAAGTTCTTCAAATTTATTGGTAAGGACTAATACAAATTAATAGATCATAAAAAAGAATGGGATTGAATTAATTTCAATTCCATTTTTTTTGACTTCAGAAATGATATACTTTTTATCATTTTGCGATTAATGTAAAGAGAGATGCAAATTCCTTTGAAGAATTGCATCATTCTCATTATAAATATCATAAAGGATATTTTTTGTATATTAAACTGGAAAATCAGATAGCTTTGGATTCTTCAAAGCCTTAAAAATTTTGTTATGGATGCAAAAACAATTTATGCGCTTCTAAAACCACATCTTGAAACCATGGAACCAAAGGAGAAAAAATCTCTTTCCAATCTTATTGTTGGCCTTCGGAAAAAGAGATCCATTAAGGAAAAGCGACGAAAGCTGTCCCTCACAAAGGCAAAGGAGAAAATAAGAAGCTTTCGAAAGAGGGAGATGGAACGAGAGCTTACAAAAAGTGCTGGTATTTAAAGATGCAGAGACTAAATTTTTGTTAATCCCTGTGTACAGAGAATTTATCTCCTGTTTTATTGCTTAAATTTCCAATACAATAGATGATCTTAATGGATGATCGAAAAATGCGAAAATGAAAGGAAAAGTTTTGGTTGCAGGAGCTTCAGGAGCTCTTGGTTTGGAAGTTTCTAAACTTTTAAAGGAAAGAAACATCCCAATGCGGGCACTGGTTCATTCTTCTGAAGGTGCCTCGAAAGTTTTACCATACACCTCTGATGTATGGCGAGCCGACGCCAGTGAGGGTACTTCTGAAATTAAAGATATCACCAAAGATATAAGTCTCGTAATTTCAACGATGGGACAAAGCGTAAGTCTTTTTTCCAGTCATGGCAATTCTTTTATGGAAATTGATTTCTTCGGGAATAATAATATCCTTGACGATGCGAAGAAAAATGGCGTACAACGATTTGTGTATGTTTCTATCAAGGGTGCCGATGAAGGAAAGGAATTCCGCATAGCTAAAGCTCATAAGAGGTTTGAAGATGCTTTACGCGCTTCAGGAATTGATTATACGATCATTAGGCCGGTAGGTTTTTTCTCCGGCTTAAATGATCTTGCTATTATGGCAAAAAGGAGTATCATTCCCATTGTGGGAAGTGGTGAAGCCAAAACAAACAGTATTCACCAAAAAGATTTAGCTAAATTTATATGTAACTATCTTGAGGATGGTCCCGAAATTATAGAAGTTGGTGGACCCTTAGTTCATACGCGCCTTGAAATGGCCGAAATGGTTCAGGAGAAAATAGGAGGACAAATTGTAAAAGTTCCTCAAAAATTAGCCGATTTCGGCATGTTCCTTCCCGAAATGCTTAATGACGATATTTCTTCTAAATTAAGTTATTTTAAATTTATCACCTCAAATGATATGATTGGAGAAAAAACCGGATCAATTACATTTAAAGAATATCTGGAGGATCTGGATCTAAATGATTTGCCCTAATGCCTGAAAAATACGATGCCATAATTATTGGAAGTGGAAGTAATGGAATTGCAGCTGCCATACGGCTGCAGGAAAAAGGATTAAAAACTGCTATTTATGAACAGGCTTCCACTCCCGGTGGTGCCACCCGTACAAATGAGCTAACTCTTCCGGGATTTAAACATGATGTAGGTTCGGCAATTTTGCCAATGGGGATAGCCTCTCCATTTTTTGGAAGTCTTCCGCTGCATGAACACGGGCTGGAATGGATTTATCCTGAAGTCGCATATGCTCATCCATTCAACGACGGTACTGCTTATGCCTGTTACCAGAATTTGTATGAAACTGCTGCCCAATTGGGAGAAGATGAAAAAGGCTACCTCAATATTTTTGAACCACTGGTAAAAAACTGGAATAAGCTGGATAAAGACCTTCTAGGGCCGCTCGGCATTCCTGCTCACCCTTTCATGTTTATGAAATTCGGATTAAAGGCTTTACCATCTGCAAAACTGCTGGTAAACCATTACTTCAAAAATGACAAATCTAAGACCTTTTTTTACGGTTCGGCGGCGCATTCTACTTTGCCTTTGACCAGTTTGGCATCTGCTTCTTTTGGCTTGGTATTGACCACAACAGCTCATAAATATGGATGGCCGTTCCCAAAAGGAGGTGCAGGTAAATTCACCGAAGCACTTTTAAGCTACTACAAATCTTTAGGCGGGGAATTATTTCTGAACACATTCGTAGAAAATGTGCAGGAACTTCCCAATGCCTATGCCTATTTGTTCGACCTCACTCCAAAACAGCTGTTGAATATAAAAGGAACGAATTTTAGTTCCCTTTATAGAAAACGAATGGAAACATATAATTACGGTGCCGGGGTTTTCAAAATAGATTGGGCCTTAAGTGAACCAATTCCCTTTACCAATGAAAAATGCAGAAAAGCCGGAACGGTTCATCTTGGATTCTCTTCGGAAGAAATAGAGGTCTCAGAAAAGGGAATTCACGAGAAGAATATTACAGATAAGCCTTACGTACTCGTGGCTCAACATTCTCCTTTTGACAATTCCCGTGCTCCTGAAGGAAAACATACGGCATGGGCTTATTGCCATGTACCCAACGGCAGTACAAAGGATTTCACAAAAGAAATTGAGAACCAGATTGAAAAAGCAGCTCCAGGATTTAAAGAAACCATTCTGGCTCGTTCTACCAAGAATACGCATCAGTTGCAACAGTTCAATCCTAACCTTGTGGGCGGGGATATAAACGGCGGAAGACAGGATATCACACAACTTTTTACCCGGCCTATAGCAAAGATAAACCCTTACAGTACGCCAGATCCGCGGGTCTACATTTGTTCCTCGTCAACTCCACCGGGTGGGGGAGTACATGGAATGTGTGGTTTCCACGCCGCAAATGCTGCGCTCAAAGATCATTTTAAAGAATTGCTTTAAAAGGAAACCGATTAAAAAGGATTCAAAAATGTCATTTTTGAATCCTTTTTCAGAATCCTATCCGGCTGCGTCGGAATGACAACTACTTTTTAACCGGTTTTTAGAACTTCCTCCTGGAAGTTTGAGTGATTATTCCTCGCTTCCTTCTTCTGAAGGTACCGGGAAGCCACGATCTCTCATTAAAGCATCTATGTTGGCATCACGGCCTCTAAAAAGCCGGTATGCTTCCGCAGGATCCATTGAATTTCGTGGTGCAAACAAGTATTTTACCAGTTTTTCGGCTACTGTCTCATCATAAAAACCTCCCGGAGCTTCCGTAAAGGCTTCAGCAGCATCAGAAGTTAAAACATCTGCCCATAAATATCCATAATAACCGGTTGCATAACCTTCGCCTGAAAAAACATGTCCGAAATGCGGGGTGCGGTGACGCATCACGATCTCCTCTGGCATATTAAGCGCAGTAAGTGTTTCCTCCTCAAAAGTAGCCATGTCTATTTCTTCAGGATCTGTGGTGTGTAATTTCATGTCCATTAGAGCAGACGCAAGAAATTCGGTCGTGGCAAATCCCTGGTTAAAAGTAGATGCTTTTTTGATCTTTTTGACCAGTTCCTGCGGAATTGGCTCACCAGTCTCGTGATGCACTAAAAATTGATTGATCACTTCATCTGTAGACAACCAGCGCTCTAAAAGTTGTGACTGAAATTCCGTATAATCTCTCACGCCGCTGTTTAAAGTAGGATATTTAACTTCTGAAGAGAAGAAATGCAGCGCATGTCCAAACTCATGAAAGAAAGTGGTTGCATCGTCCCATGAAATCAACGCAGGTTCACCCGGTGCAGGTTTTACAAAGTTTGAATTGTTGGATGCCAATACTGTTTCTTCAGCATCAAGATGGGAATGGCTTCGGTATTGCGTTGCCCATGCTCCCGAACGTTTTCCCTTGCGCGCATAAGGATCTAGATACCATAAACCTATATGTTCACTGGTCGTTTTGTCGGTTACTTCCCACACCTTTACATCTTCATGAAACACCGGCACAGTGCCTTGGGGTACGGATTCAAATTGATAATTAAAAAGCTCTCCTGCTGTATAAAATAGAGCCTGAGTGAGCTTGTCAAGTTGTAGATATTGTTTGACTTCTTCAGAATCGAGGTCATATCGTTGCTTTCTCACTTTTTCGGCGTAATAACGGTAATCCCAGGGTGCTATGGTGATATCTTTTCCCTCGGCATTGGCGATTGCCTGCATATCCTGAACCTCCTCTTCAACTCGTTTAAGAGCAGCTGGCCAAACGGCTTCCATCAATTCCATAGCTCTTTCGGGAGTTTTAGCCATTCGGTTTTGTAACCTCCATTGTGCGTAATTATCGTACCCTAAAAGTTCTACCCGTTCATCACGCAACAGTAAAATTTGTTTGATAATGTCTTTATTGTCAAACTCATCATTATTGTCTCCACGGGAGTAGTAATTGTTCCAAACTTTTCGACGCGCTTCCCTGTCGTTAGAGAACGTAAGGAAAGGATCCATTGAAGAACGGGTGTTCAAAATGGCATATTCACCTTCTCTTCCACGATCGGCTGCAGCTTTGGCAGCTGCGGTAATGAAAGATTCAGATAATCCGCTTAATTGATCTTCCTTTAAATAAACCACATAATTCTCTTCGTCTGCCAAAACATTATTTGAAAATTGAGTGTAGAGTTTGGAAAGTTCTTTGTTAATCTCGGCATATCGCTGTTTATCTGCTTCATTAAGATCTGCACCTTCCATGGCGAATTCTTCATAAACCAGCTGTACTGTTCGCTGTTGATCATCGGGAAGCGGATCTTGAAGTGAATTTTGGTAAACTGCTTTTATACGCAGAAATAATTTCTCATTTTGGGAGATCTTTGAAGAATATTCTGAAATCTTCGGAGATAATTCTCCCTGGATCTCTCTGAATTCCGGGGATGAAATGTTGCTGCTCCAGATGCTGTAGAAAGTGAAAGCACGATCTAAAGCCTCCCCAGATTTTTCCATCGCTACAATGGTATTTTCAAAAGTAGGAGGTGCGGGATTATTGGCAATTGCCTCAATCTCTTCCAGATGCATCTCAATCCCTTTGGTAATGGCGGGATAAAGATTCTCCAGATTCATTTCATCAAATGCGGGAACTCCTCCATAGGGTCCTTCCCATTCTTTTAGTAAATCATTTGTCATAGTAGTTTGGTTCACTTGTGAATTTTGAACAACAGGATTTGCTGGTGCAGGTTTTTGTTCATTCCCCGAACCACATGCCGTAATACTAAAGGCAGAGATCACGCCCAGAGTCAGCTTAGTGTACCTTTTTATCGGTTTTTTCATATTAAATAATTTTTGCTACAAGATACAAAAAGTGAAGATTTTCTTATCTCTACATGTTCTGAAAAGGCTAAACAAAATGACATTTTTGACTATGCTGAAAAAGAATCTTTGTACTTTTATATTTCAACTTTATTGAATGAAATTTTTAAAAAATCAGTGGTCCAACATTCTGTTTCTTGTGATCATTGTCCTGCTTTTTATTCCTGCAACAAGAAAACCAATACAGGTTCAATTAAACAGAATCATTTCTTTTAGTCCGTCCACAATTCCAGAAACCAAACGTAATCAACTGCTTGATTATAACTGGCGGCTTAAAGATATGGAAGGCAATATTTCGAATTTGAAAAAGGCCAGGGGTGAAGTAGTTATAATCAATTTCTGGGCTACCTGGTGCCCGCCATGTATTGCAGAAATGCCTTCTTTTCAGAAAATCGTTGACACCTATGGTGACAGGGTTCAGTTCTTCTTTGTTTCTTCGGAAGAGCAGGAGAAGCTAAACTCCTTTATGAGAAAGAAAGATTATAACCTGCCCGTATATCAACCGCTCTCTCAACCATCTAGAATGTTAGATGCCGCTAGTTTACCCACTACTTATGTGCTTTCACGTGAAGGGGAAATTGTGGTGTCAAAAACCGGCGCGGCCGATTGGAATTCTAAAGCTTTCAGAAAACTTCTGGATGAGCTTCTACAAGAACAATTGTAGGAGAACCTAGCTTTTCTTCATTTCGGGGGAAATGGACTTGCTTATGGCAAGTAATTCTTCTACCAGTTTACGCTCGTTGGAAAGACGTGGGATTTTGTGCTGGCCTCCCAGCTTGTCGTGCTGCCTTAGCCATTCATAAAAGGTTCCCGAAGGCATTTCCCTCACAACAGGAGCTTCAATGGCTACATTATTTTTTCGTTTTTGCGCGTAATCATCGTTTAGATCCCACAGAGCATTGTCCAGAAGTTCTGCAAATTCGCTGAGACTAGCAGGAGATTTTACAAACTCAATAAGCCATTCATGATATCCCTTTTTACGGGTGTCATAGAAATATGGCGCAGCAGTATAATCTTTTAAAATTGCACCGGTTTTTTTACACACAATCTCCAGCGCTTTTTCTGCATGTTCCATAAACAGGTCCTCTCCAAAAATATTGATACAGTGCTTGGTTCGGCCGCTTATTACAAATCTATACGGATTTGTACTCGTAAATTTTACTGTATCACCAATTTTATATCGCCACAAACCAGAATTGGTGGAAATGACCATAGAATATTTTTTTCCAATCTCTACCTGGTCCAGGGACAAAACCGTAGGATTTTCTTTGGAATAGTCTTTTTCGGGAATAAATTCATAGAAAATTCCATAATTCAGCATGAGCAACAAAGAAGGGTCATTAGGTAGATCCTGAAGTCCGAAGAAACCTTCCGTAGCATTATAAATCTCCAGGTACCGCAGACTTTTATTTTTATCAAGTTCTTTAAACAAAGGACGGTATGGAATGAAAGACACTGCCCCATGAAAAAAAACTTCAAGGTTAGGCCAGATATCCTGAATGTGTTCGATTTTTTGCTCTTTTATGATGTGCTGTAGCAATAATAACATCCACATGGGCGAACCTGCGAGACTGGTCACATTTTCCTGAGTGGTAATGTCCGCAATCTTTCTCATCTTCTCCTCCCAGTTATTCATCATCGTGACTTCAAGACCCGGAGTTCTTCCAAATTGTGCCCAGAAGGGAAGATTTTTCATTACAATCGCCGAAATATTTCCAATATAGAAATCCTCATCCTGTCCCGAAAATTTACTTTCCTGGCTGCCGCCGATAGAGAGGTTCTTTCCCGAAAATAATTTGGCGTCAGGGTAATTCCGAATATACAGAGCAAGCATATCTCTACCTCCCTGGTAGTGGCATTGGTGTAAACCTTCAGAAGAAACAGGAACTATTTTACTTTTTGCACCGGTAGTCCCTGAAGATTTAGCCATAAATTTTATTTTAGATGGCCAAAGCATGTTTTGCTCACCTTTGAGCAATCTTTCTATATAAGGCAGCAGGTTTTCATAATCAATGACTGGAACCTGTTCTTGAAACTGCCGGTAATTTTTTATTTCTGAAAAATGGTGTTCTTTGCCATATACCGTATTCTTTGCTTTATGCAGCAAATTACGAAGTACGTCGTGCTGGGTTTCATGAGGATTAAAAATCGACCTGTCAAGCTCGTCCAGCCGCCTCTTCATGAAGCTGTTTCCTATTGAGTCTACTAAGCCCATAGGTTTGTAATTCGGTTATTAAATAACAATGATATTCTTTTCAAAAAAGTCATGGCAAAATCACCTTCAATTTTTGTTGCCGAAGATAATAATTAAACTCTTCTAATGCACAAGATGTTTAAGTTCTTTGAAAACTTTCATAGCGATGGAAGGTCAGCTGAAAGGTCGTTCCCTCGTTTATTTTGCTGTCTACTACTATTTTAGCATCGTGTTCTTCCAGGATACTTTTTACAGAACTTAAGCCAATTCCCACGCCGTGAGGTTTTTGAGTGTAAAAAGCATCGAAGAGTTTATCGAGTTGATATTTTTCCATGCCGCAGCCGTTATCTTCTATGGTGAGAACATGATCATTTCGATTTCTTACAATTTTTAAATGAAGGACTCCTTCATCTGGATTCATTGCTTCGCTGGCGTTAACTATGATATTCAACAGCGCAATTTTCAACTTTTCAGGATCGGCAAGAACGTTATAATTTCCTTTGTATTCCTGGATTACCTTAACCCCCGTAAGGTAAATTCTGTCCCCGGCGTCCTGAAGTGCTTTATCGAGAGTTTCTGCCAAACAACATTTAACAGGACTAAAGGCGGTGTAGTTGGAAGAGCTCAAGAGATCATTTACCAGTTTATTGAGGACTTTGGTACTTCTTTTAATGACTTCTATGTAATTGGCATTTTCCGGGGTGTCCTCCAATTTGTTTTTTTTTGCCAGAATATCTGCAACCATTCCTATGCTGGCCATTGGGTTTCGTAGCTCATGAGCGAGGGTCCTGGCGACTTCACCCTTAATGGATAATTTTTCAGCCTGGAGCAAAGCTTTTTGCGTTTCCTTTTGTTGATTTATGTTTCGAAGCAGGAGAATATATTCACATACTTTAGAATCTTTATCACGCATAAAAACTTTTGCACGGGCGTTGAACCATTCAAAGTAATTGTCACTTGTTTGAAATCTGAATTCTATATCAAAAATTTCCCTGTTCTCTGCATCTGTGATTTCATTGTGGAAATTCATGGCCTTCTCACGGTCGTGGGGATGTATAAAGGGAAGAATACAGGAAATGGGCATACCATCAATGTCCTTTTTCCTCATTCCCGGCTGGTCTGCCATGTCACGGTTGATGTACCGTACATTTTCTTTATGCAAATTCAGGATCATGATGATGTCGGGAGAGGCTTCTGCTATCTGTTTTTTAAACCGAATGTTTTCCTTAAGCCGGTTGGCTTTTATTTTTCTTTGGGAAATATTTTCAATAGAAATTATTAGTAAATTATTTTCACGCCTGCCGGTCATTCTGTACCAGCTCTTCTTTCCTTTTTCAGTGCTTTTTATATCAAAATCATCTGTTGTACCCGATAACATAACGTTCTTAAATGCTTCAAAGACACCGTTATCGATAGAGACAGGATTAAATCTAAGATAGCTTTGTCCTATTATATTTTCGGGATAGTGATCAAGTAGAAGTTTATTTGCACGTAAGTATAGAAAATCCACAAGCTCTCCATTTTTCTTAAAAACTGGTTTTAATATACCTAGACCAATAGTGGTGTTGTTGAAAATAGATTTATATAAATGATAATTCTGAAAAAGTTCTTCGCTGCGAATTTGTTCTTCGGAAAATTTAAGTTCTTCAGTTTTATTAAACTTTTCTTCCCAAATTTTTTCACGGGTAATATTACTAAGTAGCAGTCCTACTTGATAATTTTCTTCTTCCCCTATGGGAAAGGCGTGAACATTAAACCAGCTTTGATCAAGATCTTGTGAGAAGCATTCAAATTGTACAGGTTCACCGGTGAGAGCAACTTTGCCAAGAATTTTGAACCAATGCTCCTTATGTCCGGCAGAAAGTTCTTTTATCGTCTTTTCATTGATATGGCTGAATTTTATTTGCTTTTCGAAAGTATGGTTGCTTTCCAGAAACAGGTAATCTACAGGGATTTTTTGAGCGTCGAAAAGAATATCTACGACACAGAACCCCTCTTTTATGGCATCTATTAATGTATTGTGCTTTTTCCAATTTTGGAGCAATGCCTTCTCATAGAAACGCTGGGCAACTCCAGGGCTTTGTGGTGCAGAGGGTTTTACTTCTCTTCCAAACCCAATGATTAATTGATCTTTTTCATTACCGGCTCCCGAATAAAGCCTGTGCCTGAAAGAAATTTTTTTTACACCCCGAAGCGGACTTTTAACTCTTACAGTAATTTCTTCTTCACGATCCTTAGATAAATTCTCTAAAGATTCTAAATGCAGAACAAAATCCTGGTAATCCTCCTTATGAATGAATTTTTTGAATTGATTTTGTTCTTTTCTAATAGTTGTATTTTCCCTGGATTTGAGGTAGTGGCTAGCTCCGAGATTGGTGAAAACAATTTCAAATGAACGCAGGTTTGTTACGAAGATCAGGATTTGATGATCTTCTAAACTGTCCCATTTAACTAAAGAGCGGGACGACTCTTTAATTAAATGTTCTCCCACAATACGGCTACTTCTTTTCATAGAATTGGTGGTCAAAATTCAAACATTTCAAGCTTAAAGGAAGGCTCTACTTTTAAGCTTCGGGGGAGAAACGATAAGTTAAAAATAACATAAAAAAGTTAATTTTTCACAGCAGGCTAATTTGTTTTTATGTTAAAAATCAGATTAATGTAGGAATAATGTTTAAGAATTTCCTGATTTTTTTAAAGCTTATTCTGAAGATGTCGCGGGGAGCTAGCATCTGTATAAATTTGGAGCAAACTTTTTGGATTACACGAAGAGTGTAGCAATTAACTTCATTGATAGAAAATTAACAGAACCTTAGGAGTAAAATTCCTCTTTTATAATTAAAAATAATGTGTTACGTAAAGAGAATCAGGTTTTTCAAATCACAACTTTTTTGTGCATATTTTATCGAATGGAAACTTTATGATTGCTGAAATCCAGGCGCTTTTCGAATTTGAAGAAGCTTATTTTTTGTTTCTTCGGTTGTAATTTTTATCGCCGCGCGTTTTAGGTTTTTTGTACTTTTTCTTAACCTCTCTCCTGTAGGACCCTCCAAGATTTACTTTTTTATTTTTATCTTTCTTCTCATGAAAAGCGGGGCCTGGAGCGTCTTCGTCGTTTATTTTTGAGGGGTTATAGATCTCGGGAGAGACAGGTTGTTCTTCGGGAGTTAATTTCGTGGAAATTTCCAGGTTTTCTGGAAGGGGATTTCTTTCAATTTCCATATTCATTAGTTCTTCAATCTTCTGCAGGTTTTCTTCTTCTGCAGGAGTTGAAAGTAAAACAGAAATTCCCTCTTTTTCGGCCCTTCCGGTTCGACCGATCCTGTGCATATAATTTTCGGGATATTTTGGAGTATCAAAACTTATCACGTGGCTTATCTCATCAATGTCCAATCCTCTGGCCATAACATCTGTAGCAACAAGAATCCGGCAGAAGCCGTCTCCAAACTGCCTTATGCTTCTCAATCTGTAGTTCTGGGTTTTATTAGAGTGGATCACAGTACATTCTTCAGGAAACGAAAGCTCAAGTTCCTGAAAAAGTCGGTCTGCAGATCTTTTATTGTCAACAAAGATCAACACCTTATTATAGGTATCCGTATCTCTTAGCAGTTCCTTTAAAAGATTGGCTTTTGTGTAAAAATTGGGAACCTCATAAAGATTCTGGTCAATATTTTCCAACGGAGTACCACTGGCTGCCACAGAGATCTTTTCAGGTTGCCTGAAGTTGGTGTTGATAAGATTCTCCACCTCCTCGGTCATGGTTGCCGAGAACATAATGTTCTGCCGGTTTGCAGGCAAAAGTTCCAGGATATTATTCAGCTGAAATCTAAACCCGAGGTCTAGCATCACATCAACTTCATCAATGATTAATTTTTGAATAGATTTTAGCTTCAGGTCCCGGTTTATAGTAAGATCGTACAGTCGGCCGGGTGTTGCAACAATGATATCCTGCCCCTGTGCTACCAGGCGCTTCTGGGTATTGATATTGGTGCCGCCGTAAACACCAAGAATCCTGCAATTGATATATTTCGTAAGCTTTTCAACTTCTTCCACAACCTGTACCACGAGTTCCCTGGTAGGAACAAGGATAAGAACGCGGGGATTTTGCTGTTCAGAATATTTAAGCATTCTAAGCACAGGCAGTAAATAAGCGAAAGTTTTTCCGGTTCCTGTCTGGGCGATACCTACTACATCTCTTCCAGACATGATACTGGGAAATGCCTGTTCCTGAATGGGTGTTGCAAGGGAAAATTCCAGATCTTCCAATGCATTTAATAAAGGGGTATTTAAATTTAATTCCTGAAAAGTCACGCTGCGTATTTTTTTGCAAAGGTAGTTTTTAATTCTTGCAGCGCAACGACTTCATTTCGTGTAAAAAAGGAATTTCCAAAAGATGGCTTTGGTTTCGTATTTTTGGCAAAAATTCCTGCACATGAAAAATATTCTGGCCTTCACAGGTTCTAACAGTCCTACTTCTATCAATCATCAATTACTTTTAAATGTCACCTCGCGCATTACCGAACATAAAGTAGAGCTTCTTGAGCTGCGGGAAATGAACATTCCCTTTTATAGTATTGTTCATGAAAAAGAAGGAATTCCGCAGGATATAAAGTTGCTATATGAAAAGATACTTTCGGCAGATGCACTTATCATTGCGGTGAATGAATACAACGCGAATGTTTCTGGCTTTTTTAAAAATGTGATTGACTGGCTTTCAAGGATAGAGAGAAAATTTCTTCAGGAAAAAAAGATACTTCTTATGAGCACTTCCCCGGGGCAAAGAGGCGGTGCTTCGGCTTTGGAATACGTAAAGAACCAGTTTCCGCGATTTGGCGGTGAGGTAGTCCAAAGTTTTAGTCTGCCGCACTTCTATGAAAATTTTGATTCCGAAAAAGGCAGTATTACCAATGAAATTCAGGAGTTGGGAGTACAGGACATCATTAGCGGATTTTCCCACGAAATCAAGAATTAGTTGAGGACGAGTAAAAAGATCACATTAAAAAATAATCAGGATTTCAGGCAGAAACTACTGCAGTGGGCACAGCAGTTTGAAGAGGTGGTGTGGCTGGATAGCAATAATTACAAAGACCGTCATTCCCGCTACGATGCCATTCTTGCTGTAGAGGCTTTTACCGCGATCCAAACAGATCATGATAATGCTTTTTCTCAGCTTCAGGAGTACCAGGAGCTTACAGCCGACTGGATCTTCGGGTATCTTTCCTACGATCTCAAAAATGACACTGAAGAACTTGTTTCTGAAAATCATGACGGACTCCATTTTCCGGACTTATATTTTTTTCAGCCGAAAAAATTGTTTCTTCTGAAGGATGACGAACTGGAAATCCAGTATCTACGCATGGCAGATGATGAAATGGAAGATGATCTGGAAGAAATTAAAAATACTTCGGAAAATGACATTTTTGAAGCTCCATCTTCTGAAATAAAACCGCAAATTAAAGCGCGTCTCTCTCCCGATATTTATCTTGAAAAGGTGAAGAAAATGCAGTGGCACATACAACGTGGGGATATTTATGAAGCCAATTTTTGCCAGGAATTCTATGCTGAAAATGCTATTCTTGATCCTTTGCAAACATTTCAAAGCCTGAATAAAATTTCGAATCCGCCATTTGCCACTTTTTTAAAGCTTCACAGGAATTACTTGTTTTCAGCTTCTCCTGAAAGATATTTGAAAAAGGAGGGACAAAACATCATTTCACAGCCTATAAAAGGAACGGCGAGACGTTCAAAAGACTTGGCTGAAGATGAACAACTGCGTAAAGATCTTGAACAGGATCCCAAGGAACGTTCAGAAAATATCATGATCGTGGATTTGGTGCGGAATGACCTCTCAAAAATAGCAAAAAAAGGATCCGTTCTGGTGGAAGAACTTTGTAAGGTGTACACTTTTGAGCAGGTGCACCAAATGATCTCCACGGTAAAGGCCGAGCTGGAAGACGGGATTCCTGTTATGGAAGTGCTGCGATCTACTTTTCCAATGGGCAGCATGACGGGAGCGCCAAAGATCTCGGCCATGAAGATCATTGAAGAACTGGAAGAGAGCAAACGTGGCTTGTACAGTGGTGCGGTGGGATATTTCAGCCCGCAGCAGGATTTCGATTTTAATGTGATCATCCGCAGTATTTTGTACAGTGAAGAACACAATTATGCATCCTTCTCTGTAGGCGGTGCGATCACGGCAAAATCTATTCCGCAGAAAGAGTATGAAGAGTGCCTGGTAAAGGCAGGAGCCATGAGGGAAGTCCTGGAAAAACATTTAAAGAAATCTTCTTTATAACTATTCAAAAAGCGGATTTTAGACGCTCTTTTTAGCCGGCCATTTTTTGTACATTTGGGGCCTATGCTTCACAATTTTCTAGACCATATAAAGGCGCAGTTTCCATTTCTTCAGGATTCGAAAATATTGATCGCCGTTAGCGGCGGAGTAGATAGCGTGGTACTCACTCATTTATGTAAAAATTCAGGTCTTGAGGTCGCATTGGCTCATTGCAATTTCAACCTTCGGAATGAAGAAAGCGACGCCGATGAAGATTTTGTGGTAGAACTTGCAGATGCGCTCGAGCTGGAGGTTTTTGTGGAGCATTTTGATACTACGTCTTATGCCGAAGATAACAAACTTTCGGTGCAAATGGCCGCCCGTGACCTCCGCTACCGTTGGTTTGCAGAGTTGAAGGAGCACATGGATTTTGATTATTTGCTTACCGCGCATCATTCTAACGACAATCTTGAAACTTTTATCATCAATTTTGTTCGAGGAACAGGATTGGAAGGATTGACCGGTATTCCTGCCAAAAATGAGTTTATCCTGCGCCCTTTGCTACCATTTTCAAGAGCGGAAATTGAAAAATATGCCCGGGAGAATCATCTAAACTGGAGGGAAGACAGCAGCAATGCTTCTACAAAATACCTTCGGAATAAAATTCGGCATGAAATTGTGCCGGCGCTGGAGGAATTGAATCCGCAGTTGCTGGAAAGTTTTGAGAAAACGCGGCAACATTTGGAACAGAGTTCTCTGCTGGTTGAAGATTATGTTTCTGCAATATTTTCCAGGATCGCAAATCAAACCAATGAAGGTTACGCTTTTGATATAAAATTGATAAAGACCATTCCCAACACAAAAGCCGTTTTATACGAGCTTTTTAAACCTTTCGGGTTTACAGAATGGGACGATGTATTGCATCTTTTGGAAGCGCAGCCGGGAAAAATGGTGCTTTCGGGCACGCACAGGCTTATTAAAGATCGGGAAAATTTGCTTTTAACCACAGTTCCGCGGGGGGATGATAAAGTTTATGAGATTTCCGAAGAAGAATCTGTTCTCATGTTTCCCATTGGAACTTTTCACCTGGATGAGGTTGCGGAGATCGATGAAACGGGGCCAGATTGTATTTATGTAGATAAAGACAAAATTCAGTTTCCGCTGGTGGTGAGAAAGTGGCAAAAAGGAGATTATTTTCATCCTTTTGGAATGGCAGGTAAAAAGAAACTCAGCAAATTTTTTAAAGACAATAAGCTATCTTTGCCCGCTAAAGAAAATACCCGCGTGCTGTGTTCCCGCAATGCGATCGTTTGGGTGATTGGCCAGCGGGCAGATGCAAGATTTGGAGTGGAAGATGCCACTTCAGAAATATTGAAAATTACGTTTACACCATGAGATTATTACTGTTTTTAGCATTTTTTGGGCTTTCTTTTTTAACTGCTTCGGCGCAGATCTTCGACAATGAAAACTTCGGAAGTGGGGATATTGAAAATCCTATACAATGGGAAGCTTCTTTGGAGCAGGAAAATGACAGTATTTACCAGCTTATTTTTACGGCTTCACTCGAGCCGGGATGGCACCTGTATTCTCAAAAAGAAGCAGACATTGATATTGCTCCAATTCCCACGGAATTTACCTATAACAACTTTGAGGAAGGTTATGAATTGATTGGGGAAACCAAAGAACCCGATGCCGAACCTGTGTATGACCAGGTTTTTGAAGCCGATATCACCTATTTTGAAGGAGAAGCGACTTTTGTTCAGAAAATAAAGGTGCTTAAGCCAGAGAATCTTGAAATTATTGCTGAAGTTTATTTTTCTGTTTGTGATGATGCCAAATGCCTTCCTCCCGAAACCGAACGTTTTACGTTCTCACCATCCAAAAATGAGGTTTCTGAAGGTTTTTCTGATCTTGATATTGCCGAAAAGGATGTGCGCCTTACCGAAGCTCTTAATATTGAGCTGCAGGGAATGAGCAACTATGAAATTGAAGAGCAAGGGGAAAACAGCTTCTGGAATATCTTCTTTCTGGGCTTTGTCGGCGGATTAATTGCGTTGCTTACACCTTGTGTATTTCCAATGATCCCGCTTACTGTTTCCTTTTTCACTAAAGGCGCAAAGACTTCCAAAAGAGGGCTCGTAAATGCCATTTTGTACGGACTTTTCATTTTCCTCATTTACCTTTTGCTGAGTCTTCCGTTTCATTTACTTGATTCGGTAAACCCCGAGATCCTGAATAATATTTCCTCTAATGCCACTTTAAACTTTATCTTTTTTGTCATTTTTATCTTCTTTGCGTTCTCCTTTTTTGGTTATTACGAGATCACGCTTCCACATTCCTGGAGCAGCAAGATGGATGATAAAGCTTCAAGTTTTGGAGGCGTACTGGGAATTTTCTTTATGGCACTTACGCTTGCCATCGTCTCCTTCTCCTGTACAGGTCCTATTTTAGGATCTCTGCTTGGCGGTTCGCTCACCAGTGACGGGGGTGCTACGCAATTATCCTTCGGGATGGGCGGCTTCGGGCTTGCACTTGCCTTGCCTTTTGCACTGTTCGCACTTTTCCCAAATTGGCTGAATTCACTTCCGAAGAGTGGTGGCTGGCTGAACACGGTAAAGGTGGTGCTTGGTTTTATAGAGCTCGCGCTGGCATTTAAATTCCTTTCCAACGCCGATCTTGTACAACACTGGGGACTTTTAAAAAGAGAAATTTTCCTCGGAATCTGGGTAGTGATCGGTATCGGACTAATGCTTTATTTATTTGGTGTTATTCGTTTTCCTCATGACGGCCCAAAGACAAAACTGAACAAAGGAAGGTTGATCCTGGGAATCATCACGCTGGCTTTTGTGGTGTATTTGATTCCAGGGCTTACCAATACAAAATATTCAAATTTGAGACTATTAAGCGGATTTCCGCCGCCGTTATATTACAGCGTCTATGAAAAAGACACTCAGGGGCCACTGGGGTTAAGAGCTTATAAAGATTTTGATGAAGGGGTGGCCGCAGCGCAGGCTCAAAACAAACCTATATTGCTTGATTTTACAGGTTTTACCTGCGTTAACTGCAGGAAAATGGAAGAGCAGGTGTGGAGTGATCCTCAGGTTTTTGAAAAATTAAGAGACGAATATGTGCTTATTTCCCTCTATGTTGATGACCGGCAGGAACTTTCGGAAGAGCAGCAATTTAACTATCAAAGACCTTCCGGCGGAATTAAAAAAATTGAGACGGTAGGAGACAAGTGGGCTACTTTTCAAACCCTGAACTTCAGAAATAATTCCCAGCCGTACTATGTGCTGCTGGACAGCGAAATGAATCTGCTGAATGAGCCGGTGGGTTACACTCCCGATGCTGAAGAATATGCAGACTGGCTTGAAACCGGACTCCAAAATTTTAAGGAGTAGGATCAAATCATTTCTTGAGCATTTTGATGGAATTCCTATCTTTAGGAACTTTTACTAAAAATATCAAGAATGAAATTACTCAAGAATGCCTTTTTAATTCTCTGTTTTGTGGCAGGATTTGGCGTATTTGCGCAAGCAGATAGCGTCTACGAAGTTTCTGAACATTACAATAAGATGGAAGTGCAAATTCCTATGCGTGATGGTATTAAACTGCACACAACCATCTATTCTCCAAAAGATATTTCACAGGAATATCCAATCCTAATGTCGAGGACTCCTTACAGTTCAAAACCATACGGGGAAAACCAGTTTCGGTCTAAGATTGGACCAAATGAATTTTTGATGAAACAAGGAAACATCATCGTTTACCAGGATGTTCGCGGAAGATGGATGAGTGAAGGCGCTTATGATAACATGCGACCTTTTGTTCCGCAGAAATCTGGGGAAGAAATTGATGAAGCCAGCGATACTTATGACACGATTGAATGGCTGGTGAACAATGTTGAAAATAATAACGGCAGAGTAGGAGTATGGGGAATATCTTACCCCGGTTTTTACTCTACTTATTCCCTGCTAAGCAATCATCCCGCATTAAAAGCCGTTTCTCCACAAGCACCTATTGGCGATTTTTTCTTTGATGATTTTCACCACAATGGCGCATATCTTCTAAGTTATTGGAGAGCGACCGCACTTTTTGGCTATGAAAAGGAAGGACCAACTTCCGAAGCCTGGTATGCCTTTCCTGAAATTGAAACGAAAGATCAATACCAGTTTTTCCTTGATGCAGGTCCGTTGAGCAACCTGGATAAATATTACAAGGAAGACAACATTTTCTGGCAGCAGCTTAAGGAACATCCAAATTATGATGAATTTTGGCAGAAAAGAGGCATCGTTCAGCATCTTGATGATGTGGAGCCTGCGGTAATGGTTGTTGGAGGTTTATTTGATGCAGAAGACCTTTACGGGCCATTCAATACTTACGGCGCCATCGAGAAAACCGGTGACAATTTTAGCATGCTTGTGATGGGGCCGTGGAGCCACGGTGATTGGGCTCGTAACACAAAAAGACAGGCGATTGGAAATGTGTATTTTGGAGATAATATTTCTGAACACTTTCAGCAGGACGTAGAAACGCTTTTCTTTAATCATTTTCTGAAAGGAAGCGGCGACAAATCTGTAGGCTTGCCTGAAGCTTACATGTACGACACCGGGCTAAGATCCTGGAAATCTTACGAAGCATGGCCTCCAAAAGAAGCCTCAAAAATGTCATTTTTCCTGGGTGATGATCAGCAATTAACCCCGTCAGCAGGAGAGGGAGCGGAAGAATTTATCAGTGATCCTGAAAAACCCGTTCCATATTCCGAAGATATTAAGATGGTTTTCACTCCAAGAAAATATATGACCGATGATCAAAGGTTTGCGGCACGCCGCCCTGATGTTTTAATCTATGAAACCGAAGTACTGGAAGAAGATCTTACCCTTGCAGGTGAATTTTTGGCAAAGTTACAGGTGGCCACTACGGGAACAGCCGCCGACTGGGTGGTGAAAGTAGTAGATGTCTTTCCTCCAGATGCCGAAGATTATGAGGAAACGCAAGATTATATTAAAATGAGCAATTACCACATGATGGTGCGTAGTGAAGTCATTAGAGGGAGGTTTAGAAACAGCTTTTCGCAACCCGAGCCTTTTGAACCAAACGAAAAAACAGCGGTAGATTTGAATCTTCAGGGAGTTCATCACACATTTAAAAAAGGACATAAACTTCAAATACAAGTGCAGAGTACATGGTTTCCGCTCATTGATTTGAATCCGCAGACGTATGTAGATAACATTTTTGAAGCTGAAGAGAAAGATTTTCAGAAGCAGACACACAGTGTTTTTCATGATTCTGAAATTATTTTCACGGTGTTGAAGTAGATCGCAAAAGAACACTTTTTGAAAACACGCAGGCCTTAATTTTTCTGACAGAAGAAGAAGGGTTTGCGTGTTTTTTTCTTATTTTCCCTTCCTGAAAACACCAGGTTTTTCTTGTTTTAATTATTTCAGTTTATGAAAAAACTCCTCTCTGCCAATATTCTTTTATGTATTCTCATTCTTAGCTTCACCAGTTGCAAAAATTCCGAAGAAAACGTTGCTTCTGCTGAAGAAAATTTAGCTGAATCTGTTAAGCTGAACAACTTTTTTGAGCGTGAATTTGATAAAGACCTTGAAGATTCACCCATGCTCCAAACCAGGCTGGGAATCAAAGATGATTATGCCAGTTGGGATAGTTTCTCCCATTTGCGCCATGCAGAAGACCTGGAAAAAGCTAAAAGAAGATTAGCTTTTTTAAATGATTCTATAGACATGGATGCGCTCGAAGAGCAGGATTTATTAAGTTACCGGCTTTATAAACAGCAATTGCAAAATGAAATTGCAGATTATGATTACCGGTTTTACAATTATCCGGTAAATCAAATGTTCGGGATTCATGCAGAAGTGCCTGCTTTTCTCATTAACATGCATCAAATAGATTCGGTAGCCGATGCCGAAGCGTATATTGCCCGAATGAGCAAAATTCCGCAGGTGTTCACAGATGTGCAGGACGCTTTACAGCTTAGAGAATTCAACGGAATCATGCCGCCAAAATTTGTGTACGAGCATACCATAGAAGCCTCCAAAAATGTCATTTCTGGCAAACCTTTTGAAAAATCGGCAGAATCCAGTGCATTATTAGCCGATTTTAAAGAAAAGGTAAATGCGCTTGAAATTCCTGCAGAGAAAAGAGACTCTTTGATAAGCCGGGCGCAGGAAGTCATGATAAAATCTGTACAACCGGCCTATGAAGGACTAATAGCTGCGCTTGAAAATCAACGCCAAAGGGCTACAAATGAGAATGGAGCTTGGAAATTTCCGAAAGGGGAGCAGTTTTACAACAATGCGCTTAAAAGAATTACCACTACAGATCTTACTGCAGCCGAAATCCACGAAATAGGATTAAATGAAGTGGCTCGCATCCATGGAGAAATGAAAAATATCATGGCGCAAGTCGGTTTTGAAGGAAGCCTGCAGGATTTCTTTGAATTTATGCGAACAGATGAACAATTCTATTACGAGAACACTGCTGAAGGAAAACAAAAGTACCTTACCGAAGCCAGGCAACATATCAACAACATGAAAGAGCGGTTAGACGATCTTTTTCTAACCCTGCCTGAAGCAGATATACAGGTAAAGGCTGTGGAGCCTTTTAGGGAAAAAAGTGCCGGTAAAGCCTTTTACTCTTCCCCTGCCATTGATGGTTCACGACCTGGAATTTATTATGCCAATCTGTATGATATGGAAGCCATGCCTATCTACCAGATGGAAGCTTTAGCATATCACGAAGGAATCCCGGGACATCACATGCAGCTTGCCATTGCGCAGGAACTGGATGAAGTGCCCATGTTCCGGAAAATGAGTTTTTATACAGCATATGTAGAGGGCTGGGGATTGTACAGTGAATTTCTGCCAAAAGAAATAGGCTTTTATAAAGATCCTTATTCAGACTTTGGACGCCTGGCTATGGAGCTTTGGAGATCTATAAGACTGGTGGTAGATACGGGAATTCATGCAAAGAAATGGACGCGTGAAGAAGGCATAGAATATTACACTCAAAATTCACCAAATGCACAGAGCGACGCTGTAAAAATGGTTGAGCGGCATATTGTGATGCCGGGACAGGCCACGGCTTATAAAATAGGAATGAACAAGATCCTCGAACTAAGAGCAAAGGCGAAAAAAGCACTTGGAAAGGATTTCGATATCCGGGAATTTCATGATGTGGTGCTGCTGGACGGTGCCCTGCCTTTGAATGTATTGGAGCAAAAGGTAGAGGAATGGATTGCTCTTAAGAGGAAAAATAATGCTTAAAAACCGTATTACATAATACCTGCACAACTCAATTTCTTCGGAATTTAATTTTATATTTAGGAAATTTTTAAGAAATGGTAGCTCACGCTGAAGAAAAAGAATGCAGGTAATGAAAAAGAAATCACTGCTGCATTAAATAAAGCAGCAAACTTTTATTTGAATACTTAATAAACTAGATCACAACATGGAATTCGGATTACTGGATCAAATCGTTTTTATAATTTATGCCCTCACAATCCTGGGGATTGGGCTGTACGTTTCCAAAGGAAAAGGAGATACATCAGAAAGTTATTTCCTGGCAGATAAAAGTCTTCCATGGTGGGCTATTGGTGCTTCACTAATAGCAGCTAATATTTCGGCCGAACAATTCATCGGGATGTCCGGTTCCGGTTTTGCAATAGGACTTGCCATAGCTTCATATGAGTGGATGGCGGCTATTACACTTCTCATTGTCGGAAAGTTCTTCCTCCCAATTTTTATAGAAAAGAAATTATATACGATTCCTGAGTTTGTGGAAGTAAGATACGGTACCAACTTAAAAACCATTTTAGCCGTTTTTTGGGTGTGTCTTTTCATCTTTGTGAATCTTACCTCGGTGCTTTATTTGGGAGCAACGGCTTTAGATACCATTTTAGGAACTGGAGATGGGTCTATCTTTATGTATTCCATTCTTGGACTGGCACTTTTTGCTGCGGCGTATTCGTTGTATGGCGGACTTTCGGCAGTAGCCTGGACAGATGTTGTACAGGTCGTGCTGTTGATCATTGGTGGTTTTGTGACGACTTATATGGCGCTTTCAGAACTTTCCGGAGGGGAGGGCGCAATTGCAGGTATGGTGAAGGTTTATGAAGAAGTACCAGAGAAATTCTCAATGATCCTGGATAAAGGAGAAATTTTCACCCCTAACGGCAGAGATGCCTGGTGGGATTTACCCGGCCTGGCCGTTCTTATAGGGGGAATGTGGGTTGCTAACCTTTATTATTGGGGTTTCAACCAGTACATCATTCAGCGTACGCTTGCTGCTAAAAGTCTGCGGGAGTCCCAAAAAGGGATCATTTTAGCCGGATTTTTAAAGTTACTTATTCCGTTAATCGTAGTAATTCCCGGAATTGTGGCATTTTTAATGAACATGGATCCAAGTGGTGAAATCACCCGTGCTTCTGCCGATGGTTCTTTCTTTTCCGCAGCCGGGACCGTGATAAACGATAACGCGGCGCCGTGGCTCATCAAGGAATTCGTTCCTGCCGGACTTAAAGGACTTGTAGTAGCTGCTTTGGCTGCTGCGATTGTTTCTTCTGTGGCTTCCATGCTAAACTCCACAGCAACCATCTTTACGATGGATATCTACAAACCTTACTTCCAGAAGAAAGAATCTGAAAAAGGTCTGGTAATGGTAGGAAGGATCACTGCGACAGTTGCATTGGTCATTGCAATTATCATTGCGCCACAGCTTGCTAATCTAGGACAGGTTTTCCAGTACATTCAGGAGTATACGGGAGTTGTGAGTCCGGGAATTCTGGCGGTATTCATGCTGGGGCTTTTCTGGCGAAAAACGACCAATAACGCTGCTATTTGGGGAGTGTTGGCGTCTATTCCCATTGCGCTTTACTTCAAAGTTGCACCAAACGGCTGGTCTAATAGTGCGTTTTTTGTGGAATGGCCATTTATGCACCAAATGTTTGCAACCTGGATATTGACCATGCTTGTAATGGTAGTGATAAGTCTACTTGAGGCGAAAGGAAAGAATCAGGAGAAATCGATCATTATTACCAAAGACCTTTTCAAAACCGGTCCTGCTTTCAATATTGGAGCCTTTGTAATTCTATTGATCGTAACCCTGCTGTACGCTTTGTTCTGGTAGAAATTTCTTCGGAAGAAGGTGTGAATTGGATACCGAAAAAGGTTGTTTGAGAGTGACATTTATAACTCGTCATTCTGAATTTATTTCAGAATCTTATCACTGGAAAATTTTTTCCTGATGAAGAACCTGAAACAAGTTCAGGTTGACGTAGAAAATACATTTTTTCAAACAACCTTTTTAAGTCTCTGAAACCATACTTTTAAGAGTTCAGATCAGGTTTTAGAATAATGAATTTCCGGAAGTTCACGCAAGGTGGCAGCCGCCTGTTCTGCAGTAATATCCCGCTGCGGGCCTGCAAACATTTCATAACCTACCATAAACTTCTTGACGGTGGCCGAGCGTAGCAGCGGCGGATAAAAGGACATGTGAAAATGCCATTCCGGGTAATCTTTTCCATCAGTTGGGGCCTGGTGAATTCCCGAAGAATAAGGAAAGGAAGTGCCAAAAAGGTTGTCATACATGATCGTTTGTCTCTTAATAATTTCCGCAAAAGCTTTTTCCTCTTCAGCATTGAGCTGCCCAATGTGCTGGTAATGTTTTTTGGGAACGATCATCACTTCATAAGGCCAAACGGCCCAGTAAGGAATGAGCGCCACAAATTGCTCATTTTCAAGCAGAACTCTTTCTTTTGCTTCGAGCTCCTGTTGGAGGTAGTCTTCCAAAAGGCTTTTTTGGTTTTGTTCCCAGTATTCTGAAAAATGCTTTGTTTTCTTCTGAATTTCTGTAGGAATGGAAAGCTGAGACCAAATCTGCCCATGCGGGTGCGGATTGCTGCACCCCATGATTTCCCCTTTATTTTCAAATATCTGAACGTAATTAATATCTTCTGTACTTCCCAGTTCTCTATATTCCTTTTTCCACATTTGTACCACCTTCGTGATCTCTTCCACTTCCATAAGTGGCAGCGTAAGGGAATGATCTGGTGAGAAACAGACGACTTTGCAGATTCCTTTTTCGGTTTCGGCTCTCAAAAGGCCATTTTTCACTTCCTTTTTTGGAGTATCTGGCAGTAAAGCCGCAAAGTCATTGATAAACGTATAAGGTTCTTTATAATCGGGATTTTTTTCTCCGCTGGAACGCGTATTTCCGGGGCAGAGATAACAGGAAGGATCGTAAGATTCTCTTTCGGTACCCATGCTTTTCTCGGTTTTCCCCTGCCACGGACGCTTTGTGCGATGGGGAGAAACGAGAATCCATTCTCCTGTAAGAATATTATATCTTCGATGGGGCATGTTGTTAATTTCCTGATTCATTTTGTGTGGTGTTTGCAGAAATGTGCTTCAAAAATGACATTTTTGAAACACATTTCTTTAACTGTTATTTTGTAATGGTAGTGCCTTCGCTGGGAGAAACCGTGATGGCATCAAGATCAATGTTGAACTTCCTCTTATATGCTTCGGAAACTTCTTTTGTATATTCAGAAATCGCATCTGCCTCAATGAGGTTGATCGTGCACCCGCCAAATCCGCCACCCATCATTCGGGCGCCGAAAATGAAAGGTTTATTTCTTGTGTGCTCCACCAGGAAATCTAGTTCAGGGCAGCTCACTTCGTAATTATGCTGCAATCCTTCATGAGACTGGTACATCAGCTTTCCAAATTCTTTCAAATTACCAGATTTGATGGCTTCCGTAGCTTTAAGCACTCGTTCATTCTCTTTGAGAACATACAGGCTGCGCATGTAATGGCTTTCAGATAATTCATTTTCAGATGCTTTCAGAATTTCATAATTCACGTCTCTCAAAGAAGTTACTTCAGGATGCCCTTTTTGGATGATCTTTACGGCTTCTTCACATTCGCGGCGGCGGGTGTTATATTCGCCTTCAGCCAGGTTATGGTTTACATTCGTATTCAGAAGAAGGATTTTGCAGTTCTTAAAGTCTGCCGGAATAAATTCAGCTTCAAGAGAGCGACAATCCAGGAGGATCAAATGATCTTTTTTGCTCATAACAGAAGCGTATTGATCCATGATTCCGCAGTTGGAGCCTACAAAATTATTTTCGGCAGCCTGTGATAGCTGCACCAGTTCTAATTGAGATAGACCAAGATCAAAAAGCTCATTCAATCCTGTGGCCAGTCCGCATTCCAGTGCGGCAGAAGAACTAATTCCCGCCCCAACCGGGAGTTCGCTGTTGATGATACAGTCAAAAGCTTCTATTTTGTTGCCTTTCTTCTGAATTTCATGAATGACTCCGGAAATATAATTCTTCCACGAATCTTCACTTTTGGAAAGATTTTGTGGGTCAAACTCAGCATAGGTCTTATATGTTTTGCTGTAAATACGGCATTTTTCAGAATTTGAATTCTTCCGGAATTGAAAATGTATCTTTTTATCTATTGCTGTGGGCAGTACAAATCCCTCATTATAATCTGTATGCTCGCCAATGAGATTGATCCTCCCTGGAGACGAGACAGACAGCTCCTGGTTAAAGTTCTTCAATAATTGATTTTTATCCTGTGATGATTCTTTTTTCAAAATCCTTTGCTTTTAGGAGGTAAAGATAATAAATGTAAAATATACGTATATTTTTATTTCCCCATATATTAAGGTTTCTATATATTTATGCAATTAACAAAAGGATGCAATGACAGAATTCAGACAGGATTTTTATGTACAGAAGGACAAAATGTATGTGGCGACAGATTGTATCATCTTTGGTTTTGATTCTGGGACGCTTAAGCTTCTTGTATTTAAGAGAAGGGTAGAACCACTTGCAGGAGAATGGTCATTGATAGGGAGTTTCGTAAAGCTCAACGAAGATGTTAAAGAAGCTGCACAACGCGTTTTAAGAGAGATTACAGGTCTGGAAAATGTTTATATGGAGGAGTTGAGAGCCTACGGAAGCGCAGATAGGGACCCCGGATTCAGATGTATCTCTATTGGGCAATATGCTTTAATAAGAATTAATGAATATGACAGGGAGCAGGTAGAAAAACATGGTGCACACTGGTATGATATTAATGAATTGCCAAAGCTGGTGCTTGATCACAACCAAATGGTGCAGGATGCACTGGACAGGCTAAAACGGAAAGCGCGTTACAAACCTATTGGTTTTGAACTTTTACCCGAGAAATTTACCATCCCTCAGTTGCAGCGACTGTATGAGGCAATTTACCAGAAGGAACTGGATTCAAGAAATTTCAGGAAAAAAGTATTGTCACTAAATGTACTTGTGAAGCTGAATGAAAAAGATAAATCTGGTTCGCGTCGTGGTGCGTATTTGTACAAATTTGACAACGAAAATTATCAAAAGCTTCAGGAATCTGGTTATAATTTTGAGATTTCATGAAGAGGAATATGAATATCATTTAAAATAGGAAATCTATCTGGAGGTTTGCAGCATGCAATTTTAATTTTGCATATTCAGTAGGCCGAGATAATAGTATACAATAGTTCTAAAACGGGAAAAAATGAAAAATAAATTCAGCAGGCGGGAAGCTTTAAAAAATATAGCTCTTGGTACCGGCGCGATTGGTTTGGGAAGCCTTTTAAGTTCGTTTTCAACTTCGGAAGAAATTGTGCGAAAATCAGTTTCAACCTCAAAAAGCAGGATAAATCATTCGGTTTGTCGCTGGACCTTTCAGGACATGCCACTGGAGAAACTCGCTGCTGAATGTTCAAAAATGGGTATTTCAGCCATCGATCTTTTAAGACCTTCAGAATGGGAAATCGTTGAAAAATACGGGCTCAAATGTTCCATGGCGACAGATTCTTTTGCCAGTATCGAACATGGATTTAATGATCCTGAAAATCATGCTGAACTTCAAAAGAATTACAAGGAACTCATCGAACAGGCTTCAAAACAGGGCATTAAAAATGTGATCTGTTTCTCCGGAAATCGAAATGGTATGGATGAGCAAACCGGGATAAAAAACTGCGCTAAAGGCTTGTTGCCGCTGTTGGAATATGCAGAAGCACGAGATGTAACTCTTGTTATGGAGCTTTTGAATAGTAAAGTTAATCACCCAGATTATTTGTGCGACCACACCGAATGGGGTGTTGCGCTCGCAAAGGAGATGGGAAAAGATAATTTCAAACTGCTTTATGACATTTATCACATGCAAATTATGGAGGGTGATGTTATAGCGACCATTCGTAAATATCACCCCTATATCAATCATTATCATACGGCAGGAGTGCCCGGCAGGAATGAAATAGATGAAACGCAGGAGTTGTTTTATCCAGCCATTATTCGAGCAATTGCCGAAACCGGATTTGAGGGGTATGTGGCGCAGGAGTTTATGCCTACTTATCCAGACAAGCTTGGAGCTCTAAAAGCTGCCATTGAAATTTGTGATGTATAGATCTATCCCCAATTTTCCGAAGACTTTTTAGTTATAAATAAAAAAAACAATGCAGGAATGCCCTTTTTGCATTACTGTAATATAATGGCGTCAAAAAATAATGAGAAAGAAGATACAGGTCAAAATATTATTTTTAGTGCTTTGCGGCAGTATGTTTTTCGCTGGTTGCCAAACAATCAATCGATTAAGAGGACAGGAGGAAAATGAAAGTCCGCGGATAGAAGAAAATTTCGGAAAGGAGTGGCAGTTTCAGCGGCTAGATGATTCTTCGATGGAGTCCAGTAGCTGGGAAATCGTGAATATTCCGCATTCTGCCCGCATTGAACCGCTTGTGGTAAACGACCAGTGGCAGGGAACGGCGGTATACAGAAAGAATTTCCCTGTAGAGGCTCTCAGAAATGAAAAGTGGTTTTTCCACTTTGAAGGTGTAATGCAGGAAGCGCGAATTTCTATCAACGACAGTCTCATCACTACTCATAAAGGAGGTTATTTACCTTTTACCGTTGATGCTACTCCCTACCTGCTCGAAGGGCAGGAGAATAGTATTGAAGTAGAGGTAATAAATGTCGACAACCCTGTAATTCCACCTGGAAAACCGTTGAACATGCTTGATTTCAATTTATTTGGAGGAATTTATCGTGATGTCTACTTAGTAAAAACCAGCCCTGTTCATATTACAGATCCTGTTCATGCCAACGTCGTGAATGGCGGTGGAGTCCTGGTTCATTTTGATAAGGCAACAGAGGAGTTCGCTACGGGGATAGTAAAGGCTCATATTAAGAACGATTCTCAACTTCGGCAACAGGTAAGCTTACGTGTTACCTTTGAAGACAGGATTGGGCAGGTTCATAATTTCACTTCACGGGATGCTTTTGTGGAAGCCGGGGAAGCTGTTTCTATATCCGAAGAAATAGCCATTGACAAGCCTTTTTTATGGTCTCCATACAATCCATATCTCTATAAGGTGAAAGTAGAAGTAATATCAGATGGAGAAGTAGTGGATTTGAAACGCCTTAAAACGGGCATCAGGGATATTGAGCTTACAGAAGAGGCATTTTTTATAAACGGGAACCGGATGTTTATAAATGGTACTAACCGCCACCAGGAATATCCTTATGTTGGTTATGCACTTTCTGACCAGGCGCATTATCGTGATGCTTTTAAGATAAAGCAGGCAGGTTTTGATTTTGTTAGGCTCTCGCATTACCCACAGGATCCGGCGTTCTTAGAAGCTTGTGATGAGTTGGGTCTAATGGTAATGAATGCCATTCCGGGGTGGCAGTATTACGAGGAGGGTGAATTTGTGGAAAATTCACTCCAGGATATTAAAGATATGGCCAGGCGTGACAGAAACCATCCAAGTGTCATTTTCTGGGAAAATTCTTTGAATGAATCGGGCATGACAGAGGAGTTTATGCTGCGAGCCAACGAAGTTTTGCGAGCCGAACTTCCATACGAAGGCACTTACACTGCTGGTTGGAAAGACCACCCTTCCTATGATTTATTTATTCCTGCAAGGCAGCATGCACAACCACCGTATTACTATAATTATTATGATGAAGGAGCAGGGCCGCTTTTTATTGCTGAATATGGCGACTGGGAATATTATGCGCAGAATGCAGGATTTAGTCAGGATAATTTTAGTGATTTGGAAGAAGAGGAAAGAACGAGCAGACAGTTGAGGAAAACAGGAGAGAGAGGGATGCTGCAACAGGCACTGAATTTTCAGGAGGCTTTTAATTCGAACCTGGAAGGAATCAAAACTGTGGGGCAGGCGAACTGGCTAATGTTTGATTATAATCGAGGTTATGCTAATAACCTGGAAGCATCGGGTATTGCAGATATTTTCAGAATTCCGAAGTTTGCTTATTATTTTTATAAGAGTCAGAAGGCGCCCTTTACAGATGAATTTGCAAAACCGATGGTTTTTATTGCCAATTACTGGACTCCAGAATCCACGAAGAAAATAAAGGTGTTCAGTAATACCCAAGAAGTGGCACTTTACCTGAACGATGAATTAATTGATCGAAAAGAGCCAGAGCTGAATGCCATTTCTGATGAGTTACCGTACCCTCCTTTTGAATTTGAAGTAGATAGTTTTGAGGCCGGAAGTCTTAGGGCTGTAGGATTTATTAATGATAAGGAAGTCGCCAGCCACAGGGTACGGACTCCGGGCAAGGCTGCAAAGATTGATCTTGCTGTAGATCATTCCGGAAGATATATTGCCACCAACACGCCTGATGTGGTTTTCGTGTACGCCATTATTCGTGATGCGAAGGGAACTGTTGTTCCTTCTGCTAAGAATCTCATTCGCTTTTCTATTGAAGAAGGAGGGGAATATGCACGGCTTATTGGCGGTGAAGCCGTTACCGCAGAAGCCGGCATAGCAACCGTTCTCCTAAGGACCGAATCATTCACCGAACCTATTGTGTTAAAAGCATTTTCTGAGGGACTGGGAGAAACAGAGATAATTATTGAAAACGATTAATTCCGGGGGGGAGGTAGTGTTTAAATAGATTTATGATTTTTAGATTCTAAGGAAGGAGGGAGGGTCAATTTTCGGGAGAGGTTGAATAAGCTTTTTACACCCTGGATGGAAAGAATATTTATCAAATAACTGATGAATATCATAATTTTTTTAAAAAAGCTCTTTTTTTAAGGCTTTTTTTATTATTTATTAACCGCAAACGTTTTAGTCTTTGGGGAAATTAGGTTATATTATTTAATTGAAATAGCTTTGAGTCAATGACAAAAGAGATTAAAAGAATAGGAGTGATGACCTCGGGAGGGGATTCTCCAGGAATGAATGCCGCAATAAGAGCTGTGGTGCGCGGCTGCGCTTATTACGAAATAGACTGTATAGGGATCTATAGAGGTTACCAGGGATTAATTGAAAATGATCTGGAACAACTCACTGCAAGATCGGTAAAGAATATAATAAACAGAGGCGGAACATTTCTAAAATCTGCCAGGTCTAAAGAATTTATTACCAAAGAAGGCCGACAAAAAGCGTATGATAATTTAAAGAATGCGGGTATTGATTCTTTAATTGTAATTGGTGGAGACGGTACTTTTACGGGTGCCATCTTGTTCAATGAAGAACATAATTTTCCGGTAGTGGGGATTCCCGGTACCATTGATAATGACATCAATGGAACAGATTATACCATAGGTTATGATACTGCACTTAATACGGTGGTGGATGCCATTGATAAAATTCGGGATACGGCAAGTTCACATGACAGGCTTTTTCTTGTAGAGGTCATGGGCCGTGATGCTGGTGATATTGCGATGAATAGCGGAGTGGGAGCTGGTGCCGAGGAAATTCTTATTCCCGAAGAAGATGAGGGTGTGGAGCGCATGATGAGGTCACTGGAAAATAGCCAAAAGTCTGGTAAAACCTCCAGTATTATTGTCGTTGCTGAAGGAGAGAAAAGTGGTAAAAACATTTTTGAACTTGCAGAGTTCATAGGAGAAAAAATGCCTGGTTATGATATTCGGGTTTCTGTATTGGGGCACATTCAACGAGGAGGAAAACCTTCCTGTTTTGACAGGGTTTTGGCCAGCCGACTGGGAGTTGGCGCTGTGGAAGCTTTAATGCGAGGTGAAAGCAATGTAATGATTGGAATAACCGACAAAAAAGTAACTTCAGTAGATTTTGAAGTTGCCATAAAAGGTCAAAGACCAATAGATAATGAATTAAGAAGGGTGCTTAACATCACCACAGTATAACAATTAAAAAAAAGTAGAAATGAGTACTAAAATAGGAATAAACGGATTTGGAAGAATAGGAAGAATCGCCTTTAGAATAGCTTCTGAAAAACAAGATGTTGAAGTAGTAGCTATTAACGATTTACTTGATGTAGATCACCTGGCGTACATGTTGAAATATGATTCTGTTCACGGAAAATTTAAAGGTTCTGTTGAAGTAGAAAATGGAAATCTTGTGGTGAATGGAAAAACTATAAGAGTTACTGCAGAAAAAAATCCGGAAGAATTAAAATGGGATGATGCCGGTGTTGATGTGGTAATGGAATGTACAGGTATCTTCACTACGAAGGAAACTGCAGGAAAACATCTTACCGCTGGTGCCAAAAAAGTGGTTATTTCTGCCCCTTCTAAAGATGTCCCTATGTTTGTTCTTGGTGTGAATCATAAGGATATCACGGCAGATGATAATATAATCTCCAATGCTTCCTGTACTACAAACTGTCTTGCACCGCTAGCAAAAGTGATCAATGATAAATTTGGCCTTGTCGAAGGTTTGATGACTACAGTTCACGCTGCTACAGCTACGCAGTTCACGGTAGATTCACCTTCAGGAAAGAATTATAGATTAGGTAGAAGTTCTTTAAATAATATCATTCCAAGTACTACAGGAGCTGCTGTCGCGGTAACTAAAGTAATTCCTGAACTAAAAGGAAAACTTACGGGGATGGCTTTTAGAATTCCAACCGCAGATGTATCTGTAGTAGACCTTACTGTTCGTACTGAAAAGAACACTACTTACGAAGAGATCAAAAAAGCTTTTAAAGAAGCTGCCGAAGGAGATTTTAAAGGAGTAATCTCTTACACGGAAGAAGCAGTAGTTTCACAGGACTATGTTTCCGATGCTCATACCTGTAACTTTGATGCCGAAGCAGGAATTGCGCTCAATGATAATTTCTTCAAGTTGATCGCATGGTATGACAACGAATATGGTTATTCAAGTAAAATGGTTGAGATGGCTGCTCATGTAGCTTCAGTTAAATAATTTCTTTATCTTAAGACCCTGGATTTTTATCTGGGGTTCTTTTTCTATAAAACAGCTACAATGATAATAATAGCAGACGGTGGTTCTACGAAGTGTGATTGGATTTTACTTGATTCTAATGGAGATCAGGTATTGAAAACCAGGTCTAAAGGGTTGAATCCGGCCGTATTTAAATCTGAAGTGCTCCAGGCAAGACTTTTGGAGAATCAGGAACTTCTAGACGTTAAAGATAAAGTCGAAAAAGTTCATTTTTATGGAGCCGGTTGTGGTACTCCAAAACCAACAGCAGAGCTAAAGCGTATCCTTTCAGAATTTTACGGCAATGCTTCAGAAGTTATAGTTAAAGAAGATATGGTGGCAGCGGCCTATGCGGCGACTACAGAGCCGGGTATCGTTTGCATCCTGGGAACGGGTTCTAATAGTTGTTTCTTTGATGGAAAGGATGTAAGAACAGCTGTAGATTCTTTGGGATACATTCTTATGGATGAAGCCAGTGGAAATTACTTCGGAAAAAGACTGATTCGTGATTATTATTACAAGAAAATGCCTCAGGATCTCGCAGTAGTATTTGAAAAGCAGTACGACCTTTCGTCAGATGTGATTAAGGAGAATCTTTATAAAAGAGACAATCCAAACACTTATTTAGCTTCATTTGCTGAATTTATTTTTACAAATGAGCGGAACGGTTATTTTTATAAGTTGATCATGGAAGGGATGAAGAACTTTATTGAACATCGCGTTTTATGCTTTAAAGAAGCACAAAATGTACCTGTTCATTTTATTGGTTCCATTGCCTATTTCTCTCAGGATATTATAAAAGATGTAGCGAAACCATACCATCTTGATATTGGAAACTTTGTACGACGACCAATCGATGGACTATTAAATTTCTACAAAGAAAAAATCATTCAGGAAAAACAAGAAAATATGTAAATAATTACTTTTTTGCATTATTTAATCCCGCTTTTTGGCGGGATTTTTTTTGCTTTTCATTTTCTAACTGCTGCTGTGGAATAATTTTTATTTTACTACATTTAAAAAAATTATGACTTAATGCTGGTAAAAGTTTACGGAAGTGCCGTTTTTGGAGTAGAGGCTACCACTATTATCGTGGAGGTAAATGTTGATACCGGCATTGGCTACCATTTAGTTGGACTGCCAGATATTGCCGTAAAAGAAAGCAGTTTTAGAATTGCCGCAGCCTTAAAGAATGTAGGCTACAACTTCCCTGGAAAAAAAATTACTGTAAACATGGCACCTGCTGATCTTCGAAAAGAGGGTTCTGCATACGATCTTACTTTTGCTATGGGTATTCTTATTGCTTCAGGACAAATCAAAGCTGAAGATATTTCAGAATATATTGTCATGGGAGAGCTTTCTCTAGACGGCAGCCTGCAACCCATAAAAGGTGCGTTGCCTATTGCTATAAAAGCTAAACAGGAAGGTTTTAAAGGTTTTATTCTTCCACAGCAAAATGTAAAGGAAGCGGCGATTGTTAGTGGACTCGATGTCTACGGAATTGAAAATATTAGAGAATTAACGGCATTTTTCGATGAGGGGAAAGAACTGGAGAAAACAGTAATTGACACCCGAAAGGAATTTTTTAATCAGCTGGAGAACCCCGAGCATGACTTTGCAGATGTAAAAGGACAGGAAAGCATCAAGCGTTGCATGGAGATCGCTGCTGCGGGAGGCCATAATATTATTCTAATTGGTCCTCCTGGGGCAGGAAAAACAATGCTGGCTAAGCGGTTACCAAGTATTTTGCCACCTATGACACTGCATGAAGCACTTGAAACTACCAAAATTCATAGTGTAGTTGGCAGGTTAAAGGAAAATGTGGGATTGATGGCGCAGCGACCTTTTAGGAGTCCGCATCACACTATTTCCGATGTTGTTGTGGGAGTTAATAACATCTAATTTTTCCGTGTAATCTTCTGTATATCCGTTAACTGGGGTTATATCATTTCCCATTTCAGGAATGATTAAACCACCTATGGTAGGTATATCAATATTGAATTCTATTCCAATATTCACCCAATTATTCTCATCACTAGTAATAGTGATTTCCCTAATGTACTTATTAACTATTTCCTTTTTTTCTGGGAAGGTGGTTAATTTGGTAAGCTTCGAAAACTCGCTTTCGTAATCCTTAATTATCTGTTTTGAATTTTTCACCTTTTCGATATTTCCCTTAACCACACCAATTTCCTGATCTATTGTTTTAATCGAGTTTTCATAACTCTTTATTTTTTGTTGGAGTAATTTTTTTGTGGTTGTTCCTTCAATGATGAGTTCAAGAGCTTTATCTATTTTATTTTCATAGCTCTTTATTTGTCTGTTGAGGAGGGATAATTCATTTTCATAGATATTCAGTCTATCCACATTTTTATCCTGTTGGTAAGCTTGGGTTATTTGGTTTTCAATTTCACCGTTAAGGAATAAAGTAACCCATACATAAGCCTCTATTTTATCGATATTAATTGATCTATTACCACAACTTTGTGTACGCTTGCTGCTGCATTGATAGTAGTGATCTTTTTTGTTTACTCTGCTGCGCCCATAATAATTACGACCACAACGACCACAACGCATTATTCCTTTCAGTAGGTACTTGTGATTAACCTTTTTACCTGAATTATTCCTGTTGTTCGTTAGGTTATCATTAACTTGGTTCCAGTATTCAGGGGTAAGGATTGCGGGGGCTTTATAACTTTCACCCTTCCAAATTCGCTCACCTTTATAAATGGGATTTTTAATAATTGCACTTACCGACTTACCAGACCATACACTATTAGCTTTTTTGTAGACAGTTTTTTCTCCTGTATATTTATCCTTATGTCTGTATTCACCATTACCCAGCTGGGCATATCTTGTCTTTATTCCTTTACTGTTGAGGTGTTTAGCGATAGAATCATAACCTTGCCCCTTCAGGGATAGTGAGTATATTAATTTAACGGTTTCGGCTTCATCATTATCAATCATTAAAAAGCCGTCCGCATCTTTTCCATAACCATACGCCAACATACCGTGTGCCAGGCCTTGTTCTATTCTACTTTTCAGTACTTTCTTGGTCTGTACGCTCTGTAATTGTGCGCTATATGCGTTGAGGTTGGATAATATGCTACTGGTTAATAGTTGGTTAGGGTCATTATAGTTAAATTCCTGATCTGCATGGAATATTTTAGTATTCGATTTTTTACAGGCATCTAAGAATATATGGAAGGTAAGGGAATTACGTTCTAATCGGTTTTGGTTTCTGAACCATACAGCCTTGAAATCTCCTTGAAGTATATCATTAACCAATTCACTAAATACGGGGCGTTGGGAAATATCTACAGTTCCAGAAACGCCTTCGCCCTCATTATATATTTTATAATCTTTATAGTTCTGTTGATGGGCAAATTCCTTACCTTCTCTTAACTGATTATCAATACTTGTACTTTCCTCATCTTCTTTACTTAATCGGGTGTAGATCGCTAACATTGGATTGGAATTTAGATAGTGAATATAATATGTTTTAAGAGGTTTTCAGAAGTTTTTTAACCCTTTGTACCGTTCCCGTGGATTTCTCTGTTAACTTCATTGTTTCCCTAATACTCTTTCCTGCTTTAAGCTTTCTAACCACATCCTTATGTTTCTTTAAATATTCATCAGGAGTTTCCTTTGTTCCCGACTTACGCCCCAATTTGCCACCTTCCCTGATATATTTCTTTCGCCCACTATTCATGCGCTGCATTGTCTGTTGTAACTCCATTTCTGCGAAGCTCGACCCAATAGTTAACATGGTTTTCGTCATTAGGTTGACGGAATTATCACTATTGAGGGTGTTCAGGCCGTGGTTATCAATTACTATATTTACTTTTAAATCATTGGTGACCTCAACGAATTCTAAGAAATGTATTACCCTACGGGATAATCTGGAAATTTCAGAAACTATAATGTTCTGTATTTTCTTGGTCTTGACTAAATTAAGAATCTCTTTATTATCGATTTGGTTTTTTGTGCCTGATCGGTAGTAGGCTTTCACCTCAACAATATCATATAGTTTACTGTACTTTTCCTGAAGTTCCTGCACTTGCCGTTGTACATCTTGTTTTTTTTCGTTGGTGGAACATCGGGCAACTATTATAGCACTTTCCATTATTGAGGAGTTTAAATTAACAATGATGCTAAGGTAAAATAAAATATTGGTGTATTCGAATAATTCTTTGATAAATATAAATACGTTTTTCATGTGTTATTATAATGACTTACAGATTTAATTTGATACACCTGTAATTTTGATACAGTTTTTGATGGCTGGGTGGAGTATGTGAATTAACTGAAACTTTAGTCATCTTAAAATTGTCCTGATTTTTTATCTGAAATTTTTTTTACATAGTCAGTTAGTAAATATCCAGTTTTCTTTTTTACCTCTTCAAAAGAGCGGATACGCTATGTTAATTCTAAAAAAATCATATAATTATAATAATTTGAATGGAAGGAAGGGGGGACGGGGGGAGGGATAGATCAGGGAGGGGGACACTAGGGAGGGGGGAATAGTATAAACCCTGAATAGTGAGATATGATGATAAGCAACCTTTTTAAGAATGCACTTTGAACGTGAACCACCCTTTTTCCTCTATAACTTGGTTAAAATCATCAATATTAGGAATTATCACCCCTCCTTTTACTTGTCACACCTACAGGGAAAAGGTACGAATAAGTAGTTCTATTGAGGCCGTAGCTTCGTTTTAGTTTTGATGCCTTTTTAACATGTAGATGTTTACTGTTCTTCTTATTTGATTTTGTAAATTGCTCAAAAAATTTCGTAATGCCTAAGAAAAAGCTTTTAGATACAGACCATCAATATATCATAAAAAACGGAGAGTCTAGTAATATTAGGTGTTGAACCCTAGGAGAATGGTTGACAGAAAATCCCGTATTAGGAGTATTATTTATGATCAAGGGTTGTACCAAGATTATTTAATAGCCGAAAGGTCATTTAAGTTATATCGTGAAATTACCACATCTTATAAAGATTTGGATAAGAGTAAAATTGGAATGGCTAAGATTTTAATTAATCTCACTTATAATGATACGGTATTAGCTCTAAATAGAATTTATCAGGTTAAAGGAAAAGACAAGACTAGATGTATTGATTGGTTATATGAAGAAATTAAAAAGTCGGATTTTAATATTGAGCTAGGTGACCTAAAGAAGGAAAGCTTATTTCACTTCCCAACATTTGGTTTTTATCCTGAAGAAATAGCATTATATGAAAATGTAAGTGATTATACCTTTAATAAACGCACGTATTGGCATTTCCTTTCTTTAGAAAGTAGCCCACCCATTGATGAATACAAGCTGAAACTGAAGAAAATAAGAGATAAATTCTTAGCTCATAATGAGGCAATAGAATTAGATTTGAGCATACCTCACGAAATGGTAGAAGATTTGTTGATGCATGCCAGACAAGTAATTGGTTTCTATTCTCTAACTTACGGAGGTATCCATGCACTGAAAAATGGGGGTAATATCAGTATAAGTACAGATAAGTGGGTGTCGGTCTATAGAAAATTTGTTTCTACTAAATAAAATTATGTTAACTAACTTCTATGTTAAAGACAAATACCATAAACAATAAATTTAATCTTTGGGCTACCATAATTTTATTAGTAACCACCATAGCCTCAATTATTTTTTGCTTTTACATCTATTCCAGATTGGATAATTTAGAATCACGGTTGAGTACTACAAACCAATATTTATATAAAGATTTAAGAATTTCCGAATTAAGTTCTGAAAAGACTTTCAAAGAGGATTATTATATCCAACAACTAAACAGGGATACCACATTGATACTGTTCGTAATTGGATTTGTATTTGTGATTTTCGGTCTATTATCTTTTAAAACTTTTGAAGATAGATTTAGTAGTTATATAGCGGAATCGGAATCTAAGAATATTGAAAGACTAAATGAATATAAATCTCTTGAAGTTGCTCTGGAATCATTAAACTCTAAAGTCAGTTTTGATAATTCCAAACTACTGCGGTCGAAATCTAAAGAACATTTATCAAATGGTGAATATGCACTATATCTTGAAGAGGCGTTATCTTCTATTAGATATTTTTCTGATTATTATTTTTGGCTTTTAAGAAGAAATGATGATTTAGTTGAAATGGTAAAGAAAGACCTGTTTAAACAAATTGAAGAGGTTCACGATAATATTAAAAACCGAGCACCTATAAAATTGACTACAGATTTAGTTATAAATTCTTACATAAGTCATATTAGAAAAACGAATGATATTGAAATTGACCGCTTATTATCAAAAATTCATTCCCTTACTATAAGCCAATATTAGCAACCATGCTTATTAGTATTTACTTGAGAGATTATAATGAGTGAAATCCCCCTTCACGTGAAGTACATCTGTGAGGGGTTTAGCAAATTTCTTTATTACTATTTAAACTCTAAAGGTATACTATTTTAATAGCTAATACTGCTGTATATATTGTTATTACTGGGGTTGAGGTGTTTTACTATACCTTATCACCACAATCACTCAACAAGTGTTAAATATTTTTTGGGATTGAATGGGTTTAAGGTTAAATGATATCTTTAATCCTGTATTTAATCTTTACTAGTGATCATTGTTGATATTACGTTTACTGTTCTAAACTTGAATAATTGTATTTACATGGGTGGTTATTATGGGGGTATGGAGTGGGGACAAATTTGTCCGAATTGCCCCTATACCAATGTGCAACGTTTAAGCACTTTTACCGAGGTTTAACAACTCCTTTAATTCCTTAGATGGTATTGTTGACAGATACTTTTTTTCCCCTTCATATTTATACTTGAAGTGGTCATAAAGCTTCAACCATTTATCAATAAACCTTTTCCTGGTCTTATCTTCTAAACCATTGGAAGCTACATCTACTATTTGAGGGTAGGTAAGTTCTTTTTTATCATCAATAAGAGTAAGGATATAGTTTTTAATTACAATGTCATTACCCTTTATTTCACCCCCTGCGGGTTTACTTGTTGAGGGAATGTTCTTTAAGTCCAGAACTTGGTTAAGTATTTTCCGTTCAATCATATTTTTCTGTTGGTTAGTAAGGCTTAATATGTGCTTTAGACTAGTATGGGTTGCTGGTAATCCCAACCGCTCTAGGTGCTTACGATCTTTTATATTATATTCCAGCCGTTTTATGTTGGTTAGGTCTTGCCCCACTAAATGCTTATCCTGAAATTCCTTACATTCCTTATCGAGGTGTTTGGACTTATCGTAAATCTTCACGTTGGGATTTGTACTATTCGCCCCCCTGCGGGTGTTCCACACAACGCCATTACCGTAATTTTGATACCCTTTGTTATTCTTGGTGGGCATGGTCATTGTGCGTAATTGCTTCTTTATTTGTGTAAATTCCACATCGGTTATTATTCTATCCCGCTTTAAGTCAATGTCTGTACAGTAACTTCTATTTAGGAAAGTATCATAACTGCATCGGAATATATTTAGCTGCATTATGTCGCTATAAATAAAGGGTGCATTGTCTAAGGTCACGCCCTCCATGTACTTTTCTTTTAATTGATGGGAGTTAATGTGGCAGTAGAGATAATTATTAGTTACCCCGTTTATGTGCCTTAGTTGGGTGTAGATCACATACTTTACTCCATCTACTATTATGGGGGCTTTTTTCTGTTTGGGTGAATAGGGTTTTTCTTCGCCCGTGTTTTCGTTAATTATACGGTATTTATCATTTAGCCCCGCTTTTTCATTAAGTTGTACGAGATCAGGATTTAGGGGTAGCCGCAATAGTAGGCTATCCACATTTATTTCATTTATCACTTGACTATTAGTGATTAATGGACTATTTATACCTATATGTTAAGATGTTAATCTATAGTGCTATAGGTACTTTAAAAGACCGTCCAGTGTCCTCATTATTGTGCACTTTAGTAAGATGTTGAGGGGTTTCTAGCCCCTTTTTTAGTTAAGAGTAAAGTAATTGTTTAACAGGTGGTTGAGGTGTTCCCGACGTTTGCAGCGGTGGCTGGTAATGGTGCTGTATCTGGGTTCTTTTGACTTAACAGTTATTGGTATAATTGCATTTAAATAGCTATCAATCAATTTTTTACCTGTATCTCCCGACAATTTATGAAGAGTGAACAACAATAGTACCTGTTCTCTGTGGTTAGCTTTTAGGGTCTGGTAATCATTCTTTAATTGGTACTCTTTTTTAATTTTAATCGGATTTTCCATTATATATATTTTTAGTGGAAACTATTATAGCTTTCGCTTCATATAATATATACCGTCTGAGATAGTAAAAGTAAATGACACAGTTAACTCTTAACAATTTCTTAACATTGAAATATAGTTAACCTATTGGTGGTAAGGTGAATAAACATTTATAGTTAAACTGGAATTATTTTAGCTTATATTTGAAATGGTCTTAATTAAATAAAGAACCCTTCGTAAAGCGTATTTTAAGACGTTATAAGAGGGTTTAAGGAATTATGGTAAATTGGCGTTATTTTAATTACACTATCTCTCTACTGTCGTTATTTGATCGTATTGGTGGGTTAAAACAGCATTTATAATTAAATGGTTACAACTACTACTTTTACAGATGTAGCCCTAGTGGGCGGCGGCGCATATCCGCAGCCCGGAGAAATTTCTTTATCTCATAATGGGGTACTTTTTCTGGATGAGTTGCCAGAATTTAAAAGAAGCGTTCTGGAGGTAATGCGACAGCCCCTGGAAGACAGAGAAGTGACTATTTCAAGAGCAAAGTTTACCGTGACTTACCCATCAAGTTTCATGTTGGTGGCAAGTATGAACCCCAGTCCCAGTGGATTTTTTAATGATCCCGGTAGCCCTTCTACTTCCTCTCCTGCAGAAATGCAGCGTTACTTGAGCAAAATTAGTGGGCCTCTTCTGGATAGGATAGATATACATATTGAAGTCACGCCGGTACCATTCGAAAAGTTAAGTGAAGAACGCCGCGGGGAAAGCAGTGTAGATATTAGAAGAAGAGTGACTGCCGCGAGAGAGCGTCAAACAAAAAGGTTTCAGGAGTACGAAAACGTGCATTACAATGCGCAAATGACAGTACGACAAATTAGAAAATATTGTGCTCTGGATGAAGCTTCCAAGCAATTACTTAAAACAGCCATGGAAAAGTTAAATCTTTCTGCACGTGCTTACGACAGGATCTTAAAAGTTTCCCGCACCATTGCAGATCTTGAAAATTCTGAGAATATTAAAGGAGCTCACCTAAGTGAAGCCATTCAGTACAGAAGTCTCGACAGAGATGGCTGGCTGGGATAACCATAAAAGTAGCTTATTGATGAAAAAAACGATCGTTGTTTTAGCAGTTTTGATGATGTTCAGCTGTAAAAATGAAAACGAGCAGGAGGTGATTTCAACTTCTACAGAAGATTCTACCTTAGTGGAACAAGCCACCGCTCTATTAAATGAAGAGCCTATGGAGCTTACCCTGGAGCAGGCAAACAAACTCGCAGAATTGCCTTTGGACTGTATAAATACTGAATATCCTAATAAATTGAATCAAACTCTGGGCAGCGCAGAGGATCTTGGTGGCCCTAAAGAATTACATCCTGCTTTCTACGGCTGTTTTGATTGGCATTCTGCCGTTCATGGGCACTGGTCGTTAGTAAGTTTACTGAAGCAGTTTCCAGAACTGCAGAAATCGGAAGAAATTAAAGACAGGTTGGAAAATTCCCTTTCTGAAGAGAATATAAAGGCAGAGGTGGCGTATTTTCAGAAGGAGCACAGTACCAGTTTTGAGCGCACTTATGGCTGGGCCTGGTTACTGAAACTTGCAGGAGCGCTGCATGCATGGAATGATCCTCTTGCCCGGGAACTGGAGCAAAACCTGCAGCCGCTAACCAATCTTATGGTGGAAAATTTCAAAGATTTTCTTCCGAAGTTAAATTATCCAATTAGAGTAGGAGAGCATACGAATACTGCTTTTGCGCTTGCATTAACTTATGATTATGCCGAGGAAACCAATAATGAAGAGTTACTTGATCTTATTAAAGAAAGAGCAAAGGACTTTTACATCAATGATGACAATTGTCCTTTGGATTGGGAACCAAGTGGATTTGATTTTCTTTCTCCCTGTTTTTCTGAAATAGACATTATGCGTAGAACCATGCCCAGAAGTGCTTTTAATCTTTGGATGAACGATTTTATGCCTCAGCTGCAAAATGAAGAATTTACACTGGAACCGGGAGAAGTATCTGATAGAACAGATGGCAAATTAGTCCACCTCGACGGACTCAATTTTAGCCGTGCATGGGTGTTATATGGTTTGGCAGATCAATATCCACAGAAATACGGGCATTTACGCGAAGTGGCTCGAGAGCATGTAGAATATTCATTACCAAATCTTGTAGGAGATAGTTATGAAGGTGGGCACTGGTTGGGCAGTTTCGCAATTTATTCTTTACAGGCAGCAAACATGGACAGGGATAAGTGAAAAACTGGCTTAAAAATGTAGGACCGGGAGTACTTGTCTCGGCGGCATTTATTGGCCCCGGAACGGTAACTGTTTGCACGCTTGCGGGTGCCAACTTCGGGTATTCCTTACTGTGGGCGCTTCTACTTTCTGTAGTCGCATGTATAATCCTGCAGGAAATGGCTGCGCGGGTAGGAATTATATCAGGAAAAAGCTTGAGTCAATGTATTAAGGAAGAAATACAAAATCCTATTTTCAGATTCTTGAGTATCTTATTAATCCTAGCTGCCATTGTAGTAGGAAACGCTGCTTATGAAGCCGGAAATATTACGGGTGCTGTGTTGGGAATTTCGGCTATTGCTGGTCCTTTCAACCTGTCTATGGGAAGTTTTCAGTTAAACTTGTGGAGCGTTTGTATTGGTGCTGTGGCATTTCTCATTCTTGCGGTCGGAAATTATAGAACCCTGGAAAGAGTATTTCTTGGCCTGGTGGTTTTTATGAGTCTATCCTTTCTTGTTACTGCTTTTATTGTGCAGCCAGATATTGTTGAGCTATTTAAAGGGCTTTTCATTCCTTCACCAAGATCTGCCGGACTGCTAACGGTTATGGCCCTGATAGGAACAACAGTCGTACCCTATAACCTTTTTCTGCACGCTTCACTGGTTGGCGAAAAGTGGAGAAATCCCTCAGATCTGAAATTCGCTCGAAAGGAACTGGTGATAGCAATATTACTCGGAGGCACTGTTTCTATGTCAATTGTTGTTTGCGCTGCCGCGCCACAAATTTCAACTCAAATTACTTCTGCTGCCGATCTTGCTTTGGGGTTACAACCCCTGTTTGGGAAATTTGCTACCTGGTTCATTGCTTTGGGGCTGCTGGCTGCGGGAATCACTTCCTCCATAACAGCACCACTCGCAGCGGCTTACGTCATAAAAGGCTGTTTTGGATGGGAAAACGGTTTAAATTCTATTAAATTTAAAGCAGTATGGGCTACAATATTGCTGGTGGGTGTGTTCTCTTCTTCACTGCAAATAAATCCCGTGGAGTTGATCCAGTTTGCACAGGTAGCCAACGCCCTCTTGTTACCGGTCATGGCTATCTTTCTATTTTGGATCGTCAACCAGGCTTCGGTCATGGGGAAATTTAAGAATTCCAAGGTACAAAATATCCTTGGGATCTTAATTATTGCCATCACAATTTTTCTGGGGACAAGATCTCTTTTTTTAGTTTTCCAGTAATTAATCAAAATCAATAAACCATGAACTATATACATCTCAATTGTGATCTAGGGGAAGGAGGAACATATGACGAGCAGTTAATGCCGTTCATATCAGCCTGTAATATCGCTTGTGGCGGCCATGCTGGAACATTAGAAAGCATGCGTGAAACTGTAGATTTGGCTATGGAACATCATGTTGAAATGGGCGCGCATCCTTCTTATCCCGATAAAGAAAACTTCGGAAGAAAATCAATGGATATTTCTCGAGATGAATTAAAACGTTCCCTGGTGGCACAAATTCTAAGTCTCAAGCAAATAGCAGAAGCAGAAGGCGGTAAATTGATGCATATAAAACCTCATGGCGCTCTTTATAACGATACAGCTAAGAATCCTGAAATTGCTCAAATTGTAATTGATGCTATCCTGGAATTCGATCAGAAATTCCTTCTTTATGCGCCTCCTAAATCGGTTATTTCTGAACTGGCAAAAGATAAAATAAAAGTGGTTTTTGAAGCATTTTCAGATAGAAATTACAATGAAGATTACAGTTTGGTTTCCCGGGGTGAAAAAGATGCTCTAATTACTAAAAGAGAAGCAGTTTTTCATCATCTATTTACAATGTATTACGAGAAGAAGATCTCGTGTGCGAGCGGTGGGAAAATTGCATGTAACGCCACCACTTTTTGCCTTCATAGTGACACTCAAGATTCTATAGAAATACTGAAATATTTGAAGACGGAACTGGGGCAAAAAGATACCAGAATCAAGAATACATGAAGAGTAGTTTTCCGAAAGTAAATCCCATGGGGGAGCGTGCAATTCTCATTCAGTTTGAGCCAAAGATCTCTGGAATAACACTTCAAAAAGTGCTTTTTATTAAAGGAGTAATAGAAGAAAAATTCCTTAAAGTAGCAGGTGAGGTAATAACTTCATATAGTTCATTATTAGTTAAATACCCAGTTGCTATAGAGGATATTTATGGGGAGGCAGAAAGGCTGGAAAAGGTCTTGGAGACTGCGAATATATTAGAAAAAAATAATTCTCATATTTTTTATCTTCCGGTTTGTTATGAAGAAGAATTTGGACTTGATCTTGAGGAGATTTCTGCCAGAAATAGCATCTCCAAAAATGACATAATTCGGTTGCATTCCCAGACGGTTTATACTGTTTATTTTACCGGTTTCTTACCCGGATTTTTGTACCTGGGCGGGCTCGACGAAAGACTCCATATTTCCCGCCGAAAAGAACCTCGATTGGAGGTAAAAAAAGGTGCTGTTGGCATTGGGGAAAAACAGACGGGAATTTACCCTAAAACAAGTCCAGGCGGTTGGCAGATAATCGGGAATTGTCCGGTGGAATTATTTCAAAAGGAAAACAATCCTCCCTGCCAAATTATGGCAGGAGATAAAGTAAAATTTGTTCCTGTTTCAAAACAGGATTATGAAATAATTTCTGACGAAATAGCGAAAGGAAAATATGAATTAAAAAAAGAGAAGCTCAATGGCTGAAATTGAAGTTTTGCGACCAGGTTTGTATTCTACTATTCAGGATATGGGAAGAAATGGTTTTCAAAAGTTTGGGGTGCCCGAAAGTGGTGTGATGGATCAATATGCTGCAAAAATGGCCAATCTTTTGTTGCATAATCCGGCGAATGCAGCTGTTCTTGAAATTACCCTGATTGGGCCAAAACTTTTATTTCAAGGAACTTCAAAAATGGCATTTTCTGGTGCAGATCTTTCTCCTATGATAAATGGCAAACCCATTTCTAACAATGAGGTATATGAAATAAAAGCAGGCGATGAATTAAGCTTCGGAAAAAGAAACAGCGGTTGCCGTTGTTATTTAGCCATACTAGGCGGCTTTCAGACAGAAGAAATAATGGATAGCCGCAGCTGGTATGAAGAAATTACATCTTGGGTAAGGCTGGAGCGAGGGGTAAAATTATTTTTCAATGCTTCAGAAGAAGAAAAGGTCAATAAAAGAGCTTCAGTAAAAGTGGAAACTGAATATCTCACTGCAGCAGAAGTAGAAGCCTTTCCTGGACCCGAATATTTTTTGCTTCAGGACAAGGAAAAGGAACTTTTGAGAAATTTCAGGTTTTCAATAGGTGAAAATTACAACCGAATGGCTATTCAGCTTAAAGAGGAGCTTCCCAATGATCTAAGCCCAATCCTTACAGAACCTGTTTTGCCGGGAACCGTACAGTTGACACCTTCGGGACGATTAATTATTTTAATGAGAGATTGTCAAACAACAGGAGGATATCCGCGCGTGCTACAAGTCAGCGAAAAAGGTTTGAATATACTTGCGCAGAAACTTAAAGGCGATGCTTTAAAGTTTTCTTTAAGGTCCCACTAATTACATTCCTGAGGTCTTTTAAAAAATAAAAAGTGCCAGCCCTCAAGTAAGCTTATTTTCCCCTACATAATGAGCTTACAGGATCCTGACACTTTTTGCCCCCTTAATTAAATATATTACAAACTTAGGTCTGGGATACATGTCTTGCAAGGGGAAAAATCCCCTTTTTTGGTTCCGAAGATTCAAAAGTGAAATATTTTCTTACTTTTATCTTAAAATTTCTAAAAATTAAGTTAACTGACTAATTAAAAACAACCCCTCATGAAAAAACCAGTAAAATGCATTTCTGTAGAAGAAGCAAGAAAAGAACAGGACGAATGGGTTCGCACTCGCGGTAAGGAAATAGAGCGAGGGCAAGGCTATGAAGACACTCGTGAATTCTGGTACAGCCTTGACGAATTACAGGAATACCTGGATTATGTAAAAGAAAAATCTAAAGAGCAAGGTGTTAAAAGGCCCGGGATTAGAATCTATTTAGGAGCCTACCCAAAAACGAATGGAAAAAAAAGTTATTCTACCTTATTTCTTGCTCCTACAAAGGAAGCTATAAAATCATCAGATGACGAAGACGATGATTCGGATGATAATAATTACGAAATTGATCCTTTAAACCAAAATAATGGAGGACAACCACCAATAGATTATTAATGAATTATCTTGGATTCCTGGTGCTATTGCTGGAAGGTACTGCAGCAGTTTCAGCCTTATATTATTTTAGAAAGAACCCAACTGATAAAGCAGTTGGGTTCTTTAGTTATTTTTTGCTTTTGACCTATTTCGTCGAGGCAATGAGTCTTTTTCCTACCATTATTTATTGGAATGAGCCTTTGCACTTTTTAAAAGGTACCATGTGGTACAGCAATTTCTGGTTGTACAATCCTTATGCGATCATACTTTTTTCCACCTATATTCTGTTTTTTAAAGGGAATATTACCAATAAGAAGGTGGGAAACATCATTAAAAAAATCCTAATGGTGTATGTACTACTTTGTATTGTTAATTTAATTTTCTCAGGCGTGTTTTTTCAAACCCATTCTGCCTTTACTCAAATATTGGGAAGTTTTTTTTTAGTGGCAGTGATCTTCTATTATTATATTGAAATCTTATTAACTTCTAAGATATTAGTGATTAAAAAGGAAATCAGTTTTTACATTTCGATCATAGCGCTGTTATATTTTTTGACCACTACACCTATATTTATTTATTATAAATATTACACAAATCAAAGTCCGGAGTTTATACAGCTTAGTAGGCTTGTATTGAGTGGGATGAACATTTTTATGTATAGTTCATATATTCTTTGTTTTTTCTGGCTCGCCAAGCGAAAAATGATTTCTATTAAAGAAAAATAAAATGGTCTCCAAAGAAGAACTTTTACTTATTATATATTTTATTGGGGTGATTCTGCTTCTTACCGCATTTGTAATCGTCTTCTTTGTGGTATATCAAAGACGGAAAAACAATATGTTACAGGAACAGTTTGAAGCTGAAAAACGTTTTGAACAGGAAATAGCACAATCTCGTATTGAAATGCAGGAGCAAACCTTAAAGAATGTGGGTTGGGAACTACATGACAACATTGGCCAGCTGCTTTCTGTGGCAAATATGCAACTGAATGTGCTTTCAAAAAGTAATTCTCCAAAGGCAACGGCAGTACATGAGATAAAGGAAGTGGTAGCGAGTTCCCTTCAGGAGGTACGTGCTTTGTCAAAATCCTTAAATAATGAAGTTATTGATTATTTAGGCCTGGAAAACTCGGTTCAGAACGAACTGGAGCGTTTTAACCGGCTAAATATTATTACGGCAGAATTTTCTTCTTCGGGACAGAGTTTTGAATTGCTTCCTAAGGATTCCATTATTCTGTTCAGGATCATCCAGGAGTCTTTTTCAAATGTTGTAAAACATGCTGGGGCAGATAAACTATTGGTCAATTTCACCTATTCTCAAGAGGAACTTTTGATTAATGTGTTAGACAACGGAAAAGGGTTTTCTCCGGAAGAAGTTCAGAAAAGCTCTGGTTTGCTAAACATGAAAAGCAGGGCAAATCTTATAAATGCCGATTTTCTCCTTAATTCTTCTGAAGGTAATGGAACTTCTTTAACTTTGCGATATCCTAGAAAACCCACATTGCATGAGTAAAAAAGTACTTGTTGTTGACGATCACACCTTATTTTCACAATCATTAAAAGGCTTGATCAATTCTCTTCAGGATTTTGAAGTTATTGAGGTACTCAAAAATGGCAAAGAACTGGTAGATTTTTATGAGGGCAACAAAGTAAAACCAGATATTGTGCTACTTGATATCCGTATGCCGGTGATGGATGGGATCGCGAGCATGGAATGGCTAAAGGAAAATTACCCCAACCAAAAAGTGCTGGCTTTAACCATGGAGCATGAGGAAGATACCATCATCAAAATGTTCAAATTTGGCTGCAGGGGTTATTTACTGAAGGATATTGATCCCGATGAGTTTCGCTATGCCATGGAGTCGGTGATGGAAACAGGATATTATTACAACAATGAAATTTCCGAAGCTTTTAGTTCTGCAGATGAGAAAAAGAACGAGGATTTCACAAAACGGGAAATAGAGTTCCTTAACCACGTTTGTACAGAGAAAACATATAAAGAAATAGCAGCCGAAATGAACCTAAGCCCTAAAACCATTGATGGTTACCGGGAGCAACTTTTTGGAAAACTCAATGCTAAAAGCAGGACCGGCGTAGTACTGTATGCTATAAAACATAAAGTGGTAAGCCTTTGACCAAGACTAAATTATTACTGCTGCCGCATTTCTAGAGAAAGCCGTAAAGCGTATATTTGCTTAAAAATTGCAGCGTGATAGATTCAGCAAAAATAGAGCTTCGTTACTTAAGTGTTAAAGATTATAAGGAACTCAAGATCTCGATGATCGAGAGCTATAATTCTATGCCCGGGGAATACTGGAGTGAGGATGAAATTAAGAACCTTATCAAGAAGTTTCCCGAAGGACAACTGTGTATCGTCATTGATGAAAAAATTGCCGGGTGCGCACTTTCCATTATAGTGGACTACAACAAGTTTGATGACAATCACAACTATCTTCAGATTATAGGTGGCGAGACCTTTTCCACACATACTAAAAATGGAGATGTACTCTATGGAATAGATGTGTTCATTCATCCCGAATACCGTGGAATGCGTTTGGGGCGACGTCTTTATGAAGCAAGAAAGGAGCTTTGCGAGCAATTGAACCTAAAGTCAATCGTATTTGGAGGCCGAATTCCTAATTATGGCCAATATGCAAAAGAACTTACTCCCAAAAAATATATTGAAAAGGTAAAATTGAAGGAAATTCACGATCCAGTATTGTCTTTTCAGTTATCTAATGATTTCCACGTAAAAAAGGTGATCAAAGGTTATTTGCCAGGAGATCACGAAAGTAAGGAGTTTGCCACCCTTATGGAGTGGAACAATATTTATTATACGAAACCCGATAAAGCCTTTACTTCGCAAAAAACAGTGGTAAGATTAGGTTTGGTGCAATGGCAAATGCGGCTTTTTAAAAATTTTGATGCGCTGGTGGAGCAAATTGAATTTTTTGTTGATGCGGTGAGTGATTACCAAAGCGATTTCATCCTCTTTCCTGAGCTTTTCAATGCGCCTTTAATGGCAGAATACAATCATCTGAATGAAGCTGAGGCCATACGATCTCTCGCGTCTTATACCGACAGGCTGCTAGAAACTTTCAGTGATTTTGCCATTACCTACAATATCAACATTATAACGGGAAGTATGCCTCAAATCATTGGGGAGCACATGTACAACGTAGGTTATTTGTGCAGAAGGGATGGTAGCTACGAACGTTATGAAAAACTGCACATTACACCGGCAGAAGAGGCTGCATGGGGAATGAAAGGTGGCAGCAAGCTGAAAACCATGGATACCGATTGTGGAAAAATTGGGGTTTTAATTTGTTATGACGTTGAATTTCCTGAATTACCGCGACTTTTGGCAGAACAGGATATGAATATTCTTTTTGTACCGTTTATGACAGATACGCAAAATGGTTATTCGCGGGTGAGACTTTGTGCACAGGCCAGAGCAATAGAAAATGAATGTTATGTCGCTGTTGCAGGATCTGTAGGGAATCTTCCAAAGGTGAACAACATGGACATTCAATATGCGCAAAGTGCCGTATTCACCCCTTCAGATTTTGCTTTTCCGGTGAATGGAATTAAAGCCGAAGCCACACCAAATACCGAAAGTACACTTCTGGTCGATGTGGATCTTGATCTCCTTAAGGAATTGCATAACTTCGGAAGTGTGAGGAACCTGAAGGATAGACGCAAAGATCTTTACAAGCTCAAACTGAAGATAAAACCTGAAGAATAAAATATATAACTCCCGAAAAATGACATTTTTCGGGAGTTTTTTTGTTCATTTTACACCTCCATTCTCCAGAAGCATAGCTCCGCTTGCTGACTTTAAATTATTTATTCGCTTTCAGAAGTCGTAAAATTGAATCATTTAAAATACTGGTATACAGAGTTATATGAATGTGTTTTAATTTCTGAAGATAATCTGCCTCTGTTCATTTTGTACCTGTACTCTTTCTGGGAATGTAATTTTAATTTTCGATTTAGAATTAAAGAACAGGAATGAACAACAAATACAGCCGCATTTTAACCCAAAGTGATTCGCAACCTGCGTCACAAGCAATGCTTCACGCGATAGGTTTAACAAAAGATGATTTTAAAAAACCTTTTATAGGAATTGCAAGTACAGGATATGAAGGAAATCCCTGTAACATGCACCTCAATGACCTTGCGAAACTGGTAAAAAAAGGGTGTAATGAAAATGAACTGGTAGGGCTTATTTTTAATACTATTGGCGTGAGTGACGGGATTTCCATGGGCACCCCCGGAATGCGTTATTCTCTGCCTTCCAGAGATTTAATTGCCGATTCTATGGAGACGGTAATCCATGCCATGTCTTATGACGGGCTGGTAACCGTGGTGGGATGTGATAAAAATATGCCGGGCGCTTTAATGGCGATGCTGCGTATAAACCGGCCTGCAATACTCGTTTATGGAGGTACAATCGCATCTGGCTGCCATAAAGAGCAGAAACTGGATGTAGTTTCGGTTTTTGAAGCCTGGGGTTCTAAGGTATCGGGAGATATGAGCCAGGAGGATTATGATGCTGTTATTGAAAAGGCTTGTCCGGGAGCGGGAGCTTGCGGTGGAATGTACACTGCCAACACGATGGCATCTGCAATTGAAGCACTGGGCATGTCGCTGCCTTACAATTCTTCCAATCCTGCTGTAGGAGCGGAAAAAAGCTCAGAAAGTATTGAAGCGGGAAAGGCGATGCGCCTGCTCGTTGAAAAAGATATAAAACCGCGGGATATTGTTACAAAAAATGCCATAGAAAACGCCGTTCGGTTACTTACTGTACTTGGCGGTTCAACAAATGCGGTACTGCATTTCCTGGCAATCGCCAAGGCTGCGGAAGTAGAATTCAGTCTTGATGATTTCGAAAAATTATGTGATGAAACACCCTTTTTGGCAGATTTAAAGCCAAGTGGGAAATACGCGATGGAAGATGTGCACCGAATTGGTGGAATTCCTGCGGTGCTAAAATATATGCTGAAAAACGGAATGCTGCACGGCGACTGTCTCACGGTAACCGGAAAAACCTTAGCTGAAAACCTTGAGCAGGTACCGGATTTAGAGGAAGGTCAGGATGTTTTCAGAACGCTTAACAATCCAATTAAAGCTTCGGGACACATCAGGATACTTTACGGGAATATAGCCGAGAAAGGTTCAGTAGCAAAAATCACCGGGAAAGAAGGCCTTTATTTTACAGGTAAAGCAAAGGTGTTCAACAGTGAATATGAAGCCAACGCAGGAATTTCTGCAGGGAAAGTGAAAAAAGGAGACGTAGTGGTGATTCGCTACGAAGGCCCTAAAGGAGGACCGGGAATGCCCGAAATGCTGAAACCAACGGCAGCAATTATGGGTGCAAAACTTGGGAAAGATGTGGCGCTTATTACTGACGGTAGATTCTCAGGCGGAACACACGGTTTTGTAGTAGGTCACATAACGCCTGAAGCCCAGGAAGGCGGTTTACTGGCACTTTTGGAAAATGGTGATGAGATTTCCATCAATGCCGAAAAGAATACTATAGACGCGGCATTAACTGCTGAAGAAATAGAAGAAAGAAGAAAAAACTGGAGAGCTCCTGAACCTAAATTTAGAAAAGGAGTCCTTTATAAATATGCAAGAATGGTGTCTTCAGCTTCAAATGGCTGTGTGACCGATGAATTTTAAAAATGGTGAATTATGAAAGTAAAGACAGCAAGTTTTGAAAAAATTGCCAAGCCTGAAACTTTGACGGTGAGCGGGGCAGAAGCAGTTATAAAATGTCTATTGAAGGAAGGAGTGGATACCATCTACGGATATCCCGGTGGAGCGATCATGCCAGTCTATGATGAGCTCTACAAATTTCAGGATGAAATTCATCATGTACTTACCCGGCACGAACAGGGCGCGGCTCATGCAGCGCAGGGATATGCGAGAGTTACTGGTAAAGTTGGGGTTGCCGTGGGCACATCGGGCCCAGGTGCTACCAATCTCATCACCGGCATTGCAGATGCCCACATAGATTCAACACCGGTTGTTTTTATAACGGGACAAGTGGGATCAACCTTATTGGGAAGCGATGCTTTTCAGGAAATTGATGTAGTGGGAATCTCGACACCTATTACAAAATGGAATTACCAGATCACAGATGCTTCAGAAATTCCTGAGGTTTTTGCCAAAGCCTTTTACATCGCTAAATCAGGAAGACCGGGTCCTGTTTTAATTGATATCACCAAAGATGCGCAATTTGCCGCGCTTGAATTCAGCTATAAAAAATGCTCCGGCATCAGAAGTTATAAACCAGTTCCAGAAGTAAATCTTTTGCAGATTGAACGTGCTGCTGAAGCGATCAATAATGCGAAAAAGCCTATGATTGTCTTTGGTCAGGGTGTTATTCTTGGCGGCGCAGAAGATCTTCTTAAAAAGGTAATAGAAAAGTCCGGAGTACCCGCTGCCTGGACCATTCTGGGATTATCTGCGCTTCCAACAAAACATCCACTCAACGTAGGTATGGTGGGGATGCATGGCAACTATGCTCCAAATATGTTAACTAATGAATGTGATGTTTTAATTGCTATAGGAATGCGGTTTGATGACCGGGTAACCGGCAAACTAGATACCTATGCGAAGCAGGCGAAAATTATCCATTTTGAGATAGATCCCGCAGAGGTGAATAAAAATGTAAAAGTAGATATTCCGGTGCTTGGTGATGTAAAGCAAACGCTGCACCTGTTACTGGAATTTTTGCAGCCAAAGGATCATTCCAAATGGCACGGGAAGTTTAAAGAGATGTATGCCATAGAGTATGATAAATTAATTCAGCATCACCTTACTTCCAGAAATCCGGAATTAACAATGGGTGAAGTCATTGATGAAATTAACACCTGTTCCGGAGGAAATGCCATTATTGTTTCAGATGTGGGGCAGCACCAGATGGTGGCCTGCCGCTACGCAAATTTTCAATCTTCGAGGAGCAATGTTACTTCTGGCGGACTAGGTACCATGGGTTTTGCGCTTCCAGCGGCTATAGGGGCAAAAATGGGAAAACCGGAACGTGATGTGGTGGCGATCATCGGTGACGGTGGTTTCCAAATGAACATTCAGGAACTGGGAACCATTTTCCAGACGAAAGTACCGGTGAAGATTGTGGTGCTCAATAACAGCTTTTTGGGGATGGTACGACAGTGGCAGCAAATGTTCTTTGAGAAGAGATATGCATCCACAGAGATGATTAACCCTGATTTTGTGACCATTGCAGAGGGATACCATATTCAGGCCAGACATGTTACAAAAAGGGCAGAATTAAAAGATGCTGTGAAGGAAATGATGGAAGCAGAAGGATCTTACTTTTTGGAGGTAAAGGTGGAGCAGGAAGAAAATGTTTTTCCAATGATTCCAACAGGAGCGTCGGTTTCAGAAATAAGATTAGAGTAATGGAAAAGAAAAATTATACAGTTTCGATTTATACTGAAAATAATCTGGGGCTTCTAAGCAGGATTGCAGCAATTTTCCTGAAGAGGCACATTAATATTGAAAGTATAACGGCTTCAAAAAGTGAAGTCAATGACGTGATGCGCTTTATTGTTATGGTGCAGGTAACCGAAGAACAGGTTCGGAAAATTGTGGGGCAGATAGAAAAGCAGATCGAAGTTATCAAAGCGTTTTATCATACAGATGAAGAGTTATTTATGCAGGAAACGGCTCTTTACAAGGTGAGATCTTCAGACTTCATGAAAGATTCAGGAATTCAACATTTTGTAAAGGAAACCAATGCACGCATCGTAGCAGTTACCCCAGAGTTTTTTATAATAGAAAAAACCGGCAGGCGGGCAGAAACAGATCATTTGTATGAGAAATTACGACCATATGGATTGATGCAGTTTGTACGATCGGGCACAATTGCCGTATCTAAAAATGAAATGCCAATATCAGGAATACTAGAAAAATTCAATACAACAAATACATTATCATGACCAACTACTTTAACAGCCTTTCTCTTCGTGAACAATTAGCCCAATTGGGAACCTGCCGCTTAATGGCGAGTGATGAATTCAAAGATGGAGTGGAGGCATTAAAAGGCAAAAAAATAGTAATAGTAGGGTGTGGAGCCCAGGGACTTAATCAGGGCCTGAACATGCGTGACAGCGGACTCGATATTTCTTATGCACTGCGAGATAGTGCCATTAAGGAAAAACGCGCCTCTTTCAAAAATGCTTCTGAAAATGGATTTAAAACCGGCACTTTTGAAGAGTTAATTCCAAGGGCCGACCTGGTAATCAACCTTACGCCAGATAAACAGCATACTCAGGTTATCAATACCATCCAGCCTTTGATAAAACAAGGTGCCGTGCTTTCTTACTCCCACGGGTTCAATATTGTGGAGGAAGGAATGCAAATTAGAGAAGATATTACCGTTATAATGGTGGCCCCTAAATGTCCCGGATCTGAAGTAAGGGAAGAATATAAGAGAGGATTTGGTGTGCCTACGTTGATCGCGGTTCATCCTGAAAATGATCCTGAAGGAATCGGATTTTCCTGGGCAAAAGCTTATGCCTTTGCAACCGGTGGACATAAAGCCGGAGTACTGGAATCTTCTTTTGTGGCCGAAGTAAAATCTGATCTAATGGGAGAGCAAACCATTTTATGCGGATTATTACAAACGGGTTCCATCCTTAGTTTTGATAAAATGGTGGCGGAAGGAGCAGAGCCGGAATATGCAGCGAAACTTATCCAGTATGGTTGGGAAACTATTACAGAAGCTTTAAAGCATGGCGGTATTACTAACATGATGGATAGGTTGTCAAATCCTGCCAAAATAAAGGCTTTTAAAATTTCTGAAGAATTAAAACAATTAATGAGACCGCTTTTCCAAAAGCATATGGATGATATTATGTCTGGAGCATTTAGCTCGAGAATGATGCAGGATTGGGCAAATGACGACAGGGAATTATTGGAATGGAGGGCAGCAACTGAAAATACCGCTTTTGAAAAAACAGACACCACCAGTAAGGAAATCAAAGAACAGGAATATTTTGACAAAGGATTGTTATTAGTTGCATTTGTAAAATCGGGTGTGGAACTGGCATTTGAAACAATGGTTGAAGCGGGCATTATTGAAGAATCGGCTTATTACGAATCGCTTCATGAAACTCCGCTAATCGCCAATACCATTGCCCGAAAAAAATTATTCGAGATGAACCGCATCATTTCTGATACTGCAGAATATGGATGTTATCTTTTTGATCATTCCTGTAAGCCGCTCATCAGGAATTATGTAGAAAATCTCGATCCGGATGTGATAGGACATTCCTTCGGAACAGATTATACAGGTGTGGACAACCAGGTTTTGATTGGCGTAAATGACGCCCTTAGAAATCATCCCGTTGAAATAACAGGTTCCATTTTAAGAACAGCTATGACAGAAATGAAGAAAATTCACGATTAATATGAGCGACACTCTCACGAAAAATAAAAAGTACAGGCCGCAAATTGCTGCTGTAAAGGAAGCCGCAGAACGCATAGCGAATGTGTCAGTATTGACACCATTAGCGCATTCGCTTACGTACAGCAGGAAATACGGGGCAAATGTCTTCCTTAAACGGGAAGACCTGCAACAGGTACGTTCTTATAAAATTCGTGGCGCTTATAACAAAATTTCAAGTCTGCCGAGACAACAGCTGGAAAAAGGAGTAATTTGTGCCAGTGCGGGAAATCATGCACAAGGAGTAGCTTTTGCCTGCAATAACCTGGAAGCAAAGGGAGTTATTTATATGCCCATCACTACACCCCGGCAGAAAGTGGAACAAACACAAATGTTTGGCGGGAAATGGGTTGAGGTGATCCTTGAAGGAGATACTTTTGACGATTCCTATAAAGCCGCTATGATTCATGGTGATAAACATTCCTTAGTTTTTATTCATCCTTTTGATGATGAGAAAGTGATTGAAGGGCAGGCAACCATTGGATTGGAAATGTTGGAACAATCAAAAGATACGATTGATTATATTTTTGCTCCGCTTGGAGGAGGCGGTTTACTTGCCGGACTTTCCTCTGTTTTTAAACAGCTATCACCAAACACCAAAATAATTGGAGTGGAACCCGATGGTGCTGCTTCCATGACATTTGCATTGAGGGAAGGGAAAGTGGCAGAACTGGAAGAAATAGAGAGATTTGTGGATGGTGCTGCCGTTCAGAAAGTAGGTGTCCGGAATTTTGATCTTTGTAAAGAAAATCTGGATCAAATGTTCACAGTGCCTGAAGGAAAAATTTGTCAAACCATCCTTGACCTTTATAGTCAGGATGCAATTGTCGCAGAACCTGCCGGGGCCATGGCCCTTAGCGCACTTGATTTTTTTGCAGAAGAAATTCAGGGAAAAAATGTTGTTTGCCTCGTAAGCGGAGGAAACAACGACATCACCAGGATGGCAGAAATTAAAGAAAGAGCTTTATTGTACGCCGGACTCAAACATTATTTCATTGTGCGTTTTCCGCAAAGGGCGGGTGCTCTTAAAGAATTTGTCGCCACCGTGCTGGGGCCAAATGATGACATCACACATTTTGAGTATTCAAAAACTCATAATCGCGAAAATGGTCCTGCAGTGGTTGGAATCGAGTTAAAGGACCGGAATGACTACGAACCTTTGGTAAAACGTATGAAAGAACAAAATTTTTACGGGCAGTATTTAAATAATAATCAAGATCTTTTTCAATTTTTAGTGTGATTCTCTTGATTATTATAAAATTAAAAGTACTTTTACAATATGCATACAGTAAGTCAAATAATAAGGCCAGTTTTCCGCCGCCGGATGCCCATCCGCAGGTAAGGAATATCTTCAATACAGCATCGTCCAATAATTATTTGATATTTTACAGTTTGAACCACATCTTTTACATATTTCTAAACTTTATTTTCAGAATTTCTTCTGAAGGTTTTTCCATGCCGCGCCGCCATTTCCGCCGCACGTTTGTGCGCGCTTAAATCTATGGAACTTAGGTGAGTCCGGTTCCCCCTTCGAAAACCAATCCTTTTTTAAACTTTTACTAAAATTTTTAGCATATGAAAATTGTCATTGCTAATGAATCTCATGCTCATTACGCAGAGATTATTTGTGAAACCATTGCAGAATCGGCTAAAGTCCGTGGGACCGGTATTGCGCGAAGAACACCTGAATACATTCTGAAAAAAATGGCGAATGGAAATGCCATTATTGCATTAGACGGGGAAAAATTTGCAGGTTTCTGCTACATAGAAGTTTGGAGCCACGAGAAATTTGTGGCGAACTCAGGCTTAATAGTACATCCCGATTATAGAAATCAGGGACTTGCAAAGGACATCAAAAAAGCCATTTTTGAGCATTCACGAAAGAAATATCCCAATGCTAAGATCTTCGGAATTACTACTGGACTGGCAGTAATGAAGATTAATTATGAGCTGGGGTATCAGCCTGTGACCTTTTCTGAATTAACAGATGATGAAAGCTTTTGGAGTGGCTGTCAAACCTGTAAAAATTTTGATATTCTTACCCGTACAGAGAGAAAAATGTGTTTGTGTACAGGAATGTTATACGATCCTGCAAAAAAGGAAAAGAGCCAAAAAGATCCTCAAAAGCAAAGCAGGTTAAATGATAATACATTCAAAAGGCTGAAAAATATCAAGCAGACCTTGTTCTTTAAAAAGGAAAAGAGTGAGAACTGAGACTCCTGGTCTGCAATCCCATCTCCTTAAGTGAGAGGAACAAGAAATTTGAATATAGATATAAACAAAACAGAATGAAAAAAGTAGTAATAGCATACAGCGGAGGTCTTGATACTTCTTATTGTGCTAAATATTTATCAAAAGAAGAAAACTTTGAAGTGCATGCGGTGAGTGTGAACACCGGTGGATTTTCAGATGAGGAAATCAATAAAATTGGAGAGAAGGCAAAGAAAATTGGAGCGGAATCTTATAAAAATATAAATGCGGTTTCTTCCTTTTATCAAAAGGTGGTGAAATACCTCATTTTTGGAAATGTATTGAAGAACGATACGTATCCACTTTCTGTGAGTGCAGAAAGGATCATTCAGGCAATCGAAATTGTGAATTACGCGAAAGAAATAGGAGCAGAGCACATTGCGCATGGAAGTACTGGTGCAGGAAACGATCAGGTGCGATTTGATATGATCTTTCAGATTTTGGCACCAGGAATTAACATCATTACTCCAATTAGGGATAAAAAACTGACCAGACAGGAAGAGATAGAATACCTTCAGGCGAACGGAGTGGATATGAACTGGGAAAAAGCAAAATATTCGGTTAACAAAGGACTATGGGGAACCAGCGTTGGTGGGGCTGAAACGCTGACTTCAGAAAAAGCTTTACCGGAAACTGCTTATCCTTCCCAACTTCAGGAGAAAGAGCCAAAGCAGGTGATTCTAACCTTTAAAAAAGGGGAATTAACTGCTGTAAATAGAGAACAAAATGCTCCGGAAAAGAACATTGAAATACTTGAAAACATCGCATCAAAATATGCCATTGGACGGGATATTCACGTGGGCGATACCATCATCGGGATCAAGGGAAGAGTTGGTTTTGAGGCTGCTGCAGCTTTGATCACGATAAAGGCACATCATTTACTGGAAAAGCACACGTTGAGCAAATGGCAGCTTCAGCATAAAGATTATGTTGCAAACTGGTATGGAACTCACCTGCACGAAGGGCAATATCTGGATGCGGTAATGCGTGATTTTGAAGCTTTTCTGCAAAATTCTCAGGAGCAGGTTAGCGGTGATGTTTTTGTCACGCTCCATCCTTACAGGTTCGTGCTCGACGGAATTGAATCTAAAAATGATTTGATGAATTCCCTCTTCGGAAAATATGGGGAAGAAAACAATGCCTGGACAGCAGATGATGCCAAGGGCTTTATTAAAATTATGTCTAATGCAGGGAAAATCTCCCAGCACGTAAAGAACCACCAATGATCCAGGCAGGAATAATAGGCGGCGCCGGATACACAGCTGGTGAATTGATCAGGATTCTGTTGAGGCATCCTGAGGTAAACCTGAATTTTATTTACAGTACTTCCCAGGCAGGAAAGGCGGTGACCAAAATTCATCAGGATATGTTGGGAGAGACCAATCTGCAGTTCAGCGGAGAGATAAATTCAGAAGTTGATGTGGTTTTCCTTTGTTTAGGTCACGGAAATTCGATAAAATTCCTTGAGGAAAACACCTTTTCTGAAACCACTAAAATTGTGGATTTAAGTTCCGATTTCAGGATTTCAGATGAAAGCCATTCCTTCGTTTACGGATTGCCGGAATTTAAAAAGGAAGAAATTCAAAAGGCCAACTTTATAGCAAACCCCGGATGTTTTGCCACAGCAATCACCCTTGCTATTTTGCCTTTGGCTTCTGAAAAGCTATTGAAAGATGAGGTTCATATTAACGCCGTGACGGGCGCAACCGGCGCCGGAACTTCTTTATCTGAAACCACCCATTTTTCGTGGAGGGATAATAATTTTTCTGCATACAAGGCTTTTGAACATCAGCATTTAGCTGAAATAAAACAGAGTGTAAAAAATCTGCAGGAGGATTTTTCTTCATCAATTAATTTCATCCCGAACCGGGGGAATTTTTCTCGAGGAATTCACTGTACAGCCTATACGAACTTCAGTGGAAGTCTGGAAGAGGCTCAGCAGCTTTATCAGGATTATTATAAAGATGCGGCTTTTACTTTTGTAGTGGAGGAGGAATTGCATTTGAAGCAAGTGGTAAATACGAATAAGTGTTTGATAAGGCTTCAGACATTCGGAGATAAACTTTTAATAACTTCTGTGCTGGATAACCTTCTGAAAGGAGCTTCGGGACAGGCGGTTCATAATATGAATTTGATGTTTGGGTTTGAAGAAGCTCTCGGATTAAAATTAAAAGCGAATTATTTTTAGTGTGTTTCCGTAACCAACCAAAAACCAGTAAATATGAAAATAGGAATCCTCGGAGCCGGTAACCTCGGACTTTCCATTGCGAAAGGTCTTATTGTGAACAATGCGTTCACGACACTTTATTTGACGAAACGAAAACCTGAAGACATTAAGGACTACGAAAAGTATCCAAAGGTGACTGTTACAGAAGACAATAAAAAAGCCGTAAAACAGTCAGATATTCTCATTTTTGCGGTGCAGCCAACCCAGCTGGAAGGAATACTCCAAGAGATCAAAGATCTTTTGACCGAAAAACATGTGATCATTTCAACAGTCACAGGCTTCAAAACCGGCAGGATCGAAGCAATTGTTGGGGAAGATCAATTTGTGGTTCGCGCAATGCCGAATACTGCCATTGGGGTTGGAAAATCCATGACCTGTCTTTGCAGTAATGAAAAGGGTCAAAAAAGAGTAGCAATTGCCTCGGCTATTTTCAATCGGTTGGGGACCAGCATGGTAATTCCTGAAAGTAAAATGCAGGCAGCGACCGTGATTTGTGCCAGTGGGATCGCTTTTTGGATGCGCCTTATCCGTGCCACCACCCAAAGTGCAGTACAACTTGGTTTTGACGCAAAAGACGCGCAGGAGCTTTCTATGCAAACCTGTTTGGGTGCTGCCAGTTTATTAATTGAATCGGGCAAACATCCGGAAGAGGAGATCGACAAAGTGACCACCCCAATGGGTTGTACGATCGAAGGGCTCAATGAAATGGAACACCATGGATTGAGTTCCTCCCTCATTCGAGGAATGCAGGCGTCCTTTAAAAAGATCAATAACATTACAGAAAAATAACTATGAATTTATTTGATGTTTACCCGCTTTACGATATCACGCCGGTAAAAGGTGAAGGTGTTTTTGTGTACGATGCAGCAGGAACAAAATATTTAGATCTATATGGCGGCCACGCTGTTATTTCTATTGGTCATTCCCATCCCGATTATGTAAAAACAATTAAAAATCAGGTGGAGAAGCTTGGCTTTTACTCAAATTCGGTTAAGAATCCGTTGCAGGAGGAAATGGCTGAAAAGCTTGAAAAAATCTCCGGATGTAAAGATTACAGTCTGTTCTTATGTAATTCCGGAGCTGAAGCGAATGAAAATGCGTTGAAACTGGCTTCTTTTCATACCGGAAGAAGCCGGATCATTTATTTTGAAAAAGGTTTCCACGGAAGGACTTCCGGAGCAGTCGCTGTGACCGACAATGAATCTATTAAAGCTCCTTTTAACAAGAATCACGAGGTTACTAAACTGGCTTTTGATGATCTTCCTGCGCTGGAAAAAGAGCTTCAGAAAGAAGATGTTGCAGCACTTATTTTTGAGGTAATTCGCGGTGTTGGCGGACTCGAAGAAGCTTCTGCGGAATATTACAAAGCAGCTTCGGTATTGTGCAAAAAATATGGAACTATTCTCATCGCAGATGAAGTACAGTCGGGCTACGGAAGAACAGGCGATTTCTTCGGGTTTCAAAAATACGGAATTCGGCCTGAAATTATTTCCATAGCCAAGGGAATGGGCAACGGATTCCCGATTGGCGGCATTTTAATCGATGAAGCCATAAAACCAAAACACGGAATGCTCGGAACCACTTTTGGAGGAAATCACCTTGCTTGTGCAGCCGGAATTGCTGTGCTTGATGTGATTGAAAAGGAAAACCTACTTCAAAATGCCGAAAACCTGTTCGAATATGTAAAAGAGAAATCGGCTGAAATTCCGCAAATCAAGAAATTATATGGAAGAGGTTTAATGATAGGACTGGAATTTGATTTTGAAATTGCTGCACTTCGAAAGAACCTTTTGTTCAACTATTGTGTCTTTACGGGAGCTTCGTCCAACAAAAAACAACTCAGAATATTACCACCGCTAAATATCCAAAAAGGGCATTTTGAAATCTTTTTTAAAGCTTTGAAAAGCGCGTTAAAGAATTATTAATAATAGATCCAACAGGTTTTGCAAACCTGTTGGATCTCATTAGAGTATAAAGAACGTCTTCCTGAACTTGTTTCAGATCTCCTGGTGAGAAGCTGAAATAAATTCAGTTTGACATAGAATAATTGCAGATTAAATACACGAATGAAAAATTACACCAACTTATCAGATATAGAAAATTTACAGGAACTAATTGAGGAAGCTCTTCAGCTGAAAAAAGAAAATTCCGCGGCAGAAGGAGGAAAAGGAAAAACCCTTGGAATGCTATTTTTCAATCCCAGTCTTCGTACCAGATTAAGCACCGAAAAAGCAGCAAAATTACTGGGGATGGAAGTAATGGTGATGAATGCTGATAAAGACGGCTGGGCACTGGAATTTGAAGACGGCGCCGTTATGGATTTCAATAAAGCCGAACACATTAAAGAAGCGGCTGCTGTTCTTTCTCAGTACTGCGATATCATTGCCGTGCGTGCATTTCCGGGGTTGGTGGATCGTGAAAAAGATGAAGCTGAACAGGTATTGAGCAGCTTTAAAAAATATGCTTCGGTTCCTGTGGTGAACCTGGAGAGCGCCACAGCGCATCCTTTGCAGGCATTGACAGATGCGATCACTATTTCAGAATTAAAAAAGACGAAACGACCAAAAGTTGTGCTTACCTGGGCGCCTCATCCACGGGCGTTGCCACAATCTGTTCCGAATTCATTTGTGGAGGTGATGCAGCGGACAGATGTGGAGCTGGTGATTACCAATCCGGAAGGTTATAATCTTAACCCAAAGATTACAAAAGATACTCCGTTGATCCATAATCAGGAGGAAGCTTTAAAAGATGCCGATTTTGTATATGTGAAGAACTGGAGCAGTTATGAGAATTACGGAAAGATATTAAGCGAAGACAAATCATGGACATTCAGCCAGGAGAAATTAGCAGTGACGAATAATGCAAAGGTTATGCACTGTTTGCCGGTAAGGAGAAACGTTGTCATTGATGATGCAGTTTTGGATAGTGAAAACTCAGTTGTCATTCACCAGGCGAACAACAGGACGTTTGCGGCACAGGCAGTATTAAAAAGATTGTTATGAAAGATCAGGTTGCAAAAGTTGTAAAGATAGGAGGGAAGCTAATTGAAGATGAAAATAAGTTTCAGGAATTCTTAAAGGATTTTTCAGCTTTGGAAGGTCCTAAGATTTTGGTGCATGGTGGAGGAAATTTTGCTACGCAAATTGCACATAAGCTGGGCTATGAAACCAAAATGGTGGACGGTAGAAGGATCACAGATGCAGATTCCCTTAAAGTAATCATAATGACCTACGGCGGACTTATTAATAAGAACATCGTGGCTAAGTTACAGGCTCTGGAATCTAACGCAATTGGACTTTGTGGTGCTGATGGAAAGTCTGTTATTTCTAAAAAACGTAAAGTAAAGGAAATTGATTTTGGCTTCGTGGGGGATATTGAAAAAATAAATTCAGATTTTATATCTTCATTGCTGAAGCAGGAAATTATTCCGGTTTTTTCTGCTATTTCGTGTACGCAGGAAGGGGAATTGTTGAATACTAATGGCGATTCAGTGGCTTCAGCAATAGCAAGGGCAATGAGCGAACTTTATAAAACCGAATTGTATTATTGTTTCGAAAAAAGCGGGGTGTTAGCGAATGCGGCAGATGATGGATCGGTTATAGAAAGTATAGACAAGAAGAAATACCAGGAACTGCTGGACAATAAAATTATTAGTGACGGAATGCTTCCAAAGCTCCAAAATTGTTTTGAGGCGCTCGAAAATGGTGTTTCAGCAGTATATTTAGGAAACTCAGCCCTTCTTCAAAAGAAGTCAACACATACTAAAATCGTACAATAATGAATGTAAAAGCACTTCAGGAGCAGGCAATCGAATTACTTAAAAATTTGATCCAAACGCAGTCTTTTTCCGGAGAGGAAGATAAAACGGCAACCCTGCTGGAAAATTGGTTCAAAGAGAAGGGAATTCCATTTCAGCGAAATCAGAATAACGTTTGGGCAGTCAATAAAAATTTTGATGAATCAAAACCTACACTGCTGCTGAATTCCCATCATGATACCGTCAAACCTAATTTGGCTTACACTCGTGATCCTTTTGAAGCAAAGGTGGAGGACGGGAGATTATACGGTTTGGGAAGTAATGATGCCGGTGGCTGCCTGGTTTCCTTGTTGGCTACTTTTACCTATTTCTATGAAGCCCAAGATTTAGACTACAACTTGCTTTTTGCGGGTACTGCAGAAGAAGAGATCAACGGCAAGAATGGAATTGCATCCCTGTTGCCCATCATTCCAAAAATCGATGTGGCAATTGTAGGGGAACCCACGCTGATGAAGCTTGCCATTGCCGAAAAAGGGCTGATCGTTTTTGATGCTGTGGTTAAAGGAACTCCGTCGCACGCCGCACATCCTAACGATAACAATGCTATTTACAAAACCGCCAAAGTTCTAGATTGGTTTGAAAGATTCAGGTTTGAACAGACTTCAGAATTTTTGGGAGAAGTAAAGCTTACGGTTACGCAAATCAACGCCGGAAGCCAACACAACGTGGTTCCTGCACAGGTAGATTTGGTGATTGATGTGCGTGTAAATGACTGCTATTCCAATGATGAAATTGCTGAAATTTTAAATGAAAAAGCTCCGGTTGATGAGATTAAAGCACGTTCCTTAAGGCTAAATTCTTCATCAATTCCTGAAGACCATGATCTGGTAATTGCAGGAGTTTCTTTAGGAATGGAAACCTATGGTTCCCCAACCTTGTCCGACCAGGCGATGCTGAGTTGTCCATCTTTAAAATTGGGTCCGGGAGATTCGACAAGATCTCATTCTGCAGATGAATTTATTTATGTAAAGGAAATTGAGGAGGGGATAGAAAAATATATAAAATTGCTGGAAAAGGCATTGAAAAAATAAAATATGTAATCCTGAATTTGTCATTTCGTGCTTTCGAAAGTTTCAGGATTTGATTTTTGTAGTACCTCATCCTGAATTGATTTCAGGATCTTATCATAGTGATTCAGTAATACTCTGAGAAGCCGTAACAAGTTCAGCTTGAGGTTAAAAGACAATTTTGAAATAAAATATAAAAAATGAAACTCTGGGACAAAGGAATATCAATAGATAAAAAGATCGAAAAATTCACTGTAGGCAATGACCGCGAATTAGATATGCATTTAGCAGCTTATGATATTACAGCTTCTAAAGCGCATGCTAAGATGTTGGGGAAAGTTGGGATCTTAACTTCGGGAGAGGTTGATGATATGGTTCAGGAACTGGAAAAACTTCAGCAGCAATTAGAAGATGGAGAATTTGTCATTGAGGAGGATTTTGAAGATGTACATTCCAAAATAGAGTATGAACTAACCAAAAGCCTTGGCGATACCGGAAAAAAAATCCATACCGCCCGTTCCAGAAACGATCAGGTTTTAGTGGCAATGCAGCTTTATTTTAAAAAGAACCTGCAGGAAATCTATGGGAAAACAGAAAACCTGATTGATGTGCTTTTAGGTTTGGCAAAGGAACACCAGGAAAAGGTCTTACCAGGTTATACTCATTTACAGGTGGCCATGCCGTCTTCTTTCGGGTTGTGGTTTTCGGCGTATGCAGAATTGCTAATTGACGATTTGTACCTGCTGGAAGCCGGATTAAAAGTTGTTGATCAGAATCCTTTAGGGTCGGCTGCTGGTTATGGTTCCTCTTTTCCAATCGACAGGGAATTCACTACCAAAGAACTTGGATTTTCAACAATGAAGTATAATGTGGTAGCGGCTCAAATGAGTCGTGGAAAATCTGAAAGAACCGTGACTTCAAATATTGCTTCACTGGCAAATACCTTGACCCGCTATGCTATGGATATTTGTTTATATATGAGTCAGAATTTTGACTTTATTACATTTCCCGATGAACTCACTACCGGCTCTAGTATCATGCCCCACAAGAAAAATCCGGATGTTTTTGAATTGATACGTGGGAAATGTAACAAGCTACAGGCAATTGCAAATGAAATGATCCTGATCACGAACAACCTTCCTAGCGGGTACCACCGGGATTTCCAGTTGATCAAGGAAAACAGTATTTATGCTGTAGAAAATATCAAGGAAATTCTGGATGTGTTCATCCATTCCATTGCTTTAATAAAGGTCAAAAAGGTTAATCTTGAAGATGAGAAGTATAAATACCTTTTTACAGTAGATAGTATCAATGATCTTGTGATGCAGGGTAATTCTTTTAGGGAAGCCTATAAAGAAATTGGAGGTCAGGTTCAGCAAGGAACTTACCAGCCAGTCACTTCAAAAAAGCATTCCCATACAGGAAGTAAAGATAACCTTGCCCTCACCCAAATCGCAGGAAAGAAAGAGGCTGCAAAAAGGTCATAAATGCATCCATTTTTATGAGAATGAAATAAAGTGTAAAAATTAAAAAACCTCTCATGTTGGCTAAAACCTTGGTTGATGAGAGGTCTTGAAAAAAGAAAAAGTAAAAAGAACAAGCTAAATAATTGTCATTTGTCCGAGGCTTACGTTTTCATCATTAATGATCTGGTTGTCGGGGTCCGATATATTTAATTCAATAAATTCTCCGACTTTTTTAGTGCCATACTCGCTGGATTTATTGATGTCTGGAGTGCAAATGTTGTGATTGATACTAACTTCTACAGCTTTGCGTACTGCTTCTGCTTCTTCAGTTAAATTGAAATGATCCAAAAGCATTGCTGCAGAAAGGATAGAGGCAAAAGGGTTGGCAATGCCTTTTCCCGTGGCCTGAGGGTATGAACCGTGAATGGGTTCAAACATAGCATATCTTTTTCCTATTGAAGCTGAAGCCAGTAAACCAATGCTGCCACCAATAACACTGGCTTCATCAGAAAGAATGTCTCCAAACATATTTTCGGTCAAGATCACATCAAACTGAGTAGGATTCAATATCATTTGCATCGCTGCATTGTCAATAAAAAGAAAATCAAGTTCAACGCCCCTATATTCCTTAGAAAGATTTGTCACGGTTTTCCTCCACAGCCTGGAGGTTTCTAAAACATTGGCTTTATCTACCAGGGTAAGTTTCTTTCTTCTCTTTTGAGCTGCTTTAAAAGCAAGATGAGCAATTCTTTCAATTTCTTGTACAGAATAAGTGCACACATCTGTCGCACTTATTCCATCTTCAGCCGTATTTCTTTCACCAAAATAGATTCCACCGGTCAATTCCCGAAAAATTTCTATGTCTGCCCCGGCAATTCGTTCGGGACGTAAAGGAGATTGATCCAGAAGTTTCTGGTAGGTTTTTACGGGGCGAATGTTGGCAAACAATCCCAGTTCTTTCCTAAGCCTAAGCAGACCTTGCTCTGGCCTTACCTTCGCTTCCGGATCATTATCATATTTTGGATCTCCAATGGCACCAAATAAAACTGCATCACAATTTTTACATAATTCCAGTGTTCCTTCGGGAAGGGGGGAATTCAGTAGATCTATTGCAGCGGCACCCACCACTGCTTTGTCAAAGGAAAAGTCGTGATCAAATCTTTCGGCAACGGCCTTTAATACCCTGACCGACTGTTCTGTTATTTCCGGGCCTATTCCATCACCCGGCAATACTGCTATTTTTAATTTCATAACTGAATTTTTTTTCTTCGTATTTTTTTATAGAATCTAACTTGCTCACGAGATAATCAATATCATCAAATCCATTTATAAGACAGGTTTTTTTATACGGATCAATGCTGAAACTTTCAGCTTCTCCCGTACCGGCAATTTCAATTTTCTGATTTTCCAGATCAACTGTAATTTCTTCGGAAGGATTTTTAGTAACTGTTGAAAATAAGATTGCCAGGAACTCTGGACTTACCTGTACCGGAAGTAATCCATTATTCAAAGCATTTCCTTTAAAAATATCTGCAAAATAACTGGAAACTACTACTTTGAATCCGTAGGCTTTAAGGGCCCAGGCAGCGTGTTCTCTGCTTGAACCACAACCAAAATTGTCACCGGCAATTAAAATTGTTCCGTTATAAGTAGGATCATTTAAAGTAAAATCTTGGTTTTTGTTTCCGTTTTTATCAAATCTCCAGTCCCTAAAAAGATTTTCTCCAAAACCAGCCCTGTCTGTTGCTTTTAAAAATCTGGCAGGAATAATCTGGTCGGTATCAATATTTTCGATCTCTAAAGGAACTGCCGTATCTGTTAATGTTATAAATTTTTCCATTAGTTGAGGCTTTCGGTGTAATTGATCAATTTCCCGGCAATGGCCGTGGCAGCAGCAGTCAACGGACTCGCAAGAATGGTTCTGGAACCCTGGCCCTGCCTTCCTTCAAAATTTCTGTTGCTGGTGGAAACACAATATTCGCCTTCAGGTATTTTATCATCATTCATTGCAAGACAAGCGGAACAACCTGGCTGGCGAAGTACAAAACCTGCTTCCTCAAAAACATTTTGTAAGCCTTCAGCTTTGATCTGTTCCGCGACCTGCCTTGAACCAGGAACGATAAGTGCATTCACGTTCTCTGCTTTTCTTTTTCCCTTAATGTAAGAAGCTGCCATTCTAAAATCTTCAATTCTGGAATTTGTACAACTGCCAATAAAGATGTAATTGATAGGCTTTTCCAATAAAGATTCTCCAGGATTGAAGCCCATATAAGCCAAGGCTTTTGTGTCACTTTTCCCTGCTTCAACAGGAATGGCACCAGAAATTTTGATTCCCATACCAGGATTGGTACCATAAGTGATCATGGGTTCTATGTCTTCAGCATCAAAGGAATATTCCTTATCAAATTCGGCATCATTATCGGTTTTTAAAGTTTTCCAGTAAGCTTTAAGTTTTTCAAATTGTTCTCCTTTAGGAGCAAATTCGCGGCCTTTCACATATTCATAAGTGGTTTGATCTGGAGCGATTAGACCGCCTCTTGCACCCATTTCAATACTCATGTTGCATACGGTCATCCTGCCTTCCATAGACATTTCTTCAAAGACATTTCCTGCATATTCACAGAAATATCCGGTTCCTGAATTCGTACCCAGTTTGCTAATGATGTACAGGATCACATCCTTGGGAAGAACTCCTCTCCGAAGTTTTCCATTCACATTCACACGCAATTTTTTAGGTTTTTCCACCAACACGCACTGGCTGGCGAAAACCTGAGCCACCTGGCTTGTCCCAATTCCGAAGGCTATGGTTCCAAAAGCTCCGTGAGTAGAGGTGTGACTGTCGCCACAAACCATGGTCATTCCGGGTTGGGTGATTCCGAGTTCAGGAGCCATGACATGAACAATTCCGTTGTAGGGATGTCCCAGTCCATAGAGCGTAATATTATTTTCTTTACAGTTTTGAGACAGTTCCTGCAACTGGTGACGAGACAATAAATCCTTCACCGGTAAATGTTGATTTTCGGTGGGAGTATTGTGATCTGCAGTGGCTATAATTTTTTCGCTTCTAAATACGGGAATATTTCTCTCCTTTAACTCATTAAAGGCTTGTGGGCTCGTCACTTCATGTATTAAATGCTTATCAATATACAGGATGTCTGGCCCGTTGGGAATTGACTCTACCACGTGCGCATCCCAGATCTTATCAAATAACGTTTTTCTCATTAGGCGATTGCTCTGTTTTTTCTTGACAACTCCATGATCTCATGAATGTCATTATCGACGACTTCTTTTCTTACATCGGCATAGTTCAGAAATTCAGTGTAAACCGAATCTAACTGAAGCTTGGTTAAATCATACCCCATCTTCTTAGCCCTATAAGCAAGTGCAGCACGACCACTGCGGGCCGTTAACACAATGGCAGATTCTGTCACACCAACATCTGCAGGATCTATGATCTCATAGGTTTCTCTGTTCTTGATCACTCCATCCTGGTGAATTCCAGAGCTGTGAGCAAAAGCATTAGCGCCTACAATAGCTTTATTTGGCTGTACCAGCATTCCCATTTCCCGGGAAACCATCGTGCTGGTGTCATAAAGGAATTTAGGGTTAATGGCTGTTGTAAGATTTAAGGTTGGATGTTGCCTTAGAATCATTACCACTTCCTCTAAAGAGGTATTCCCCGCGCGTTCTCCAATACCATTGATGGTGCATTCGATTTGACGTGCACCATTTGAGATCCCGGCAATGGCATTGGCTGTGGCCATGCCTAAATCGTTATGGCAATGGCAGGAAATTCTCACCTTATGAATTCCGGGTACATTTTCCTTAAGATATTTTATCTTTTTACCATATTCTTCGGGAAGACAGTAACCGGTAGTATCAGGTATGTTTAAGACTGTAGCACCAGCTTTTATGGCAGCGGTACAAACCTTCGCCAAAAACTCATTTTCTGTACGTCCGGCATCCTCGGCATAAAACTCTACATCCTCAACAAACTTTTTAGCGTAGGAAACTGCTTCAATTGCACGATCAATTATACCCTCACGGGTAGAATTGAATTTGTATTTTATATGAGAATCCGAAGTTCCTATTCCAGTATGAATGCGTGGTTTTTTAGCAAATTTCAGCGCTTCTGCCGCAACTTCAATATCTTTTTTAACCGCACGGGTAAGTCCGCAAACTGCAGCGTTTTTTACCATTTTTGAGATCTCAGTAACAGATTTGAAATCTCCGGGACTGGAAACGGGAAAACCAGCTTCGATAACGTCTACACCCATTTCATCCAGGCGCGCAGCGATTTTTAACTTTTGGTTTGTATTCAATTTGCAGCCAGGAACCTGTTCTCCATCACGTAATGTTGTGTCAAAAATTTCTACCTTTTCTGTGCTCATAAGAGAATTTTTTTACTTTATCTTTAACTAATGTATCGGTTATAATCTCCAATGAAGAAAATCCAGGAAAGGTCATTACGATAATTGACAGGAGTTTTATAAAGTGTAAATATATGATGTTCAATAAGTTAAAATCTTTCTTTTTACAATGACCAACGAATCAACCGACAACCTTTTTTCTTTAATTCAATCTTTATCTCCTTCAGAAAAAAGGCAATTTTCACTTTATGTTGGAAGAATTGGAGTAAATGCAGACAGCAAGTTTTTGAATTTGTTTAAGGTAATGTCGAGGCTCAAAAAATATGATGAGCAACAAATTCTGAAGAATACAAGAATCAGTAAACGCCAGTTGTCTAATGTAAAAGCCCATTTATACAAACAAATTTTAATTAGTCTGCGGCTGAACCCTTCACACCAGAATGTTTCGGTTCATATAAGGGAACAACTTGATTTTGCAGTAATCCTATATCGTAAAGGTTTGTATAAGCAAAGTCTTAAACTTCTTGATAAGGTAAAGTCCACGGCATTGTACTATGAAGAAAAAAATGTTGCTTATGAAATTCTGGATTGGGAAAAGATCATAGAGTCACAATACATTACCCGCAGCATTGAAAACCGCGCAGAAATTCTTATTAAGGAAACTGAAGAGCTCAGCCGGTTAAATCTTATCGCCAGTAAACTCTCAAATCTTTCGCTTCATCTTTACGGGATTTTCTTGAAAATGGGCTACGCACGAACAGAAGCCGAAGCAATAAAAATAAAAGAAGATTTTCAAAAAGGTCTTCCGGAGTATGACTTTAAAGAACTCGGATTTCGTGAAAAGTTATGGCTTTACAAGGCTTCTTTGTGGTACAGTTTTATTTCACAGGATTTTCTCTCCTGTTACCGTTATTCCTCTAAGTGGAATGAGCTCTTTAACGAGTATCCACATTTAATCTCTGTACACCCGGTTTCTTACCTAAAAGGAAATCATTACTTGCTGGAATCTTTATTTTATTTAGGTCATACAACTTTGTTTGAAAAGGTGCTAGTAAATCTGGATAACAACTTAAAGGATCCCAAGATTCCTGATGACGACAATATTGCTGCGCTTGCTTTTCTATACCTCTATTCGAATAAATTAAATTTAAGGTTCATGAAAGGGGATTTTTCTAATGGCGAACCACTGGTAGAAAAAATTGAGAAGAAGATCAAGAAATTCCGCAGCAGGATTGACGAGCATCACATTATGATCTTTTATTACAAAATCGCCTGTTTATATTTTGGTGATGGGGATAACAAGAAATGCATTGTTTATTTAAAAAAGATCATCAATAATAAGTCTTTGGAAATGCGGGAAGACCTTATGTGTTTCGCCAGAATTCTAAACCTGGTAGCACATTATGAAGCCGGAATGGATTATTATTTGGAGAGTCTTATAAAATCTACCTATAAATTCCTCATCAAAATGAACGATCTTCATGAGGTTCAGAAAGAAATGATAAGATTTCTTCGAAATTTACCCGATGTTTCCCCATTGGAAATCAAGCAGGAATTTAAGAATCTACATCAAAGATTAAAGCAATATGAAGATCATCCTTTTGAGCGAAGAGCTTTTCTATACCTTGACATTCTTTCCTGGCTGGAAAGCAAGATCGACAGCAAACCCGTTGCCGAAATCATCCAGAAACGGATTAATGGATTGATCGTTAAGTAAAACAAGCATCCCAAAGAGGATCTTCCGGAGGAGGCGCAATAATATTAATGGGCTCTTTTTTCACCGGATGCATAAAAGACAGCCTTCTTGCGTGAAGGTGAATGCTCCCGTCTTTATTGCTGCGGTCAAACCCATATTTGAGATCTCCTTTTATGGGAGAACCTATTGATGATAATTGACTTCTTATCTGGTGGTGTCTTCCCGTGTGAAGGTCTATTTCGAGTAGGTAATAATTATTGAGCTTTTTTAATAAATGATACTCCAAAATGGCCTTTTTGGAATCCGGTACTTCTTTGATGTGGGCGTAAGATTTATTTTGTTTGGGGTTGCGCTTCATGAAATGCATCAGTGTTCCTTCTGAATGTGGCGGCGCATTCTTTACAATTGCCCAATAAGTCTTTTTCGCATCTTTTTCTTTAAAGAGCTTGTTAAGCCGTGGAAGCGCCTTGGAGGTTTTAGCAAAAAGTACGATTCCGCTGGTTGGGCGATCAAGGCGGTGAACTACACCCAAGTATACGTTCCCTGGTTTGTTGTATTTAATTTTAAGGTACTCTTTTACAACCTCACTTAGCGGAAGATCTCCTGTTTTATCACCCTGAACGATATCACCCGGCCGTTTATTTACCACAATTAAATGATTGTCCTCATGAAGGACCTGAAGATTCTGTGGAGTAGAAATTATTTTACTAGTCAAAAAGTGGATTTTTACTGGGTTTTATAGTAGCATTTAAGAAGACATCTTTTCCAAGATTTCTTTCTACGGAAGCAATAGCGTTCTCCAGGATCCAAAGGTCTTCTTTAGCTATTAAATCAGTGTTGATTTTTAGATGGCCATAAGATGCGAAAAAGGTGATTTCGCCGGCAAATTTTTTAACACGGGTTACCTCTTTTAAATTGATTTTTTTCTTTCTCTGAAAGATGATATTCAGTATTAGTTCATTGTTGCTAATCTCTAAATATTTTTCTTTTCTTTTATAAAAATACTGGACAAGATTTAGAATTCCCACGGCCGAAAGACCATAACTTAGAAAAGGATTCTGAAATACAAAGCCAAGGCAGCCTAATGCGAAAAAACATCCTCCTAAAAGAAAATCTGTTCTTAAATGCCTTTTTGAAAACCTAATTCTCATATTTCCGAAAATCTTTTTGTCTTAACTGAAGGAATCAGCTTTAGTGCTACTAAAGTTAAAATAATTCCGAAGATAAATAGGCTCCAGTATATAATTCCAAAGTTGAGCCAGTTGAGCCAATTGGCATGCAAATCGGCGTAAATAAACAGCATCAACCCGAAAGCGTTGTATAGAAAATGTAACAGCATGGAATAAATAATTCTTCCGGTTTTTAGATAGATTATTCCACTTATGATCCCAAAGAGAAAGGCCGGAATCAAGTTCAATGGTGTCTCCCAGTGAATGAGAGAGAATAGGAGTGAAGTGGTGAACAGCGCCATCAGAAAGCCGTTTTCCTGAAGCAATTTTCTAAGTAAAAACTTTCTGAAAAACGTTTCTTCCAGTACAGGTGCAATGAAGAGCGCTGTAATACTTGTGTAAATTCTATAGGTGCTAAACCCGTTAAAGCTGAAGTTTGCAGGTGTATGCGAAAAGATCCTGTCTAAATCGGCAAAGGGGCGGTTGATAAATTCTGTTCCCAGGGTTATTAGCAATAGCAATAAAATGATGAACAGATCAATCTTTTTTGGCCGAAAAAGGTTTTTCTTTAAATGAGGTTTCCAGAAGAAATAAAAAATTGTGGAATAAGCAACTATCCGGGCGGTTACTAAAGCTGTCCCCAGCACATGCCCACCATGTTTTGAACTTATTACAGTATCAAAAATAAGGTAAAACAGCAGCTGAATTCCCATTTCAAGAAGAACAAGCAAAATGGTCAGTAAGATAGCCTTTGCTATTTTCATGATTCTGATTAAAGAAAAACAACTTCCCCCGAAATGAACGTGCGGTGCTGTAACTAGCTCGTGAAAATTCTAACTTTGTACTTTTTACTTCGTAGTTCTAATATTGTTCCTCATCTGAAGGGAAACTTCTGCTCTTCACATCATCCCTGAAACCTTCAAATGCTTTTGTCATTTCACTGTACAAATCTGCATAGCGGCGCAGGAACCGTGGGTGAAATTCATGTGTCATTCCCAGCATGTCATGGACCACCAAAACCTGGCCGTCAACGCCATTTCCGGCACCTATTCCAATGACGGGGATAGTAAGACTTTCGGCAACTTCTTTTGCAAGTTTTGCAGGTACCTTTTCAAGGACCAGGGCAAAACAACCGGCTTTTTCGAGCATAAGGGCATCATTCTTCAGCTTCTCAGCTTCGGCTTCTTCCTTGGCACGAACGGTGTAAGTGCCAAATTTGTAGATAGACTGCGGAGTTAGCCCAAGGTGCCCCATTACGGGAATTCCGGCGTGGAGAATTCTCTTTACTGAATCTTTTATTTCTTTACCACCTTCAAGTTTTACAGCATGTCCGCCACTTTCTTTCATTATTCGAATAGCCGAACGCAAAGCTTCCTTTGGATCACTTTGGTAACTCCCGAAGGGAAGATCTACCACCACCAATGCCCGCTGGACGGCCCGAATCACGCTGGCTGCATGATAGATCATCTGGTCAAGAGTAATAGGCAGGGTAGTTTCATGGCCCGCCATGACATTACTGGCAGAATCACCAACGAGAATTACATCAATGCCTGCACCATCCACTATTTTTGCCATGGTAAAGTCATAAGATGTAAGCATGGAGATCTTTTCTCCATTTGACTTCATTTCCACAAGAGATTTTGTGGTGATGCGTTTATATTCCTTTTTTGCGACTGACATTCGGTGTGGTTTAAATTTCAGGTAAAAGTACTAAATTAGCTTTCTACATTCAAACAAAAGGATATGAAGAACCTTGTGATTACTATATTTATTTCTGTTTTTGGATTTTCTGCTTTTGCTCAGGAAGTTTCAGAGGAAGAAAAAGTAAAAGAGGTCGTAAATACCTTTTTTGAAGGTTTTCATAGCAGGGATTCTCTAATGATGAAATCTGTTGTAAATGATGGGGTTCTAATGCAATCTATTGGAAAAAATCCACAAGGGGAAGCAGTGCTACAAAATCAGGATTTTTCGCAATTTCTAAAGTCAATAGTTTCAATTCCGGCAACGACAAACTTTAAAGAACAGTTACATTCATACGATATAGAAATTGAAGGAGATATGGCAAAGGCCTGGACCCCATATTCATTATTCGTAAATGAAGTGCTACAGCATTGCGGTGTAAATTATTTTCAGCTTTATAAAATGAACGGGGAATGGAAAATCATCTATCTCGTGGATACCAGGAAAAAAGAAGGATGTGAAACAATCCGAAATAGGTAAGATACAGGGAACAGGGAATGCTGAACTTTTCAACTGAAGCAAAGTAGCTGTTTTTCACTTCCAGAATTTAATCTCTCACTTCTAAGATCTAACTTTTCCCTAGCAATCACTCAAACTAACCCTTACTGCCAGTCCGCCTTCTGAAGTTTCCTTGTACTTGGAGTTCATATCTTTTGCAGTTTCCCACATGGTTTCAATTACCTTGTCTAAAGGCACTTTGGCGTGAGAAGCATCACTGTCAAGGGCAAGTTCTGCGGCGTTGATGGCTTTAATGGCTCCCATGGAATTCCTTTCTATACATGGAATTTGTACGAGCCCCGCTATAGGATCACAGGTAAGCCCAAGATGATGTTCCATGGCTATTTCACTGGCCATCATTACCTGCGCTGGTGTGCCACCCAAAACTTCAGTTAAGGCACCTGCCGCCATGGAAGAAGAGACGCCAATTTCTGCCTGGCAACCTCCCATGGCTGCCGAAATGGTCGCACCTTTTTTGAACAGACTGCCAATTTCGCCGGCTACCAGTAAAAATTGTTTTATTTTATCAAAGCCGGCGTCATGATTTTCTATGGTAAGATAGTACATGAGCACAGCCGGGATCACACCAGCGCTTCCGTTTGTGGGCGCGGTCACTACTCTTCCTAATGAAGCATTTACTTCATTTACCGCCAGGGCAAAGCAGCTTACCCATTTTAGAATGCTGCGGAATTTAACTTCGGTTTTACGAATGGCTTCAATCCATTCTTCCGGAGAATCATATTCCAGGTCTCCTATTAGTTTTTGATGAGAATCATAAGCTCTTCGTCTCACATTAAGTCCGCCGGGAAGTTTTCCTTCCGTATGACAGCCAATATACATTGATTCCAGCATGACATCCCAAACAGCTTTAAGACCTGCATCAATCTCTTCTTCGCTTCGAAGAGATTTTTCATTTTCGTAAACAATTTCAGAAATTTTCTTGTTTTCCTGTTTGCAAAAAGCTGCGAGATCTGTTCCTTTTGTGATAGGAAAAGGAAATTCGGCAAATTTGGCCATTTTTTTCTTTGCCTGGCTGCGTTCTTCTTTTACGACAAAACCTCCGCCAATAGAATAGAATGTAGAAAACGTTTTCTTTCCGGAGGAAAGAAAAGCGGTAAACTTCATTCCGTTGGGATGAAAAGGAAGAAATTTTTTATTGAAAATAACATCCTTATCCATGTCAAAATCTATCGTACGCTCCCCATTAAGATTTAAACGTTTGAATGTTTTAATAGTATTGATTTCGGGATCGATGTTCTCTACAGGCACTGTGACAGGGTCATAACCCAATAATCCCAGGATGGAAGCAAGATCTGTTGCATGGCCTTTTCCGGTTAGGGATAAAGAACCATAAAGATCTATCCTAATTTTTTGAACTTCATCAAATCTTTGGGATTTCTTAAGTTCCTGGATCCATCTTTCTCCTGCTCTCCAGGGCCCCAAAGTGTGCGAACTAGAAGGGCCAACTCCAATTTTGAGCATGTCAAAAACACTTATACTTTCCATACCTGCAATTTAGGCTGCAAAAGTAATAATCCTTTAGGAAGATAAAGAGGAAAAAGAAAGTAAAGCGCTGCTTATTTTAGAATCTTCTTCCGCAGAAAAGGCCTCTGAAATGCCATTTATGACATCCTGTCATAAAATTCCTGCTGGCATAATGATTGACTTTTAGAGAATGTTGAAAAAAATTAGTGAACAATAAATAACAACCTATAGAATTATGAGTAAGATTATTGGAATCGACTTAGGAACTACCAACTCGTGCGTTGCCGTAATGGAGGGGAACGAACCAACGGTAATTCCTAATGCCGAAGGAAAAAGAACTACCCCTTCTGTAATTGCATTTGTAGAAGGTGGCGAAATAAAAGTAGGAGACCCGGCGAAACGTCAGGCGGTTACAAACCCAACCAAAACCATTTCCTCTATTAAGAGATTTATGGGGAACAAATATTCTGAATCTTCAAAAGAGGCAGGAAGAGTTCCTTATAAAGTAGTGAAAGGTGATAATGATACGCCTCGTGTAGAAGTAGACGGAAGAAAATATACTCCACAGGAACTTTCAGCAATGATTCTTCAGAAAATGAAGAAAACTGCTGAAGATTATCTTGGACAGGATGTAACCGAAGCGGTAATTACCGTTCCTGCATATTTTAATGACTCTCAGCGTCAGGCTACAAAAGAGGCCGGAGAAATTTCCGGACTTAAGGTAAGACGTATCATTAACGAACCAACCGCAGCTGCTTTAGCATACGGGTTGGATAAAAAATCTCAGGATCAAAAGATCGCGGTTTATGACCTTGGTGGTGGTACATTCGATATTTCTATCCTTGAATTAGGAGACGGTGTATTTGAAGTACTTTCTACAAATGGTGATACGCACCTTGGTGGTGATGATTTTGATGAGGTGATCATCGACTGGCTGGCAGATACTTTCCAGAAAGCCGAAGACATTGACCTTAGAAAAGATCCTATGGCACTTCAGCGTTTAAAAGAAGCTGCGGAAAAAGCTAAAATTGAGCTTTCTTCGTCTTCTCAAACTGAAATTAACCTGCCTTACGTAACTGCGACTGCAAGCGGACCAAAGCACCTTGTAGAGACCTTAACAAGATCTAAATTTGAGCAACTTGCCGATTCTTTGGTAAAACGTTCTATGGATCCTGTTCAAAAAGCACTTAGCGATGCAGGTCTTTCAAAAAGTGATATCGACGAGGTAATTCTTGTGGGTGGTTCTACACGTATTCCTAAGATTCAGCAGGAAGTAGAAAGCTTCTTCGGAAAAAAACCTTCTAAAGGTGTAAACCCAGATGAGGTAGTAGCGATTGGTGCTGCAATCCAGGGTGGTGTATTGACCGGAGACGTAAAAGATGTACTGCTTCTTGATGTAACTCCGCTTTCATTGGGTATTGAAACCATGGGAGGAGTGAATACGAAGCTTATAGAATCAAATACTACGATCCCAACTAAGAAATCACAAACATTCTCTACCGCGGCCGATAATCAGCCATCTGTTGAGATCCATGTGTTACAGGGAGAGCGTCCAATGGCAGCCGATAATAAAACTATTGGTAGATTCCACTTAGATGGAATTCCACCAGCGCCAAGAGGAACACCTCAAATTGAAGTAACTTTTGATATTGATGCCAACGGTATCATTAAAGTAAGCGCTACAGATAAAGCTACCGGAAAATCTCAGGACATTCGTATCGAAGCCTCTTCAGGACTTACTGAAGAAGAAATCGAAAAAATGAAGCAGGAAGCCGAAGCAAATGCTGAAACTGATAAAAAAGCCAAAGAAAAAGTAGATAAGCTGAATGAAGCTGATGCTATGATCTTCCAGACTGAAAAGCAACTGAAGGAATTTGGTGATAAACTTTCTGATGAGAAGAAAAAGCCAATCGAAGATGCTTTGGAAGAACTAAAGAAAGCGTACGAAACTAAAGAAGTTGAAACCATTCAGCCTGCTTTGGACAAGATCAATGAAGCATGGAAAACAGCTTCTGAAGAAATGTACAAAGCGCAAGCCGAAGCTGGTGGGCAACCAGGAGGACCACAACAAGGTGCTACGGGAGCTCAGGGAGGAGAAGCCGCAGGCGACTCTAAGCAAGGTGACGACGTAGAAGACGTGGACTTTGAAGAAGTGAAGTAGGTCAATTTAATGACTTCTTTTCCAAGCGCAAGCGAGGGATCTTCAGAAGATTAAAATTGAAAGCGCAACCGGAGTATTTTGGTTGCGCTTTTTTTATTATTAGAATCTAAACCTATTCAATAAAGGTGAAAATACCTCTTATTTTAGTAAAGGCTCTGTTGCCTTTCTTCAGCATTTTCTACCATGTGATTGTCGCTGTTTCACTTTTTGCAGATTTTCCCGTTTCACGGGTTCCAGATGTTTTCTGCCATAATTTGTGTGATACGTATGACTTGAAATAAAATCAATTTGAATTTGATCCCATTCTTTCCGGGTTAATTCTGGCTGAAAATGCTTTATTTCCTTAAAAAAATTACTGCTGAACTCTTCAAAATTGTTTGTTCCCAGGTATTGCAGGTCTGCATCGGCCACTATTTTTTCAAGATGCGTTTTTGGCTGTTGAGGAATGTGCGTAGCAATGATCATTCCGCAGATCCTATCAATTTCAGTGGCATCAAAACCATGAAGTTTTAACTCGCGGGTAGCAATTTCGCAGCTAAGCCTCTCGTGATCTTCCCGCTGAATTAAAAATCCGGAGTCATGATAAAGCGCTGCAAATTTTACGAGTAAAATGTCATTTTTGGATAGCTTTTCTTGTAAACCTATAAACTCTGCTTGCTCAATAACATAATTTGTATGAGTGGAATTGTGATAGGTTAGCCAACTGGACAGGGCGGAATCAAAATGTTTTAATAGCTGGGTTGAAATGTGCTTAAAATCTGCCATTAATGAACCTGGTTGTTATGTTTCCCAATGCCACCTTTTACTTCTTTAATCCTTTGTACGTAAAAGAAAGCTTCAGGATCCAATTCCTGAATTCGCTGCTTGATCCTGTGAATTTCAATTCGGGTTACGATGGTCATCACGATATCGCAGTCATGGCTTTCGTGGAAACTTTCAGGTAGATATCCTCTTTCGCCTTTGTAGACTGTAATTGCTTTTCCGAAGTCATTCACAATAATAGATTTAATTTCGCCACAGTTCTTGGAAATTATGGAAAGAGCAGTGAACTCTTCAAAGCCATCTACCACATAATCTGAAGTTTTCATGGCAGTGTAATAAACCAGAATAGAATACATCGCAGTTTCTACCCCAAACTCAAAGGCAGCTCCAATAAAAAGAAGCGTATTGAAGCACATGATGATCTCACTGGTAGAAAATCCTATTTTTTTGTTGGTATAGTGGGCTATAATCTCAAGTCCGTCAATAACACCGCCACCCCGAATGACTAGGCCAATACCCAATCCAATAAGAAATCCGCCGAAAACCGCGATAAGAACCTTGTCATTGGTCACTTCGGGAATGGCAATAAAAGTCATAAGTATGGCGAGAAGAACGATGGCTAAAGAGGCATTTACACTAAAAGTTTTTCCAATCTTTCTATAGCCCAGGTATAAAAACGGAAGGTTGAAGATGATAAGGGAGGCACTAAAGGGAATATGAAAAACTTCTTCAAGTAAAATGGAAATTCCGGTAACTCCGCCGTCGAGAAAATGATTGGGAATCATGAAGCCTTGAAGTGCAACAAGGGCAGAGATCACACCAAGAACGGTATATATTATAGATGATAGGGAAAAAATTGATTTCCAGTTAACTTTTTGGGAACCGCTCATGCCTTACTCCTTTTTTAGAATTAATAGATTCTTTAACTAATTACCTCATAAACCACTACGGGATTTTTTTTATTTTTCATTTCTATAGAACCCACTTTCCTGCAGCTAAAAGATTCTTTAATGCGTTCATAATTTTCTTCAGAAATGAGGATTTGATTGGTAGCTGCAGCAGATTGTAACCTTGCGGCCACATTTACCACATCACCAATGACGGTGTAATCTAATCGTCGCAGCGTACAGGAACCAATGTTTCCCGAAACCATTTCCCCGCTGTTAATGCCTATAGAAATCTTGGGCTTAAAACCCTCTTTTGAGCGCGCTGGCAATTCCTGTATCCTGTCTCTTATGGCGAGACAGGCATCTATAGCCCGGTCCAGGTGGTACGAACCTTTGAAAACGGCCATGACGCAATCTCCCATGAATTTGTCAACAATACCTTTTTCATTGATGATCTCTTTGACCATAACATCAAAATAGTCATTCAAAAGATTCACCACAACATCTGGCGAGTTGTTCTCACTAATTTTCGTAAATCCCACGATGTCAATAAAGGCTACGGAAGCATCTACGGTTTCATTGTCAAAAATGGCCATTTCCACCTCCTTTTTTCCCATGAAATTTAGAACGGTTTCATCTACATACATGCGAAGGATATCATTTTCTTTTAATGCCTGCAGCGTGTGTTTGATTTGTTGTACATGTGCTATTGTTCTGTCGATCGTAATTTCCAAATCCTTAAAATCCACAGGTTTTGTGATGAAGTCAAAGGCGCCCCGGTTCATGGCGATTCTTATGTTTTCCATATCGCCGTAAGCCGAAACTATGACCGACTTTAAAAGAGAATTATTTTCACTAATTTTTGAGAGAAGCGTTAGGCCGTCCATCTCGGGCATATTGATATCGCTTAGCACCAGCTCAATGTCCCGGTGCTGTTCAAGCTGTTCCAGCGCCTGAATCCCATTGAGGGCAAAAACAAATTCATATTCATTTTGCCTTATTTTCTGTCGGAATTTCTGCTTGATCAATATTTCAAGATCAGATTCATCATCAACCACTAAAATTTTTGACATATAAATTTGTTTTTAATTCACCATACTCTCTTTAATCTCCCTTTTTAGGGAAATAAAATCTATAGGTTTTGTGAAAAATTCTTTTGCTCCCGAAGAAATTGCTTTGTCATGATTTTCAGCATCTCCGTAGGCAGAGATCATACTTACTTTTATTCCGGGAAACCTGCTCTTGATATTCTGAAGTAATTCCAGGCCGGTCATTCTCGGCATATTAATGTCTGAAAACACATATACCACCTCCGGCGGATTTGATGCCTCCAGCATTTCCAGTGCTTCTTTGCCAGAAAAAGCAAAGATCAGCTCAAGATTCTCGTTCCTGATTTCCTTTCTGAATTTTTGACGAAATAGCATTTCCACATCTCTCTCGTCATCTACTATTAGTATTTTCATCTCTATAGATTTTTTCAGGTATTCTCTTCCCGGCTTTAGGGATCTAATTCGATTATGAACCTTGTGAAATTACCTTCTTCAGATTCCACTTTCAAGGTACCGCCATGTTCCTTGATAATATCCTGGGAAATGCTTAAACCTAAACCGGTTCCTTCAGACCCTTTTTTGGTGGTAAAAAACGGCAACATGATTTTCTCTCTCACTTCTTCTGAAATCCACGGCCCGTTGTCTTCTATTTCCAGAAGAACTTTCTCATGCTGTTTTTCGGTTCTTACTATGAGTCTTGGAATGTAAGTTTTATCACTTAAATTTTCCTGTTTGTCACGCATGGCATCAAATGCATTTTTGCACAGGTTCAGGATGACACGACTGAAGTTTTCAGGATTTAGTTGCAGCCTTTTCAGGTTCTCATCTGTTTCGATAATTATTTCAACATTAATAGGATGTTTATTGGCGCGCATTCCGTGGAAAGAGAGATTGACATATTCCCTAAGAAGCGCATTAAGGTCTGTTTCCTCCATTTTACCACTTCCTCCACGGCTGTGAAGCAACATGGACTTTACAATGCCATCGGCACGTTTCCCGTGGTTGGAGATCTTTTCCAGATTTCCCTTTACATCATCCAGGAGCTCCCGGATTTCTGTGGTTACTTCAGACTTTTCGAGTTTCTGAATATTTTCACCAATTTCATCTAGAAATTCTGAACTTAATTCGGAAAAATTATTGATGAAATTCAGCGGATTTTTAATTTCATGAGCAATACCGGCAGTAAGTTGCCCAAGGCTTGCGAGTTTTTCCTGGCGCACCAGTTGGTCTTGATTTGCTTTTAAAAGCTGCTTGGCTTCTTTTAATTCCGCTGTCTTCTGCTGTATGAGTTTCTCAAGATTTTCAATTTCCTTATTAGGTTGATTCTGCTTTTTGCTGAAGGATTTAGTAGGAGAGGAGAGGTGTAAATGGTTTACTCGCCAGCCCTCTATATATTTGAAGAACACCAGAGAAATGCGAAAATCTGTTGTTCTTGTCACTCCGTTCAAAATTGACAGGAACTGAAATTCATCTACATAAACAGCTGCATTCCCTTCCGGGGAATGAGATCGAAAAACAGGAGTACAGTCCATGGACAATTTGACGCCAGAGTTAATGGCTTTCTTTCTCTGTCTTTCTAGTAATCTCCTGAAATCCTGATAACCATTACCTTTTTCATCTTTTCCAGCTCCATACCCCATTAAATTGGAAGAAAATATCTTGTAGAAAGAACTCCTGGACTGGATATTTTCTATAGAAAGATCTGTGATCAGCTTAATAGCCGCGCGATAAACGTATTCTAGATTATCTACACTTGTGGTCTTCATTTCATTTCCTATTAATTTTTATCTAAGTAGAAACCATAGAAGAATTGGTTCATTAAAAGCCTTTTTTGAGGCTGTTGTTCAAAGCGTTATTTTGAGGGGGCATCTTACCGGATCCAAAACAGATAATCTCTTGGATTTGCCAGTGTTTTTATGAAGGGCGATTCAATTATGATGACTGCTATTCGTGGCTGGAAAAAGCTGAAGTAGGAAGGTTCTTTCAACCATTGAACATTTACGACAAAACGTTTGTACTAAAGTAATATAAAATTATTGTTTTTTTAAGAAATTGATTAGAAACTATTATTTGTAGAAATTATGTGAAATATCACGTTTAAATTCCGAAGGAAACATCTTACAGATTTTAATAAATATCAATTTTTATTTGAAAATGCTACAAATTTAAAATCTTATTGTGTTAATTTGTAGTTGTTTATATTATTTCACCCTTTATGACGGTTTCACTTTGAAAACTATTTGCTAAAGTGGAAATTGATAAAGAATTACATATTTTTACTCTCCCCCAATTCTTTACGCAATTAGGATTTTCTCATTATCTCCCTATATTTTAACATTCGATAAACAGTTAATTTTATGAAACATTCTGTATACATCCTAATGATTTGTTGTGCGGGTATTTTTTTTAGCAGCTGTGAAACTGAGGATAAATTTAATGATGCGGGAGATGATGGTCATGCAACCAAACCTACAAATGAGCTGGATTCATCCAATTGGATGCAGGGAAATTCCCTGCCAGATTATCTTGTGGACCAACTATGGAGTTTTCAAAAAGTGCAACTGGGAAATTTTGGTATTGAATTTATAGACCGTAATGTAACAGGAGCCCAGGATACTAGGAGGACGACTTTCCGGTATAAAGTAATTGGGCCATCAAAGTCTTCAGAAGTGGATGAATTTTATATGAAAATCCCTGATTGTGCCGGGACTCCTATAGATTGGTCTCCTGCTGCCGTATCTGTACTCCAGGGGAAAACCATCAGGTGGAACAAGCCGCTAGCCTCCAATGAAATTCAGGAGTTTTCTGTCACTTTTGAAGGAGATGTTCCACTGGGGATCGTAAATGTTTCCACTTCCGAAGAGAATAGACAAAGCATTCGTTCGGTTTTGGGCCCATGTACAGGAATAAGAACTATTTCAGGCTATCTTTTTATAGATGCCAATGAAGATGGAGAGAAACAAAATGTAGAAACAGGGGTTGGAGGGATTCCCGTTAATCTTCTTACGCCAGATAATGGACCTATAGCTACCGTATTTACCGCAGATGACGGTTTTTATTCATTTAGCGTTGTAAACGGGGATTATAAACTTTCAGCCAGAGGAAGCCTTCTGGAAGGAGAATATTTTATTGCTGCAGGATCAGATAATGTAGGGTACAGTGAAGTGGAATTTGCTTACATAGATCTTCCGGGGGTTGCAAATGATGCTTCTGACCAAAATTTTGCTTATCACATAAACCGGCAAAAAATAATAGAAGATCTGGAGGATGATGTTCTCGAAACAAATACAGAGCCCACGGCTTTTTGGATAAGCGAGTTTACGGCTTACAGGCAGCAATCTGCCTTGTATTCAGAAATGGAACTCAGGGAATTTCTGGTTGAAATAGAAAAGACCTTGTTATTTGAACCTTTTCAGTTTGGCGAAGATAAAGAAGGTGCAGCTTTAGACATTCTGCTTAAGAATCCAACAACAGAATATGAAGAGTTTCTGAAACAGCTGCTTACGGCTGAATTAAATGTGGTGAGTGGGAGAGGAGTTCTTAAAAATCCTACAGAATTACATGACCAGTTTAATAGCGCATTATTGATTTATTCTGAAGCCGTAGCCTGCAGAGAAGGCGGAAACTGTGCAGAGGAAAATGCTTTGTCTTCAAAAGCAGCAGTAAAAGCTGTAACAAGAACTGATACCCAGATGCTCATCGCCTTTAACGGCACAGGAGGAATTTGAAATTGATAAAAACAAATGAATGTTGTGAATGTTTTGGAGGTATTATATTTTATTTTTTCTGCTTTGTACCTGCTGTCCTATCCAGGCGCAGGAACTACCTCTTACGCACTTCACCAGTAATAGTGAGGTAAATGCTTTACCGTCTGCACAGGTCACCTATGTTTATCAGGACAGGCAGGGATACATCTGGTTTGCTGTTTATACTTCCGGACTCGTGCGGTATGATGGTTCAAAAATGGAAGTTTTTAATAAAGTTTCAGGATTAAAAGATCTTGGAGTTTGGCAAATGTTGGAAGACGGCAGAGGATTTTTATGGGTTTCTTCGGGAAGCGGATTGGTTGTTTCTGAAAAGCCTTTGCAGGAATATGAGCACGACCAGGAAATAAGGTTCAGGGATTATTGGAATGGGGTTCAGCTTTCTACAAATGCTGCGGTTCGTAACGAGCAAATGGCGATAGACAAACAGGGGCGCATCTGGTATGGAACTTCTAAAAATGGCATTTTAAGGTATGATTCTAAATCTGGAACTGAAGTTGTTGCAGATACAATTTCCACTAATTTTTCCGGCACTGGAATGACGGGAGTGGCGTCTTTGTATGGAAGGGAAAACGGAAATGTACTGGCCGCCCTGGAAAATGGAAACATAATTTCCTATACCAAAAACGACCCAAAAATCATTTTTAAATCGAAAGAAGAGGCTGAAGAAGAAAATTTTCATGCCCTTTATGAAGATTCCGAAGAAAATGTCTGGGCCTACAGGCAGGACGGCAAAATATTTCGCTTCAAATCAAATTCTTCTTTTCCTGAAGTAATCTTTTCAGGTGCACCATCTAACATAACCAGTTTAATGGCTCTCAATGACAGTACACTTATGGCTGGTAGCGGCGAGTTGGGTATGATAAGGATTGATCAAAATACCGGGAATGTTGTGAATATTTATTCCCGTGCCAATGGCTTGTTAAGCGACAACGTATATCATATACGCGAAGACTTAGAAGGAAATGTCTGGATTGCACAGGCAGGCGGAGTCTCAAAATTAAGGTACAATTTTAATGCTTTTGAAAATTATACAGCAAGTTCAAAAGCGGGGGAGCGACCGGTTCTACCATCTGGGAAGATCAATACAATTGCTGTCACCACCAGCGATAACAGCCCCTGCAGGTTTTGGGTAGGGACTGAAGGCGGTGCGACCTGTATTGGTGCAAACGGCGCTTCAAGATTTGTTACCTATACCGATGGTTTAAGAGGGGATTGGGTTAACGGAATTTCCATTGATGAGCAAAACAGGGTGTGGATCGCTACTAATCAGGGGCTGAGTAGCCTTGTGTTTGACAAAAATCTAATTATTAAAGATGCATATGACGTAAGAGAAATCTCTGTTTTGGGTGAAAAGGCATATGTTTTTTCTCTTTATGAAAGTCCGCCATTTATCGCTTCGGAAAACCTCCGCCTTATCAACACTGTTACAGAGGGTTATTCTCAGAGTACCTGGTTTCCGGGCTTAGAAAGTCTATATGTATTTTCTGACGGAGCGGTTTATGAATTTGGACCCAGGCAGGGCCTTCCTTCTTCTTTGTATAAAGCTGTGGCCGTTGATGACAAAGGATATTTATGGGTTGGAACACGTGATCAGGGACTGTATAAAAGTAAACTTTCATTTCAAACAGAAAACCTGGAGGCATTATCTGCTTCAGAAGAACAACTTTTTGAAAATGTCTGGTCTCTTGAAAAGGGTGGGCCAACAAACCATATTGAAAAACTTTTTTGGAACAAGGACAGATTATTGGTTGGGACTCAGCTAGGCCTATTCATTTTGGATCCCGAAACTACCGAAGTAATTCATAAAATTAATAGTGAAAATGGTCTTCCTGCAGACAATGCCGTTAGTTTTGCCTTATCTCCGGAATCTGGGAACCTATGGGTGGGAACGAACGGCGGGCTTGCCGAGGTGAACCCGGAAACCGGAAAGGTGCTTGATGTGGTTACCAGGCAGGATGGATTAATTGATAATGAAGTCTGGCTGTATGGATCAGTACAGGTAGACTCTGCAGGAAATGTATATTATGGCACATCGAGCGGACTTTCAATTTACAATGCCGAAAAAGACAAACCTAACCTGCATCCCCCAAATCTTGAGCTAACTTCTGCAGAAATTTCCTATATGAGTGACAGTAGGAATGAAGTGGCATTTGAGTTTACAGCATTAAGTTTTTCCAATGTGGCCGAAGTGAAGTATCAAACTAGGCTATTAGGTTATGATGAATCCTGGTCTGAGCCCTCTGCGGTAAAAAGGCTGCGTTATACAAATTTACCCGCTTACTTTTTTCCTAAGGAATATACTTTGGAAGTAATGGCAGAGAATGAAAGCGGAGTAAAATCTTTAGCACCGCTTCGTCACAGCTTTGAAGTAGAACCGGTGTGGTGGCTGCAATGGTGGGCATTTCTCATTTACGCTATTCTCCTCGGAATCATTATAGCAGTTGTAGATCGTGTACAGCGACGACGATTAATAAAGCAGGAAAGAGATTCCGCACGATTGAGAGAAGCAAAACTGGAAGCTGAAACTGCCAATGCAAGATCAAATGCTGCCGAAGCCCAGGCGCAGGCACTGCAGGCTGAAAATGAGAAAAAAGCCGTTGAATTGGAAAAAGCGCGCGAGCTGGAAAAGGCTTATAATGAATTAAAATCCACTCAGAAACAGCTGATTCAATCTGAAAAAATGGCTTCTTTAGGCCGGCTTGCAACCGGTGTGGCACATGAGATCAAGAATCCGCTGAATTTCATTAATAATTTCGCCGAGCTTTCTGTAGACCTGCTTGAAGAATTGGAAGAAGCAAAAAAAGCAGGGAATGAAACCGAAATAGGTTTGCTTATGAAAGACCTGAAACAAAATGCAAACAAAATAGGCGAGCATGGAAAGCGGGCAGATGCAATTGTAAAATCGATGATGCAGCACGTTAGGGGCGGAAAACCGGTTTTTGGATTTTTTGATGTGAATGAGTTGGTAGAAAAATACACAACTCTGGCTTACCAGGGAAAACAGAATCAATTTGAGAACTTTTCGGCTCGTATAGAAAAGGATCTTGATCCTGAAATTGGAAAAATAAAAGTCGTTGGCCAGGAAATTGGGCAGGTACTGTTGAATGTGATTGGAAATTCTCTTGATGCAGTAAGAAAAAAGCAAAGGAGCATTGGCGGTAAATATGATCCTGAAATCAGGATTACAACCCGCAAGAAAGCAGGTTTTGTTGAAATTGTCATTTCAGATAATGGTCCGGGTATTCCTCCCGAAATACGAGAAAGGATCTTTGAACCATTTTTTACAACCAAACCAACCGGGGAAGGCACCGGACTTGGCTTAAGCCTTAGTTATAACATTATTACACAAGGTCATGAGGGGCTGTTGCGACTTACAAAAGCGGATGAAAAAGGTGCAGAATTTGTAATTTCTCTGCCCATTCACAAGTACAAGCCGACGAAAAAAACTCCCGCTTAAATGCCATTTTTGAATGTTCAGGAAAGAAAATTTTTCAGCAATCTGTCACTAATCAATCTTCAGCGATTCTTTTTATTAAATCCTGATTCACCTCATGAACACCATCAAAGGAAATGTATTCAACCCGTGATCCAAAAAGGGCAGTAGAGTGTTGTTTTTCATTTTTAATAACATCAGCATTTAAATAAGGGTCCTTTGTGCCCCAAAGTAGCTTTATCTGTGTGTTTTTCAGAAATTCAAAATTTGAAGGTTTCAATTCCGCCGGAATTTTTCCTGAGTGAATGATAAGCTGTGCAGGTTGAATTTTTCTTCTCGCCACCCAACGTGTAGCGACAGAAACTCCCTGCGAATAACCTAAAACTATGAGATTTTTGGCATTTTTAAGATCTTCCTTATGATAAATTTCGTCCAAATAGTGGAGAATATTTTCCATTTCGACTTCAGTATTCTCCTTTGTAAGCCAGGAGGCGCCTACATGTTTATATTTGTTGTTCAAATAATACTTTGAAGGGGCCTGTGGGGCGATGATATAATTTTCTTCAGGATCTAAATGTTTGAAGTGTCTAAGGAAATAGCGGCTTAGATAACCAATACCGTGAAAAACGATCCAAACGTTCTTTGTTTGTGGAGTAAAATCGTTTAAAGTACTGTAGGTATTGGTGGTTTGGTAAGAAAGGCTCTTTTCATTCGTCATTTTTCGTGAGTGGTTTTGTACTTTTACAAAGAAACCAATTGTATTAATATGACCAAAGAAGAAATTCTCAACCTTTCCAAAAAGGTGTGTAAGAATACCCTTATGGAAACCCTTGAGATTGAGTTTACTGAAGTTGGGGAGGATTATTTGATCGCCAAAATGCCGGTTACTTCCAAAGTTTATCAGCCAGATGGTGTACTTCACGGGGGTGCCACTGTCGCACTTGCCGAAAGTGTAGGTAGCTTTGCTAGTTATATTTTTCTGAATACCAATGAGTTTGTGGTACGCGGGATCGAGATCTCAGCAAATCACTTAAAAAGTATTTCCGAAGGATTTGTCTACGCAAAAGCAACGTACCTGCACAAAGGAAGGACCACTCAGCTTTGGGATATAAAGATCACAGATTCCGAAGAAAACCTGATCTCTGTCGTGAAACTGACTACTATTACTTTACCTAAAAAGAAATAGCATGACTCAAACGGAATTCCTTTCCAAATTGCAGCGGCAGTATTCTGAAAACCTTCCATTTGCAATATATCGCTCATGCGATTCTTCGGGAACTGTAAAAGCCTTGCTCCAGGAGGATTCCAGGCTCTATAAGGTGGAGGATTTCTCAGAATCCGGCTTTGTTTTTGCACCTTTTGACGAAGAAAAAGTACCGTTATTAATTCCTGGAAATGCTTCGAAAAAGCTTATTTTCGAGGAGAATGAATTTTCGCCTGCTTCCGGGGAACCTGAAATAGCAGCTGGAAACACTTCTGAAGAAGCTAAACATAAGCATATTGCACTTGTTGCCAAAGCCGTTGAGGTTTTACAACAAGGGGAAATGAAAAAAGTCGTTTTGTCCCGAAAAGAAGAAGTGGCTTTAACAAAAGAAGTTCCTCTTAATCTTTTTTTTGACCTTTTAAATAGTTACCCGACCGCTTTCGTATACTGCTGGTACCATCCAGAAACAGGATTGTGGCTGGGCGCTACCCCGGAAACTTTGTTAAAGGTTGAAGGAAACCGGTTTAAATCAATGGCCCTTGCCGGCACTCAAAAATTTGAAGGAACAGTAGAGGTTTCGTGGGGTGAGAAGGAAAAGCAGGAGCAGCAATTCGTAACAGATTCTATTCTTGAAAACCTTCAGGATACTTCTGCCGAAAATATTCAATCCACCCGAGCCTATACAGTACAAGCCGGAAATCTGCTGCATTTGAGAACTGATATTCAGGGGAATTTTGGAAGATCACCTGTGAGTAACACCAATTCCGCAGCAAATCTAAAGCAGGTAATTTCTGCACTTCATCCAACTCCTGCCGTATGCGGACTTCCAAAAGAACTGGCAAAAAAGTTCATTTTAGAAGAAGAAGGTTATGATCGCGAATTTTATACCGGCTATTTGGGCGAGCTCAATATACAACAAGTGACACAGCGAACGCAAAATAAGAGAAATGTTGAAAATCTGGCGTACCGTGCTGTAAAGAAAGAAACTTCCCTTTTTGTGAACTTACGTTGTATGAAAATCGAAAATGACAAGGCCATCCTTTTTATTGGTGGCGGAATTACAAAGGATTCTGTTCCTAAAGATGAGTGGCAGGAAACAATAAACAAAGCCGAAACCATGAAAAAGGTGCTTTTTAAATAAGGCTGTTCTTCATTATTTAAAATGCCTGTGAAATTGTAAATTTGGTCCTATTACAGATCGAACCGTCTAAATAACCTGCTTTACGTCAACCTGAATTTACTTGAGGTTCTAATAAATTACCAAAGGAAGTTTATTAGATTCTGAAATAATTTCGGAATGATGTTTTTAAAGCTACTTTGGCGGTTAGGCTTAAAATCTTGCTAGTGAAATACCCAAAAATACCAGTAGCCCAATCTATTGTGGCACTTTGTGAAGCAAAAGGAATTGACCATGTGGTGATCTCTCCGGGATCCAGAAATGCGCCTTTGACCATTGGTTTTACACAAAATCCAAATATTAGATCTTACAGTATAGTTGATGAACGATGCGCTGCCTTTTTTGCGTTGGGAATGGCCCAGCAGTTGCAAAAGCCGGTGGCTCTGCTTTGCAGTTCAGGTTCGGCTTTGCTGAATTATTATCCTGCCATCGCCGAAGCTTTTTACAGTGATATTCCCCTGGTGGTGATCTCTGCCGACAGACCGGTAGAAAGGATTGACATTGGGGACGGACAAACCATCAGGCAGAAAAACGTTTTTGAAAATCACATTTTGTATTCTGCCAATCTTTATTCTGAAGTGGTTTCTGAAGTACAGGCAGCCGATAAGAAAATTCAGCAGAAACAATGGGAATCGCAGAAGCACAATGAACGGGAGATCAATCTCGCCTTAAACGCGGCTATAGAGGAGAAGGGGCCGGTGCATATCAATGTGCCTTTTTATGAACCGCTGTACGATGTGGTGGATGAGCCAACGGTTAATCCGCTGCAAATTCTTCCTGAAACTGAAGCCAATATTCTAACGGAAAAGAATCTTCTGCATTATGCTAACCTTTGGAACAATGCCGCCCGAAAAATGGTATTGGTGGGAGTCAATCAGCCAAATTCTGTCGAACAAAAATTCCTGGAAAAACTGGCAAAAGATGATTCTGTCCTGGTTTTTACTGAAACCACTTCAAATCTTAATCACGAAGACTTTTTTACAAGGATTGATACGATTATTGGTCCCATTGAACAATCTGCAAACAGTGATGAACAGTTCAAAGAACTGCAGCCCGATATTTTGCTCACTTTCGGAGGAATGGTGGTTTCCAAGAAGATCAAAGCTTTTCTAAGAAAGTATCAGCCAAAACAGCACTGGCACGTAGATGAAAAGAAGGCTTACAACACATATTTTTGCCTCAACAAACATTTTGAAACCAGCGCAAATAACTTTTTCAGCAGTTTTTTCCCACTTCTAAAAGGAGTAAAAAGTAATTACCGCGAAAAGTGGATTGCAGTAAAAGAAAAACGGCAGCTCCTGCATGAAGAATATGTGGAGAAAATCCCATTTTCGGACTTTAAAGTATTTGAATGTTTGCTGAAAAACATTCCGCAGGATTATGTTGTACATCTTAGTAACAGTTCCACCATTCGTTATGCCCAGCTTTTCAAACTGGATCCTTCTTATAAAATCTACTGCAACAGGGGGACGAGCGGAATTGACGGTAGTACGTCTACTGCCGTTGGTGCGGCTTGTGTGAATGAAGATCCTACCGTGCTATTGACCGGCGATCTTGGCTTTTTCTATGATTCCAATGCTTTGTGGAACAATTATATTCCCAAAAATTTCAGGATCGTGGTTATAAACAACGGTGGTGGTGGAATTTTCAGGATTCTCCCCGGAAATAAAAATTCTGAGAACTTTGATAAATTCTTTGAAACGGTGCACGATCTCAACGCCGAAGCTCTTTGCCAAATGTACAACTTCGAGTACCAGCGGGCAGATGATTTGGTTAAGGTGGAAACTTCGCTGGAGAGCTTTTATCAAGACGGAGAACGGCCTAAATTACTTGAAATCTTTACCCCAAGAAAAGTAAATGATGAAGTGCTTTTGGAGTATTTTAGGTTTATGAGAGGTTAAAGGTTAATGTAATTCAGGAGTTTTTGAGATCTCTGTAAGCTCGGGAGCTTCAGAAATAGTATTTTCCTGTTGGTTTTTTATCTCTTTCCGCATTTGTTTAACCGTTTTTGTGCTGCCGTCATGGCTCCAGCCCGGAGGTCCAAATGCATACATGAATTTGTGGCGCCAGTTTGAAGATTTCTTCATATCATTCCAGATGTTTACATACTCATGAGTCAAAACCACCCATGGATTGTGAGAATTTGGAGGGGAAGTCACGCCATACTCGATAGAAATATCCTCATCGAGTTCTTTCCAGGTGCCAAAAATCTTATCAAAAATATTGAGAAAGCCGCCGTGATTTTTATCCATATACTCGAGGTTTCTGGAATGGTGAACCTGGTGCATGGTATGCGTGTTAAAAATCTTCTCCAGAAATCCCATTTTTGGAACATAAGTGGAATGAAGCTGAAATTGCCATAATGCTTCTATACCAAGGCACACCACGAGCATTGCGGGAGGAAAACCTAAAGCGGGAATCCATAAATAAAACAAGGGTTTGTAGAATATGGTAAACCAGCCGTTGCGTACAGCAGTACCTAAATTGAAGTTGTGTGACGAGTGATGAACGATGTGCGCTGCCCAGAAAAACCGAACCATATGGTTCTGCCTGTGAAACCAGTAATAACTAAAATCATCTGCCAACTGACAAAAAATCCAAACATACCAGGCGTAACCAAAAGATGCCCATCCAAAAATGTTAGTCCGCACGCCATTTATTTCAGGATTGAAGATCTCGTAGATGAAATTAAAAATTACGATCGCCGAGACCGTTTTGACTAGTGCAGCGATCACAGCAGAACCTATTCCAATAGATAAACTGGAACCAAGATCCTTCCATTCGTAAAGATCTTTGTTTCCGTGGCTTTTACTGTAGGTGAGTTCCAGTAAAATCAGACCCAGGAAGCAGGGGACGCCATAAACAAGAGGATTGGTAAAGTCCATTTATAATGTTCGGGATAAATAGTTAATATGCACAAAAACAGCTTATTTGGTAAAAATAAATAAATAATCAGAACTGCCTAATTCCTTCTGAACAATTGTGATTTCGCAACTTATTCATTTTGTGAACTATCATTTACTAGTGAGCAGTATTATCTTACCTTTGTACAAAATATCAATATGCTTACAATAGGCGAATACCATACACTTACCATAGACCGGGATACAGAACCCGGCTTGTTTCTTAAAGATCATGAGGGAAATGAGGTTTTACTTCCCAACAAATACAAACCCGAATCTTTTAACCTGGAAGATGAACTGGAAGTATTCGTGTACCTCGATCATGAAGAAAGACCTGTGGCCACAACTTTACGGCCATTTGTAAAGCTAGATGAATTCGGCTACCTCAAATGCGTGGAAGTAACAGATATTGGAGCTTTTATGGATTGGGGACTGGAGAAACATCTTTTTGTGCCTTTTAAAGAACAGGTGTCAAAAATGCGAAAAGGGGACAGGTATCTTGTTTTTGTTTACCTGGATGAACTTACCGGCCGCCTGGTTGGATCAAGTAAAGTCAATAATTTTCTTGATAATTCTGAACTTACGATACAACCTTTCGAGGAGGTGGATCTCATTATAAGCAATCCGACTGAACTTGGATGGAATGTAATTATTAATGAACTTCACCAGGGGCTTCTATATAAAGATGATGTTTTCGTTAATATCCAAACAGGAGATAAACTGAAAGGCTGGATCAAAAAGACCCGTCCAGATGGTAAGATTGATGTTACCTTGCAACGGCCTGGCTATCGAAGTATTGAACCAAACGCACAGGAGCTATTAACAGAACTGGAACTAAAAGGCGGCTTTTTGGGACTTACAGATAAATCTTCTCCTGAAGAAATTCAGAAGATCCTTCATATGAGCAAGAAAAGTTTTAAACGTGCTTTAGGAACGCTTTACAAGCAAAGAAAAGTAGATATAAAGGAAAACGGAATTTACCTCAAGAACGAATAAGGAGAGTAATATCTCCCGCCCACGTTAGGGGAGTAATATCCGTTAAACAATCCAGCTCGCATTTCGGTGTAGGCAGGTATTTTTTTCTGGCCGGTATAAGGATCGTAATTTGAGCCGCGGTTGTGAAGCTGTATTTGATTGGTGACTTGTATAATTCCTTTTTCACCTTTAGACAATGCTGGCACTGGCGAATCAAGTTCCACGAGATAACTTTCCCGGTCCCGTTTTTCCTGCTCCATAATAGCGAGCATATTGATCTCCCGTTTTTCGTTTTTCCTAAAAATATCTGCACTGCGCAGAGTAAATTCCTGCTTATTAATATCGGGTGATAGAAAAGAAAGTGAAGCATTTACTTCAGGCATCTGAATGTAATTAGACACCTCTTCTGTTCTTTCAATGAGATAACCATTCTTATCGCCGAATTCCTGAGAAAACACGGAAAATGATGTTACAATAAAAAAGATCAGAAAAAAGAATTTTTTCATCCTGTTTTGCGGTTTATAATTCATTGATCAAGAATCATACAAAACGTGCTTTTCCGATTTAAATTATCAAAATAATCTAAGAAAGAATCGCGAATTTTTGATGATGCAAAAAGTTTTAAAATCTTACTTTTACGTAAAAATAGAGAAATATGAGTAAAACTGACTGGAAAACAGCAAAAGAATACGAAGATATCACCTATAAAAAATCAAATGGAGTGGCCCGAATTGCCTTTAACCGTCCAGATGTCAGAAATGCCTTTAGGCCTAGAACCACCAGTGAACTTTATGATGCTTTTTATGATGCTAATGAAGATACTTCAATTGGAGTGGTATTACTTTCGGCAGAAGGACCATCTTCGAAAGACGGGGTATATTCCTTTTGCAGTGGTGGAGATCAAAAAGCCCGTGGCCACCAGGGGTATGTTGGCGAAGACGGCATGCACCGTTTGAACATTCTGGAAGTACAGCGGCTTATTCGTTTTATGCCAAAAGCAGTGATTGCGGTTGTGCCCGGTTGGGCAGTAGGAGGTGGACACAGTCTGCACGTAGTTTGTGATTTAACTTTGGCAAGTAAAGAACATGCCATTTTCAAACAAACCGATGCCGATGTGACCAGCTTTGATGGCGGTTATGGCTCTGCTTACCTGGCGAAGATGGTTGGGCAGAAGCGGGCTCGTGAGATCTTCTTTTTAGGACGCAACTATTCTGCACAGGAGGCGTACGAAATGGGAATGGTGAATGCCGTGATCCCGCACGAGGAGTTGGAAGATACTGCTTATGAATGGGCGCAGGAAATTCTTGCCAAATCCCCAACTTCCATCAAAATGCTGAAATTCGCCATGAACCTAACAGATGACGGAATGGTGGGACAGCAGGTATTTGCCGGGGAAGCGACGAGATTGGCTTATATGACCGATGAAGCTAAAGAAGGTAGAAATGCCTTTTTGGAGAAAAGAAAACCGAACTTCGAAAAGAAATGGATTCCATAGAACACAAGACATTCAAAAATGAGGTTTTGGCAGTTGATTCTATTCCGAAGTATGAAGAAGTGGCATTAATTTCCTTTGCACCTGCATATCTGTGGAAAAGGAATATTACAACAAGCATTTGGCTCGTCTTTGTCGCAATAGCTATAGTGATCGCCTATTGGTTTGGGCAGGAATTTCGGATGTTTGTGCCTTATGCGGTGCCGGTTTTCATTCTCGTTTTTACCTGGTCTTACGTTTTGAATTATCAATGGTTTAAAAAGAGTGGATACGCCCTAAGGGAACGGGATATCATCTATAAAAGAGGGTTTTTATTCGAAAAAACAACTGTAATACCTTTTAACAGGGTTCAACATGTGTCGACGAACAGGGGAGTGCTTGACAAAATGCTCGATCTTTCCACGCTGAATGTTTTTACAGCAGGTGGTTCGGGCAGTGACGTGGCACTTCCCGGATTAAAACCTGCCACGGCAGATTCCCTGAAGGAAGCTTTGGCCGCGAGAATGTCCGGTCATGTCTAATTCAACTTTTCGCACTCCGCAGCGCCAGTCGGTGACAGGAATTGCCTTGATTTTTGCCACTTCTTTGTATCACATTATAAAGAATTTTTGGGCAGTAGCAATTTATTTGATTGTAATGGATCCTGCTCCAAAAATCATCTTTTTCGCAATTTTGGGAGCTGTAGCTGTATTATTTATTTCCCTGGGCTACAGCATTGCTTATTACCTGAAATTTCTTTTCTATATAGATGAAGAAAAGAACAGCTTCATCCTCCAAAAAGGGGTTTTTAATTCAGATTTTATAAGTATTCCTTTTAGTAAGATTCAGCAGGTGAATTTCCAAAGAAATATTCTGCAACGCGTGATTGGGGTGTACAGTGTAGTGATTGATACTGCCGGAAGTACCGACAAAGAGGTTGAAATAAAAGCACTTTCCAAAGAAAAAGCAGATGATCTTGCGGAATTACTGATGGAACTTTCTTCTCGTGAAAAAGTAGAGGAAAAGCCTTTTTCAGAAGAGGTGCAACGGGATGAATTTACTGAAAAATCAAAAATAGACTGGCAGTACAAGCTTGATCTATTAAGGTTGCTGAAGCTTGGGTTAACTTCTAATTACTTTCGCGGACTTTCCATTTTACTGGCATTCTATTTTACGATTCGTTCTCAATTCAATTATTCCGAAGAGGTTCCTGCAGAATTAAATTACAGCATATTGACCGAAATGTTTTCGACTATGGCGTTAATGCTGATGCTGCTTATTATAGGAATGATCGCAACAGTCGTAGAGACCTTTATAAAGTATTTCGGATTAGAAATACAAAAATCCCGCGCCGGCTTGCAGGTGGAAATGGGCTTAAGGAATAATAAAAAGGTTAATATCAAAAACCAAAGGGTGCAACTTTTACAAGAAAGCACCAATCCCGTGCATCGACGGCTGGAGATGCATAAACTGAAAATTTCATTGGCCAGCAGTCAGGATGAATTTAATAAGGATCAGATCAAGATCCCTGGATTACCAGCGGAGGTGGTTGCCAAGGTGAAAAATTACTTTTACGGAAAGGAGGTCGTGGGAAAGAAGCATATTTTACCTCATAAAATGCTGCTTTTTAGAAAGATTTCCAGACGTACGTTTCCTTTGCTAACAGGCATTGCCGTATTATTCATATTTGCTGATGGTTTTCCATGGTGGTGGATCGCGGGCGGTGGTTTCCTGCTTATCCTATTTATTAGTGTCTACCAATATTTCCACTACAAGAGCCTTTGTCTTCATATCGCCGATGATTTCCTGGTGAAATCCTCGGGAGTGTGGAGGAGGAAGAAGCAATATCTTGAAATTTACAAGCTACAGTCGGTAAGTATGGTTCAGCCGGTATGGTATAAACGCCGTGGGCTGGTACATCTTACGTTTCATTCGGCAGGTGGAGATATCATGTTTCCGATGGTTAAAAAGCAGGAAATTACTGGACTCATGAATTATCTGCTCTACAAAATTGAATCTACGGAAAAACCCTGGATGTAACTGAACCAATCACTTACTCCTGAAAATATTCCAAAAAGAAAGCCGGAAAAATCACTTTTCCGGCTTTTCAAGGTTTCATTTTAATTGTTACTTCAACTGCGGAAATTGTGCGGGATTGCTTTCGTGCATAATGGCATATACCTTTTCAAAAATGTCTTCAGCCGAAGGTTTTGAGAAATAATCACCATCAGTTCCATACGCAGGCCGGTGTTCTTTGGCAGTAAGCGTTTGTGGCTTGCTGTCAAGGTGTTTCCAGGCATCCTGATTTTCCAATACTTTCTGAAGGATGTAGGCAGAAGCGCCGCCAGGCACATCTTCATCGATTACCAGAAGACGATTTGTTTTACTTACGCTTTTTACAATATCTCCATTCAGGTCAAAAGGAAGTAATGATTGTACGTCAATCACTTCGGCATCTATTCCCACTTCCAGCAACTCTTTTGCCGCCTGCTCCACAATTCTTAAAGTGGAACCATAGGAAACCAGTGTAATATCTGTACCTTTTTTAAGTGTTTCGACTACTCCAATTGGGGTTTTGAATTCTCCCAAATTGCTAGGTAATTTCTCTTTTAGACGGTAACCATTAAGCGATTCTACAATAAGACCAGGTTCATCACCATCCAGCAGAGTATTATAAAAACCTGCAGCTTTGGTCATATTTCGTGGCACCAGGATGTAGATTCCCCTTAGCAGGTGTAGCAATCCGCCCATTTGAGAACCACTGTGCCAAATACCTTCAAGACGATGTCCCCGCGTTCTCACGATGAGCGGAGCTTTCTGTTTCCCGGCGGTTCTGTATTGTAAAGTTGCAAGATCGTCGCTCATGATTTGAAGCGCATAGAGGATGTAATCAAGGTACTGGATCTCTGCAATAGGGCGAAGACCTCGCATTGCCATTCCAATTCCTTGTCCCAGGATGGTTGCTTCACGAATTCCTGTGTCAGAAATGCGCAGCTCTCCATATTTTTGCTGAAGACCTTCCAATCCCTGGTTTACGTCTCCAATTTCACCCGTGTCCTCTCCAAATATGAGGGTTTCGGGCCTGGTTTCAAATATTTTATCAAAATTTTCCCTTAATACGACGCGTCCGTCTACTTCTTTTGCGTCTGCATCATAAGTAGGTGCTACTCCTTCAATATTCAGCGTATTATGTGCAGATTCACTATAAAGGTGACTGCTGTACTGGCGCTGTGTTTCTTCAGAAAAATTATCGATCCAATCAACCAATGTGGTCTTTTCAGAATTGTCTTCTCCAATTATATATCGCAGCGCTTTACGTGCAGTGGAAAGCAAATCTTTTTTAAGAGGCTCCCGGTTTTGAGCAAGATCTTTTCTAAGCTGAAGAATGAACGCCTTGTTACTGCTTGCTTGTGCAACCTTCTCAAGTATTGGAAGAATTTCCTGTTGCTTTTTCTTAACAGGATTTCCGTGGTTTTCCCATGCGGCTTTCTTTCCGTCACGAACCTGCTTTTTAATAGCTTTTTCTATTTTCTGCAGCTCTTCATCTGTTGCTATATTACTGGATATCATCCAGTCCCGCATTTTTACATTGCAATCGTGTTCTCGTTCCCATTGAAGGCGCTCTTCACTCTTGTAGCGTTCATGGGAGCCCGAGGTGGAATGTCCTTGTGGTTGTGTAAGCTGCTGCACGTGGATCAATACCGGGATATGTGATTCTCGCGCTATTTTGCTGGCACGTTCATAGGTTTCAATAAGTGCGGGATAATCCCAGCCATTCACCCTTAAGATCTCGTAACCATTATTTTGATCTTCGTCGCGCTGAAACCCCTGGAGAATTTCAGAAATATTTTCTTTGGTGGTCTGGTGCCTTGCATGAACCGAAATCCCATATTCATCATCCCATACATTCATCACCATAGGGACCTGTAAGACTCCCGCAGCATTAATCGTTTCCCAAAAAAGGCCTTCGCTCGTACTGGCATTACCAATAGTTCCCCATGCTACTTCATTTCCCTTATCAGAAAATTTTTCGGCATCTATACCTTCTACATGACGGTAAATTTTGGAAGCCTGCGCCAAACCCAGCAAACGCGGCATTTGTCCTGCTGTAGGAGAAATATCTGAACTGGAATTCTTCTGTTGAGTTAAATTCTTCCATGTCCCGTCCTCCTGAAGGCTGTGAGTGGCAAAGTGTCCGCCCATTTGACGTCCGGCAGACATGGGTTCGTCTTCAATGTTACTGGTAGCGTATAAACTTGCAAAAAACTGCTCGATAGTAAGGGCTCCAATGGCCATCATAAAGGTCTGATCTCTGTAATAACCAGATCTAAAATCACCATTTTTGAATACCTTGGCCCACGCAAGTTGTGGAACTTCTTTACCATCGCCAAAAATGCCGAATTTTGCTTTTCCAGTTAGAACCTCTCTTCGGCCCAAAAGACTACATTCCCTGCTGGTGACTGCAGTCTTATAATCTTCAAGCACCTGGGCTCTAAAATCTTCAAAAGAAATGTCTTTTTTTGATGAGGTTTCACTTTGCATATCTACTAATTTATGTAAGCACAAATGTAGCAAAAACAATAATTAATTACAATTGAAAAAAAAGCCTACTAAAATGCTTAATTCTTATTATTAGCGCCTTATTTTAATAATATTTCAAATAAGTTACTTTTAGAAGAATAAAATTTAAAGATGTTTAATTCTAAAAGAGGATCCTTCGGAAATTAGTACCACTCTCTGGAGAAAAGTCCGGTTAAGGTGCGAATATCCAGTGTGGCAATAAAACGAATGCGCTGGTCGTAATTATCCTGGTTTATTTCCCAGCCCAGATTGGAGTATACAGGGAAGAAAATTTCAAAGTAATCTGCAATTAGGCTCAATCTTACACCGGAATCATACATGAATTTGGCATTCTCATGTTTGTTTTTAACCAAACCAAGATCTCCATACACAAAGATCCATTTCCAAAGATTTGTACTTGCATTAACGGTGGTGAGCCATTGATTTGCAAATTCTGGCTCCAGTTGAGATTTGAAGCCACCTTCGGCCATGATGATCTGTTGACTAAATAGTCCGCTAGTTTCACTTCTTCCGTAATAATTATAGTCAAAAAGGTAATCTGTAGGTCTGTCTAACGCAAAGCTGAAGTAATTAGATTCGGTATGGTCATTATAGAGAAATGCACCTCCAAAGAACCTAAGGTTGATTTGCCGGTTATTCTTGAAAAGCTTTCGGTATTCTGTAGTAACGGAAGCTTTGCTAAAATTTTTAGCTAATTGAAAATCTACATTTCCGGTGAGATAATCAATCATCCCTTTATCATTGTACCTATAATTGATATTAAACACACTGTAATCTGGTACGTCTAATGGTTGCAGGAGGTTTTGATCTCTGTAGACATTTACATTTCGCACCATGAGCTGCTGCTTCCTGTTGTCTCGTAAATCATCACCGCGAAAACTCATTAGGAGATATGGCGTAAACTTTTCATAAAAAAGGTTGTAACCAAAGGAAAAGCGGCTGCCTGCAGCACCATAAGTGATGGAAAAAAGATTTTCCTGATCGAAATAGATGCTGTGGGAAAAACTTGCGCCACCAATAAGGGTTTGACTTCTAATGCCATACAAAGGCGCTAGTTGAAATTCAAAATTTTTGCTAAGCAGGGTTTTATTATATAATTTCACTCCTAAGGCAAGACCGTCATACAGGTTGTACTGGAATTCGGGCATGAAAAAAAGTTGCCTGTATCGCGGATTCTCTACATCTATAAAAGGGCGTAACTGTATGGGTTTGTCAAGAAACGTCTCCACCCCGTAATAATTATCCCGCTGGTTTACTTCGGGAATTTTGCCTTCATAATTTAAAGCCAAACGACGAATATCTCCATAGGGAATACTAATAGTTTTCTCCTTATTTACATCTTCTACCCAGGTTTGAAAAATGATATTCTTGTCATGTAATCCATACAAGGATACAGGCATTCCATTACTGGATTTGTTCCTAATGGTTACCTCCAGGGAATCCTCCTTCTTTTTGACATTGCTTATATAGAAATCAATCTTCTCATTAGTGGCTAAGTAATCATCAAAGAACCACTGAATGTCTTTAGAAGCATTTTTCTGTAAGATATTTTGAAAATTTTGGGGTTCTACTTTTTTAAGTTTATACTGATTAAAAAATTCCCCAATTGAATTTTCTACAGTTTCGTCTTCAAGAAAGGTCTCCAGATATTTTAAGCCAATCCCAGCCTTATATGCGTTTGCAATGTTCTTATTGAATTTGACCAATGAATCCTGCGGAGTTATAAGCGGTTGATCAAGATATGAGCGGGCCATGTGCAGGTAAAGAAAAGCATACTGGTCATTGAATTCAAGATCTGCAGCATGAAACCATTTTATGCCAAACATTTCACTAAGATTTCCCAGGATCTTCATATTTGGATAATATTCATCTACATACTCCATCAAAAGATAAATTTGGATGGCATCTATAACCCATTTCTCTTCCCTGGGATTAATTATAAGTGTATTCTGGAGGAAGTTTCCAGTAATTGTTTTTAGCTGCTGAAGGTCATAACTAAATCCGTCTGGAAAAGGACGGACAAATTTAGGTAACTGGTTAAGTCCGTAAAATGGATTGGCGGCATAATCCTCTTTTGTTACCAGCATATTGTCATGAGGATAGGCGCCAAGTTTCTTATTTAAAAATTCTGTGATCCTTCGTACGAGCATAGACTTCATCACAGGGTTTAATCCTTCATCATCAATATTGGTGATCACATGAAAATCTTCGGTTTCTATATCATCAAATAGAAAATTACGAATTATGTAGAGCTTTAAATCTACCTGATTGTCTCCAGATAAATGAATCTTCCTAGAAGTTTTGGTGGTTTCCAGAGCTTCAGTTTTAAGGGCAGAGACTGCGGCATAATTTGGGGGAGTTTCAAGAAAAACGTCCACATCAAGGGGTAAAATAAACTGGTCATTGAGATTTTTATGGCTGTAAACTTCCCATTTATTGGTGTAGACACCGGGTGTTAAAAACCAGTATCTAAGCTTATAATTTCCATCTTTTGTATACCCATAGCGGGTGAATTCAGCACTTGGAAATTTTATATCATACAAAGACCTAATATAAAATTTCTCTCCGGGCAATAAGGGCTTTTGAAGTTCAATTCTTATGAGGTCCTGTGAATCTTTAGGACGAAACCAGGTTAAATCTTCTCCACGGCTGTTTTGAAAACCATGTATGGTAGTAGCACCACGTTCACTTTCTCTTGCAAAGTGAAACCGACGCATATAATCTTCAGAAAATCTTTGGGCGAGTGGGGTGGATTTTGTGCTGAAAGCATTCATCCAGTCATGAAGATAAATTTCGCGCAAAGTATCTTCACTGGAATTATAATAAAAAAGCTCCTGGTTAATTGATAACACCTTTAGAGAATCATTTAATACAGCTTCAATGGAAGTCGAATTTTGTGCATAGGTTTTACCCCATGCAAGAAGCATTAATGTGTAAAAAATGGCTTTTTTTTTCAAGATTTGGTTCAGATAAAAATGTTTGAAGACCTATAATTCTAGTGCGTCAAGATATAAAATTTATACTTTAAAAATTCTACCTGTTTATGTAATGTTTGAATAATAGAAACATTGCAGGTTTCAAATTGGTTCCAGCTTTTACATAATATTGAAGCAAAACAAAAGAGCGGATAATTTATCCGCCCTCTGATTTTTTGCCCGTAATGGTTTAAAAGTTAGGGCTTAAATTATATTCATCATAGAAGGCGTCCAGAATTTCAATAACCTCATCGGCCGTGTCTACCACCTGAATAAGATCAATGTCACCGGCACTAATATTCTGAAAACTGTCAAGAAGGGTTTTTTGAACCCATTCGATCAAACCTCCCCAAAAATCTCTACCGACCAATATTATTGGAAACTTATCAATTTTGTGCGTTTGGATGAGAGTGATTGCCTCAAAAAGTTCATCTAATGTTCCAAATCCTCCAGGCATTACTACAAAACCCTGTGAATACTTAACGAACATTACTTTGCGAACAAAAAAATAATCGAAATTAATGTTCTTATCACTGTCAATATATGGGTTGTCATGTTGTTCAAACGGGAGGTCAATATTTAAACCTACAGATGTTCCTCCTGCAAGATGTGCACCTTTATTCCCGGCCTCCATCACTCCTGGGCCACCGCCGGTGATTATTCCGTAGCCATGATCTACTATTTTTTGTGCAACTTCTTCTGTAAGCTTGTAATATTTATGATCTGGCTTTGTACGCGCAGATCCAAAGATAGATACGCAGGGGCCTATTTGACTTAGTTTTTCATATCCATGAACAAATTCTCCCATTATTTTAAAAATAGCCCAGGAGTCATTTGTTTTTATTTCATTCCAGCTTTTGTTCCTTGTTTCAGTTCTCATAGTAAATTTGATTGCCCGCTAAAATAATTCTTTTTTCAGAAATTGGGCGGTATAGCTTTTTTTATGTTTTGCGACTTCTTCAGGGGTTCCGGTTACAATGACCTTACCACCGTTTTTTCCCCCTTCGTAACCTATGTCTATAATATGATCGGCCATTTTAATGACATCCAGGTTATGTTCAATGATTAATACCGTATTTCCCTTATTTGTGAGACGATTAAGCACCTCCATGAGTACCCTTATGTCCTCAAAATGAAGGCCGGTTGTTGGTTCATCAAGTATGTAAAAGGTGTTTCCAGTATCTCTTTTTGAAAGTTCAGAAGCCAGTTTAATTCGTTGTGCTTCACCTCCAGAAAGAGTGGTGCTCTGCTGTCCCAGGGTAACATACCCCAATCCAACATCTTTAATGGTCTTCAGTTTCCTGTGTATCTTCGGAATGTTCTCAAAAAAAACAGTTGCTTCATTAATGGTCATTTCCAGTACATCTGAAATAGATTTTCCTTTATAACGAATCTCTAAAGTTTCCCTGTTGAAACGTTTCCCCTGGCAGGTTTCACATTCTACATAAACATCTGGCAGGAAGTTCATTTCTATAACTCTTAATCCGCCACCTTTACAGGTTTCACACCGCCCCCCTTTTACATTAAAGCTGAACCTTCCCGGTTTATACCCGCGAATCATGGCTTCGGGAGTTTTGGTGAACAAATTCCTTATTTCAGAGAATACTCCAGTGTAGGTTGCAGGATTTGAACGTGGTGTCCTGCCGATGGGGGTTTGGTTGATATCAATAACCTTATCAATATGTTCCAGCCCTTTTATGCTTTTGTACGGCATAGGTTTTTTAACCCCGTTAAAATAGTGAGCATTCATTATAGGGTAAAGAGTCTCATTAATAAGGGTGGATTTTCCGCTTCCGGACACGCCTGTAACCGCAATCATTTTTCCTAACGGAATTTTAACCGAAACATTCTTTAGATTATTCCCGGTGGCTCCCTTTAGTTCTATGGTTTTACCATTTCCCTTCCTGCGCTTTTCAGGAATTTCAATTTTCATTGTTCCATTAAGATAAGATGCAGTAGTGGTACTGTGTTTCTTAATTTCTTCAGGAGATCCTTCACTAATAATTTCTCCACCGTGACGACCGGCTTCCGGGCCAATGTCGATGACATGATCTGCACGTTCTATCATATCTTTATCATGCTCCACAACAATCACAGAATTTCCTAAATCTCTCAGGGAAACCAAGGAATTGATAAGTTTTTCGTTGTCTCGTTGATGCAATCCAATACTAGGTTCATCCAGAATGTATAAAACACCCACCAATTGAGATCCAATTTGTGTTGCAAGCCGAATTCGCTGTGCTTCCCCTCCGGAAAGGGATTTTGAACCTCGGTTTAAATTAAGATAATCAAGGCCTACATCAATAAGAAACTGCAGTCTCACTTTAATTTCTTTAACGACTTCAGAAGCAATTTTCTTTTGCTTTTCTGACAGCTCTCCTTCCAGTTGGTCAAACCAAGTACCAAGATCTACAATGTCTTTTTGGGCAAGTTGGGCTATGTTCAACCCATTGACCTTAAAATAAAGACTCTCTTTCTTTAAACGGCTGCCATCACACTCTGGACAAATTACTTGGTCCATATATTCTTTCGCCCACCTCCTTAAGGAAGTAGAGTCGTTCTTGTTGTAAGTTTCTTCAATAAAAGAAGCAACACCTTCAAAATCAATTTTGAACTCACGAGTAATTCCAAGGGATTTTGATTCTTTGGAAAATTTTTCTTTTCCCCCGAACAAGATCATTTCGATCGCTTCCTTTGGAATACTTTTAAAAGGATCGTTTAGAGTAAAATCAAACTTTTCTGCAATCAATTCCAGCTGCTTGAATATCCAATTCTTCTTTTGGGGACCGTGAGGTGCCAAAGCCCCTTTTTTAATAGAAAGATTTTTGTCCGGAATAATCTTGTCTACATTTACCTTATGCAAAGTTCCAATTCCATTACAAACCGGGCAGGCTCCTTTAGGAGAATTAAAGGAAAAATTGTTGGGTTCAGGATTGGGATAGGAAATACCCGTCGTGGGGCACATTAGATTTCTACTAAAGAATTTCGTGTCTCCGGAATCCTGATCAATAATCATTAACACGCCGTCGCCATGATACATTGCTGTTTTGATGCTCTCCTTTAATCTTGTGTCAATATCTTCCTTGCGATCAATTTTCAATCTATCTACCACGATTTCTATATCGTGTGTCTTGTACCGATCTAACTTCATGCCTTTGGAAATTTCCCGAATTTCCCCGTCCACGCGTACCTTTACAAAACCTTGTTTTGCTATTTGTTCAAAAAGCTCTCTATAATGCCCTTTTCGGGACCTAATGACAGGCGCCAAAATATTTGCTCTTTTGCCTTCAAATTTTTCCGTAATGATCTCCTGGATCTGGTCATCACTGTAGCTTACCATTTGCTCACCGGTATTATAACTGTAAGCATCACTGGCACGAGCGAATAAGAGCCGGAGGAAATCATAAATTTCTGTAATAGTTCCTACCGTACTTCTGGGGCTTTTACTAGTGGTCTTTTGTTCAATGGCAATCACAGGGGATAGCCCATCTATTTTATCAACATCAGGGCGCTCCAGTCCTCCCAGGAACTGCCTCGCATAGGCCGAGAAAGTTTCAATGTACCTTCTTTGTCCTTCAGCATAAATAGTATCAAAGGCCAGGGATGATTTTCCTGAACCTGATAATCCTGTGATCACCACCAGTTTCTCCCGTGGTATTTTGACATCAATATTCTTTAGGTTGTGGACTCGTGCGCCCAAAACCTCGATGAATTCTTCTGTAGCAGCCATATTTATTTTCAAGTGCGCAAAGGTACTTAATCTTCAGGAATTTAGAAAAGAAGGGTGTCATTGAAAAAAGGCATAAGATTCTTCCTACGAAAAAGAAAATTTCCTACAAAATTTGCAACCGTTTGGTATTTCATGGATTAAAAAATTCCTAAAAAGGACATAATTCTGGTGTTAAAGCAGGATTTTAAATTGTTAATTGTCAGTGTAATACTACACAATATTGGGATTTATTTTAGGATAGAATAGATATCTTTATACCTGAAGAATAAGCACTTCCCCCTGTTTTTATTCCCCCCTGTTGCAATAAAATTAATTTTTATCATCCTGTTAAAGGATGTGGATTTAAAACAAAATAGCTGGTAATGGAAAAAAAACAATTACTATTAATTTCCAACAACAATGATTTTTTAGAGGGTGTAAAGTCCGGAGCAGGATTTTCTTTTGAAGTGACAAGTGTCAAAAATATTCATGCAGGTTATACTCTGGCTCTGGCTTATTTACCTGATGTTATTCTTGTGGATTATACTTCTATGGATCAGGAGAGCGCGAAGAACCTGCAGAATTTTAAATCCACTCATTTTTTGAATAAAAGCATTCTCTTTCTATATGCTAAAACAGGACAAAAAAGCAGCTTGGAGTGCCTTTTGAAGGACGCTGTAGATCATATCATTTATAACTGTTCCTATGTAGATATATGTAATCAAATTGAAGATGTCGTTTCTCTAAAAAGATCCCTCACTAATTATTGGAAGGACTCGTTCCTGGGATTGTTCAATTTACTAAGTCAGCCGGTTGTGCTGCTACAAAATGAAGCTATCATTGCAATGAATGACGCTTTCAAAAAATATTTTTTTGTAAATAATCCCACTGAAATTAATCTTATAGATTTTGTGGATTGCAGGAATAAATACAAAGTGCTGGAGACTTTGAAAAATTTTGTGCGTGGAAAGCATATGAAAGCCACCACCACTACTTCGCTTCGGCTCATGAATAATAAGGTGAGAGAAGCAAAAGTAACATTCTCCAAACTCGATAAAAATTTAAGCGGACAATTGCTGTTGATTATTGACTTTGCTGAAAATGGAATACCGTTAAATGAAGAGATAGGAACATCTTCCAGAGAAACTGAAAATTACTTCGCTCAGAATAATTCTGCCGAAGCATTTAATTTCACACAACGGGAAAAGGAAATCATTGAACTTTTATGTAAAGGATATAAAACCAAAGAGATTTCTGAAGCTCTATGTATTTCTGCTAAAACCATTGAAAAACACAGGTCTAATATCATAAAAAGAACAAATTCTGATACGATTCTGGAAAGTATAGTCTATGCTTTGAATCATAAACTAATAGATATCTGAATCCTTAAAAAATTAGGATTTTGGGTCCTCTTGATTATTAAATGGGTGATTTCCCCCATAGGATGGACTACAGATAAATCCTACTTTTAGTAAAGTTAAACACGCTTTTTCTCCCCCCCGTGTATAAGACCAATTTCCCCTCAACTATAGGTCTTGATTACAAAATAGAACCAATAATAGAAAGAACTATCAAACATCTTGTTTAGATAACGTCATGAAACACTTGAAAAATATCCTGATTGCTGTACTAAGTATATTTCTCATTTCTTCATGCGATAAAGATGAGGATATTACCACACAGTACGGAGGAAAGGGAAAACTGATGTTTGGTGCAGTCCTGAATGATCTCATTTCTTCTAAATCAAGTCTAAAACAGGCCTTTCCAGTTTGTTCAGATGAGACACCGACTTTTGTGGAGGTAGTACTTTCAGGGCCAACGAATGTAGGAACTATGAGTGAGCCTTTAGTAATTACAGTAAATCCAACCCCGGGAAACTTTGATGGGGATTCGGGGGCGGAATATTTTACTAATGAGTCCACAGAGCTGGAGCTTGAACCGGGAACTTACACTTTAGAATTCTTTGCGGTATATGATGGTGATCCTCTTATGGAAGAAAGTAACAGAATATGGGTAGCTCCCATAATTGGAAGCCCATTAGCAAATTATGTTGACCTGGCACTTCCTATGGATTTTAATCTAAGAGCAGGAGTTAAAAAGTATCTGGATGTCGAAGTGCTCTGTTTTGATGAAAGGCTGGTAAATGAGTATGGGTACCTCTTCTTTGATATTGAGCCACGAAGGGCTGTGGAGTATTGCTTTTTTGTCAATTACTGTACACCGGATGGTAGAGATTTTCCGGCGGCATATTCAGTAGATATCTATTTGGGAACGAATGAAAATGCACCGCTTCTTTTTTCCAATATTATGAATGCCACAACATTCAATGAGGATGCTGCTGTTGCAGAACCCTTATGTCTGGCACTGCCCGACCTACCCCAATATGAAGATGATGAAGCTTACATTTATTATGAAATAACATTAATGGCGTGGGATGAGGTATATCCATACATAGCAATGGAGCCCATTACCGGTACCCTGAGCCGCAATAATATTCGGGAAAATTTTGGTCCTGACAATTCTGTGTTTTATGAACATTTAAGATTTGGTTGTGAAGATCAGGGTCAGGATCCTTGCCCCAATGGTACTGTTGATACTGATAAAGATGGAATTTTTGATGAGTGTGATCCTTGCCCTCTAATCCCTTTTTGGTTGGATGATGATGGGGATTGTTTGCCGAATAATGAAGATCCTTGTCCGGAGGATTCAGCGAACAACTGCAATCCTGAAGAACCCTGTGAACCGCAATCTTGTTTCAAATCTGAAACTGCATGGATGTGGGGAGATCACACGCTAACTCGAAAAGATAATGATGGTTTGAGCCTCTCTGCAAAGTGGGGATGGGCAGAAAAATTTGAGGTAGGCCAGGAGCATACAAGTTTTAAAATGTACGCAGCGGCTGGTAAAAACAATCCTGCCACTGGTTTCCTCTCGGGGGAAGTAATGATTAGGGTTGAAGGATCTATGGTGACCATATCTGTTAAAGCAGAACCGGGCATAAAACTGGATAAATTGGATTTATATCTAAGTGATAACAAACCCGTCTCGGCTGCACCTGGAAGCTTTTCTTCAAATGCGGGAATAACAGATGAAGAACCTTGTTCTAGTGAGGAGAACATCTATGTTCTGGAATACAGTGGTGACGGTTCTTTTTGGGTAATGATTCATGGAGAAGTTTGTAAAGAAAATTAAAAATAAACCTGTTGAGTAGATCCACAGGTATAAAGATTAACCATTTAAATATGAATAATTTATAACCTAAAAACAAGTACTATGAAAAGAACAAAATTACTATTTGCTTATTTGGCTGTCGTAGGGCTGCTATTTACTTCCTGTAGTAAGGAAGAAGGAGTGAGTGAAAAGAATGAAAAGGCACGCCTTTCCTTTACTACGGTGTTAAATGATTTGGTAAACAATAAGGGCGCATTGAAACAAAGCCTCGAAAATTTACCAGATTGTTCAGATGACGCTCCTGCTTTTGTGGAAGTAGTTCTTTCCGGGACAGAATCGGTAGGAACCATGGAAAATCCCCTTGTCGTTCCTGTAAATCCTAACCCAGGAAATTACGATGATGATCCTGAAATGGAATATTTTACTGAAGAGGCTATGGAACTTGAGTTAGAGCCCGGAACTTATACACTGGAATATTTTGCGGTGTATAATGGTGATCCTGCAGATTCAGCAAGTTCTCTAATCTGGATTGCCCCTCATACCGGCAGTACCTTAGCCAGCTTTGTTAATAACACCCTTCCTATGGATTTTAACTTAGGGGCAGGGACCAAAAAATATGTGGACGTTGAAGTTCTTTGTTTTGACAACAGGGTGGTCAATGAATATGGATATCTCTTCTTTGATATTGAAGAACAAAGAGCCATAGAATTCTGCGTATTCGGGAATTATTGTGATGAAAACGGAAGACATTTCCCAGCACATTTTAGAGTAGAGGTATGGACTTACAGCGGAAATAGTTCAAGTCCAATGGGTACTCCTCTGTTTGATCCTGAAAACCCTTACATAAATGAAGTGGGTGTAGACAATAATGGTGATGCTTATGCCAATCCTTTATGCTTCCCATTACCAGACAGCCCTGGTGTTGATAGGTACTATGGAGAAATCTATGTACTTGAATTTGGAGATGACGACGATGAAGGAAGATTAGTCGTTTCGGGAGTATTTACAGATGCCAATGTTAAAAATCTTTTTGGCCAAGGAGATACTGTAGACTACTACCACTTTAGAGAAAATTGTGAGATGGGAAATACCGGGTTTTAAGATAACTATAAATTAATTATACCCGGATTTTCAATAAAAGACTTGCCGGGAATAAATTAAGATTTAAATGAACCTTCCCAACCAAGGGAGTAATGAGAGGTAAGCAATTATCTGTGCATGTGACGCTTTACTTTATGTAAAAGTGATTTGAAACCATTATAAATATTATATCTAAAAACAATTATTATGAAAAATTTTAAATTATCATTTGCCTGCCTGGCAGTTTTTGCAATGATCTTTACTTCGTGTAGTAAAGATGAAAACCTGATTGATGGTCGAGATGGCGAAACAGCCACTGTATCATTTGCAACGGTTTTGAACGATTTAGTAAATAATAAAGCCGCTTTAAAAGATCATTTAAGTGATTTCCCTGCGTGTTCAGACGAAGCGCCTGCTTATGTTGAGGTTGTTCTTAGCGGTACTGAAAGTGTAGGTACTGCAGAAGATCCTTTGGTTATTAATGTGAGCCCTACTCCGGGCGATTACGATGAGGACGGGGAAGACGAATATTTTACAGAAGAATCTTCGGAATTGGAATTAACTCCAGGGGCATATACCCTCGAACATTTTGTCGTTTATGACGCTGATGATAATGTGATTTGGGTGGCTCCAATGGCAGGTAGTGCAATGGAAGACTTTGTAGATGTTACTTTGCCTATCAGTTTTGATTTGGGTGCAGGTACAAAAAGATACATAGATGTAGAAGTTCTATGCTATGATGATCGTGATGTAAACGAATATGGTTACCTGTTCTTTGATATTGAAACAACAGAGGCTATTGAATTTTGTATTTTTGGTAACTTCTGTCCTCCAAGTGGAAGACACTATGTTGCAGAATATACTGTAAGCGTATGGTCCTACGAAGATGGAGAAATGGGAGCGCCATTATATACAGATGTTCCTAATAACGTTGAGATAAATGAGGATGGTGATTACGCAGGTGATCCACTATGTTTTGCATTACCAGATACTGAAGGACTTGATGAATATTACTTCGAAATTACTATTCAAGATTCTGATGCCTACGGTGATATTGAGAACAGAGTTATTCGTGCGGGTGTTATAGATGACAATTTGGTTAGAACTTTCTTTGATGGAGAAGATAATCTGGACTATTATCACTTCGAAGAAGGTAATTGTGGTGGAGAAGATACTCCCATTTTCCCAGATCCTGAAGATGAAGCTCAAAACTATAAAGCTTGTCTATATCAACTAAACGATTCAGGAGCTATTGGTTTTGCTTATTTCAGGCTTCAAGGAACTACTTTGGAAACCACGATACTGGCATCTGGTCTTGAAACTGGTATGGAACATCCACAGCATATTCATGGAGAAGAAGGATTGGTTTCAACTTGTCCAGATGAAGATGATGATGAAAATGAAGACGGGCTTATTAGTCTAGAGGAAGGACTTCCTGATTATGGTGATGTAATGTTATCACTCACTCTAACTGAAGGAGGCTCAGAATTTCCTACAGCTATGGGTACAGGTATTATAGTGTACCAGCAAACTTTTACAGTGGATTCAGATATGCTAGACCCATTGGAGGATAGAGCTGTAGTATTACACGGTATGACTGTAGAAGGCGAGTACTGGCCAACTTTACCAGTAGCTTGTGGTACAGTTAGCGAAGTCGACTAATTTTTAGTTATGAGCTGCACGGGGGATAAATTTTTTCCCGTGCAGTTTTATTAAGTACTGAATAACTGAATGGACTCAAAAATGAAATATTATGAAAAAAATAAAAATATACTTAAGCTTTGCTGTGGTATTTTCCCTGCTTTTTGCTTCTTGTAGTAAAGATGAGCAAAATCTTCTTGATGAACCAGAGGGAAAAACTTCAACATTGTCTTTTGCAACCTTATTAAATGATCTAACAGCAAATAAAGCTTCTCTAAAACAAGCTATTGGAGATATTCCTGGATGTTCCGATGAAGCACCGGCATATGTGGAAGTGGTGCTTACCGGTACTACTAATGTAGGGACAATGGCAAACCCTATTGTGGTTAATATAAACCCCAATCCCGGTGATTATGACGAAGATGGGGTAGATGAATATTTTACAGAGGAATCAGCAGATCTGGAGCTGGAACCCGGAAGTTATTCTCTTGAATTTTTTGCAGTTTACGACACTAATGATAACCTTATTTGGGTAGCACCAATGGAGGGCGGTGAAATTTCAACCTGGGTAACAAACCCACTGCCTATGGATATTGAATTAGGTGCAGGTGTTAAAAAATACGTAGATGTGGAAGTACTATGCTTTGATGACCGTATGGTAAACGAGTATGGTTACTTGTTCTTTGATCTCGAAACTACAGAGGCATTTGAATTCTGCTTCTTTGCAAACTATTGTGATGAAAATGGAAGACATTTTTCTGCAGCCTATGCTGTAAATATCTGGCTGGGTGATGACGATAGTGGCGCTGTTTTATATTCTGGAGTAAGTAATACGACAGGAGAAAACAACCAGGGAGATTTCTATGCAGATCCGTTATGTTTTGCGCTGCCAAATCTTCCTCAATTTGAGGATGCTGAGGATTACCTGTACTACGAAGTTACTTTAATGGATTGGACTGATAATTATGGTGAAGTGGAATCAACCGTTCTCAGCGGAACCTTAAGCAGAGATGATATTGAAGCTAACTTTGACGGAGAAAATGTGGACTATCTGCACTTAAGATTTGGATGCGGCGATGATAATGGAGAAGTTCCTGTGGACAGCGATGATGATGGTGTGCCAGATTCTATAGATGAATGCCCAAACACTGAGGAAGATGTTGAGGTAGATGAGTGGGGATGCGCTGTGAATGGCGAGACCGACACTGATGGGGATGGTATTCCAGACTCTATAGATGAATGTCCAGATACTGAAGAAGGAGTGCAGGTTGATAATGTAGGATGTCCTATTCAGGAAAACGATGCTGATGGAGACGGGATTCCAGACTCTATAGATGAATGTCCTGAAACTCCGACAGGTGTTGAGGTTGATAATGTGGGATGCCCTATAGATACTGGAGAATGTCTAGATGAGAATGGAGCTATAATAGCCTTTAATCAAATCGTTGATGTAACAAATTTTCCTGTAGGTCAAAATCCATTTTACGTTCTTCAAGTAGGAGGTGAAGATGTAGGTACCATAACTTTCAATTTAGATACTGCAGGAGAAGATGATCAACTTATTGTTTTAATTGATATGTATGACGGTTCTGTTGAAAACAATTTTACCGAATATACAATTATAAGCTGGGAATTGAACCTTCCTGACTTAGGAGGTGAAGCCATTTGTGTTTCTGGTATTTCAGAAAATCAATTTGAAATCACCTATGATAGTGATGATATAATTGACGTGGTTTACCCATTGGAGGTAGAATTCCGGGCAAATTACATAATAGCCATGGAATAATAACAGGAATAAAAGGTAAACTACCTGTATAAAAATCACATTTAAAATTAAAAGCTGCTTATAGTAACATAAGCAGCTTTTTCTTTATGTAAAATTTTCAATAAACTTTAATTCAAAAGGACTCCTTTTTGAATTGATGAAAACCTGTAAGAAAAGTCCTCCAAAAGATAAACATGCTAATAATCAGTTTGTTAAAGTTTTTGAAAAGGTTTGTTAAAGAAAAAATAATTTTAATTTTGCTTCAGATTCATCGGATTAAAAAATCTATTGAAAAAAGGCCTTTTAGAAAAATTTTTGTATCCATTTGATTATGTATAACTCTAAAAAATTAAATTTCTGCAGAAAAAACCTACAATTCAATTCAGACTCTATTTTTAGCAGCGGAACAGGGTTCGTTAATTATTTATTAAATCCCTTTTTGGCACGGTTATTCTAAATAGAATCGGCAGCAAAGAAAAACGACGTCGCTTTTAGAATAATTTACTAATGAAAGATCAAACGATTATCACAAATTTAATTAAAAACGGAAGTAACAAATTAAACCCAAATCAATTGTTACTTAACAAAAAAGCACCCCTACTTATGAAAAAAATCAAATTATTTTTGTTACTACCTGCATTGGCCGTAATGAGCTGCAGTGAAGACTCTCTTGATAATTATGAGATATCTGAGGAAAACGAAAATACCAATCTAGTTTCTGGAGAGAACATCTCTATGGAGCTTGCAAATCCTGATAAAATCGGAGCAGTTTCCGACGTTTATTTTGCAGGTCAAAGAATTCCTGTAGAATCTTTTAACGGAGACTACATATACCAGGGAGACATGCTTCTTAGTCGTGATATGGTGTCTACCAGTCCCGTAAAGCTTGTCTTTGAAGAAGGAGAAACTCCACCTGCACAAAAAAGTGTTGGAAGAACTTCCGGAAGGTGGCCAGACAATACTGTCTATTACGCTATTGATGCAGGTTTAAGTAACCAGCAGCGCGTTATTGATGCTATCAAGCACTGGGAGTCAAAAACCAGTCTTCAATTTGTAGAAAGATCTTCCGAAAGAAACTATATCTATTTCACTACTGGTTCTGGTTGTGCTTCTTATGTTGGAATGATAGGAGGGAAACAAAACATCACCCTTTCCAGCGGTTGTTCTACAGGAAATACTATTCATGAAATTGGACACGCAGTAGGGCTGTGGCATGAGCAAAGCAGGGTAGACAGAGACAGGCATATCTCTATTCTTTTCGAAAATGTGAAAAGTGGGACTGAACATAATTTCACCACTTATGCAGACGAAGGGTATGACGGGAACGAGTTTACTTCTAATCTTGATTTTGGTTCAATTATGATGTACAGCTCTTATTCCTTCTCTAAAAATGGAAAACCAACAATCACAAAGACAGATGGCAGTACTTTTAATGTTCAAAGAAGTGGATTATCTTCTGGTGACGTTCAGGGAATTAACAGTATGTACCCTTCAAACGTAGCAAAACCTGGTAATCCTAATCCTGAACCTACTTATATCAACGGTGAATATTACACTATTGCGGGACTTAAGGTACTAAGGTTTTATGACAACTGGTTCTATAGCGGTCGTTACGGAATGCGTGCCGTATACCTTAAGAATAACGTATGGTACTATAGATAGAATTCACAGAAATTCTATTTCAAATACCCTGGGAACTATTCTCAGGGTATTTTTTTTTGCTTATTTGTTTCGAATATAAGGCCGGCGATGATAAGCTTGCGTAGAATAAATGTGGAACCCAAAGGTTATCTGTGGAAATTTTCTACAGGTATTTTTAGCTCAGTGTGGAATTCTACAAAAACCGTTTTTTATTCCAACTTGCTGTGGAATTTAAATGCAAAATTTTTACCTTCTACTAAAAGCTTCTTTTTCCCGATAAAAAGATAATTTGAAGCTTCCCTGCCTTCTAAAAAGGGAATTTTAGAGCTCCTTTATTTTTGCTGTAGCAAAGATTTGGAGGTCCTCAAAAAACAAGCGGAACTCTTTTTCAAAATCCCCATAATGCATTTGCAGTTCATTTACTGCAAAATTCATTTTGGATATTTTATTTGTCCGTTCGTTCATTTGTTGGAGGATTCTTCCTATTCCTTCAATGCTGGCATAGCTAAGAAGCCAGTTATCCCTAATCATGAAAGGCAGAAATTGCTGAACATTTTTAGGTAGCACATCAATATTAGCTTTTAGTAAAGCATAAAAACGTTCCACAAAAACATCCAGGGGCACTTTGGAATACTCCTGCCAGTTATGCGCAAGAAAATGATCATATAAAATATCTACGATAACGCTGCTGTAATGGCTGTATTTGCTAAACAACCTGGAAGTGCTTTTTTTTACAATGGGGTGCGTATCTGTATAATAATCGATTGCCCGGTGCAGAATAATTCCTTTTTGAATCCCTTCTGGATATTCGAGGTATTTCTTCCCCTTGATAGAATCGGCTATGAAGTTACCTATGATCAATTCTTCATCTTGACCTGAAAGATATATGTGTGCAAGAAAGTTCATTGAAGCAAGTTATGCTTTTAGAATGTTTATATTGTGTTAAGTTTTGCCAGAAGCTCCAGAGGCTTGTATCTTTGTTTGGCACTCTGCAGGTAAATTAAAGTTTTTCCTGTTAAAGTTAAAAAGCTCCTTCAGGCATGATTAGCCCAAGTTTTCAGAAATAGAAGAGGAGATACAACTATTAATCTATAAGATATCCAAAAATGACATTAATTAAATCGATTTCGGGAATAAGAGGGACGATAGGAGGGAAGCCTTCAGATAATTTAACTCCTATAGATGCTGTGAAATTTGCAGCTGCCTACGGTTCCTGGTTAAAAAATCAAAGCAAAGATGAAACCGTGAAAGTGGTAGTAGGACGTGATGCGCGAATTTCAGGAGAAATGATACAGCAACTTGTAATGAATACCTTAATTGGTTTAGGTATAGACGTGATTGATCTTGATCTTTCTACAACTCCCACGGTAGAAGTGGCTGTACCCCTTGAAAAAGCCACTGGTGGGATCATACTTACGGCAAGTCACAATCCAAAACAATGGAATGCTTTAAAATTACTGAATGAAAAAGGCGAATTTCTAAATGGGAAACAGGGAGCCGAAATTCTTGAAATAGCAGAAGCTGCCGATTTTACCTTTTCTGAAGTAGATGCACTGGGAAAGATCACCAAAACCACCCATTATATTGATACTCATATAGAGGAAGTCACAATGCTGTCTCTGGTAGACGCAAAGAAGATTTCTGAAGCAAATTTCACTGTAGTGGTAGACGGTGTAAATTCTACGGGGGGAATTGCCATCCCACGTCTTTTAAAAAGATTGGGAGTGAACGTGATAGAATTGTATTGTGAACCCACAGGACATTTTCCGCATAACCCAGAGCCTTTAAAAGAGCATCTTGGAGATATATGTGAACTTGTAAAGGAGAAGAAAGCCGATTTTGGAATTGTGGTAGATCCTGATGTAGACCGGCTCGCATTTATTGCAGAAGACGGCGAAATGTTTGGCGAAGAGTATACACTCGTTGCATGTGCAGATTATGTGCTAAGCAAAAATCCAGGGAACACGGTAAGTAATCTTTCATCTTCAAGAGCTTTAAAAGACATTACTGAAAAACATGGCGGAACATATAAGGCAAGTGCCGTGGGCGAGGTGAATGTAGTGGAATTGATGAAAGAAACCAATGCTGTTATTGGAGGGGAAGGAAACGGCGGAATTATATATCCGGAGTTACATTATGGAAGAGACAGTCTGGTAGGCGTAGCTTTATTTCTTACTCATTTGGCCGAAAAGAAAATTTCAGTTTCTGAACTAAGAAAAACCTATCCGTCCTATTTCATGAGCAAGAATAAAATTGAACTCACTCCGGGACTCGACGTGGATAATATTTTAAAAGAAGTTGAGGAAAAATATTCCAAAGAAGAAGTTTCTACTGTAGATGGTGTAAAGATAGATTTTGAAGAGCATTGGGTGCACCTTAGAAAATCAAATACAGAACCTATTATCAGGATTTATACGGAAGCAAAATCACAACAGGAAGCAGATGATGTTGCACAATCCATGATCAAGGAAATAAAACAAATAGCCAATCTGGACTAAAAAGATTGTGCATTAGCAGGAATGGAAGCACCTCGGTGCTTCCATCTTTTATGTGTCCATAAATAATATTCAGGAGTATTTTTGATCTGTTTCTCCAGTTCATCGAAATAGTTTCGGGTGATGCTGAATGCTTTTTCTTCAGAAGGATTATATGAAAGCGTTTTAAAAGTTGCTTCGTAAAAACCTCTCTTTTTCTTTTCAACATGAAGATACACCACAGTCATATCAAGATCTTTCGCAAGTTTCTCGGTGCCCATAAAAACTGGAACTTCTATTCCCATAAAATTTGTCCAGGCCTTAGCCCTCTTCAGCCGTGGCGACTGATCTGCGATCATGGCATAGACTCCTAAAATGCCATTTTTCTCATTCTTTACAATTTGCTTGGTAGCTGTCACTGTAGGAATTAATTCTCCCTCAAACCGGCCGCGTATGTCCCTGGCCATTTTATCAAAATAAGGATTTTTTACCTTTTTATAAATTCCGAAGCCTCTATAGTCAAGGTCGTGCAACTGTAGCGCGTTGATCCATTCGTAACTGGCATAGTGACCGCAGGCAAGAATAATGCTTTTATTCATTGCCCTAATTTTATGTACCTCTTCAAGATTGGTGAAGCGAAACCTTTTTTTTAGCTCTTCGTTGGAAATAGAAATACTTTTGATCATTTCCAGGAACATATCTACCATGTGCCTGTAAAATTTAATTTCTATTTTTTTTCTTTCTTTAGAAGATTTTTCAGGAAACACCATTTCAAGATTTTTCTGTACGGTGTTTTTCCTGTAGCCTATAATGTGGTATACTAAAACAAAAATGGCATCAGAAACCAGGTAGAATGCAGAAAAAGGCAAGACAGAAATGAGCCACAAAAGAGGGTAAGTCAGCCAGAAAACTAAACGCTGCATGAATAAAATGTTTCGGCAAATATATGTTATATTTGGCACTAAACAGAAGCATAAATGGGAGATTTACACCTGGTCACCATCATCATAATTGCCGCAAATGTGATCATTTCTTTTAAGGGTTTTAATGATTATTCCTTTTTTGAGAAGTATAAATTTAATACCGGTGCAATTCGGAATGGAGAAAAATTGAGGATTTTTTCTTCTGGGTTTTTACACGTAGATAATGGCCACCTCTTCTTGAATATGCTTACCTTGTACTTTTTCGCAGATGTAGTGATACAGGCGCTTGGTAGTTCAGGTTTTGTTCTGGTCTATGTGGCGAGCCTTCTGCTGGGGAATTTATTGTCATACTTTTTTCATAAGGACGAATATGGTTACAATGCAGTAGGAGCAAGCGGTGCGGTATCAGGGATCATTTACGCAGCAATATTGTTATACCCAGATATGAGCCTTTACATGTTCTTTATTCCTGTGCCCATTCCAGCCTATATCTTCGGAATTGGTTATATGTTATACTCGATATACGGCATGAAACGCAGGGTTGGAAATATTGGTCATGACGCACATTTTGGTGGGGCAGTGGGAGGATATCTCTTAACCCTCATACTAGCTCCATGGATTTTAAGCGCTCATTTATTGATGGTAATTTTACTGGCAGTGCCAATTATACTGCTGTTTATCCTTCAGAAATCAGGCAGAATTTAGTAGAAAAAATTCAACTTTTAAAAACAAACATAATATGAGAAAAATATCAATTCTTCTGACCATTTTATTTTCCATCGTGGGATTTGCACAGCAACAAAATTATGGTGTCACAGTAACAGGGGAGGGTACAGTATATGTCGTTCCAAATGAAGTGGTAATTAGGGCCCGGGTAGAACATTCTGGTGAATCAGCTTCCGAAGTTAAAATGCAGAATGACGAGGTGGTAAGCAAGATCCTAAAGTTTCTTAAAAATAAAGGTATTCTTTCCAAGAATGTGAGGACAGAATATATTAATCTTAACAAGGATTATAATTACAATACCAAAGAATATAGCTACTCCGCGAATCAGGCAATTTCTATTCATCTGGAAGAATTGGACAGCTATGAAGAAATAATGGCAGGTCTGCTGGAATCTGGTCTAAATCGTATTGATGCAGTGAATTTTAAAACCTCCAGGCAGGAAGAAATTAAATCTGAAGCACGTAAACTGGCGGTTCTTAATGCGAAAGAGAAAGCTTCGGAACTTGTGCAACCATTAGGACAGAAACTCGGTCAGGCATTTCAAATTTCAGAAGTGGAAAATGCCCGGTTTGTTCCTGTAATGCAGGCAATGGAAATGAAAAGTGACCGAAGTGGAGGTGAACAAACTATCGCACCGGGAGAACTGGAAGTCACCGTGAAAATAAATGTATCTTTTTTACTTCTTTAAAACATAAAATGGTCCTAATAGAAAAGGCTACCATTTGGCAGCCTTTTCTGTTTTTAGGTATCCAAAAATGGCATTATTCGCCCAACATTTCTGCTACCTTATTTTCAAGATCTTTTCCTCTTAAATTTTTTGCAACGATCACTCCGTTTTCATCGAGTAAAAATGCAGCGGGTATTGCTCTTACACCATATTCTGCAGCAATTGGATCCTGCCAGAACATTAGATTGGAAACCTGGTTCCACTGCAGGTTATCTTCTGCAATCGCCTGCTCCCATTTGTCTTTTTGTCCCGGTCTGTCTAAAGAAACACCTACCACATTAAATCCCTGATCGTGGTATTTTTCATAAACCCGTACAATATTGGGGTTTTCATCACGACATGGTTTACACCAGGATGCCCAGAAATCAACTAAAGTGACCTCTCCTAAAACCTCGTTCAGCGCAAGCTCATCTCCTTGCGGAGTGGGTGCTGAAAAATTAGGTGCTTTACCCCCAATTTCTACCTTACTTAACCTGCTAATGGTATCTTCCAGCATTTTTCCAAGGCGCGATTCCTGAACTTCAGACGAGAGCGAATTATAAAGCTCCGCCAATTCTGATGATTCTAGTCTCTGCGAGCTCGCCAGTTCCTGAAGGATCATTGCAGAAACAATGGAGTTCGAATTATTCCTAACCATTTCCTTTTTGTTTTCCATATTTTGTAAGAAGTTCTCTTCCTGTTGTACTCTAAGCCTGGTTAATTCTATAGAATCTTTTTGACGAAATGCTTCAATCATTGCAGTACGTGTTTGTGCCTGGCTTTTATTTGATGCCCGCATATCTTCAAAATAACGGTAAAGCAGGTCATTGTCTTTTCCACCCGTGGCATTAGATGCAAAAAGACTGTCTTTGTAAATGGTGAATTCAATGGGATTATTATCTGCGATAAAAACAACGTTTCCTCTGGTACCTTCTAGGGTAAGAAAACTAAGGGTTGGTTTCTCCTTTTCAGCAAGATCTGCAGAAAATTGTCCATCTTTTACCTCTATTGTATCAATGACGGTCGTTTGATTATTTTCCTGATTTAGTTCAGAAACATATATTTTTTGACCATCGACAGCGTTATCGATGCTTCCGCTTATAAAATATCCCTGATCTTCCTGGCAGGAAATCAGAAGAGCAAATATGCCCAGTGCTAATATTCTTTTCATGATTATTTTGTTTTCGGCAAAAATAAGGAACGCAAATCGTTTAGACTGCTAATTTGTAAAATATTGTTAATATGAGGCAAGGCGCTGAAATAGCTTGAAAAATAATTTAATTTTAACATTATGAAGAAGCAGAAGAATTCGCCCCTGGATATAAAAATTAGCTTTCACAAAATTATAGAAGAATACCGAAATCTGGTAAAATCTGAACCGGGAAGTATTTCAAAGGAATACATAGAAAAGATGCTTCAATACGTCTCTTCTTTTCCAGCATTAATTGATGGCATTACCGAGGAAAAAGAATTGGAAAACTATGAAGATCCTGTGCGGGTTCTTTTAAAGGATCTTTTCCCCGGAATTTTATCAAAAAATCAGATAAAAGCCATTTCCATGCCTTTTCATAATGTGATCTTTAACTCCACGGAAAGATTTCAGGAAATTCTTCAGGAGGCGGGCGATGATTTTGAACTTTCCATGCGCAATCTCAATGAAGATTTAGATTACATTTTTGCCTGCATCATGATCCTGAATAATTATTATGGCCACAACATTGATTTTTCGCGTCCACTTTATTACGACATCCCAGATAAAAATGGCATTTTAAGACATTACAGGATCGAAATGAATGCTGATTTCATCGAAGTTCTTCCCACAGAAAGAGCAAAAGACATTACTGAAGAGGATGTGGACCGGCTTATCCAGAATATGGAAGAAGTGGAGGTATGGAAAGAAATGTTCCCTCCAAAAAGCTGGATTTTTAAAGGTTTTACAATTATTACCCTTACCGATGTTACGGCAGATGATGCGATTTCAGATCTTAAAACCACTTTACTGCAACGGAACACCTCGAATGAAGAAGAATTAAAAAAATTCCAGGAAATTTTTCGTTCCATCTATAAAATACCCGATTTACAGGTAGGCTTTACAGTATTTAATGCAAAGGATGCTACTTTTGAAGCAATGGAGAATGGAGCCACCAGTTTCATTCTTAGTTCTGAAGAAAAAAATAGCTGCAGGGCGGCAGTAGGAGATGAGACTTTCCAGACACTGGTGGAGGATCAATCTTATTTCACTATTTCAAACGTGGAGAATTATGGCAAGAACACTCAAAATTTGCTTTACAAGAGCCTTCAGGAAAAGGGAGTCAAAAGTGCCATTTTAGCGCCTATAGCAAAGAATCAAAGGCTTTTAGCCACCCTGGAGCTTGTATCTTTCAGAAAAAATGAACTTAACAGCGTGAACGCTACCAAGTTGGATGATATCCTGCCTTATATTGTTACAGCTGTGGAAAGAAATAAAGCCGAATTTGAAAATAGGATAAAAGCCGTCATCCAGAGTGAATGTACTTCAATTCACCCCAGTGTTTTGTGGGCTTTTGAAGAGGAAGCAAAAAAATTTATTCGTGACATAGAACAGGACGGGCTGGCTTCTTTTAAGGATATTGTATTCGAAGACATACATCCGCTTTATGGGCAAATAGATATTGTAGCTTCCTCGGAAGCACGTAATAAAGCTATTCAAAAAGATTTACTGTACCAGCTTGGTCTAATTGGAGAAATTATAGATGAAGCCCATGAACTGGAGGAGCTCGTGATCTATGAGCAGGTGAAATTCAGGATAAATGAGTTTGTAGAGGACTTGCAGGAAAATTTGAATGCTTCCAGTGAACAGAAGGTATTTAATTTGCTTCAGAAGGAGATTAATCCATTACTTGACCATATAGAGAACCAGGACTCTTCTTTAAAAGAGCGGGTTAAGAATTACCGGGACCAGGTAAATTCGGAATCTGGTGTGATCTATGATCATCGTAAAAATTATGATGAAGCGGTTCAACAAATAAACAGGACAATGGCGCGCTATCTTGACCGGCAGGAAGTAGAAGCTCAAAAGATTTATCCGCATTACTTCGAGCGCTACAAGACCGATGGGGTGGAGCATAACATTTACCTGGGTGCGTCATTAACGAATGCCACAAAAAATCCCTTTGATAAAGTTTACCTGTACAACCTGAGGTTATGGCAGCTAAGGACCATGTGCGAAATGGAAAACCGATTTTATAAGCTTCAGGGTAATTTACCTATAACACTGGAGGCTGCTTCTCTTATCCTTGTCTTTAATAATACTCTTTCCATTAGATACCGCATGGATGAAAAGCAGTTTGATGTAGATGGCACTTATAATGCGCGCTATGAAATTATCAAAAAACGCATAGATAAAGCATGCGTAAAAGAAACGGGAGAGAGAATTACCCAAAAGGGTAAAATAGTAATCATTTATTCGCAACGTAGTGACGAAAGAGAATATTTAAGGTACGTGAAATACTTACAGGCCAAGAAATACCTTGGAAATAAGGTAGAACTGCTTGAGCTGGAAGAAGTTCAGGGAGTGGTTGGTTTGAAAGCAATTCGTGTAGAAATACTTTATTCTCTCAATGATTCTTCGTCAGAAGATATCATCACTTATGAAGATCTAATGGAAAGATTAGAGTAAATAATACGTCAAAATAAAGGCCAGAACTGAAAGTACAATTCCTGTCATGAAGATGTTATATGTGATTCTTAGCAGCCTGTATTTGCGATTTAGAACAACGCCCAGCATGTAAAGGTCTTTGGTGAGAGAATTATAAATAAAATCCTGGTCGTCTATAATTTCGTTCATCGCCCATTCAAACTGGTCGTAAGGCATGCGGTGAAAGTTTCCAAAAAAGAGCACATTTACTTCTCTGTTTTTCACCTGTTCCCTGGTGAATTCTCCACTGGTTACATCGGGCCGGGTAGACATAATAGCTCCAATAATAGAGGCAACGCTAAAGATGATGAGTATCAATGTAGGGATCATTAGTTGATAATCCTTAGTTGGAGCAGTAAGATCGGGGATAAGATTGGCGATAAGGAGTGAAATTACAATGGCATTTACTGAAAGTAAAATGTTTGCCTTGGCATCTGCAATATCGCTTAATTTAAGATGATTTCTCATGGTCACCCTAAACAGGGTTTGTATACCTCTATCTGGACTTTCGTCTTTAAAGCGTGCTTTTAGCCTGGCCTTTGTTTCTTCCTTTTCTAATTTCTTTTTAGATTTCCTTTCGGTGTTGAGAAGAGAGAGAAGATTCTCATGCTTTTCGTCTTCCCAATTTTCAAGGGCATACGCTGTATAGAACCGGTGATTTTTTGTAAAAAGCTGGATGTTCTGCTGCACCCATTCCCGAACACTAAAGTTTCGTATCTTTTGTAACTCCAGTTCCTGGCGCAATAATTCGCTTACTTCTTCAAAATAATCTTTTGAAAGGTGAGATGTATCGGCATCTCTAATTATTTTTTCAGAAAGATCCACAGGTTCATGGCTGGGCTTCGTAGCATCGATCAACCGCAATACTTCGCGGATAAGCTCTTCATCCGCAGCATTTTCCTTTAGAAATTCTTCGGCCATTTTCTTGCTTTCATCTTCATGACCATCATACGTTAGAGTATATCCTATGTCATGAAGCCAGGCTGCGATTAAAAGAGGTTCTTCTTGTTTAACATGAATTTCAGAACTATCAATTAATTCTTTAGTACTTTTAACTACCCTTTGCGTATGCCTTTCATTGTGGTATAAATAGGTGTTGGGTAGCTTTTCTTTAAATAATTCCAGAACAAATTTTTCAGCTTTGTCAATTAGGCTCGTCATGAAATTCAGGTTAAGTTTTACGCCAAATTACAAAAAAAATCCCCCGCTCAATTTCTATGGAAAAAAATAACATATTTCTAACGCTAATCGCTTTCGTAGTGTTTTCAGGCTGTACCAATCTTCAGAAAGCAATGTACAGGGAAGGAGAACCCAAAGAGGATTTTAATTATCCCTCCCATAAAACTATAGAAAAATCATTTTACCTTTTAGGAGATGGTGGTTATTCCAAACCTGGAGGAAGTTCGGATGGGCTACTGGCTTTCAAAAAGTATGTGGATTCTGTTCAACAAATAGGTAATCATACCCTTTTTCTTGGTGACAATATTTATCCTGCAGGAATGGTGGCAGAAGATCACCCGCTAAGGGACGAAATGGAATACCGGCTCGATGCCCAAATTGATGCGGTGGAAAACTATGACGGCAAAATTTTGTTTATTCCGGGGAATCATGATTGGTATAATCAGGGCGTTCTTGGATTAAAGCGACAGGAAGATTACCTTCAAAGAAAGCTGGAAAAAGATGATATTTTTTCACCCAAAGCTGGTTGTGCTCTGCAGAGTATTGAAATTTCAGAAAATATTCAGCTGCTGGTAGTAGATTCTGAATGGTATCTTACAGATTGGGATAAAAACCCCACTATTAATGACAACTGCCCAGACATAAAAACGAGGGAAGCCTTCTTTCTTGAGGTGGCATCGGAGTTGAAGAAAAATCAAAATAAAACAGTGGTATTTGCCATTCATCATCCACTTTATACAAATGGCCTGCATGGAGGTAACTTCCATTTTACCAATCACTTATATCCAACCCAGCGAAAGGTTCCACTTCCGTTGCTTGGTTCGCTCGTAACCCTAATTAGAACTACTGGAGGAGTTTCTACGACCGATACTCAGAACGAGCGCTATAAAAACCTAAGACTACGACTGGAAACCATCGCGGGAAAATGGGGAAATGTAATTTTTGTTTCTGGTCATGATCATTCTTTGCAATACATAGAGCATGAAGATATTAAGCAAATAGTTGCAGGGTCTGCTTCCAAAGCTTCTTATGTTGGGCTTAGGAATGACGGTGTGTTTGCTTATTCCGGGCAGGGTTTTGTGGTTTTAGATCTTTTTGAAGACGGCTCTACTTGGGCAAGTTTCTACGGAAGTAGGGACAAAAAACCGAAATTGCTGTACCAAAAAGAGATTTTTTCCGTGGCCGAAAATTATAATGTAGATACACTTCAAACCAATTTCCCTCAAGTGGTTCGAGCCAGTGTTTATGAGCCTGAAGGAGAGAAAAGCCAGGTGTACAAAAGTATTTGGGGTGATCGCTACCGGGAACTATATCATACAGAAATAGAAGCAAAGGTTGTAGATCTAGACACCCTATATGGTGGGGTGGAGCCCATTCGAAAAGGAGGGGGGCATCAAACAAATTCCTTACGGGTGAAGGATAGCCTGGGAAGGGAATATAACTTCCGGATGCTGAAAAAGGATGCCGTGCAATTTTTACAGTCTACTGCATTCAAAAATAAACCTATCAATAAAAGCTTTGAAAATACTTTACCAGAGAATATTCTTGAAGATTTCTACACTGCCTCTCATCCTTTTGCTTTTATGGCTGTACCCGTATTGGCCGATGCTATAGGGCTGCATCATACCAACCCGAAAATCTTTTACCTTCCAAAGCAACCTGCATTGGGAGATTATAATTTTGAGCATGGTGGCGCACTTTATATGATTGAGGAGCGTCCTGAAGAAAACTGGCTGGATTATGATTCTTTTGGATCTCCAAACCATGATATACAAAGTACTGCCGGTATGTTTGACCGACTTCGAAGAGATGAAAAGTATTCTTTGGATGAAGCAGCCTATGTAAAGGCACGAATTTTCGATATGCTCATTGGCGATTGGGACCGTCATCAAGACCAGTGGAGATGGGCAGAAATTGAAACCGAAGATGAAAACCGCATTTTTGAACCTATTCCGAGGGATAGGGATCAGGTTTTTTCTAATTTTGACGGTGCATTACTTGGAACCCTTCGGGGATTGACAGGCTTTGCTAATCAATTTGCAGTTTATGGCGAAGATATAAATGATGTAGAATGGTTCAACATGTCTGCGACAGGTTTAGACCGTTCTTTACTTCAGAATGTAGGAAAAGAAACCTGGCTTGAACAGGCAGAGTTTATCCAGGAGCATATTACCGATGAAGTCATAGAAAAAGCGTTTTTAAGCTTACCTTCAGAAGCGAGTGGGGAAGTTACCCAGGGACTTATTCAGAAACTGAAAGGGAGAAGAGATAATATAGTTGACATCACAAAGCGGTATTATGACAAATTGAGCGATCTCGCCATTGTAACAGGAACCGACAAAGATGATTTTGTAGATGTCACCCGGCTGAAAGACGGAAAAACAAGAGTAAAAGTTTCCCGAAATAAAGATGGTGAGAGAGGAGCCGTATTAAGTGAGAAGATTTATAGAGCGCAGGAAACTAAGGAAATCTGGATATATGCTCTTGACGATGATGATGAGATTTTCGTAAACGGTACAGGCAATGCTAAAATTCTTGTGCGGATAATTGGTGGACAGAATAATGACATTTATAACATCGAAAACGGAAAGAAAGTACGTGTATACGACCATAAATCTCTGCTAAATACGGTGGAAGAAAATGATGGTGCAAAAATGGTTTTTACAGATGATTACCAGGTAAACGTATATGACAAGGATAGAAGGATCTATGACACCAATGTAGTTCTTCCTTCTGTAGGATTTAATCCTGATGATGGAGTCATCCTCGGCATTAGCACCTCCTATACAAAATATGAGTTTGTGCGGAATCCTTATACGGCGAGACATCAAATAAATGCAGGATATTTTTCTGCTACACAAGGTTTCGAAATTGGATATGAAGGAGAATTTGCAAATGTTTGGGGTAGTTATAATTTTGGAATAGGAGCTCATTATTCCAGCCCAAAAACCACCCGCAATTTCTTTGGATATGGAAATGAAAGTGTCAATCCTGATGAAGATCTTTCCCTGGATTATAATCGTGTTAGAATTAGCCGCCTTGGAGTGGAGGCAGGGTTGGTAAAGGAAACACCTTTTGGTAGTTATTTTAGGTATATGGCCACTTTTGAAGGAAACAGGGTTGATGATACCGAAAACAGGTTTTTAGTGGAAGAATTTACTACAGATCCCGAATTCTTTGAAAGAGATTACTTCGCAGGACTGGAAGGAACTTATCGTTATGAAAGTTACGATGATGTATTAAATCCTACCAACGGGATGAAGTTTGAGCTCAAAGGCGGTGGAAAAATAAATGTTGTAGATGACAGCGAAGCTTATGCTTATCTTAACCCTTACATGGAATTTTATAATGCTATTTCTCAAAACCGGAAATGGGTTTTAAACTCCAGGGTTCAGGGAAAAGTGAACTTTGGTGATGGTTTTCAGTTTTACCAGGCTGCCACCTTAGGTGGAAAAAATGATTTGCGAGGTTACCGGCATGAAAGATTTGCCGGAGAAGAAGCTTTTGCTGCTGGTGCAGATCTAAGGTATAGCTTTGATAAATTTAAGACCAGTTTTTTACCTTTTCAAATAGGCGTGTTTGGAGGTTATGATATTGGAAGGGTTTGGCTTGATGGGGAAGGTAGCGAGAAATGGCATGACAGCTATGGTGGTGGTTTTTGGGTAAATAGTGCTGAAGCAGTAACTGGAAAATTTAACTTCTTTACAGGTGGAGACGAAGGCTGGCGCTTCTCCTTCGGATTTGGATTTAGCTTTTAAAGGGGCGCAAAAATGGCATTTTTGAATGCATATTTTTCTCAAACAAAAAGCAAAAAGGTTCGGATGAATTCATCCGAACCTTTTTTGCTTCTGTAGTTTTATGGGACAATTCCATTTCCTTTCGAAGATATATTCTGAAAATAGATTGTAGCTAACTATCCAGAAATGAATTTTTATACCTCTTTTTAATAAGTTATGGAAGTTGTCTTAATTTAATCCTGCCCTTGCTCTTCAGAAGAATTCTCCACATTGAGCTTATTGGTAAAGTCAATTGTGCGAATTGGGAATGGAATGTTGATATCGTTTTGATCAAAAACTTTTTTAATCTCAATTATAGCTTTGCTTCTGGCAAAAAGAATATCTCTGTTCTTCGACACATCACTCCAGAACCTCACTACAAAATTGATCGAGCTGTCACCAAACTCCTGGTACATGAATTCTACTTCTTCAGAAGAATTTTGTGGGAATGTTTTTGCAATGGTATCGACAGTTAGGTCTCTTACCATTTCTAAATCAGAATCATAAGCCACACCGCAGTTTACCATAACCCTGGAACGCTTTGTGCGGGTAAAATTCTTGAAAGGAGCATCAATTAATTGAGAATTGGGAATTACTACATAATTATTATCGGCTTCCTTTAGAACAATGCTTCGAAGATTAATTTCTACCACCGTACCGGCATATCCATCATTTTCTATCCAATCACCAATTTGCAGTTCTGGAAGGAAACTTAAGATAATACCCGAAAAAGTGTTATTCAAGGTGCCTTGCAATGCAAGACCTATGGCTAAACCTACAACCCCGGCACCGGCTAGCACCGAGGTGAGTACTGTATTGAGGTTTAACAATGCCAGTGCTACAAAGAATCCAATAGCAATTACTACAACTTTTAGGATCTTTACAGTAATTTCCCTTATAGAATCCTGCCGGACTTTGTAGAAGAGTATCTTACCTGCAAACTTACCAATATATTTTGCTGCTACTATAAAGAGCAGGAAGACTATTACGGCAAGTATAAAATTGGGAAGACTTATAATTAGAGAATCCAGCCATTCGGCAAGTTTTTCCCAGATCCCGTTAATGGATTCCTGTATGTTAAATTCGTCTGACATTTATTAAAAATAGGAGGCTTATACCGGTTTATGCTTATCTGCAGTTTTCATTTTCCATGCATCAAGCATCCAACTGGTTTTTTCCAGCTCTCTTATATATCCGCCAATGAGATCTATGGTTCCTTCATCCCCGTTTTCTTCAGCAGTTTCAACTACTTTTGTCATTTGTCGAAGGATTGTACCGTGATCATCAAGTAGGATTTTCACCATTTCACTATCTTCAAGATCAGACGACGCTTCTTTTAGATTAGATTTCTTAAGATAATCACTGTAATTACTAGTTGGTTGAAAACGAAGCGTAAGGATACGCTCAGCAATTTCATCTACCTTTAGTTTGGCATCATCATAGAGCTCTTCGAACTTTTCATGAAGATCGAAAAAGTTCTGACCAATAATGTTCCAATGGAAATTCCTTAATTTCTGATAATATAAATGGTAATCGGCCAAAAGAACATTCAACTGTTCTACTGTTTTCCCCGTTTTCTCTGAATCGAGATTTAAGTAACTCATAATTTTTATTTATTGATTTTATAAATTCTATTCAAAAATAATATAGTTATAGCTGAAAATCAAATTTTCTTGGCTTAATCTGAAATGGGACGGTTCTTTTTAAGATCAAGCTTTTTAAGAAGCTCTTCCGAAATTTGTCCTGAAGAATAATTATACCCGTCCAGAAGCACTCCTTTTCTTCCCGACGAAATGCTAATAGCATAAAGCGTAGCTTCATCTCCAGGATTGCTTGGTCCTTCAAATCTATATACTTTGTCTACCACAAAGTCATTTGAAAGAAACTCCTCTCTTTCCTCTGGGGACTTAAGCTTTTCATCGAGAAGATTAAAATCTTCTTCATAACCGTGCTCAATCCTTAGCATATTAATAGTTTCTGATAATGTACCTTTTTGTTTCATCTTTTTTTTTTTTTGAAGATTAATGTTAAAATACGCTTGAATCGCGGACCTGACAAACCCTTCAGAGTCTTTAGGATAAATTTAACCTGTTAATCATTTTCATTTCTTTTTCCTGAATTAAAAAATCCGAGTGGTATAACAAGGAATATGAAGAAATACCAACCTGTAATAAAGCCAATGATTGTAATAATAGCTGCAAGGAGGTAAAACCAATAGCGCTGGGTGAATTTCATAATAACCATCTTTTATATTTTAACCGTAATAAATACACTTAAAAATAATAATTTAGTAAATAAATAATGCCTGTAATAAGACAAGGAGACTTTTTTCTTCGGAGAAATGCACAGGTATCCTTACTTTAGCGTTTTTATAATTTCTAGCGATGAGGAACAATATTACACTTAAGGAGCTGGCCAAGCTGTTGAACGTTTCAGTTTCGACTGTTTCAAAGGCTTTGAATGACAGTCCTGAGATAAGCCAAAAGACTGTAGAGCGAGTTAAAGAACTGGCTGCATTACATAAATATAGGCCTAATCCCATTGCTGTTAATTTGAAAAGCAGCAAGAGTGGGACTATAGGTGTGGTAATACCTAATATATCTAATTCTTTTTTCGCAAAAGTGCTTTCAGGAATGGAAGCGAAAGCCCAGCAGGAAGGCTTGCAGGTAATCACGTACATTTCTAATGAATCTTTGGAGCGTGAAAAGGAAATTGCGGAATTACTTACCTCAGGCTTGGTAGACGGGGTTCTTGTTGCAATTTCTGAAGAAACACAGAGAAAGAAAGAATATGATCACCTGGTGAACCTGATGGAATACAATATTCCTCTGGTTTTATATGATCGTACGAACCTTGATATTCCGGTTGATAAAATTGGAGTGGACGATGAAAAAAGTTTGGCCGATGCAACTACATTATTGCTCTCGCATGGAGTGAGCAAAATAGGAATTGCCACTTCCATTCATCATTTGGGGCTTGGGAAACTTCGAATTTCAGGATATAAAAAAGCGTTGCGAAGTCAGGACGATTTTTTAATAGCAAATTCTTCAAAACCTGAGGTTCTTCGAGAAAAGGTGGAAAAGCTTTTACTCAAGGACAAGGTGGATGCCATGGTATGTACTGATTTTGAAAGCTCCATGTTCGTCTACCGAATTGCACATGAAAATGGTATCAAAATTCCAGAAGAATTAAAGATAATCGGATTCCTGGGTAAGGAGCTGGCTACTCTTCTATCTCCTTCAATTAGTTATATTGAACAATTTCCGGAAAAAATCGGTAAAAACGCGATGGAATTATTAATTAACCGGATCAATAAAGCGAAGAAAACAGGTGCTACCATCGAAAAAATTGTCAAAACGGAACTGGTACATTTAGAGAGTACAAAATTCGAATAACTTATAGCTTCTTTCCTTTTTCGTAATTTCACCACGTGACGAAACATGTTTGTTATAGCTTTAAGAAGATATTAGGAAAATAAAAGGATTGAAATTTTACCTTTGAGCGATAATTTAACAAATTTCATTATATGAACAGCAAACAGTTCGAACTGCTTGATTCAAAAAAAGTTTTAGTTACCGGGGGAGCTGGGTTTATAGGCTCTAATTTATGTGAAGCATTACTTCAATTAAATAGTAAAGTTGTTTGCCTGGACAATTTTTCGACAGGAAAAAAGAGTAATTTGTCTGCCATTCAGGGTCACCAGAATTTTACTTTAATAGAGGGTGATATCAGGAATATTGAGGATTGTAAAAAGGCCGTTTCTGGAGTTGATTTTGTTCTTCACGAAGCAGCACTGGGTTCAGTTCCCCGATCTATTAATGATCCTGTAACAAGTAATGATGTAAATATTTCCGGTTTTTTAAATATGCTGGTGGCTTCCAGAGATGCAGAAGTGAAAAGATTTGTCTATGCAGCCAGTTCTTCTACCTATGGAGATTCAGAAGCGCTTCCCAAAGTGGAAGATAAAATAGGAAAGCCTTTGTCTCCTTATGCCATCACTAAATATGTAAATGAATTATATGCAGATATTTTTCATATGACTTATGGTTTGAATACTATAGGTTTGCGGTATTTCAATGTCTTTGGCAGGAAACAGGATCCTAATGGTGCTTATGCTGCGGTTATTCCAAAATTCGTGATGCAATTCATGAAGCATGAAAGTCCGGTAATAAATGGGGATGGTACTTATTCAAGGGATTTTACATATATTGATAACGTTGTACAAATGAATCTTCTTGCTCTAACAACAGAGAATGAGGAGGCCTCTTAATGAAGTGTATAACACGGCTGTAGGAGATAGGACGAATTTAAAAGAACTTACCCAGTTGCTGAAGAAATATCTTTCAGAATATGATTCTGAGATTGCCAATGTTGAAGTGAAGCATGGTCCAAAGCGGGCAGGTGACATCCCACATTCCCTTGCTTCTGTGGAAAAAGCAAAAGCCCTGATGAATTATAACCCTCAGTTTAAAATTGATGAAGGGTTGAGAGAAGCTGTAAAATGGTATTGGAAAAATTTGTAATCTTCTTTTGTATAGCTGTGTAGAATGATAGAGCCTTATAAGATTTTAGACTGGGATACCAATTTTTTCAAATTTAAGGTGGCCGAAATTTCCAAAAATAGTTTATCCGAAATATCAATAGGTGAAACTATATTACAATCCTTATCACATGATAATGTTAGACTGGCGTATTACACTTCGGAAGAGGAATTGCCTCCACTCTCATCTGATTTTTCAACAGATCTGATTATTCATAGGGTGCCTTTGGTAAAAAAGATAATGAAAGAATTTCCCATCCATGAAAATATAAGTTTTTACGATAAGAATTATCCTGAGCAGTCTCTAATAGAATTAGCACAATTAGCAGGAAATCAAGGAAGATTTGGTTTAGATCCCAAAATCTCAGTAGAAGAATGTGACGGAATCTTTAAAAACTGGATAATAAATTCAGTAAACAAAAAAATGGCTAAATATACTTTAGTGTATAGAGAACAATCAGAAATAGTTGGGTTTGCAACTATTGACATCAAACGGGGAAAAGGTTATACTCCACTATTCGCGGTGAAAAGGAAATTTGAAGGGAAAGGTATATCTTTTGCTTTAATGAGAGCTATTGAGACTGTTCTAATAAAGGAGGGTTGTGAAATAGTAGTTGGGGGTACTCAGAAATTAAATGAAAAAGCTCTTAAGGTGTATAAGCGATATGGTTTAGTTCCCCAGCAACCTGAGTTTATCTACCATCTTTGGAATAAAAAAATATAAATAATGAAAATGAAATTAGGCGTTATAGGTCTTGGCTATGTTGGATTACCTCTCGCTAGATTGTTTGCTTCCAAATATCCTGTAGTTGGTTTTGATATCAATAAATCTAGGGTTACGGAACTAATGAGTGGACATGATTCTACAATGGAGGTTGAGGACGATGTGCTTCAGTCCGCTTTAGTAGAAAAAGAATCTTTAAATGCCGGCAAAGGTTTATATTGTTCGGCAGAACTTCAAGACATAGTAGATTGTAATTTCTATATAATTACTGTTCCTACTCCGGTAGATAAGAATAATCGTCCTGATTTAACACCTTTATACAAGAGTAGTGAAAGTGTAGGTAAAGTTTTGAAAAAAGGAGATATTGTAATTTATGAATCTACTGTTTATCCCGGAGCTACAGAAGATGAATGTGTACCCGTGCTTGAAAAAACAAGCGGTTTAAAATATAATGAAGATTTTTATATAGGTTATTCTCCTGAAAGAATTAATCCTGGTGACAAAGAACATACAGTTGAAAAAATTCTGAAAGTTACTTCTGGTTCTACCCCTCAAACGGGGAAAAAAGTGGATGCCTTATATGCATCTGTCATTACTGCGGGTACGCATCTGGCTACAACAATAAAAGTTGCAGAAGCAGCAAAAGTTATTGAGAATTCCCAAAGGGATATAAATATAGCTTTTGTAAATGAACTGGCTAAAATTTTTAATATGCTGGATATTGATACGCAAGCGGTTTTGGAAGCTGCTGGGACAAAATGGAATTTTCTTCCTTTTAAACCGGGTCTTGTAGGAGGGCATTGTATTGGAGTTGATCCATATTACCTTGCGCAAAAAGCTCAGGAAATTGGCTATCATCCGGAAATTATTTTAGCTGGTCGCCGTATGAATGATAGCATGGGACAGTATGTTAGTAGTGAAGTAATAAAGTTAATGCTTAAGAAAGACCTGAAAGTTAAAGGGGCAAAGGTTTTGGTTCTTGGAATTACTTTTAAAGAAAATTGTCCAGATGTTCGAAATACTAAGGTGGTAGATGTCATTAAGCATTTAAAAGAATATGATACAGAAGTTACCATTTATGATCCTTTGGCAGATCCGGCTGAAGTGCTGCATGAATACAATTTGCAAACTAGAGATTCATTACCTCAGGAACAGTTTGATGCCATTATTTTAACTGTAGCTCATAAAGAATTTTTAAATCTGGATTTTTCCAAGTTAAGATTAAAAAAATCGGTAGTATATGATGTGAAGGGAGTGTTGGGAGATGTTTGCGATAAGAAGCTTTAGATAATTTCATTAAAACCTAATTTTAAGAAGGTAGAATTAATATATTAATTTTCTCTGAAGTTGTGAGAGAAATTAAACTTTTGTCAAATGAAGATAAAGAATATCTGTTGTATAGGAGCAGGGTATGTTGGAGGTCCTACTATGGCTGTAATTGCTCAAAAATGTCCAAACATAGCTGTTACTGTTGTGGATATAAACGAGAAGAGAATTGCACAATGGAACGATCCTGATGCGGAAAAAATTCCCATTTATGAACCCGGATTATCTGAGATTGTAGAGGAAGCCAGGGGAAGAAATTTATTTTTTTCAACAGATGTAGCTAGAGCAATTGATCAAGCAGAAATAATTTTTATTTCTGTTAATACTCCTACTAAAACTTATGGAATTGGTAAAGGGATGGCGGCAGATTTGAAATGGATTGAACTATGTGCAAGACAGATCGCAGAAGTAGCCAAAGACAGCAAAATTGTAGTTGAGAAATCAACGCTGCCAGTGAGAACTGCAGCGGCATTAAAGGACATCCTTGATAGTACTGGAAATGGAGTGAAATTTCAAATTCTTTCAAATCCTGAATTTCTTGCGGAAGGGACTGCCGTAGAGGACTTAAAGAACCCCGATCGTGTGTTGATAGGTGGAGACGTAGATACTCTTGAAGGAAAGGAAGCTATGGATGCTTTGGTAAATGTATATGCGTCGTGGGTGCCAAGGGAGAATATTCTTACCACAAATGTTTGGTCATCCGAGCTTTCAAAATTAACAGCAAATGCTTTTCTTGCGCAAAGGGTATCCAGTATAAATGCTATGTCTGAGCTATGTGAAAAAACCGGGGCGGATGTTCAGGAAGTTGCCAAAGCAGTTGGTATGGACAGTAGGGTAGGTCCAAAGTTCTTAAAGGCTTCTGTAGGGTTTGGAGGTTCCTGCTTTCAAAAAGATATTCTAAATCTTGTATATATAGCCAAATCTTTCGGTCTTAAGGAAGTTGCAGATTATTGGGAACAGGTAATTATAATGAATGATCATCAAAAACGTCGTTTTGCTGCCAACATGGTGAGAAAAATGTACAATACAGTGTCAGGTAAAAAAATTGCTGTACTTGGATGGGCTTTTAAAAAGGATACCAATGACACTAGGGAGTCGGCTGCAATTTATGTGGCAGATTATCTGCTCAATGAACAAGCTGAAATAGTCGTTTATGACCCTAAAGTCACTGAAGAACAAATATATTCAGACCTCAATTATCTTTGTACACGAAGTGAGGAAGAAAACAGAAAATTCGTCACAGTTGTTGATTCTCCCATGGAAGCGTGTGCCCAAGCGCATGCTATTGCAATCTTGACTGAATGGGATGAATTTAAAGTTATTGACTGGCGAAAAATATACGAAGATATGCTAAAACCGGCTTTTCTTTTTGATGGAAGAAGGTTATTAGAAAGGGATACAAAAGAAAAAATAGGTTTTGAATTCTATGCAATAGGAAATTAAATATGGACGTTTTAAAATTAATAGGAAGAAATAAGGCATTATTTGAGGATGATATTTCAAACCATGAATCAGAGTTAAAATCAAAAGTATTGGCTTCAGGCTTTCTTGTGATTGGTGGTGCGGGATCAATAGGGCAAGCAGTGACCAAAGAGATATTTAAAAGAAATCCTAAAAAACTTCACGTTGTAGATATTTCCGAAAATAATATGGTGGAGTTGGTTCGGGATATTCGCAGTTCTTTAGGGTATATAGATGGAGATTTTCAAACCTTTGCACTAGATATTGGTTCCTTGGAATACGATGCTTTTATAAAAGCTGATGGAGAATATGATTACGTGCTCAACCTATCGGCACTAAAACATGTTCGCAGTGAAAAGGATCCTTTTACATTGATGCGAATGATTGAAGTGAATATTTTTAATACAGATAAAACGATACAACAGAGTATTGACAAAGGCGCGAGTAAATATTTTTGTGTTTCTACAGATAAGGCGGCTAATCCGGTTAATATGATGGGTGCTTCGAAACGTATTATGGAAATGTTTTTAATGCGCAAAAGTAGGTTAATCAATATTTCCACGGCTCGCTTTGCTAATGTAGCCTTTTCTGATGGTTCTTTACTGCATGGCTTTAATCAAAGGATTCAAAAAAAACAACCAATAGTTGCTCCTAATGATGTGAAGCGGTATTTTCTAACTTCACAAGAAAGCGGTGAGTTATGTTTAATGTCTTGTCTCTTTGGGGAAAACAGGGATGTATTTTTTCCTAAATTAAGTGAAGAACTTCACCTGATTTCTTTTGCAGATGTGGCTGTAAAATATCTTAAACAATTAGGCTATGAAGCTTATATATGTAAGGACGAAGAAGAGGCAAGGAATTTAGTACTAACATTACCCGAACAAGGAAAATGGCCCTGCCTTTTTGCCGGTAGTGATACAACGGGTGAAAAAGATTTTGAAGAGTTTTATACTGAAGATGAAGCTTTGAATCTTCAAAGGTTCAAAAACTTGGGGATTATTAAACACGATTTAAATATAGAAGATAAAAAATTGAGTTTGTTTGAAAATAAAATAAATCAGTTAAGAACTAATAAAGCCTGGACCAAAGATGAAATAGTAGATTTATTCTTTAAAATGATCCCGGGTTTCGGACATAAAGAAACCGGAAAATATTTAGATTCTAAAATGTAATGCAAGAATTCAAAGAAACTATTTCCTTTATTCAGAATTATTATAATACCAAAGAATTTATACCATTACATGAACCTCGTTTTCACGGAAATGAGAAAAAATATGTGATGGACGCGGTGGAATCTACTTTCGTTTCTTCAGTAGGTGCTTATGTAGATAAGTTTGAAGAAATGATGGAAGTTATCAGCAGAACCAATAAAGCGATAGCGGTAGTTAATGGAACTTCGGGATTACAGGTGGCCCTGCGTTTGGCCGGTGTTAGTGCTGGAGATGAGGTAATTACTCAAGCGCTTACTTTTGTAGCGACTGCTAACGCCATTGCCTATAATAATGCGCAGCCGGTATTTCTTGATGTAGATCTGGATACAATGGGGCTCTCACCTGTAGCAGTAGAGAATTTTCTTGAAGAATACGGGGAAATTAGGGGGGAAGCTTGTTATAATAAAAAAACCAACAAAAAGATTGCAGCCTGTTTGCCTATGCATACTTTTGGGTTTCCGGTTAAAATAGAGGAACTTTTAAAGATCTGCAAGAAATGGAAAATTCCTTTCGTGGAAGATGCTGCTGAGTCCCTGGGAAGTTATTATAAGGATAAACCCACAGGATCGTTTGGTGAACTTGGTGTATTTTCATTTAATGGTAACAAAATTGTCACAAGTGGGGGTGGTGGAGCAATAGTTACCAATAATTTAGAATTGGGCAAGAAGGCTAAATACCTGACCACTACTGCAAAAAAACCACATAGCTATGAATATGTGCATGATGAGTTGGGTTATAATTACAGAATGCCCAATTTGAATGCGGCTTTAGCTTGTGCACAACTGGAAAATCTTGATATATTCTTAAGTAAAAAAAGAAAGTTGGCAGAGAATTATGCTAAATTTTTTGAAAATACTAACATAAAATTTAAAAAGGAAGTGCCTTGCACCAAAGCTAATTATTGGTTGATGGCGGTAGAATTGGAGAATATGGAACAACGAGATCTATTTCTTAAGACTACTAATGAAGCTAAAGTTATGACGCGACCGATTTGGCAGCTTATGTATAAGTTGCCTATGTATCGGAACTGTTTTAAAGATGAACAGAAGAATGCAGAGTTTTTGGAAGATAGAATTGTAAATATTTCCAGTAGTGTACCACTAAAATAGAGTAAAATGAGAGAATTTAAAGAAATTGGAGAAAATGTCGAGATTTTTGAACCTATTTCCCTTATTGACGAAGGAAAAATTTCGATTAAAAATAATAGCCGACTTAGTGAGTTTACTCTTATTATGGGAGGGCTTGGGGTTTATATTGGAAATTATGTTCACGTGGCCAACCATGTTTCCATTGCTGGGGGGGGGGTATGTATTATAGAAGATTTTGTGGGAGTCTGTGCCGGTGTTCGGATAATAACAGGATCTGATGATATAACCGGCAAAGGTATTCCTAGTCCCTTAGTTTCAGATGAGTTTCGATCTTTTTACCGGTCTCATGTTGTATGCAAGAAGCACTCTTTTATTGGAACGAACGCCGTTATACATCCCGGAGTAACGATCGGGGAAGGAGCTGTTGTGGCAAGTGGAAGTCTGGTTACAAAAGATCTGGAACCCTGGAGCATATATATGGGGGCTCCTGCTAGAAAAATACGCTCACGGAATTCGGAAAACATTCTCTCTATGGAAGAGAAAATTTATAAAAAGAATAACATAAAACCTTCTAATTTTGATTATGTTAATTTATAAATACTAAGCTTCCAAACATGAAAAATAAAATATTTGAAAATTTAATGGTTGGCCAATCCGCAAATGAGGTAAGAACATTTTCCGAAAAAGATGTAATAGATTTCTCTATACTTTCGGGTGATAAAAATCCTATTCATTTTGATAGAGAATATGCTAAAAATACGAGGTTTAAAAAGAGAATTGTCCAAGGGCCATTTATAACTTCTCTTTTTGGAGGTCTTATTGGTTCTGATCTACCTGGTGCTGGTGCTATCTACATGAATCAGAATACGAATTTTCTAGCACCGGTATATCTTGAGGATACGGTTACAGCTACGGTAGAGATCAAATCTATCAGGAGGGATAAACCAATTATAAAATTAAGAACATACGTCACAAGGGATGAGGAATTAGTAATTGATGGGGAGGCAACTGTTTTATATTTAAAAGATTAGCTATGGGAAAGGTCATAATTATTGCAGAAGCAGGAGTAAATCATAATGGTAGTTTAGAGAATGCGAAAAAGCTGGTAGAGGTTGCAGCTACGGCCGGTGCGGATTTTGTGAAATTCCAAACTTTTAAAACTGAACTCAATCTTACGAGGGAGGCTAAGAAAGCGGGCTATCAAGAAAAAAGCACGGGAAAGGAAGAATCGCAATATGATATGGTGAAAAAGCTTGAATTATCCTTTAAAGATTTTAGCGAGATCAAAAAGTGTTGCGATGATAAAGGAATTGGGTTTCTATCTACGGGATTTGATGCGCCGAGTCTTGAATTTTTGGATAGTATGAACCCTGCCTTTTTCAAAATTCCTTCTGGCGAGATTACAAATTTACCCTATTTAAGGAAAGTGGCAAGTTTTGGGAGAGAAGTAGTTATGTCTACAGGTATGGCTGACATTAATGAAGTCAAAAGGGCTTTTAATATTCTTCAGAAGGAAGGGCTAAAAAAAGAACAGATTTCTATAGTTCATTGTAATACTGAATATCCAACTCCCATGGAAGATGTGAATTTACAAGCAATGCTGCATATAAGGAACGAGTTAGATGTCCGTATTGGATATTCGGATCATACTCTAGGTATAGAAGTACCTATAGCTGCAGTTGCACTAAAAGCGAAGCTTATAGAAAAGCACTTTACACTTGATAAAAGTATGCCAGGTCCTGATCATGCTGCTTCTTTGGAACCGGATGAACTAAGAAAAATGATATCTGCTATTAGAAATATCGAAAAGGCTCTAAGCGGTTCAGGAATTAAAGAACCTTCCCTATCAGAAATGAAAAATAAAGAGGTAGCAAGAAAAAGTATTGTTGCCGCTAAAAAGATCAGAAAAGGGGATATTTTTTCTAAAGAGAATTTATGTGTTAAGAGGCCAGGTACTGGTTTAAACCCAATGAGATGGGATGAAGTTGAAGGAAAGCTCGCTACTAGGAACTTTGATGAAGATGAATTGATAGAATTATGAAGATTACAGTGTTTACAGGAACCCGAGCGGAATATGGCTTATTAAAGCCAATGCTGAAGGAAATAAAGGATAGTAGTAGACAAACTCTGCAGCTGGTAGTAACTGCAATGCATTTATCGAAAGAATTTGGCTACACCGTAGAGGAAATTATGGAAGATGGTTTTCAGATTGATAAAAAGATTGAATGTGTTCTCTCTTCCGATTCTGCTAGTGGTGTAACTAAATCTGTAGGATTAGCATTAATTGGTTTGGGAGATGCACTTTATGAACTGAATCCTGATCTAGTAGTTATTCTAGGAGATAGGTCAGAAATGTTGGCTGCTGCTACGGCAGCTATGCTTGCAAACATTCCCATTGCACATATTCATGGAGGTGATACTACAGAAGGGGCTTATGATGAGGGGATTAGACATGCGATAACTAAAATGAGTTATTGGCATTTTTCTTCTACCGAAAGTTCTAGGAAAAGGATAATCCAAATGGGTGAATCGCCAGAAAGGGTTTTTAATGTTGGAGCCATAAGCTTAGATTCCATAAAGAAGTTAACCTTATTGACTCAAAAAGAATTTGAAGATTCTATTAAGTTCAAATTAGGTAAGAGAAATATTTTGATCACTTACCATCCCGTTACTTTAGAAAATAATTCTGCCGAAAAACAGTTTAAAGAAATTTTAGGTGCTTTAGATCAGCTAAGCGACACCCGATTTATTTTTACCTTTGCAAATTCCGATAAGGAGGGCCGCATCATCAACAAAATGATTGAAGACTACGTGTCTGAAAATAAGAATAAAGCCATTGCATTTCGATCACTCGGTCAAATTCGGTATCTTTCATCTTTACAGTTTATGGATCTGGTCGTAGGTAATTCCTCAAGTGGTATTGTTGAAGTGCCTTATTTTAATATTCCAACCATAAACTTAGGGGATAGGCAAAAAGGAAGAGTAACTCCCTTAAGTGTTATTCACTCCCAATGCATTAAAGAAGATATCCTGTGTGCTCTACAAAAAGCTCAAAATCCTTCGTTTTTAGAGAGAGTAAAATCGCAAAAGCAGATATATGGGAATGGGAATGCGACAAAAAAGATTATGGAAATTATTGTCACTCCATTATCTTCAGTAAAAAAAAGCTTTTATGATATTAAATTTTAATTATGGAAATTCATAATATCCTAATTGATGAGGATGCAAACATTCTAGATGCTTTAGATAAACTTAATAAAATCTTATTTACAACTGACGTAAGCCGCCTTATACTATTTGTAACAAACCATAATGGTCATACTGTGGGTTCATTGACCGATGGAGACATTAGAAGATCTTTAGTAAAAGACGGTGATATTAATAAAAAAGTATCTTCAGTTTGTAATCCCAATTTTGTATTTGAATATGAAAAAGAGGGGTATCTCGATCTTAAACTTTATCGTAAAAAAGATATAAAAATTCTGCCCATTCTTACTAAAGATAAAAAATTAATAAGAATTATTGATCTTGAGAAAACCAAAGCTCTATTGCCAATTGAGTGTATGATAATGGCTGGAGGAAGGGGGAAAAGGTTAAGTCCAATTACCGACTCTGTTCCTAAACCTATGCTTCCTTTAGGTAATAAGCCTATCATAGAACATAATATTGATCGATTAATTTCTTATGGAATTCAGAAAATATATATATCTATAAAATATTTGGGAGATCAGATTCGAGAATATTTTGGAGATGGTAGTAGTAAAGGTATTCACATAGAATATATTGAAGAAGAAAAACCTCTAGGTACTGCAGGGGCACTTTCATTAGTGGAACATTTCGACTCTGATCAAATTTTACTTATGAATAGTGATTTATTCACAAATGTAAACTTCGAAGAACTTTACCTAGAACTTGTAAATAAAAAAGCTGCAATGGCTATAGCATCTACAGAATATAAGGTAGATGTACCCTATGCCGTTTTTGATTCTAATGAAAAGAGAGAAGTTGCTAAGTTTATAGAAAAACCATCCTATGTTTATCATTCAAATGCGGGTATTTATATGTTTCAAAAAGACTTGATCGCCAAAATTCCGAGAAATGAGTATTACGATATTACCGATTTAATGGAGGAACTATTGGTTGATGGTAGTAAATTAGTTCATAATCCAATAATTGGTTATTGGATAGATATAGGAAGTCCGGTAGATTATAAACAAGCCCAGGAATTTATTAAACATATAGAATAATGTTCGTAGTAATACCTGCAAGAGGAGGTTCTAAAGGAATTCCTGGGAAAAATATAAAAGAATTAAATGGAAAACCTTTGATTCAATACACTATCGAAGCGGCACGTGAAGTGTTTGAAGACAGGAAAATTATTGTAAGTACAGATAGTCCTGAAATCAAGCAAGTGGTAGAAAATATTGGATTAGAAGTGCCATTTTTAAGGCCGGTAGAATTAGCATCAGATAATGCAGGCACGCATGAGGTATTGGTACATGCAAATAAATTCATGGAAGAAAGGGGTGATACTTCAGAAATTTTAATATTACTTCAGCCTACATCTCCATTTAGAACGGGAAGACATATACAAGAGGCAATTGAAACATATTCTGAAGAATTCCAGATGATAGTTTCCGTGAAAGAAACTGCAAGTAATCCTTATTATGTTTTATGGGAAGAGGATGAAAAAGGTTTTCTGAGAAAATCAAAAAATGGGAATTTTGTAACCCGACAGGAATGTCCTAAAGTCTGGGAGCTTAATGGTGCAATATATATTATTAACATAGCCTCATTGAAACAGCAGAAATTCAGTGATTTTCACAAGATAAAAAAATATGTCATGGATGAAATTTCTTCCCATGATATAGATACAGAATTGGACTGGAAAGTTGCCGAAGCGATTGTAAAAGGATAATATTAATGACTATAATTTTTTGTTTTTATAAGATTTTTCGAAATTCTCATCGTCAAATTTTTGAACTGGATAAACTGGTTCAGGAGGGAAATGAAATTATATTATTGGATTTACTTACGCTTCACGGTAAAGAGATAACGGCAGATGACGATTTCATGCTAAAGCATAGAAAAGTAATTAATTCTATGACAGAACTTTATGATTTTAAAGCTGGACTACCTGATAGTCCAGTAATCTTTGTAACCAATGATTCTTATCTGCAAAAACTTTCAGGTATTTTTAAAATCATAAAAAGAAATCAGGACAGGCTTATTTCTTTTAGAATCAAGGCTACTATATTTGCTTATAAGGAGGATAGTGGTTTGCGTTTTTGGTTGAAAAAATTCATAGAAAAAACTAAATTATTCCCTTGGCATAAGCTCAAAGTATTTTATGATTTGAATCATAACTATTATGCTCCAGATTACCTCATGTGTAGCACTAATTATTACCTCCCATTAAAGGCTTATTTAACTGTAAAACGGAAAAATATTTTGGTTATTCATTCAGATGATGTAAACAGAATAGTAACAGATAAAAGTGAGATTGAACATGAGCAAAAAATTGGTGTTTTTCTTGATCAGGTATTACCATTTGCTTATCAAGGGATGATTGATCATGATAAATATTATGAGAATGTCGAAAATACTTTAAAAAAATTAGAGAAATATTTCAATCTACATAAAATCATAATTTCAGAACATCCAGAAAGTGAGGCTATAAAAGATGAACTAAAAGGAAGATACCAAAATTTTGAAAGGAGCAGAAGAAATTCACAAAAGCTTATTAGAAATGCAGATGTTGTATTTGCACATTACAGCACCTCTATCGGTATGGCCGTTTACTATAAAAAGCCAGTGGTATTATTAATCGACGATCATTTACGAGAGATTACACATATAGAGAATGCAATTGGAACCTATGAAAAAAATTTACATTTTCCTGTAGTGGATATGGGAGAGAACGATTTCTCAATTTTGAAAGACAGAAAAATCCACGATTTTTCCTATTCCAATTTCATTAGGAAATATATGCGCGATAACTACAGCGTAGATGAAAATTCATATCATTACGCGATAAAAAAAGCAGCTTCCGATTTAATATATAATCAAAATTAAAGAATTGGCTTATTCCTTAGTTCTTATCTCCACTCCATCGCAAGCTTTTTTTCTATCTCGAACCCCAGAGGTTTCTCAAAATGCGATATTAATTATAACTGTAAAAACTCAGGGTGAAGCTTCAAAAATCCAAAAGTACTTGGAAGGTTTTAGTTGGAAAAAAGTCTATATATGGCTAGTTCCACAAGCAGAAGATAGACGGGTTTATTATAAATTATTCTTGCTTAAATTAAAACTTTTTAGGCTAAAATATAAATATTCTACTTTGAATAGTATATATTTTGGAAGTTACGCCAATATTATTCAATTAAGTATTGTGGCAGAATTTGAGCATAAAGCATCAATTATTTTATTATATGATGGTTTGCAATTAGTATCGGTGAATTATTTCAGAAATAAATTATCAACTGAGAATAAAAAAAAATTTCCTAGAGCTTATAATTTACTTGGATTTAAGCAGCCAGAAATTGACCAAATAATTTATATATCTCCGTTAAAATTAAAAGCCGGTGGTAGGGATAGGATCAGGATTTTAAAAAGGGAGAAGATTTCTAAACCTCAAATTTTAGATGAAAATCTTATTTTTTATATAGGTCAGCCGTTATCAAATGTGGGTATGATTTCCTCAGAATATTATATAAATACTTTAAAGAAACTGAACAACAATACTTCAAAAAAAATAATTTATTTCCCACATCCACGGGAGAATAAAGAGATTGTAGCCGAAGTAAGTAAAATTTTCGAAATAAAAGTACCTGAAGTAATATTCGAAGATTATTATCTCCACTTGAGAATTGTTCCTAAGGAGATAATTTCTATGTACAGTTCTGTTTTGGTAAATATGATCTTTTTAAATGCACCATCTAATCTTACAGCGATTGAAATTCCTAAAAATGAGATTAATGGTTCTAGATTTATAAAACTTGTCGCCCCTATTTATGAATATTTTCATCATATTTCTAATTATAGATTTCAGGTCATCAATTCAACACAATTGTAAAGTATTTGGTTTTATTTGTCTCATATATGGATAACTCGTTCTATGTTGTTATTTCTTAAATTTAGCTAAATTTTATTTTTTAAACATCCAGTCACTATTAAAAATTTATCTTCGCCAAATTGAATGACTTGAAAACTCAATTTTAGAAGGAAATTGGGATTGATATTTTTTAATTAAAAAAATTATTAGTTGATAAAAAGAATATTAAATAAATATTTCGAAAGTTTTGCCTATTTCTATTCCTATCTTGGATATCGCATATTTATTTTGGTAGGACTTAGTATTCTTATTGGTCTTTTAGATGGTTTTGGGTTATCCATGTTTCTTCCTCTTCTTCAAATGATCAACGAAAATAATACTACAGATTCGGAATCATTGGGGAAACTTCAATTTTTGGTAGAATTATTAAATGACTCTGGTATCGGTGTTTCCCTAATGTCAGTACTGCTTTTTATGATGGTCTTTTTTATACTGAAAGGAATGGCAGTTTACATGGCGGGAGTCTATAGCGTAAATGTGCGGGAATGGTTTGTTAAGGGTCTTCGCTTAAAAAATATAAAACATTTAAAAAACATTACCTACAAATATTTTGTAGGTTCTGATATTGGTCGAATTCAAAACACTCTTACCGGTGAGGTTGACCGCGTCGCAGGCTCCTATTTTAATTATTTTAAGGCAATGGAAGCAGGGGTTCTTGTTATCGTTTACATGGGGTTTGCATTTACCATGGACGCACAGTTTGCTATTTTGGTAAGCATAGGCGGAGGACTTACTAACTTTTTGTATAAAGGGCTTTATGCGAAGACAAAAGGAGCTTCCATTAGTCTTACAGGTGAGAACAATGTTTTTCAAAGTTTAATCATACAGAACGTGGCAAATTATAAATATTTAAAGGCCACCGGCACTTTAGGCAAATACGGAGAGAAGCTGAAGAAATCTGTACTAAAAATTCGAGACGATAAGCGTAAGATAGGGCAACTAGATTCATTGCTCACAGCTGCACGAGAACCTTTACTGATTATTATTGTTGTTGCCGTAATTTACATACAGACCTCTTTTTTTGGTGCATCCCTGGGCCCTATATTGCTTAGTTTGTTCTTCTTTTACAGAGCCTTGAGCTATCTCTTACAATTGCAATCCCGTTGGAATAAATTTCTGGGTATGTCTGGGTCGTTGAATAATATGGATTCTTTTACAAGAGAATTGAAAGCAAACAAAGAAGAGACCGGAAACCAAAATATAAATGGGAAAATAGCACAACTAAAACTCAAAAATATAGATTTCTGTTATGGTCTTACAAAGGTTATTAATAATGTAACCTTGACTATTAAACAAAATGAAACCCTTGCTTTTGTGGGAGAAAGTGGAAGTGGTAAAACCACATTGGTGAATATAATAGCGGGACTGCTTCCGCCAGGCAAGGGTAGTTTTGCAATAAACTCAAATAGAGTTGAAGATCTTAATATTAGAAGCCTTCAAGCCAAAATAGGATATATTACCCAGGACCCGGTAATTTTTAATGATTCTTTATTTAATAATGTTACCTTTTGGTCGAAAAAAAATCGCATTAATTTACGAAAATTTAATAAGGCTATCAAGCAGGCAGCGATATTTGATTTTGTTCAGGAATTGAAGGAAAAGGAAGATGCTATTTTAGGAAGTAATGGGATGAATCTTAGTGGGGGGCAGCGTCAACGCATATCTATCGCAAGAGAATTGTATAAAGAGGTGGAAATATTAATTTTAGATGAAGCTACTTCGGCCCTGGATTCGGAAACAGAAAAAGCAATTCAAAGAAACATAGATGAGCTAAAAGGTAAATATACTATTTTAATAGTCGCGCATAGGATTTCCACCATTAAGAACGCAGATAGAATAGTGGTCATGAAAAATGGAGAAATTGAAAACATCGATCCTTTTGAGGACTTGGTAGGTAAATCACCTTATTTTAAAAAATTAGTTGAATTGCAAGAGATATAATTAAATAAATTTTCGAAATGCTAAATTTAAACGATAAATCAATTTTAATTACAGGTGGCACTGGGTCACTTGGAAAAGCTTTAACAGCTCATATTTTCAAAAAATCTCCAGATATAAAAAAACTGGTTATTTTCTCTCGTGATGAACAAAAACAATTTGAAATGGCTCAGGAATATCCTTCAAGTCAATATCCACAATTGCGATTTTTTATTGGAGATGTACGAGATGAAGCTAGAGTGAAAAGAGCACTAAAAGGAATAGACTATGTTATTCACGCAGCTGCAATGAAACATGTCCCTATTGCGGAATATAATCCTATGGAGTGCGTGAAAACAAATATTATGGGGGCAGAGAATATAATTAACGCTTGTCTTGAAACAAGTGTGGAGCGTGTTGTAGCACTTTCCACAGATAAAGCCGCAGCCCCTATTAATTTATATGGAGCCACTAAGCTAGCTTCAGATAAATTATTTGTTGCTGCTAATAATATTACTGGTTGGAATCCAATCAAATTTTCTGTGGTACGTTATGGTAATGTTATGGGCTCAAATGGATCTGTAATTCCATTTTTTCTTAAAAAGAAAAAGGAAGGAGTATTACCTATCACAGATCCTACTATGACCCGATTTAACATTTCCCTACAAGGAGGTGTAGATATGGTTATGCACGCCTTGGAAAACGCCTGGGGTGGTGAAATTTTTGTACCTAAAATTCCTTCTTATAAAATTACAGATATCGCCGAAGCTATAGGGCCTAATTGCGAAAAACCTGTTGTAGGAATTCGCCCCGGTGAGAAAATTCACGAAGAAATGATCACAGATTCTGATTCTTATTATACTTATGATTTAGGAAAATACTACACTATTTTACCGGCTACTCATAAGTGGAAATTAGAAGATTTTATTGAGAAATTTAATGCTAAGAAAGTAGCTCCTGGTTTTCAATATAATTCAGGAGAAAATGAAGACTGGGAAACGGTCGAAAATCTTAGAAATTTAATTAAAGAACACGTTGATCCAACTTTTGAAGTATAATTTATGAATAATCCAATTCCATATGGTCGACAACATATCACAGAAGAAGATATTGCAGCGGTGGTGTCCACTTTAAAGTCGGATTATCTTACACAGGGTCCTAAAATTACTGAATTTGAAGAAGCTTTCGCCAACTATGTTGGTAGTGAATATGCTATAGCAGTTTCTAACGGTACTGCGGCTTTGCACCTTTGTGCGATGGCTTTGAATATTCAACCCGGGGATAAGGTAATTACCACACCGATTACCTTTGCCGCCTCAGCTAACTGTGTGCGTTATTGTGGAGGAGAAGTTGTTTTTGCTGATATAGACCCCGACACTTACCTTCTCGATATAGATAATGTACGAAAACTTTTGGAAGCTGAACCTAAAGGCACTTACAAGGGAATTGTTCCTGTAGACTTTGCCGGAAGAGCAGTAGACCTGGAGGCATTTAAAAAACTTGCTGAAGAGTATGATCTATGGATAATAGAGGATTCATGCCATGCGCCTGGAGGTTTTTTTACTGATTCTAAAAATCAAAAGCAATTTTGCGGGAACGGGAACTTTGCTGACCTGGCAATTTTTTCTTTTCACCCAGTAAAACATATTGCCAGTGGAGAAGGTGGAATGATTACTACAAATGATGAAAAACTTTATGAGAAGCTTCTCCAATTAAGGACACATGGCATCGTAAAGCAAGATAATAAATATCAGAATTCCATAGATTTTGCGGTTGGTTCTTCTGTTAGTTCGGACGAAGTAGAAAACTATCCGGCTTGGTATATGGAAATGCAAGATTTAGGCTATAATTACCGGTTGACAGATTTTCAGGCGGCATTGGGAAACAATCAGCTGAAACGAGCAGATGAAGGCATAGTGAAGCGTAGAGCTCTAGCTTCCAAATATAAGAATGCATTTGAGAATAAAAATTTTTTAAAAGGGCAGTCTGGAGTAATTGAAGGGCATGCGTACCATTTATTTATTCTCGAGGTGGAGAATAGGTTTGGCCTTTATAATTATTTGAGGGAAAATAAAATTTTTGCTCAAATTCATTATATTCCGTGTCATTTAATGCCCTATTATCGAGATTTGGGATGGCAGGAAGGCGATTTGCCTGTCGCAGAGCAGTATTATAAAAACTGCATAAGCTTACCTATGTTTCCTACGCTAACCGAAGATGAGCAGGAATTTGTAATTGATAAGGTTAATTCATTTTATGAAGATTAGTGAAAAACTAGGTTTAGGAACGGTTCAGTTTGGTCTCCCTTATGGGATATCTAATAATGCCGGTCAAACTGCGTCAGATGAAGTTTGTAAAATACTTGGAACTGCTAAAGCTTATAAGGTAGAAGTTTTAGATTCGGCAAGTGCTTATGGAAATTCTGAGAATGTACTTGGCCAAAACGATCTTTCTTCTTTTAAAATGATTTCTAAATTTATGCCACCTCAAGACGAATCAATCTCAATTCAACTTGACAACAGCTTAAAAATTTTAGGACTTAACTCATTATATGGCTACTTGGCTCATCGTCCCGCTGAAATTTTAAAAGAACCCGAGCAATGGAAGGAGCTGCAAAGGTTTAAAGAAACGGGTAAAGTTAAAAAAATTGGTTTTTCACTTAACGAACCAGAAGAATTAGCACAACTGTTGGATAAAAATTTTCTTCCTGATTTAGTTCAGGTACCTTTTAATTATTTTGACAGAAGATTTGAAACGGCTGTAAAAAAACTTAAGAATAAGGGTTGTGAAATTCATACGCGATCAGCCTTTTTACAAGGTTTATTTTTTATGGATCCAAAGAAGCTAGATGATTTTTTTAATGAAGTGAAGCCTATAATTGCTAATCTACAAGAGGAGAAACTACTTAACGGAGCTCTTTTAAAATTCGTTCTTGAAAAATCATATATAGATAAGGTAATTATTGGGATAGAAAATGAAAGACAATTAGTACAAAACATTGAAAATTTAGATAAAGCTTCATCTTTGCCGGAATTAGAACGTAAAATAAGTGATAACATTTTAATACCTTCCAAATGGCCGAAAAATTAAATATTGGAGTAATTGGCATGAGTGAAGGGAATGGTCATCCTTATTCCTGGAGCGCCATCTTTAATGGTTATAAAAAAATAGCAATGCAGGATTGTCCTTTCCCTGCGATTCCTGATTATTTATCTCAACAAAACTTTCCTGAAGATGGTTTAAGTGAATTGGGAAATGTTACTCATATTTGGACTCAGGATATAGAAATTTCTAAACATATTGCTGCTGCTTCCAAAATTAGAAATATAGTTGAAAAGCCAGAGGAAATGATAGGCACGGTTGATGCTGTACTTTTAGCTCGTGACGATGCAGAGAATCATTTTAAAATGGCACTTCCTTTTATAAAAGCCGGTCTTCCGGTTTTTATTGATAAACCATTGGCTTTATCGGTAGAAGAAGCTAAAAAAATATTAAATGAACAGCAATATGAAAATCAAATTTTTTCCTGTTCTTCCATTCGTTTTGCCGAGGAGCTAAATTTAAAAAGTTCTGAAAAGGAGGAAATTGGAAAAATTGTGCACATTGAAGCAGCTATTCCTAAAAAATGGGATACTTATGCGATCCACCTTATTGAACCAGTAGTAGCACGACTTCCTCACAGAGGTGCTTTAATTAATGTTCAAAGCTTACACAGTAATTCTATTGCCAATTGCCTCATAAAATGGGACAATGCTACCGCCTATCTTAAAGTAACCGGAAAAATACCTGTCTCCATTGGTATTAATTTTTATGGAGAAAATGGGGTGGTTAAAAAGGAGTTTAAAGATTCTTTCACATGTTTTAAAAAATCCCTTCATAGGTTTGTAAATGTAATACAGGGCAAAGAGAAAAATATTAATAGGCATGAAACATTAGAAATAATTAAAATCCTGGAAGAAGGAAGAAGATGAAAAATATTTTAATTACGGGAGGCAGCGGAAAAGTAGGGTTTCAGCTGGTAAAACACTTTTTAGAAAAAGAATTTACAGTTATAACTACTACAACTAATAAGGAACGTTTTCTTAATAATAAGAAAAAAGAATTAGGTGGTCATAAGCTTGATACTTTAGAATTAATTGAAGTTGATTTTAATACCGAAAATGCAGTAAATATTATAATAGAATATTTAAAAAGCAATAAGCTTTTTCTAACTGATATTATCCATAACGCGCGCTCATTAAATTTTCTAAAAATGGAAGAGGATAAAACAATATCCAGTGAAAATTTTTCAGGAGAATTTTATATGGATGTAGTCTTTCCATATCAGCTATCTATGGCGGTTAAAAATCAAATGGCTCATAAGTTAGAGAATATTATTTTTATCTCATCGATGTATGGGGTGGTAGCACCAACACCGGCGCTTTATGATGATTTCGAAAATTCCTCTGCCATTCATTACGGAGTTTCCAAGGCAGCTCAAATTCACCTCACTAAGGAGCTTGCGGTACGTTTGGCTCCTGAGATTAGAGTTAATTGTGTGAGTTTTGGAGGTATAAAGGGTAGAACTAACAAGAATTTTGAGAAGAGATATAAAAATCTTACTCCACAACAAAAAATGCTCGAGGAAGAAGACGTAATAGGTCCCGTTAATTTTCTAATTTCAAAAAGTTCTAAAGATATGACCGGTCAAAATTTAAAAGTTGATGGAGGATGGACAATTTGGTAAATAAAAATATAATTGCTGTTATACCTGCCAGAGGTGGTTCTAAAAGGATACCAAAAAAGAATATAGTCAATCTTAATGGCAAGCCAATGATAGCCTGGACTATAGAAGCAGCATTGGAATCAAAGTATATTGATGAAGTTTTGGTGAGCACCGACGATGAAGAAATAGCGGAGATAGCCAAACATTATGGTGCAAAAGTTCCTTTTTTAAGAAATGCTAATGCAGATGACCATTCTCCAATAAGTTTGGCAACTGTTAGAGCACTTAAGCAGTGGGAAGAAAGTGGCCTCAAAGAACAGGAAGTAGTAGTGCAATTGATGGCTAATTGTCCATTAAGAAATGGTAACGACATCGATGAGGCTATTGAAAATTTCTTTCAAAAGAGTTTAGATTTTCAAATCAGTTGCTTCAAATATGGTTGGATGAATCCCTGGTGGGCCCACAAACTTGATGCTGGTGGAAAAGCTATTCCGGTTTTTGAAGAAAAAGAAAGAATGAAAAGATCGCAGGATCAGCCAGATCTATATTGTCCTACTGGCGCTATTTGGATATCAAAAAAAGATGAGCTTTTTAAAACAGAAACATTTTACGGAGCGAATTATTCTTTTTTTCCTGTTCACTGGATCAAAGCTATCGATATAGATGAATATGAAGATTTAGAAATGGCCAATTATTTTATGAAAAATCTTCAAAGTGAAAATGAAGTATGAGATCATATAAATCCTTAGAACAGCAAAAATTTGACTGTGGAGAGTTTTCGATCGTTCCAATTCGTTCAGAAGACCGCTATGTGATTATGGAATGGCGCAATGAGCAAATGTATCATTTGCGTCAACATGAGCCTCTAACTAAAGAAAAACAAGATGTCTATTTTGATTCCATTATTTCAAAATTATTTGAACAAGACAAGCCTTCACAAATTCTTTTTTCATATTTAAAAGGAGAAAAATGTATAGGTTATGGAGGTTTAGTTCATATTAATTGGATCGACAAGAACGCGGAAATTTCTTTTATTATGAAGACTGGTTTGGAAACGGATAATTTCGAATTTCACTGGGCCAGTTTTTTAGATCTCTTGGAAAAGGTTGCATGGAAGGAATTAAATTTGCATAAAATTTATACCTATGCTTTTGATTTACGGCCTCATATTTATCCGGCCTTAACAAGAGCTGGTTTTGCCCTTGAAGTCATTTTAAAAGAACACTCTTTTTTTGAAGGAAATTATATTGATGTTAAAATTCATTCAAAATTTAATAAAAGAAGGCAATTTCGGATTGCAAATTTATCAGATGCTAATTTGACCTTTAACTGGGCCAATATTCCAGGAGTAAGGGCATTTTCCTATAATAAAGAAAAAATCTCTTATAAAGAGCATATAAATTGGTATTGTGATAAACTGGAAAGTGCAAATTGCCAATATTATATTCTGGAAATATACGGAAATCCTGCTGGATCTATCAGGTTTGATATAGAAGAAAATCATTTTGCGAAAATAAATTATCTTTTAGATCCATGTTTTACTGGTAAAGGTCTGGGAACTTATTTGCTCGAAAATGGCATAACATTTTTAAAGGAAAATAGACCTTCCATACAGGTGGTATACGGTTTTGTATTAAAAGAAAATTTAGCTTCAATTAGAATATTTGAAAAATTATCTTTTAAGAAAGTATCAGAGGATACTTCAGAATTAAAATTTGAAAAGCGTATATAATGAAAATAGAGAATAATATTATTGGAGGGGATCACCCCGTTTTTATAATTGCTGAACTTTCAGCAAATCATAATGGAAGTTTGGATACTGCTTTAAAAACAGTTAAAGCTGCAAAAAGAGCTGGAGCCGATTGTATTAAATTACAAACCTATACCCCAGACACCATAACATTGAATTCAGATAAGGATGATTTCCTTATTAAAGGAACCATTTGGGAAGGAAAAAAGCTCTACGATCTTTACTGGGAGGCTTATACTCCATGGGAATGGCACGAAGCAATATTTAAAGCTGCCGCAGAAGAAGACTTAATTTGTTTTTCTTCACCTTTTGATAAAACTGCGGTAGACTTTTTAGAAAAACTAAGCGTACCGGCTTATAAAATAGCTTCTTTTGAAGTCACGGATATTCCGCTTATTGAATATACCGCTTCCAAAGGAAAACCGATAATAATCTCAACAGGAATTGCCGGGCAGGAGGATATTGAATTAGCATTAGATGCTTGCAGAAAAATGGGGAATGATGATGTGGCTTTATTAAAATGTACCTCACAATATCCGGCACCTATTGAAGATGCTAATATGGTAATGGTTAAAGACCTGGCTGAGAGATTTAATGTGATATCAGGTTTATCAGATCATACAATGGGCAACACTGTGCCAATTGTGGCAACCGCTATGGGAGCTAAAATTATTGAAAAACACTTCATACTGGATAAATCTGTAGGAGGTCCTGATGCTTCATTTTCTATGGATGAAAAGGAATTTTCTGAAATGGTAAAGTCTGTACGAGAAGCAGAGAAAGCTATTGGGAAAGTTGATTATACTTTGACTGAAAAACAAAAAAAAGGTAGAAATTTTAGCCGTTCCTTATACATAGCAGAGGATATTAAAGCTGGGGGAATTATAACTGAGAAAAATGTAAGAAGTGTACGGCCTGGTTTTGGATTGCACCCGAAACATTTAAAAGAAATTATAGGGAGAACTGTAAAAAAAGATTTGCAGTGTGGTGACCGTTTGAATTTTGAATCACTTAATAAAAAAAAATAAAAAATATATACTGTAATATTTCTAAGTTGTTTTATTCTGTTACGAAAGTGTAAAAAATATTAGACCTGAATAGTTTATTTTTTGAATTGATAAACAGTTTCAGGTGAATTTTTCAAAGAGATCATAGAAAATAGAAAAGGCACAGGATTTTTTCTTTAAATAATAAGTGTAAAATAAATGGCATTCATGAAATCATCTATGTACAAAGTTTTGAATAAGGTTGATGCCATTATGGAATCAAATTCGGATGATTTTTTAAGAGTTTTGGCTTACCATACAGTTCCAGACGAAGCGGCATTCGAAAACCAACTAAAATATCTTGTAAAAAATTATGATATCATAGGAATTTCAGATTTACAGGATCATCTCTTCCATTTTAAAAAACTTCCTAAAAAACCGCTTTTAATAACTTTCGATGATGGCGACATTAGCGTTTATAAGAAGGGCTTACCCCTACTAGATAAATATCATTTACCTTCTGTACTTTTTGTAATTACAGCATTAATAGATTCTGAAAACATGTTTTGGTGGAAACAAGTGGAAAAAGTTTTTCAGGAAGATGGATATAGTTATGCAGATGCTCGTAAAAAAATAAGTGAATTAAAGTTGAAGCCAAATGAAAAAAGAATTAATTATTTGAATGAGCTACCTCACCTACAGACTCGTCAATTAACCACAACTGAGTTAATAGAAATGCAGAGAAAACAGATGTTTATTGCTAACCATACCTATACTCATCCTATGGTAGATCGTTGTACCGAAAGTGAAATAAGAATAGAATTAAAGAATACCAGAAAGAAATTCAAAGAATGGAATTTAAGGGGCTATCCAATATTTGCTTACCCGAATGGTAATTGGAATGAAAAAACTGAAAAAATTTTATACGAAGAAGGTATTGAAATGGCATTTCTATTTGACCATAAACTTAATGCAAAAAAAATAAATCCAATGCGTATTTCAAGGTTAAGGGTAGATTCAAATTTAGAAATAAATGAATTTACAGCGAAAGTTTCGGGTTTACATTCTAAATTAATGTTTTTTAAGCAACATTATTTAGGATTAAAATAAAATGGAAATTAGAGAAATTAATTATGCCGAAGACATCGACAAGATTAACAATTTATTGGAGTTAAGCCTTGGGAAACATCATTCTGATGAATTATTTCTGTGGAAACATGTGCAAAATCCATTTGGAAAATCTCTAGGTTTATTGGCTTTTGATGATGAAAGGATCGTGGGAGTTAAAATGTTTATGAAATGGAACCTGCAAAGAAATGGAAAAAAGATTAAAGCTTTAAGACCTGTTGACACGGTGATACACCAGGATTATCGTAGAAAAGGATTATTTAAAAAATTAACTCATATGGGTTTAGAAAAATTTAAAGATTCTTACGATATTATCTTCAATACCCCTAATTCAAATAGCTTATCCGGTAATTTAAAAATGGGGTGGAATAGGTTTGAACAAAAGTTCAATTATTATGCGGTTTTTTTTTGGCCTTATACCTTCACATCGGGAGAGATACGATTTATTAGTATAGATAACTTTAAACTTGGAGATAGTACTTCTTCTAGTTCTTCCTTTTTCAGAACTGCTTTGTCAAATGCTTACATTAAATGGAGATTTGCTAGCGATAGTTATAATGCAGTTGAGGTTGACATTGCTGGCTATAAGATGAATATTATTTTTAAATTCCAATCTAAATATGGGATAAAATATATTCTTATCGAAGAAATTATGGGTAATGCTGCCTACTTCAAGAAAGCCTTAAAAGTTTTGGCCACAAAAACTAAAGTTTTTCTTTTCTACATTTTACTAAATGAACAATTTAATTTGCATTCTCTATTTTGCGTTAAAAGAAATGAAGCGGTGGTGGTTTTCAATAAAGATAAATTAAATGTTAACAGGAATATTCGTTTTTCCCTGGGGGACCTAGAGGCTAGTCTTTAATTTAAAAAATCATTAAATAAGCTTCAATTAAAAAAAATTGCTAAATGAAAGCTATCATTGTAATTAATACATTAGGGTCAGGAGGAGCAGAACGCTCTATGCTAGAGTTTGCCAAATTTCTTCATTGTAGAGAGGACAGCATTGTGAAATTTGTATGTTTGGAACATAAAAAAATTGGTGTAGAAAAAGATGTGGAAGCTTTAGGCATTCCCGTTATTTATTTTGAAAAAGATGGGGGGTACTTGGCTAAGACCAAATTCTTAGTAAAAATATTTAGAAAAGAACAGCCACAAATTATACATTCCCTTTTAACCGAGGCCAATATAGTTACTAGATTATCAAGAAAATTTTATTCTAAAGGTAAGCTAATACAAAGTCTTGTAAATACGGCATATTCCCTTGAACGTAAAAAAGATAGTAAACTTTCCTGGCAAAAATTTCAATTGGCAAAGCAATTTGATATTTGGACTGCGCGTTCTACGTCCCAAATTTTCTTTCATGCTATAACTGATAGAGTATTAGAACATTACAAGCCGCTTTTTAATTTTAAACAAAATTCTAAGGTCATCTATAGGGGGCGATATGAAAATCCTTATCTTGATGAACTACCTAAGTCAGGAGAAACCAAACAGTTCACCCTAATAAATTCGGGAAGACAGGAATTCGCAAAGGGTCAGATTGACATTCTTAAGGCACTTGTATATATTCGAAATAAGTATGGTATAGATAATATTAAATTGGAAATATTAGGACGTCCTGGTTCTTATTCAGATATTCTTCAACAGTATATTGACGAAAATTCACTGCAGGACCAGGTAAGCATACGTGGCTTTGTCACTGATGTACAAAAGCGCCTAGTGCAAGCAAACGCTTTTATTTTCCCCTCCTACTACGAAGGTTTGGGGGGAGCTTTGTTGGAAGGCTTTGCAGCCAGATTACCTTGTATCTGTTCAGATATACCAGTGTTAAAAGAGGTTGTAGGTTCTGAGGAGGGTGCTTTATTTTCTCCTCCTGGTGACTTTGAGACTTTAGGTGATAATATTAAGATATTAATTGAAAACCAAAATTTACAGGTTAAACTGGCAAACTATGTTTATAATCGTTTCCAGTCTAATTTTAGAATTGAAAAAATAAATGCTAAAATGCTTGACATGTACCGGGAAGTATTATCCTAATTCTTTTTCATGAAAATACTTCAGTTAGTTACAAAAAGACAATATAGGGGAGCAGAAGTTTTTGCTGCTAATCTAAGCTCAGAATTAATTAATTTAGGTCACTCCATTTTTTTTGTAGGTCTATATGAGAATGGCGAAAATGTACTTACGGTTAAAGATGCGGAAAATTTAGATCTCTCGAAATGTAGGTCGAGAGCGCTTTCCTTGAAGCTAGTGAGAAAATTAGATGATCTTATCAAGAAAATTCAACCAGATATTATACAATGTAACGGCTCCGATACACTTAAGTATATGGTTGCTGCTTCCTATTTATCAAAAACTCCGCCAATCCTTTATAGAAATATAAGCATGATTAGTGAATGGGTGACGCATGGTTATAAAAGATTAATCTACAAATACCTATTTACAAGAATATCTCATGTTTCTTCCGTAGGTGAAAATGCTATTGCAGATTTTATAAAAACATTTAATTACCCTGAGAATCGAACTTCGGTTATTAGAAGGGGGATACCAATAAAAAATGTCAATATTCAGGCTGCTACAATACATTTAAAGAATGAATTAGGTTTGGGATCAAAGGATCAAATTGTCATGCACATTGGGAATTTTAGCCCAGAGAAGAATCATAAATTTCTAATTGAAATTTTTACATCTATCAGCAAAAATTATCCACACATCAAATTGGTATGTTTAGGGACTGGTACACTTTTTAAAGAAGTTAAAGAAAGTATAGTTAAAAATAAGTTGACCCAAAACGTTTACCTTTTAGGTTTTAGAGAAGATACACATGAACTACTTGCAGGTTCAGATTTTTTTGTTCTTAGTAGTAAGGTGGAAGGTGTTCCGGGAGTGATTTTAGAAGCTGCAAGTCAAGGAAAGCCCGCCATATCTACCAATGTTGGAGGTGTAAGTGAAGTTTTGATTAATAATAAAACAGGTTTTATCGTTGATGATTTCAATAAAAAGGAATTTGAAGAGAGAATAATACAGCTAGCTCAAAACAATAAATTGAGAACAAAATTGGGAGCCAATGCATATAAACAAGTTGTCAACCATTTTAATCCTGTAAAGAATGCTAAAACATTTGAGGATTTGTATTTTAAATTAATCAAAAAGTATTAAAATTAAGTTCAATAAAATAAACTTAATACTTAATAATACGGAGGTGCAAAAAAAGAGCTTTATATATTTTCTAAAAAAAATACCGGTAATTTTATTTTTAAAAATTAGGTTAATCCTTATTTGGTATCTCTTCAAAATTGCCAAGAATTGGATCATACTAAACAGGTTAGGAAGGGGAGTCCGTCCTGCAATTTGGAAAATGACTGGATGCAGTATAGGCAAAAATGTCTCCATTGGCTATGATGTATATTATGATGTTTCCAATGCCTCTTATATAAAAGTGGAAGACGGTGTTTGGATTGCGAGTAGGTGTCTCATTTTATGTCATAAAAGGGATCTTTCAGAGTATTATGTAGGGGTAGATTATAATGATTTAAATTATAATAAATCTCCAGTTATTCTTAAAAAGGGATGCGTAATAGGAATGAATTCTGTAGTTATGCCTGGCGTAACGGTTGGGGAAGGAGCTATTGTTGGGGTAAATTCCCTAGTGCTTAGTGATATTCCAGCTTGGACAATTGCAGTTGGGAATCCTGCTAAAGTGGTGAAAAAAATTCAAGTGAAGCCAGGGAGCAATCCTTGAAGTATGAAAATATCAAAAAATAAGTTTTAATAATAAATTTTATTTCATTTACGCTTTTTAGTTTTCTATCTCTTAAATAAGGATATAAATATAATTTTGAGGCTAATTATTAGAGCAAAATTGATTCCGAATAGTATCAAGGTCTTAATTGATTTTGAATTGATTGGTAAAGAATTGAAATGGCTTAACTTTGCGACTTTATTTGCTTTTATGTCAAAAATTAGAATACTTCATATTATAAAATCTTTGGGTAGAGGTGGTGCGGAAACGCTTTTACCGGAAACCTTAAAATTGCACAATAAGGAAAAATTTGAATTTCACTTCATTTATTTTCTTCCCTGGAAAGATCAAATGGTAGCGGAGATTAAGCAAGCCGGTGGTATTGTAAGTTGCTTGAAGGCCGGGAATAATCTAACATTAATTTCCAGGTATAAAGAAGTTGCTAATTATTGCAAAGAAAATAATATTGATTTAATTCATTCTCATTTACCCTGGTCCGGTTTTCTTTCCAGGTTTGTTTTCAAAAATACCGATATTCCTGTCATTTACACTGAACATAATATACAAGAGCGTTATCATTTTGCTACCAGGAGGTTAAACGCAATTACTTTTAATTGGCAAAGTAAAGCACTGGGGGTTTCGGCAGATGTTAGTCGTTCAATTAAAGAAAATATAAACCCGAAAGTTCCTGTACAAACTCTTCTCAATGGAGTTAATACCCAAAGTTTTTATAAAGATGAAGTTGCTGCTGCAGCGATAAAGGAAAAATACAACATTCCGAGTCAGGCATTAGTAGTGGGTAACCTGGCCGTTTTTAGAGAGCAAAAGGATCTTGTTGCCTGGGTGAAGGCATTCAAACTAATTAATGATTCATTTCCAGAAGTGTATGGCATATTAGTAGGCGCCGGCCCTAAAGAAGAAGAGATAAAAAGCCTTATTGAAACATGCAACTTAGGCCGCCGAATTATCCTACCAGGGCTGCAAACTAATGCTGTAGACTTTTTATCTACAATGGATATTTTTATGATGAGTTCACAATTTGAAGGTCTTCCAATAGCCTTGCTGGAGGCGATGAGCATCGGTTGCGCTATTGTTTCTACCAAAGCGGGCGGTGTAGTGGAAGTAGTAAGAAATGAAAAAGATGGTTTATTAAGTGAAGTCGGTGATGCAAATGCTCTTGCCAAAAACTGTTTAAACTTTTTGGAGAATACTGAAAAAAGAAAAGAATTTCAGGAAGCTGCGCGAAAAAGAGTAGTTAAATCGTTTAGTCTTGTGAAGATGGTGAAAGAACTCGAGAAGTGCTATCTTGATTTAATTGATTAATTGTTTATAGGCAATCAATTTAGAAAGTTATGCCAAGGATTTGGAAGGTTCTTAGACATATATTGCTCTCATTAACACGTACTTTGCTAGAGATGAAATTAGGATAGGATGAGATGTAAGAATAAAAATATATAATACAAACGAAGAATAACATGGAAATCCGGGAAGCTAACGAAACAGATATCTCTGAAATTGTAAAGGTTCTAAAAGCCAGCCTTGGAGAAGATCAAATAGAGCTTTCAGAAAAAGTATGGCAATACAAACATATAGATAATCCTTTTGGAAAATCTATTGTATTAATAGCTGTAGAAGATGAAAAAATTATAGGGGTTCGTGCCTTTATGCGTTGGGAATGGGAATATGAGTCAAATAAATATAGGGCATTAAGAGCTGTGGATACTGCAACACATCCTGAGCACCAGGGAAAAGGTATTTTTAAAAAACTAACTTTAAAGGCTGTAGATTTGGCCAGATCAAATAATGATAATTTTATCTTTAATACCCCTAATGATCAAAGTAGACCCGGCTATTTAAAGATGGGATGGAAGCAGGTTGGAAAAATTTATGTTGGCTTAAAACCAAGCTTATCTTTTTTAAAGCCTAGAAAATCTCAACAAGCTTATAGTATTAAAAAGAATATTTCTCAAACTGAAATAGAGGTTTTATGCACGAATTGGAATAAAACGCTGGAGGCTAAGCCAGGTTTATTCACCCCTAAATCCGCTGAAATGTTGAGATGGCGTTATGAAGAAAATCCTTTACAATCTTATGAGGTAATTGCGGGTAAGGGTTATTATTTGGCTGCTTACATTAAAAAAAGAGGCAGGTTTAAGGAATTTAGGATATCTGAATATATTTATGATCAAAACTTACTAGATAAAAAAGAACTTAATAAAATCATTAAAAAGGTTATATCGAAGTTCAGCTGCCATCTAATAAGTTTTTCGCCAAGCCTCTTAGATCTAAACGCTAAAAAGGGAAATCTTGGGCCAATGCTTACTTTCAATGTTTTGAATTTGAGCGATGATGAAATTGAATTTTCTTTAAAGATTAGCAACTGGAAAAATAGCTTAGGAGACCTGGAATTATTTTGATATGTTAGGAGTTTTCTTTTTAATAATTTTATTCTTCATCCTCAATCAAGGAATTTTTGGAGCTTACTCTAAGCGTCATGCTTTCTTTGATAAGAAGAAGCTCAATTTATTATATCTCTATCACTTATTTTTCTACGGAGTTTATACCTGGTATGCTAGAAACAATGCTTCCGATTCTCTTCATTATTTTGAAATAATTTCAATCCACCAGGGAAGTTGGTTTGATTTGTTTGGTACTGATACCGCTTTTATACATTTCCTTGGTTATCCCTTTTATTCAATAGGATTCTCCTATGATATGCTAATGCTAACCTTTGCCTGGTTTGGATATTTGGGCTTTGTATATGCTTATATGTTCTTCAGGGAAAAAATTCCAATTAAAGTTACTATATTTAAGAATATTGATCTCTTTTCGTTGATTCTTTTCTTTCCTAATATGCATTTCTGGACTGCCTCTCTGGGAAAGGGTTCTGCTATTTTTTTAGGGCTAATGATGTATACTTATGCTGTTATAAAGCCCAAATCAAGGTTGTTTCTTCTTTTTCTAGGCTCAGTTATAATATATTATATCCGTCCTCATGTTTTTATGTTTGTAGCGGTGGGCACAGTATTGGGATATATGAGTGGTAAAGAGAAAATTCCCATGTGGCAAAAAGCACTTGTTTTTATTTCTTTAGGGGGAGGATTACTTTTGGTACAAGATCAGATCTTGGCAGTAATGAATTTGCAAAATTCGGAAAATATAATAGAAGATTTTCAGGCACAGTCTGAAGAACGTTCAGAAGATTTGAGTAAATCTGGATCCGGTGTAGATATGTCTTCTTACCCTTTACCTTTTAAGCTTTTTACCTTTTGGTTTAGACCCTTGTTTATAGATGCACCAAATATTTTAGGAATTATAACCTCATTTGAGAATTTAATTTACTTTCTCTTATTCTTGAAAATCATGAAGAAAGATTTTATAAAATTTATAAAGAAATCACCGGCAGTAGTTAAAATGAGTTTCGTAATCTTTATAAGTACATCTTTTGCGATGACTTTTGTAATGTCCAACCTTGGAATAATTATGAGACAAAAATCTATGGTGATGTATTATATTTTCTTTGTTATATACTATTACCTCGCTCAGAAAAGATATAAAAAGATGCTTAAAATCAAACATCTTAGACAGAAGCGCAGAAAGAATGAAGTAGCAACAGTTTGATATTGTATTTTCTATTTACGAAAGGGTTTTATAAACTTGATTGGTACAATAGAATTATTACTGTAGATTTTAAAGATAGATATTAAGTATGAAAAACGGAGCCTTGGTAATTTCACTTGATTTTGAGCTTCTTTGGGGAGTTTTTGATAAAGTCAATTTAGAAGAAAAGAGACTATATTTTCAGAATACCCGAAAACTTATTCCTCAATTGATTCAGCTTTTCGTGAAATATGAAATTTCCTGTACCTGGGCATCTGTTGGTATGCTATTTAATAATAACTGGGAGGAATGGAATTCCAATATTCCTGAAATATTGCCTCAGTATGCTAACAAGTCACTTTCTGCCTATAAATATGGTAAGACTATTCAGTCTAAAGAAACTGAAAAATTTTGCTTTGCTCCGGAACTTGTTAAACTTATAAAAGATGCTCCCGGACAAGAATTGGCTACTCATACCTATTCACATTATTACTGTCTCGAAAAAGGGCAAAACCTGGAAAGTTTTGAATATGATCTGAAACAATCTATTATGATGGCTAACAAGATTGGAGTTGAAATGAAATCGCTCGTTTTTCCAAGGAATCAATTTAATCAAGAATATTTAACGATTTGTAAAAAACTGGGAATTGACAATGTTCGTTCTAACCCAATCAATTGGTATTGGAGGAATACCGAAAATGACTCTTTAGTTAATAAAATCTTTAGAACAGGTGATGCTTATCTTGGTCCATCAGATAAATCCTATAAGTTACCTGAAAGTATTACACTATTAGAACAGCCGTTTTCTCAAAAGGCAAGTAGGTTATTAAGACCTTATTCTCCCAGTAAGAAATTGAATTCTATAAAATTAAAGAGGATTAAGTCTGAGATGACTAAAGCTGCTAAAGCCAATGAATTTTATCATCTATGGTGGCATCCGCATAATTTTGGAGATCATCCTGAAGAAAATTTAAGGGAATTCGAGGAGCTACTAATTTATTTTACCACTTTAAAAGAAAAATATGGCTACCTATCCTTAAATATGCTGGAAACGGGTAAGTTTGTCACTCAATAAAATTACAATTTAGCTTTATGCTTATATATTTGTGGGCTTTAAAAATTTTTTATGTGCGGAATTAACGGTTTTATTACAAAAGGTCAGATTAGTCTAGAAGATTTAAGAGGGCAGCTAGAGGTAATGAATAAAAAAATTATTCACAGGGGTCCAGATCAGGATGGTTTCTTTACCGAATCGAATTCTTCTTTTTCGGTAGCAATGGCTATGCGAAGACTTTCAATCATCGATTTAGGCACAGGAGCTCAACCAATTTTTAATAAATCTGAAGATCTTCTTATATTCTTTAACGGTGAAATATACAATTATCGAGAACTTAGAGAGATGCTGTTAGCAAAAGGGCATGAGTTTAAAACCATTTCAGATACCGAGGTAATTTTAAAAGCCTATGAAGAGTGGGGGACAGAAAGTTTTGGAATGTTAGATGGCATGTTTGCCTTTAGCATCTATGATAAAACCAAAAATAAAATATTTATTGCAAGGGATTTTTTCGGTGAGAAGCCTCTTTATTACACAAAAACCAATAATCAAATAATTTGGTGCTCAGAGTTAAAATCTCTCGTGCAGATGTTACCTGAAAAACCTCAGATTTCAAAAGAAGGTTTAAATCTTTATTTTAGGTTAACCTATATTCCTGCGCCTTATTCAATTTACGACAGTATCTATAAACTTGAGGCCAACCATTATATGGAATTGCATTTAGATAATTTCGAAATGCAAATATTTCCTATTCAAAATGAAAAAAGTATAACTGTAGATCCTAAGATACCTTTTAATGAGGCAAAAACACTAACTCATGATTTGATGTTGGAGAGTGTAAAAAGCAGGTCTGTGGCCGATGTGTCCTTAGGTACTTTTCTCTCTGGAGGCGTGGATTCCTCTGTCGTATCCCTTGCCTTGTCTAAGCAGTTGGATAGTAAGATTGACACTTTCTCGGTAGGTTTTGAAAAAAAATCTTTTGATGAGACCGATAAATCAAGAACTGTAGCAAATCTTATTGATAGTAATCATCATGAGTTTATTATTTCAGTAAATGACTTAAAAGGAAATCTGGATAAAATATTGCTAAATTTTGATGAACCTTTTGCCGATTCCTCATCCTTGCCTACTTATCTTGTAGCCAACAAAACCAGACAGGACGTAAAAGTTGCCCTCACCGGAGATGGCGGGGATGAAATTTTTGGTGGATACAACAAGTATTATATCGGTAAAATGAACGAAAAATACTCGTCAGTTGTGCCAAAAACTTTTCATAACAAACTAAAAGGGGCGGCAAATAAGTTACTAAGTACAAAAGACGATAAGCGCGGAACACGGTTTAAAATGAGGAAATTGATGAACGCGATTAATTATGAAGGTGATTTTTATTATAATATTATTTCCCTCGCTTTTCAACAGGAAGATGTGTCGCAATTGCTGAAAGAAAAATGGGTGAAATCAGAAATCTTTGAAACTTACAAAAACACTGTTTATAATAAAGCTGAAAATCTAACAGATTTTCGTAATATCGATAGGATTCTAAGTCTGGAAGGGGATATGCTGGTAAAAGTAGATCGTACCAGTATGCTAACTTCTTTGGAGTCCAGGGCTCCTTTTTTAAATAAAAAACTTTGGGATTTTACTGGTCAGTTACCGGAAGATTATTTAATGAAGGGATGGGATAAGAAATACATTTTAAAAGAAGCTTTCAAAGCATATTTCCCTAAAGACTTTCTGAATAAATCTAAAAAAGGTTTCGGAGTTCCTGTAGGAGATTGGCTTAGAGGATACTTGAAACCTGAGTTGGAATCTTATATAGAGAATAACTTTTTAGAAAAACAGAATTTATTCGAGAAAGAGTTTGTACGGAATCTAGTAGAAAATCATATCACAGGAAAACAGGATAATACTTTTAGAGTATGGGCTTTCTTCTGTTTTCAAAAATGGTATAAAGAAACTTATTTGAATCTTTAACCAATGAAAAAACTCATCCGCATAACCACAATCCCACTTTCCCTAGAAAAACTCCTGGAAGGTCAGCTTACATATATGAACCAGCATTACCAGGTTACCGCTGTTGCAGCTGAAAAGGAAAGGCTGAAAAAGTACGGAGAAAAAAACAAGGTAAAGACTTTTTGGGTTGAAATGACAAGGGCAATAACACCTGTAAAAGATCTAAAAGCGGTTTGGAAGCTGTATAAATTTTTTAAAAAGGAAAAGCCGGAAATTGTTCATACGCACACTCCAAAAGCGGGAATTGTCGGAATGCTGGCCGCTAAACTAGCTGGAGTTCCTTTGCGCTTGCATACGGTAGCTGGACTACCGCTTATGGAGACTACCGGAACAAAGCGAAAAATATTAGACCAGGTGGAGAAATTCACCTATAAATTGGCTACAAAAGTTTTTCCGAATTCGCGAGGCCTCAAAGAGATTATTCTTAAGGAAGGTTTTGCTGAGGAAAATAAATTAAAAGTGTTAGGAAAGGGAAGTTCCAACGGAATTGACACCAAATATTTTGATCCATACTGTTTTAAAGAGGACCAGAAGAAAAATAAAAGAAAATCGCTTGGGATTCCTCAGGAGGATTTTATTTTTATTTTTATTGGAAGGTTGGTTAGTGAAAAAGGTATAAATGAGTTGGTAGATGCCTTTAAAAAGCTACACAAGAAAAATCAGAATGTTTCCCTGCTGCTGGTAGGACCTTTTGAAAAAGAACTGGATCCTTTAAAGCAAGATACGTTTAATAGTATAAAAAACCACGAGAAGATTATCACTACCGGGTACCAGGAAGACGTTCGTTCTTATTTTGCAATTGCCAACGCATTGGCATTCCCCAGTTATCGCGAAGGCTTTCCAAATGTGGTGTTGCAGGCCGGTGCTATGAACCTTCCGGCAATAGTAAGCGATATTAACGGATGTAATGAAATTATAGTAGAAGGAATTAATGGGGTTATAATTCCAGTTAAAGATACATCTGCTTTAATTTTAGCAATGGAGTTGTTTGTTGAGGATAAGAATTATACCAGTAGGCTTTCATCGAACGCCAGGGATGAAATTTGTAAATATTATGAGCGCAAAGAATTTTGGCAAATTCTGTTAAAGGAATACAAAAATCTAGAAAAGGAATATATAAAATCATAGTTTTGCACAGCCTAATTTTGATGGGCATAAATGTCTCAATTCCTTTATGTACAAGCACCTTTTTAAAAAACTATTTGACTTTTTTATTGCTTTTACGGCATTATTAGTGCTTAGTCCATTATTAATCCCAATTACAGTTTTATTAGCTTTGGCGAATAAAGGGAAACCCTTTTTTTTTCAGAAGAGACCTGGGAAAAATGAGCGTATTTTCAATATCATTAAGTTTAAAACAATGACTGATGAGAAAGATGAAAATGGAAATTTATTTCCGGATGAAAAGAGGTTAACCGCGGTTGGAAAGTTTGTTAGAAAAACCTCTATAGATGAGATTCCGCAGTTGGTAAATGTTTTAAAAGGAAATATGAGCTTAATAGGCCCCAGGCCTTTATTACCTCAGTATTTACCTTTATATTCTGAAAGACAAAGAAAACGACACAATGTAAAACCTGGAATAACTGGATGGGCTCAGGTTAATGGTAGAAATGCAATTAGTTGGACCAAAAAGTTTGAATATGATGTTTGGTATGTGGAAAACCTGTCTTTTGGATTAGATTTGAAAATTATAATAAGAACGATAAAAAAAGTGGTGATTTCTGAAGGGATAAATACAGCCAATATGGCAACTACGGAAGCTTTTAACGGAAAAAATTGAAATGAATATTTACGGAGCCAGTGGTCACGGGAAGGTCGTTTTTGATATTCTGAAGAGTAAAAATATTCAAATAGATTCGGTATTTGATGACAATCGTGATCTTGAAGAATTCCTTGGCTTCCGTGTAGTTCATAAGCCGAATGAAGATCAACTTAAGAACCCTACGGTTTTAGCTATTGGAAATAATACGATCAGAAAACAAATTGCGAATAAGTTTACCGGGGTAATCTCAGAGGCGACCAGTCATTCTAGCGCGGTAATTTCCGAAAATATAAAAATTGCGATAGGGACCGTAGTCATGGCTGGAGCTATTATTAATTCAGGTTCCAGAATAGGAAAACATTGTATTATAAATTCTGGTGCGGTTGTTGAACACGATGTGCACCTTGGCGATTTTGTGCATATAGCACCTAATGCGGTACTCACTGGAAATGTTAGTGTTGCGGAAGGGACGCAGGTGGGAACAGGAGCTTCAGTTATCCCGGGAATTAAAATAGGCAAATGGGCGTCTATTGGTGCCGGAGCCGTAATAATTGAAGATGTTCCAGACTTTGCCGTTGTTGTTGGTAATCCTGGAAAAATTATAAAATATTTGGATGAATAAAGATAAAATATGGTTATCCTCTCCACATATGGGTGGAAGTGAACAGCAATATATTTACAGGGCATTTAAAGAAAATTGGATAGCTCCATTAGGACCTAATGTTACAGGTTTTGAACAGGATATAAAAGATTATTTAAAAGAAGACGTTTTCATAGCGGCTGTTAGTTCTGGAACAGCAGCACTTCATTTGGCCCTACTAATGGCAGGAGTAAAAGCTGGTGATGAGGTTTTATGTCAAAGTATGACTTTTGTGGCTTCGGCAAACCCGATAAATTATGTCGGGGCAACTCCTATTTTCATTGATAGTGAGAAGGAAACGCTAAATATTTCACCACAATATCTCAAAAAGGCAGTGCAAAAGCGGATGGAAAAGGGAAAAAAGCCAAAAGCAATTATTGCCGTACATTTGTATGGTATGCCATATAAAGTAAAAGAAATTCATGCTATTGCCAGGGAATATGATATTCCGATAATTGAGGATAGCGCAGAAGCTTTAGGTAGCTCCTATGAAGGCCAGAAATGTGGAACATTTGGAGATTTCGCCATATTCTCATTTAATGGCAATAAAATTATTACCACTTCAGGAGGAGGTGCCCTTATCACCAAAAATCAGAAACTAAAGGAAAAGGCTATCTTTCTGGCAACCCAGGCTAGAGACGATGCACCATATTATCAGCATAGTGAAATAGGGTATAACTACCGCATGAGTAATGTTTCTGCTGGCATCGGTAGAGGACAAATGGAAGTTTTAGATGCTCATGTAAATTTGAGACGAAAAAATAATAAATTCTATAGGAACCTTTTTAAAGAAGTAGAAGAGGTGAAAGTATTTTGTGAACCTGAAAAACAGTACTTTTGTAATCATTGGTTAACCGTAATAACCATTGATTCAAATAATAATATGGAATGGACAAGTGAAAGGCTAAGGGAGCATCTCCTGGAATATAATATTGAGAGTAGACCTTTATGGAAGCCAATGCATTTACAACCTGTTTTTGCAAGCTCTCCTTTCTATGGAAGTACAGTAGCTGAAGACGCTTTTAAAAGCGGCCTCTGTTTGCCCTCAGGTTCTAATCTTAGTGATGAAGATAAAGAAAGAATTGGAGCCGCAGTGAAGTCCTTTTTTAATATTTAGCTAAGAAGTTACGCATGGGTGGAAAACTTGACAGAGCTTTAAAACAAATTCTCTCTAGAGAAAATCGATTGGATATACGCAACATTCGGTATCTCCCAAGGTGGGCAATTTTGGGAATTGATATTGGTATTGCAATTATGGCATCCATCCTAACGGTCATGGCTTTAAACGACTTAACGGATCGGTTTTATACGCTGTTGAGTTTACCCGAAAGAATTGTACTTCTTCTTGCGGTGAATATTGTGTTCTTTTTTTTGTACAGGACCTATGCAGGGTTGATCAGGCATTCTTCATATATAGATGCTTTAAAATTAATGCTGGCCTGTTTTAGTACTTTTATTACTTTACTTTTAATTAATTACATAACCTACGCTCTTGTTGGTCAAAAAGTATATTTGGTAGCAGGATTAATTTTTTATTTTCTTATTTCATTTTCACTTCTCTTTTTATTCAGGTTAAGTGTTAAACAGGTTTATGAGTATTTCAAAAAAGCTCAGAAATCACAAAATTTGCAGAGGGTGGTTATTCTGGGTGCTGATGAAAATGCCATTTCTGTGGCAGGAGCTTTAGAAATTGAGCATCCAAAAAGATTCGAAATTAGGGGCTTTGTCACAAAGGATATCTCAAGAAGAAAGATTAGAATCTTAGATAAACCGGTCATCTATAATGGTAGAAAAATGAGTGATGAAGTTTTAGCACTAGGGGCATCAGCAATTATTCTTTCAGAACATACACTTACCGCAGAAGAAAAGTTTTCTGTAGTGGAAGATTGTTTAGAAAATGACATTCAGGTTTTTAATGCACCAATTATTTCAAATTATGAAGATGAAAAGGCAGTTTCACATAAAATAAGATCTTTGGAGATTGAAGATCTTTTGGATAGAGAACCTATTTTGTTAAATAAGGAAAATAAGAAAAGGCAGTTAACTGGGAAAACTATTCTGGTTACGGGAGGTGCTGGTTCTATTGGAAGTGAGATAGCAAGACAGGTAGCAGAATATGAACCTAAACTATTGCTTATACTTGATCAGGCAGAAACTCCACTTCACAACCTCCAGTTGGAAATTCAAACAAAATTTGAAAATCTTAACTTTAAAAGTATAATTTGTGATGTAACTAATGTAGACAGGTTAGAATTACTGTTTAAAAGCGAGAATATTGATGTAGTTTATCATGCTGCAGCTTATAAACATGTGCCTCTAATGGAAGAAAATCCTCATGAAGCTGTTTCTGTAAACATCTTTGGAACTAAGAATCTTGCTGATCTTGCTATTAAATATAAAGTTGGACATTTTGTAATGGTGTCTACGGATAAAGCTGTAAACCCCAGCAATGTCATGGGAGCGTCTAAGAGGGCAGCTGAAATGTATGTTCAATCCTTATTTCATGATCAGGAGGAAATATATACCAAATTCCTTACTACTCGTTTTGGAAATGTTTTAGGTTCTAATGGTTCTGTGGTTCCGCTATTTCGAAAACAAATAGAAAGTGGTGGTCCAATTACCATAACTCACCCTGATATTATTCGGTATTTCATGACAATTCCGGAGGCATGTCAGTTGGTTCTAGAAGCGGGTGCGATGGGGAATGGTGGGGAAATTTTTATTTTTGATATGGGAGAACCTGTCAAGATTATGGATTTGGCGCTAAAAATGATTAAACTAGCGGGCTTTACTCCTCATGAACAAATTGGGGTGAAAATAACCGGACTTAGACCAGGAGAAAAACTATATGAAGAATTGTTGAGTGATAAAAGCAAAACCTTACCTACCTATCATAAAAAAATTATGATAGCAGAAGATGAAGTGCGGAATTTTGAAGAAGTAAATGATGCAGTAAACAAAATCATAAAATCTGCAAAAAAAATGAAAAGCCAAAAAGTTGTGGCTAAGTTAAAAAAGCTAGTTCCTGAATTTAAAAGTAACAATTCTTCCTTTGAAGAATTAGATAAAGATAGTTTAGACTTAAAACCTTTTCCAAAACCAAAAGCTATTTAATATTTTGAGCATCAAACTTGTAAATCAGCTGGCACTCCTTATGAAGAAGTATTTTTATCTAGCCTTCTTAACTTTAATAATTTTTAGTAGTTGTTCTAGCAAAGAGGAAATAGTTTATTTTCAGAATCTTGAAAAAATCGACAACATGCAAGCTATTGCACAGTTCGAACCACGAATAGAAATAAATGATGTTCTTAATATTCAGGTGTCTTCCTTAAATGAAGAAGTTGTCCGTCCATTTCAATTGTCCAGTAACCAACAAGGAGGTGGAGGGGCTGGCGGTAATAATCAAATGATCAATGGATATCTGGTGGGGGTTAATGGAGCTATTAACTTTCCAGTCTTAGGGGAAGTTGATGTTTTAAATATGAGCCGAAGTGAATTAGAAAAATTCTTAACAAATAAGCTTAAGGAATTTGTTACAGATGTTGTTGTTCGTGTTAGAATTATGAATTTTAAGGTTACGGTCATGGGGGAAACTGGAAGTTCTGTGGTTGAGGTGCAAGATGGAAGGATTAGCGTTCCTCAGGTAATTGCAATGTCTGGAGATATTACATATGATGGAAAGAGGGACAATATTTTAGTGATTAGAAACCTTAATGGGAAAATTTCCTATGGCAGAGTAGATTTGACGGATGCCGATGTTTTTCAAAATCCCTTTTTCTATTTAAAACAGAATGATATTATCTACGTTGAACCTACATATAGAAAAGTTAAATCAGCTGGCTTTATTACAAGTTGGCAGGGATTAGTGTCAATAATTACTACTGCATTTAGTTTATTTGTTCTGTTTAATAATATTTAATGGAGGATTTTGAAGAGTTTTCAGAAAAAGAAGAATCTACTTTTGATTTAAAAGCTGAAATTTATAAGTACCTTACGTATTGGAAATGGCTTCTTTTAGGAAGTCTACTAGGGCTCCTAATTGCCTTTCTTTATAATAGGTATACCATTCCAGCCTATGAAACAGTAGCTTCTATGATGATTTTAAATGAAGATAAATCAGTTGCTAGTGCACTTCCTTCAGGTGGAGCTTCCATACTTGCGGTGGATGAATCCAATCTCCAAAATCAAATCGAGAATTTAAGATCAAAACGTCTCATAAGTGGAGTAGTAGATGAATTAGATTTAAATATTTCTTATTATAACGAAGGAAAGGTAATAACTGTAGAAGCCTATGAAAATAGTTCGGTTGTAGTGAATTTTGTCACACCAGATTCTATTGTACATGATATTTCTAAAAGTTTTTATGTTACTCCTCAGTCTTCAGATTCTTACCGTTTAACAGATGCTAATTCCGTAGATATAGGAGTTTTTAATTTTGGAGAAGTCATTTCGCATGGCAGTGTAAAATTCATTATAAAATTAAGAGGTGAAGTTCTCGAAAATAATAATACAGTCAATATCCGCATCAATCCTTTGAGGCAGGTTGTTAGTAATTATATTCAAAAACTGGAAGTCGAGCCTAAGGGAAGGGCAAAGGATATTCTATCCCTCTCAATCACTGGAGAAGTTCCGGAAAAATCTCAGGATTTTCTAAATACTTTAATGACTAATTTTAACATTGATGGAATGACGGATAAACGTCAGGTAGCAGAAAGTACTGCCAATTTTATTCAGAACCGTCTAACATTAATTTCCGAAGAGTTAGATTCTGTAGAAGGAGGTATTGCTGACTTTAAAAGGGAAAATCAGATCATGGATGTGGGAACGAGAGCAGGGCAGTCCTTGTCAAGATCTACAATGGCCGAAGAAGAAATTTTTAATTTAGAAACTCAACTGATGATCATACGTTCCCTGAGTGAAACTCTCAATTCAACTAGACCATATCGGTTACTACCTGCTGATTTGGGCATAGAGGGAGGGGGTGTGTCAGGGTTAATTAATCAATATAACAATCTTGTCCTTGAAAGAAATGCCCTTTTAGAATCTGGCACACCTCAGAACCCTACAGTTATAGTCTTGACAGAAAGGTTAGATTCTTTAAAAGAGAATTTACTTGACAATATAAAAAGCTCAATTGACTCCTATGAGATTAGATTACGAGAATTAAATCAACTAGATCAGCGGGCCGCAGGAGAATTTAGTACATTTCCAGGTTTGGAAAAAGGAATTAGGAGTATCGAGAGGCAGCAGCAGATAAAAGAACAATTATATTTGTTCTTGTTACAACGAAGGGAGGAATCTGCTATTTCATATGCAGCCACCTCTCCCGTAGCTAAAGTTATAGATCCTGCCTTCACTCAAGGTGAACCAGTAGATCCTAAACCATGGCTTATTCTATTAGGCGGGTTTTTTATAGGTTTCTTGATTCCTCTTTTAATAGTTTTTGTGAGAAATTTTCTGGATACTAAGGTGCACCATAAGGGAGATCTTTTCAAAATAACCAAGGAAATACCTTTTTTAGGTGAAATTCCTCGAGTTTCTGGAGATGCACTAGAAACTATTCAGGTGAATGATCGTTCACCTCTTGCCGAATCTTTTAGAATTTTAAGGACAAATCTTGCTTATCTTGTGCAATCTCGGAATAAAGATAAAGCTGAAGTAATTTTTGTCACTTCAACCATTAAAGGGGAAGGAAAAACTTTTATATCTTACAATCTTTCCAGAACCTTGGCAAGTACGGGAAAAAAGGTCTTATTAATTGGAGCTGATATTCGAAATCCAAAATTACATCGGTTCTCAAAGGCTTCACTCCAGAATAAAGGATTATCGGATTTTCTATATAATCATGATCTGGAATCATTAGATGTTATTACTTCTTCAAATGAAGAAGGTATTCCTGTTGATTTTATTTTCTCCGGTGCGATTCCTCCTAATCCTGCAGAGTTATTTATGAACGACAGAATGGAATTCCTTTTGAACGAGGAGAGAGAAAATTATGATTATATAATAGTAGACACGGCGCCTACAATGATCGTTACGGACACTCTATTAATTAGCCCTCTTGCAGATACTACTCTGTATGTTACTAGAGCAGGCTACACGGAGAAAAAACTTCTTGATTTTCCAAAGGATCTAAAGAAGCAAGGAAAGCTTAAAGGTGTCGCTATTGTATTGAATGATGTAGATTATTCTAAATTCTCATATGGAGCTAAGTATGGCTACGCGTATGGCTATGGCTATGGATATGGTGCAGATGAAGAAAAGAAATCTATCTTTTCAAGAGTTCTCGGGAAATTTAAAAGTTAACTTTCAAAAGTAGAACTTGTTCGGTTAATGATAAGCTTTAATTGCTCGGCTCTTTTTACATCGATCTTGAAATTCCACAACTTATCCAAATGTCGCATTTGATGTGTATCAGTTCCAATATAATCTATTAACTGCGCATCCAAAAGTTGAAAGGCCGTCGCCTGAATGTTTTTACCGTAGTGACCAGTGATCGATAAAATATTAAGTTGAAAGAAACACCCCCTGTCTTTTAATTCCTTGTACTTTTCCAGGCTTTTGGAGTGGAAGAAAGCATAGCGTTCAGGATGGGCAAGAACAGGTTTGTACTTTTTTGTTTGTAACTGAAAAAGTATTTCATTCAGATTGATAGGAGCTTGAAAATAGGACATTTCAACTAAAACAAGATCATCCTTCAGTGTTAGGAGTTGGCCGTTATCTATGTGCTCCAAAAATGATTGATCCATCATATATTCAGCAGCAGCTTTTACTTGTATATTTCGTAAACCTGAATTATTTAAGCCCTGTTTTAATACTTCCAGCGCATTGTTTACTGTCTCTGGGGTGTTGGGATAATAGTCATTCATTATATGAGGTGTAGCAATGAATGATTTTACCCCAATTTCCGAGAATCTTTTTATCAGCGAAATTGAATCTTCAACGTTTGATGCTCCGTCATCTATTCCTGGTAAAATATGATTATGTATATCTACAAAACCTTTGAGATAATCTTTTAAAAACACCTTTTTCTTAAAAAATGAAAACATAACTTTTTGGGTAAAACTACATCTTTTAATCCATTTTTAGAAAGTGGAATTATTATATCTTGTTCTCAGCTTTTATTCGTCCATAAATAAGATTGAATAGCTAAGAACAATTCCTCCTATAGCCGCTATGAGGAAGAAAATCATTGCCAGTCCTGGGTATCCAAAAATAGTGAAAGGCGAAGGTACACTCATCATCATGGCAGCACCAATGATCATAGCAGCAATGATAATGCCTACCGTTATACGATTGGCAATTTTTTGAAATCCATCGGTAAGTCGCTTCTCATCCAATGCATCTACTTTAAAACTGAAGTTGTTTTTTGCGAGATTGTCGGTTATTTTATTAATACGTTCAGGAAGATTTTCGGCAAGTTTTTTAGATTGCAAAAGTGCTGAGAACATATCTTCAGGAGAAAGTTCATTAATGGCTTTTTTCTGCATAATTTCAGAAACATATTTTCTTACCGCTTTTCTAAGGTCGAAATTAGGAGCCAGAGCAAAAATGATTTGATCCATATTCAGCAGTATTTTGCCTAATATATTCACTTCAACCGGAAGATGGATACCATTTTGGGCTGCACTACGGTTCATTTGAATTAAAAGTTTACCCGTTTGCATATCTTCTGCTGTACTATGTCGGCTATCGTTCACCATGTGGACGATATGGCGTAGAAATTCCTTTTCTGAAGATTCTTCATCTCTCTCGCTCATTTCTAATAAAATTCCAGCTATTTCTTCTCCGTCGTTCTTGCTTAATCCAACCAAAAGTCGCAAAAGGTATTCCTGCATTCTTTTGGAAAACTGGGCCACCATCCCAAGGTCCATCAGGGCAATTTTATTGTTTTCAAGAAGGTGAATATTTCCCGGATGAGGATCTGCATGTACAAAACCATCCATCACAATTTGCTTGAGGTAACCTTCAATTAATTCTTCAATTAAAGCGGTATGGTCTTCTTCTAATTTTCTCAATGGAGAAATATTAGTAACTTTTTCCCCTTTGACATACTCCATAGTCAATACTCGGGAGGTGGTATAGTCTGGGATGGGTTGTGGAACTAATAGCCTTTTGTATTCCTTAAGATTAGTCCCAAGGGTGACCAGGTTTTCAGCTTCCCGAAGATAATCCAGCTCATGTAGCATGATTCGTTTTAGCTCAGCTAACACATCTGAAAATGCGTATTTTTTACCAATTTCAGTATGTTTTACTGCTACGCCGGCCATCTCTTCCAAAGTCTCTAGATCTTCTAAAAACTTCTTTCTAATACCCGGACGCTGGATTTTAACTGCTACTTTTTTACCAGATCGTAATTCTGCCAAATGCACTTGTCCAATGGAAGCACTTGCCAGTGCGTTTTCTTCAAACCAATTAAAAGCTTTGGAAATTCTGTTTCCAATTTCCTCTTCTACAATTTCCCTTACTTCTTCATAGGGAATTGTGGGAAGGTCATCTTGCAACGTTGTTAGTGCTTTTAAATAACGATCGGGTAGCAGGTCAGGGCGAGTAGAAAGTAGTTGACCTAACTTAATATAAGTAGGCCCCATTTTTTTTAAATCTTCAACAACTTCTTCAGGAGTTTGATCGAAATCTGAAAGATTATCATTAGAAATATTATCAAAAGCATTTGAAGCAGTTTCATTTAACAAATCACTATTCCAGTATTTGAGCATAAAAGTCAAAAACTTTTGATATCTGGTAAGTCGGCCGGGCAAAATAGACATACATTAAAAATTTTAGAACCACTGGTTGTGGTGGTCCTAAGTTAATTAATTCATTTTTATGCCCGTCTTTTCTGATCTTTTATAAAGAACATTTTAAGAAACTGTGTTAAAGATAAAGGAAGTTAAGCAGGAAGAGAGGCTAACACTATCCGAAGAAGAATAGAAATTGGACTTCCTTGGTCAAATGTCAAAAGAAGTTCTTAATTCTTTACAGGTATTTAATACCTTTCAAAAAAAAAAGCCTTATCCATCATATGATGAACAAGGCTTTTGGTCGGGGTGGCAGGATTCGAACCTGCGGCCTCCTGCTCCCAAAGCAGGCGCGATAACCGGGCTACGCTACACCCCGAGTAAGAGCTTACGCTCTTAATTCAATGTTCAAAATTTAAAGTCTAAGATTGTTGTAATCTTCAGGTTTCCAAAAGGAGAACCAAAACTTCAAACCATGAACTTCTCAGCGGAGAGTATGAGATTCGAACTCATGCGACAATTGCTCGTCGACAGTTTAGCAAACTGCTCCATTAACCACTCTGGCAACTCTCCGTTTTAAAGAACTTCTGCAATTATTTTGCGGATGCAAATCTAAGTTTTCATATCCTTTCCTGCAAACCTTTTCCTTGTTTTTTACATAAAAAAATAGATGATTTACTCAAGTTTCTTTAGATCAGATTGTTGCATTTAAAGAAAATAGGAAGAGGGATGTATTAAAAATTTTTCCAATGCTGCTATTCGCCAACACCTTTTCTTTGCTGAAAACAGTAATTTCAAATCAAATTATTTAAATTTACCTTAAAAGCTCATTTTGCCATATCCACCATCATATCAAGAAAAATTTAGGAACTTAAAATGCTGCGTGCTCATCCCCACTTTTAATAATGAAAACACCTTACCGGGAGTACTTGATGAAGTATTGCAGTACACTTCTAATATTTTAATAATCAACGACGGATCAACAGATTCTACTTCTAAACTCTTAAGTGAATACGAGAATTTGGAAATAATTAGCCTTTCTGAAAATATTGGGAAAGGTAATGCCTTAAAAACTGGTTTTAAAAGAGCTGAAAAGTTAGGTTATGAATACGCTATTTCGATGGATTCTGATGGACAGCATTATGCAAATGATCTTCCGGTTTTTTTAAATGCCTTAGAAAATAAAGCTGTTAATGGTAAGGAACAACTGGTAATAGGATCCCGAAAAATGGATGCACCTGGAATTCCGGAGAAGAGTAGTGTTGGCAATCGCTTCTCAACTTTCTGGTTTTGGGTGGAGACCGGAATTGATTTAAGTGACACCCAATGCGGTTATAGACTTTATCCCTTGAAAATAATGAATTCCCTGAATCTTTACACATCAAAGTTTGAGTTTGAAATAGAGGTGATCGTAAAAGCTGCCTGGCAGGGAGTGGAGGTGAAGAATCTTCCGGTGAAAGTGCTGTACGATCCTCAGGAAAGGGTAACTCATTTTAGACCATTTCAGGATGTGGTAAGGATTACCCTGCTTAACATATGGTTGGTGGGCATAGCAGTTTTTTACATTGTTCCCAGGAATTTTATTAGAAAGGTCATGCGTCCAAAGAAAGTTGTGGGAAAATCCTGTTTTTCAAAAGCTGGTTTATCATCGTTGAAGGAGAAAAATTAAATCATGCTTTAGCACATACGATGCAAATCTTCTCATCTTTACCGGTAGTAGTAAAGAAAAGATAATGTTCACCGCCTTCTTCTATTTTCAGCTTTTTCCTTAGATTTTCAACCGACTCCGGAAAATTGCGTGTTGTAATATTGGCTTTTTTAAGCTTTAGTGCAGCCTTTAATTTTTTTCGCTGATAAGGCAATACTTCCATGATCTCAAATTGTCTTCCGGGGAAATTCTCATTCAGGTTTTCAGAAGTGAAAAGATGACTGTTTGGATGAAGTTTAGCAACTTTAAATTCTTCAGAAAGAGGATCAAAAAGACCACTTTTCATGATGGCGCCATTTGGTTCGTAGAGCCAGGAAAGCGGTTTGCTGTAAAACGGATTACTATACGCTCCAAAAATGCCTTCAAAATGCTCGTTTCCTTTCTTTCGTAAATTAACTGTGACGATTTTTGTTGCTTCAGTAGAGTTAGTGCTCTGGTGAAGAATCCAAAGTAATTCCTTAACCTTGTTTTCAACTGCTACGATGTGAATGGTAGCAACGTTCTTTAGTTCACGAAGTCCCGCCTGCAGGTCGAGCAGGGGAGAAGTCTTTACCAAAATGTTCCTGCTCTTTTTAAGAAGCAGGTCAAGGTGTTCGGGTACATTTGGAAGACAATCTGAAAGCTGAAAAATCCTGCCTCCGGCATCTGTTCGACGTGAAGGATCGAGGTAAAGCCAGTCAAATTCCAAGGCTGTTTGGGCAAGAAAGCTGAGGCCATCTCCAGATTTTACTTCAATATTTTGCGCTTCCAGGACTTTAAGATTATGAGCTACAATTTGAGAAAGGGAATCATTTAATTCAAAATGACGCACGTTTTCCACCTTTTTGGAGAAGAAGTATGCATCTACTCCAAATCCGCCGGTGAGATCTGCAAGATTTTTCCCGCTTACGAGAGAAGCTTTATAGGCTGCCGTGGTTTCAGAAGAAGTTTGCTCAAGATTAACAGAAGGGGGAAAAACAATTCTTTCCGTTTTAAACCAGGTTGGTAATTTTTTTTCAGCTTTTCTCCTTCCGGAAAGCTGTTCTGCCAGCTCACGGGTAGAAATGTCTTTAAAAGGACTGCCCTTAAATGCTATTTTTGAAACATCAGCCTTAAAATTCTTCCGGATAAAATCCTGCACGTCCGGTTTTAAAAGCGCTGAATTCAATTAAAGATCTCGTGTTAAACGTTTAACAATCTTGTATTCGCTAAGAGATTCTTTTGCGATCACCTTCACGGCTGTATAAAGTGGTACGGCTACCACCATTCCGGTAATTCCCAGGGTAAGGCCGGCTATCAAAATAATAAGAAATATCTCTAACGGATGCGATCTTACACTGACCCCAAATATTTGCGGCTGAAAAAAGAAGTTGTCCAAAAGCTGACAAAATACATACCCGGACATTACAAAGCTCAACTGCGGAAGAATAACATCCTGGAAATCTGCTCCCAGATTGCTTGAAATGACAAAAAGCGCTATTAAAATTCCGGCGAAAATTGGTCCGAGGTAAGGCACAATATTCAAAAATGCACAAATAAATGCAATTGCAATAGGATTATTAATCTCAAAAATAGACAACAATATACTGTATAGGACAAAAAGTACAGTTATTTGAAGTGTTAGGCCCACAAAATACCGTGAAAGAAGAATTTTAATCTTATTGAAAACCCGCTGAAATTTACCTTCATCTCCCTTATTAGCAAAAACCAGAATACTGTTCAGCATAAGTTTCGAATCTTTCAATAGGAAGAACGAAATAAAGATCACCGAAAAAAGCGCAATAAAACCGGCACCAATAATCCCGAAGAAATCATTTAGATATCGTGGAATGGTAGAAATATCAAAGGATCTTAAAAATTCTGTTTGTTTAACACCTTCAATGATATTGATCTCTTCTACCCCAAGATAATTATTGATCTGCTGGTTTAATTCATTAAGATCACGGGTAAAAGCATCCATATTTATTTGCCCTAAATTCTTACTTTGCTCAACTACAATAGGGATAAAAATGGCAATTAACCCCACAGAAATGCCTAGTACCAGTAATAAAACCATGACTACTGCGATTTTATTGGGTATTCTTAGCTTGTCTCGCAGAAAGATCACTGCAGGTCTTCCAATAAGCGAAATTACAGCCGCAATGGCAATGTAAATAAGTACAGACTGGATTTCGTACAAAAAGTACAATAGAAAAAACACACCCAGCAGGATAGCTATGGCGCGTAGGATACCGTAGGAAAATTCTTTTGCGTTCACCGGGTAAAGATATTATTTCTATTTAAATGTGAGGAAGTCCTTTGGTAATTTCGTACAAAGCAATTCCCGTCGCCTGGGCCACATTCATGCTACTATTTTTTCCAAACATTTCTATATGGAGTTTTTGCGGAATTAATTCAAGAATTTCTTCTGAAATTCCTGTGCGTTCATTTCCAATTACAAGCGCAATTTTAGAAGAACCTGAAAAAGAGAAGGTATTTATAGGAATACTGTTGCTGGTGATTTCCAGCGCAAGTAGCGTATAATCCATTTCCAGGTAGTTCTTACACACCAATGCGGTATCAAGATCTTCTTCAAAAACTACTTTTTCGACTGTAGAACGCGCAGTTCTTGTAAGTCTGTTGCTCTTCATGTCTGGCTGCGACCCACATAAAAGTATTTTTTCAATGTTAAAGGCGTCGGCCAGCCGAAAGATGCTACCAACATTCGCCGGACTCGTAAGACCATCCAGGATAAGTACCACCGGAAATCTCTTTTCCTCAAAATTTGTAGTGTAATGTGAAAGCTGGCTCAATGCTGAAAAACGTATTTTATGATGTTTGCGCCCATTTGCAGTGCTTTTAGCCGTACTTCGGGAGGATCGTTATGTACCTCTTCATTTTCCCAGCCGTTACCAAGATCGGTTTCGTAGGTGAAAAGACAAATAAGTCGGTCTTTTTCGAACAAACCAAAGGCCTGGGGCCGCAAACCATCATGTTCATGAATTTTAGGCAACCCGTTTGGGAAAGGATAAGCAATTTCAAAAATAGGGTGGCTGGCCGGAAGTTCTTCAAAATCTTTCTCTGGAAACACCTTTTTGAGTTCCCTACGAATGAATTCGTTCATTCCGTAGTTGTCGTCAATATGGAGAAATCCTCCGGAAAGCAGGTACATTCTTAAGTTTTCTACATCCTCTTGGCTAAAGAACACATTACCATGACCGGTCATGTGCACAAAAGGATATTGAAATATTTTAGGGCTTGAGGCCTCAACTTGTTCAGGTTTGGAATTTATAGAAGTTCCAATATTTTGATTACAGAAATTGATCAAATTAGGCAGGGAAGTGGGGTTGCTGTACCAGTCACCGCCGCCTTTATATTTTAAAACAGCAATTTCCTGTGCAGTAGCAATGCAACTGCTTGTAAAAATAATTAAGAGGAAAAGCTTGTGCTTCATAGATTCTGAAAAAGTAAAAGTACAAAACCTCTGCAGGAAAAACTTATTTTTCTTAATCTTCATGTGCCAGTGCCACCGTATGACAGGCAACGATGGCAGCAGTTTCGGTTCGCAACCTGCTTTGACCAAGACGTACGGGTTTCCAGCCATTTTGCAGCGCCTGTTCAATTTCTTGTGAAGAAAAATCCCCTTCAGGACCTATGAGGATGATAACTTCAGAATTTATTCCCACCTGGCTTTTTAAAGAAAACCTTTCTTTTCCTTCCTCGCAATGGGCAATAAATTTCTGTGAAGAATGCTTCTTCTGAAGGAATTCAGAAAAGCTTAGCGGTTCATTTAACACCGGAAAATGTGTATTCAAAGACTGTTTTACCGCGCTTTGAATCACCCGTTCAAAGCGGTTTAATTTTACGGTTTTTCGCTCGCTGTGTTCGCATATTACTGGTGTGATCTCATGAATGCCCATCTCTGTAGCTTTTTCAAGAAACCATTCGTAGCGATCGTTCATTTTTGTGGGTGCAACAGCCAGGTGTAATTTGTAAGGCGGCGCGGGCTGCTTTTTTGCTGAAAGCACTTTTACCACGCAATTATTGTGATTAGCAGAAATTACTTCCGTTTCAAATAAATATCCGCGGCCGTTGGTGAGATGCAGTAAATCTCCTTCTTTCTTCCGCAGCACTTTTACAATGTGTTTACTTTCATCTCTTGGAAAATGGACTTCTACACTGTCTTCAGTAATTTCAGGATGATAGAACAATTGCATTTTCTTAAAATTTGATTCGCGCTTTGGCGGTAATAGACATATCTGCAAATTCTCCGGCCAGGAATTTATAATGCCCTGCAATGGCGATCATCGCAGCATTATCTGTAGTATATTCAAACTTCGGAATAAAAGTTTCCCATCCATACTTTTTTTCTGCCTTTACAAGTGCCTCCCGAATCCCACTGTTTGCCGAAACTCCTCCGGCAATTGCAATGCGATTGATGCCGGTTTGTTTGACGGCTTTTTTCAGCTTATCCATCAGGATATTAACAATGGTAAATTGAACGGAAGCACAAATATCGTCCAGATTGTTCTTTATAAAATCAGGGTCTTCTTTTACCTTTTTCTGAATGAAGTATAGAATAGAGGTTTTGAGACCGCTAAAGCTGAAATTTAAATCGCCCACTTTTGGCTTTGGAAAGGGAAATGCCTTTGGATTTCCCATTTTTGAATACTTATCGATCAACGGGCCACCGGGATATGGCAGTCCAAGAATCTTAGCACTTTTATCGAATGCTTCTCCCACGGCATCGTCCATAGTTTCACCAATAACTTCCATCTCGAAATAATCTGAAACCTTTACGATTTGGGTATGACCACCACTTATGGTGAGAGAAAGGAAAGGAAATTTCGGCTTTTCAAATCCCTTTTCCTCAATAAAGTGTGCTAGGATATGCGCCTGCATATGGTTGATATCAAGCAGCGGAATGTTCAAACCCAGTGCCATTGATTTTGCAAAAGATGTTCCTACAAGAAGAGAGCCCATGAGCCCTGGGCCTCTCGTAAAAGCAATGGCTGTAAGATCATTTTTGGAAATATTTGCCCGTTTTAATGCTTCGTGTATCACAGGAACCACGTTTTGTTGATGTGCCCTTGAAGCAAGTTCAGGGACAACTCCTCCATATTTTTCATGGATTTCCTGTGTGGCGACAACATTCGATAGAATTTCTCCGTTACATAAAACAGCTGCAGCCGTGTCATCACAGGAAGATTCAATGCCGAGGATATAGATATTTTGTGTAGCCATTGCTATGTTTTAGGCCTGAAAATTGTTAATATTGTCGGCAAAGTTAAAACTAAAAAACGTATCAAAAAATTCTGGAAAATATTGGGCAGAACGGTCATTGGGCTGTTGCTGTTTTTTCTCATTTTACTAATCGTATTTTCCATTCCTGCGGTTCAAACTTCTGTGGCCAATCGCATCGCAAACTCTCTGAATACCCAGTACAACGTTGATATGTCCATTGGTAAGGTAGATTTTACCTATTCTGGCAGGATCAAACTGGAGGAGGTACTGGTTAGGGATTACCATCAGGATACGCTTATTTACACCCGGGAGATGCGGACCTCCATATTAAGTCTTTCGGCATTGATGGATGTGAAACCGAGGTTTGGAAGTACCATTTTGGAAGATGCGCAAGTCAATATGAAGATATATGAAGGAGAAAGTAAAGACAATCTTAGCATTTTTGTAGACAAATTTAAACCTGCAAAACCTAGTGGAAATAAAAATCCGTTCAGGCTTACCGCCAGCAATATTGAAATTATAGACGGTTCTTTTTGCTACCTGAATGAAAATCTCAACAATCCCGAGATTCTTGTTTTTGATCCTTTGTACATCAATGCTGAAAATTTCCTGCTGGACGGTTCTGATGTTGCTGTGGAGATTCAGAAGATTTCCGGGCTTGAAAAAAGAGGTCTGGAAGTGTCATTTTTGAGTACTCTGTTTTCCTATACTTCAAATTCCATGGAGCTGTCAGATTTTGAACTCGAAACGCCGCAGTCTAATTTGAATGGTGAAATCTTTTTTAATACGCGTGATGGTTTTGGCGATTTCTTTAATTCGGTAGAGATTGTGGCCAGCTTTGAGGAAGCATCGCTTTCAACAAACGATCTACAGCCATTTTACGATAAATTTGGCCATGACCAGCAGCTTAATTTTTCTACAACTCTGGAAGGCACAATGAATGACTTTCGGCTTGAGGATTTTTACCTAACCGGGATGGATCGTAGCGTTCTTGACGGCGAAATGATGATAAAAGACCTTTTTTCCGACGAAGAAATTTTTATAATTAGCGGTAACCTGCAACAGTTTTCCACCAACTATTATGATCTCGTCAATCTACTTCCGGGCGTGTTGGCAGAACCACTGCCGGTAGAACTGCAAAGATTTGGAAATGTTACGCTACGCGGAAATGCCATTGTCACGGCAAATTCTTTAACGGCCGATGTTCTACTTGCGAGTCAGTTGGGAAATGCAGATGTAGATATGCTGCTGAAAAATTTTGGAGATTCGAACCGTGCATCTTACGAAGGAAATCTTAAGGTGACAGATTTTAACATTGGAAAATTAATAAATAATGAAGCTCTCGGAAAAACTTCTTTTGATATTGATGTTGACGGCAGCGGATTCACAACTGAAACTCTCAATACCGATGTTAGGGGCGCTATAAGTAAGTTAGGGTATAACGGTTACACCTACAACAACATAAAAGTGAGGGGGACTTTGCGCGCTCCTGTTTTCAACGGAAATTTCGTTTCCATGGATCCCAACCTTAACCTGGAATTCAATGGACTTGCAGATTTTTCACAGGAGACCAATGTGTATGATTTTGAAGCTTCTGTAGGTTATGCAGATCTAGCCGCACTAAATTTCATTAAAAGAGACAGTGTTGCCATTTTCAAAGGAGATGTCATTACGAATCTAAGAGGGACAAATGTAAATGATGCTGCCGGGACAATACTTTTGCTGAATACTTCCTATAGAAATGAGAACGATCTTTACTATTTTGACGATTTAAGAATTACCTCCAGTTTTGAAGGTCCTGTAAGAACCATAGAGGTAAATTCCCCCGATGTAATTAACGGCACTATTACAGGTGTTTTTGAGGTGAACCAGGTACAGGCCCTTTTTGAAAATGCTGTAGGAAGTTTATATACCAACTACCGGCCTAATAAGCTTACCACGAATCAATACCTGGAATTTGATTTCGATATTTACAATAAGATCGTGGAGGTATTTTTTCCTGAAATCGTTCTGGCGCCAAATACATTTATTCGCGGCAGGGTCGAATCAGATGAGTCTGATTTCAGGCTTACTTTTCGTTCCCCTCAAATTAACGCATTTAATAACATGTTGCAACAGGTGAACGTGCAGGTAGATAATACGAACCCTCTTTACAACACCTTTATAGAGGTTGACAGTGTGGCGACCGGGGTTTATAATCTTTCAGATTTCAACCTGATTAATGTTACCATGAACGACACCTTATTCGTTAGATCTGAATTCAGGGGAGGGCCAAAGGATGATGATATTTACAATTTGAACCTGTACCACACAATTAATGAAGAAAACAATTCCGTAGTTGGAATTCAAAGATCTGATATAAAGTTTAAAGAAAGTGTTTGGTATTTGAATGAAGACAGCAACCGTTCAAACAGGGTGATATTAAGAAACGGACTTAAGGATATACGTATTGATTCTCTTGTATTAAGCCACCAGGATGAAGAAATTAGGCTTAATGGTCAATTACGTGATTCTACCTACAAAGATATTAAAATGCAATTTGATAAGGTGAATCTTGGTAAGATCACTCCCGATATTACGAATCTTGCTTTAGGCGGGGTTGTTGATGGCACCCTGAACCTGCTGCAAAGAAATGGTGCATATTATCCCAATACTTCCCTCACTATTCGGGATCTCGAGATAAACGATGAAATAGTAGGGGATCTTTTCCTGGACGTTATGGGAAATAAAGACCTTACCTTCTATAACGTTAATACCACCCTTCGGAATGAAGGAATGGAATCTTTATCGGCTATTGGGGAAATTGTTGTAGACCGTGAAACGCCCGAAATTGATCTGGACGTTTCCCTTCGCAATTTTGATTTATCGGCCTTTAGTCCGCTGGGTGGCGTGGCGTTAGATAATATCCGCGGAATGGTCTCAGGAAATGCCGATGTCACGGGAAACTATAAAAATCCTGATATTTCTGGAAGCCTGTTGCTGCAGGATGCAGGACTTCGTATTCCTTACCTCAATGTAGACCTGGATTTTGAAGAAAACAGTGTAGTCAATTTATCTGAGCAGCAGTTTATTTTTGAAGAAATCCAGATGACCGACACGCAATACGGAACAAGAGGCATCCTGGATGGAACTATTTCTCATCAAAATTTTTCGGACTGGAACCTGGGCCTTAATATATCTACAGACAGGCTCCTGGTGCTTAACACAAATCAGAGTGAAGATGCGCTCTATTACGGGACAGCTTTTATAAGTGGTAACGCCGCTATTTATGGACCTACAGATGAGCTGGTGATTGATGTGATTGGCGCAACCGAAAATGGGACGGTGTTTAAAATTCCTATTTCAGACACAGAAACTGTGGGAGACAATTCCTTTATCCACTTCTTAAGTCCTGAGGAAAAAGCTGCACGCCTTGCCGGAGGTGAAATAGAGATCGAAGAGGTAAAAGGACTGGAGCTAAATTTTGATCTTGATGTTACCAATGATGCCCTTGTTGAACTGGATTTGGATGGAAGTATTCTTCGTGGAAAAGGTGCAGGAACCCTACTTATAGAAATAAATACTCTGGGAAAATTTAAGATGTGGGGGGATTTTATTGCCAACACGGGGGAATATATTTTCAATTATGGAGCCTTGCAAAAACGTTTTGACGTAAGGCCGGGTGGAAGTATCAACTGGAGCGGTAACCCTGCACAGGCCGACCTTAACATTAGTGCTGTGTATGAGGCGCATGCAAACCCCGCCATCATCCTGGACAACCCTTCCATTAGCCGAAGGATTCCTGTAGATGTGGTGATTAATTTACAGGGAGAACTTTTACAACCCGATATTACTTTTGATCTCGAATATCCAAATGCGACTTCGGCCGTAAGTTCAGAACTGGAATACAGGGTTGAAACAGGAACAACAAAAGACATCCAGGCTTTTTCTCTTATCACTTTGGGACAATTTTATACTCCAAATGTCCTGGCAGGAAATAGTGGAACCGCGGTGGCAGGAAACCTCTTTGAAAGTGCTTCAGGTTTCTTTAACAGCCTTCTTTCTGATGATAGTGGTGTTTTCCAGGTTGGTTTGAATTACGAACAGGGCGCACGTACTCCAGAGCAAACTACTGCCGACAGGTTTGGTGTCACGCTTTCAACACAAATTAGTGAGCGGGTTTTGATCAACGGCCAGGTAGGAGTGCCTGTTGGTGGTGTGACCGAAACAGTAATCGTAGGAAATATTGAAATTGAATTTCTTCTGAATGAAGAAGGAAACCTTCGGGCAAAAATCTTTAACAGGGAGAATAACATTCAGTATTTCGGGGAAGAACTAGGTTTTACACAGGGAGTAGGGCTTTCTTATCAGGTAGATTTCAATACCTTCAAGGAACTAATCCGGAAAATCACCAAAGCTGAACAAAGCCCCGTTCGCAAAGAAGAGGAAGAAGGAGAAGTGCAGAAAGATCTTGCTCCAGATTATATAAGATTTCCCGGTGAGAACGGTAGATAAACTTTTGAAGTAGGAGGTAACCTTCCAAAGAATAACCTGTCAAAAATGCCTTTTTAGAAGGTCTTTCTGCAGTTCATTCTTCAGGAGCTATTTTACCGCGATCATACTTATTTCAACATTTACAAACTTCGGAAGATTAGCTACTTCAACTGTTTCCCTGGCCGGCGCAGTTTCTTCATCAAAATACTTCGCGTATACTTCATTAATCTTTGCAAAATTGTTCATGTCACTTATAAAAATAGAACTCTTAATGACATTTTCAAAGCTCATTTCCGCGGCCTGAAGTATGGCTTTCAAATTCCTTAAAACCTGTTCAGTTTCCTCTTTTATAGAGCTCATTACTAGTTGATTGTCTACCGGGTTAATCGCGATTTGCCCTGAAATATATAAAGTGTTTTCGGTTAAGATGGCCTGGTTGTATGGACCAATGGGAGCCGGTGCATTGTCGGTTTTAATGATCTTTTTCATATCGATTAGTTTATAGTTGGCGGTCTCTTTGTCTTCGTTTATCATATTTGATATCCCTCAACAAGTTCGATTTGATCCCGATAAAGAAATTCCATTGCTCATAAATTCCAAAGGGTGTCCAGTTAAAAGTCATGCGCCAGCTTTGTAGATCTCTTGAGAACCTTAATTGTGTGAGGGTAAAACCATTGTTTACGAAATCATAACCCGAGGAAGCACCTACTGTCCAGTTAGGAGAAAGTTCCACATCGCCCGAGAACATCAGCGAATGCGAGGTAATATCGCTTTGCCGGGCATTATTAGAGTAGTTCATTGCATATTGCAACCTTATATTCCATGGGATTTTGTAATTGTATAGTTCACTTTCAATTTCTGTTTCCTCCTCTTCATTTTCGTCTTCAAATTCGTCATAGAAAGTACCATCGGTCTCCATGCCTTTTCCAAAGAGATCATCTGGTCGCCCGCCATTGCGATAAGTTTCGTTGTCCATTCGGTTTGGGTTGTCACTACCGCCTGTAAAATCTGTGCTGGCAAAAGAATACCCAAAGCTCACGTTGGCATTGGTCATTCTAAAAAGGCTTCCGCCGTTGTTGATATTGAGCTTATCTATTCTTCGGTTGTTATTGTTAAGCGCATAAATATCGAGGTTTGTTCCAAAGTTAATGGATAATTTATTTTGAATCACCGGGATGCTTCCTCTAATGCTTATTGGTGCAAGTTTTAAAGAATCTCCTGCGAGGTTGTAGGCGGTGCTTACATTAAGGTTGTTTAAGAGAACAACTTTTCGCGGTTCTGCCCCCACTGAGTCTCTCACCTTGGCTTCAAAATTGTTGCTTAGCGATAAGCCAATAGAACTTGAAAAGAACCTTCCCGGTGCTCCATAAAGTGTATTCTGGAAACGGGAATAAATGACCTCTCTCTCTTCCCGGCCAGGGCCTTCTGGAATAATGTAATTATCATAATAGTAATCGAAGCCGGGATTGTAGTTGTAGCTTATGCTGGGTCGTATCACGTGCCTTATCGCCTGTATCTTACTATCCTCATCAAAATTTACGGTTCCGTAAATTGTAGTTCCTACGCCGGTGCTAAAATTGTAGGTCCTGTAGGCGTCAAAACCATTAATGGTATCTACCACCTCCCTTTCCAGGTTTTCGTCGTACGCACGTTCGTAAGTTTTAAACACCCAATTTTCAGTAAAAGTAGAGTTTGCACTAACGCTGAAATAATCTAAAACTTTGAAATTCGTACTTAAAGGAATACTATGCTGAGCCCCAAGAATTGCAGCTTCAAACATTTCTGGCTTAAAAAACAAAGAATCTGTGGTGTTAAAGCGATTTTCTCCTCTAAAATTATATTGCAGGTTGATGTTCTCAATAATTCCCTTCTTGGTACCTATGGCCGGTTCAAAAGGATAGATCCTGTCTACACTCGCCTGTACGGTGGGTAATGTCATATTGATTTGCTGCGTATTAGTATTTTGGGAGTGAGTTGCGGCAATACTAAGGTTAACCTGTGGCACCCAGTTAAAGGTCTTAGAATAGGAAATAGAGGAGCTTAAAGTATTTGTAAGTCTGCTTCCTGCATTGACCTGGTTTGTGGAAGCCTGATAATAATCGCTACTTCCAAGGTTCACCGATGCTGAAAATCTGGAGGATGGATTGGCTTTGGAATCCTGGCTGTGTTGCCAGCGCAGGTTATAAATAGTTGTTTCTGCAAAATCAGGGAAACCACGTTCGCTGTTAATCAATTTCTCATACCTGAAGCTAAGATTCCCTCTAAACCTGTAGCGTACGGAATAAGAAGATTCCAGCCGCAGGCCATAGCTCCCATTTGTATAGTAATCTCCCAGAGCCAGGAGGTCCATATATTCACTTAGGGCAAAGTAGTACCCTCCACCTTGCAAAAAGTAACCCCGGTTATTGTCTTCTCCAAAAGTAGGAATAACAAAACCTGAAGTCTCTTCATCTGTCATTGGAAAGTACCCAAAAGGAAGCCCTAACGGTGTTGGCACATCAGCAATATACATGTTCACCAATCCTGAAACGATCTTCTTATCGGGAACAAATTTTATTCGTCTGGCGAAAAAGTAATAATCGGGATTTTCAGCATCTTCAGAAGTGGTGAATTTCACATTCTTCATGTAGTATACAGAATCGTTCTGGCGCTTGGTTACCTCACCAAGCACCTTGAATTCGCCCTGCTCTGTCCTTGATTTAAATACAAGTGCTTTTTCCGTATCAAAATTGAAACGTATAGAATCTGGACGAACTACGCTTTCAGCTTGCGTAAATACCGGAGTCTGAGTGTATACTCCTGTAGAATCGGGAATACCATATGCGTATACCTCATTTCTTTCATTATCCAGAATAATAAGCCCTGCGGTTATATTTATATCACCATAAGTGATCTCTGCATTGTCATATAGATACATCCTGTTTTCTTTTGGGCTAAGCCGCATATAATCCTGAGCGGTATAAACTACCCTATTTGTGAGCAGTTGGTTTTGTGGACGAACAGTATCTGTTGCCACAGCATTAGCTCCCACTGGATTGATCACCGGGATAGGAGCCTGGATTCTAATAGAATCTAAAATAGGTGTTACAGGTGCTCTTTCTGCAGGAATGCGAATTCCTTCATTTTCTTCTATTTCCTGCGCTGTTGCATTGATGCAGCTCAATAGTAGAAAAATACAGCAGGAAAGAGTATAATGTATATTTGTTCGCAATGCTATATGTGCTAATTTTGTAACCTGTGGCTCATTTTTTGGAGTTCCAAAATTACATATATTTTTTAAGCTACCTTTTCGGTTTAAAGAAAAATAAAATATCAATCCTAAAGAAGCGTTACTTCTGTATGAGAACGAACCTGCTAACACTTTTAGTCTTATTATTCACTGGAATTTTCTGTACTGGTTTTGCTGCTGAAAATAATTCTACTCCCCGGGAAAAATTTGTAGTCGTACTCGACGCAGGTCATGGAGGAGATGACCCGGGAAACCGAGGTAATGGTTATTTTGAAAAAGATATTGCGCTGAATATTGTTCTCAAAATTGGTGCAGAACTTGAAAAACTGCCAGATGTAGAAGTGATCTACACTCGTAAGACAGATGTATTTGTTACCCTCGCAGGCCGGGCTGAAATTGCAAATGATGCAGATGCCGACTTATTTATCTCTGTACATTGTAATGCTCATAACTCCCAAGCTTCGGGAACCGAAACTTTTGTACTTGGATTGCATAGGAATGAAGATAATCTGGAAGTGGCAATGCGGGAGAACTCTGTAATCTTTTTGGAAGAAAATTATGAAGCTACCTACGACGGCTTCAATCCCAATTCCCCCGAATCTTATATAGGTCTTACGCTCATGCAGGAAGAATATTTGGACCAAAGCATACTTTTGGCAGATTTTATTCAGAAAAAATTTACGAATGACCTTCGCAGGAAGAACAGGGGGGTAAAACAGGCCGGTTTCCTTGTATTGCGGCAAACTTATATGCCCAGCGTACTTATTGAAACAGGATTTCTTTCAAATAATGAAGAAGGAGCCTATCTCAACAGTCGGTCAGGCCAGGATAAAATTTCTGATGCCGTGGTAAAGGCGGTCAACAGTTATAAGAACAGCCTGAACCTGGACGTACTCGAGGATCTTTCTCAAAGAACTGATATTGATCTATTAACCTCCACCAAAGAGGCTCCTGTACAAGTTTATGACGGCATTACCTTTAAAGTGCAACTGGCTGCAAGTAGCCGTAAATTAGATCCTGCTCCAAAGAATTTTAAAGGACTTGCGAACATTACGAGAAATAAAGAAGGTAAATTGTTCAAGTATTACTATGGAGCAACTTCAAGTTACCTTAAGATCAAGGAACTTCATGAAGAAGCCAAAAACAGAGGATATCGTACCAGTTATATTGTTGCTTTTAAAGATGGGACTAAGATTAGCGTTAATGACGCGTTAAAACAAAAGTGATTTGCCGTTACTTTTCTATATTTATTTCTAAATTTGTGCTTCCACAAAAAAAGAAGGGATATTCGTGAAATTTACTAAAGAGGTTAAAACTGCGCTCCTGGCAATTACTGCTGTTATTCTATTGATATTTGGATACAGTTTTCTAAAAGGACAAAATTTACTCAGTTCCAGCAGGACTTTTTATGCTGTGTACAATGACGTAGAAGGACTCACGCCCTCATCGGCTGTTACTATTAATGGTTTAAGAGTGGGAAGTGTGCAGGAAATAGGTTTTTTGAACACTTCGGGGCAATTAATAGTAACCTTTAGTGTGGATAATGAATTTCCTTTTTCTGAAAATAGTATTGCTCAAATATATGGTGGGGGTTTTATAGGCGGTAAGAGTCTTGCAATCCTGCCAGAGTATGAACCTGGAAAACTAGCGCAATCTGGAGATACACTCCCAAGCCAGATAGAAGAAGGTTTGCTTGAGCTTGTGAATGACCGTCTCACTCCGCTTCAGGAGAAAGTTGAAGATGCTATTGTTAATGCAGATTCTCTTATTATGTCTTTTAACCAGATACTCAATTCTGACACTAGAAATAATATACGAAAAACATTTGAGGATATTAGCGTTACAGCAAATTCTTTAAGAGGATCAGCCCAATCAATTAATGGTATTCTTGATGAAAATTCAGGAAAGTTGAACAGAACGTTTACTAACCTGGACGAAATGTCTACCAATCTCAACAAGTTTTCTGATACTTTGACTCAGGTCGACATTGCAACAATAGTGAATGATCTTGAGCATGCGGTTGCCAGTTTTGAAAATGTTGCTAACGAGATCAATAATGGAGATGGAACAATGGCTAAATTAATCAATGATCCAAGTATTTACGATAATCTGGAGCAAGCAACACGGCAGCTTGATCAATTAATTGAAGATGTAAAGCTTAATCCAAAACGTTACGTACACTTTTCAGTCTTTGGAAAGAATCCCGGGCCGTATTCACCACCCGAGGAAGAAGAATAAACAACAACCAACCAATATATGCAGATTTTTGCACAAGTTATTTTCGTAATTGCTCTCCTTTTTGGAATAGGCTTTTTTGCGAGAAACGTTCGGCGTCTCATTAGGAATATCAAATTAGGAAGAGAAGTAGACCGCAGTGATAATCCTGCGGCACGCTGGAAGAAAATGGGAAAGATCGCCATTGGCCAGTATAAAATGGTGCGTCGCCCAGTTTCGGGGATTGTGCATATTATCGTTTACCTTGGTTTTATCATTATCAATATAGAGGTTCTCGAAATCGTTATTGATGGTATTTTTGGAACTCACAGGGTTTTATTTTTTACTGGCGGATTTTACAGCTTTTTAATTGGTACGCTTGAAATTCTTGCGTTGCTTGTTTTACTAGGCGTGATCATTTTCTGGACCCGTAGGAACATCTCAAACATCTACAGGTTCATGTCCCGGGAAATGACTTCATGGCCAAAGAACGATGCCAACTATATCTTATATTTTGAAATGGCACTCATGATGCTGTTTTTTATCATGAATGGAGCAGATCTTCAATTACAACTTATTGGAGCAGAGCATTATGCTATTGCTGAAGAAGGACAAATTGCAGGCTATTTTCCAATAAGTCAGGTGCTTTTGCCCATTTTTGATGGTCTTAGCGTATCAACCTTAATAATTATAGAAAGAGCAGCCTGGTGGCTGCACATACTGGGAATCCTTTTCTTTTTGAATTATCTCTATTATTCAAAGCACCTGCATATCCTTCTGGCATTCCCAAATGTATATTATTCAAAATTAAAGCCTCAGGCAGAGTTTGACAATATTAATGCTGTGACTAAAGAAGTGCAGTTAATGATGGATCCCAACGCCGATCCTTTCGCAGCACCTGCCGAGGAAGAATCTTCGGAAGAAGGAGAACCGGAGAAGTTTGGAGCTTCAGATGTATTTGACCTTAATCGCGTTCAGTTATTAAATGCTTACACCTGTACAGAATGCGGTAGATGTACTTCAGAATGTCCTGCCAATAATACCGGCAAACTTCTTTCTCCAAGAAAGATCATGATGGATACCCGCGACCGACTTGAAGAAGTAGGGGAAAATATCAATAAAAATGGAAGTTTTCAGGATGACGGCAAGCAGTTGCTGGATGATTACATTTTACGTGAGGAACTCTGGGCATGTACTACTTGCCAGGCTTGCGTAGAAGCCTGTCCTGTGGGAATTGACCCGCTTTCTATAATTGTTGAAATGCGTCGTTATTTGATGATGGAGCAGAGCGCAGGCCCGGCAGATCTTAATAATGCTATGGGTAACATAGAGAACAATGGGGCGCCCTGGCCTTACAACCAGATGGACCGCCTTAACTGGGCAAACGAAAACTAGATGTTCCAAAAATGGCATTTCTGAAGGAATTTTCAGAAGCCGAATTTCAGAATAGAATATAACCGAAAGGAAAAAGCTTATAAAATGGCAGAAAATATAAAAGTTCCCACTATGGCAGAATACATGGCTGAAGGCAAAAAACCTGAAGTCCTTTTCTGGGTGGGATGCTCCGGAAGTTTTGACGACAGGGCAAAAAAGATCACCAAAGCTTTTGTGCGACTCCTAAATAACGCAAATGTTGATTTTGCAGTATTAGGAACAGAGGAAAGCTGCACAGGTGACCCTGCAAAACGCGCCGGAAATGAATTCTTGTATCAAATGCAGGCCGCTGCAAATATTGAAGTCCTAAACGGCTATGAGATCAAAAAAGTAGTAACTACCTGTCCGCATTGTTTCAATATTATCAAGAATGAATACCCTGGCCTTGGCGGCAACTATGAAGTGATGCATCATACCACCTTTTTAAAATCTTTACTTGACGAAGGAAGGCTTACCGTGGAAGGCGGAAAATTTAAAGGCAAAAAGATCACTTTTCACGACCCATGTTACCTTGGGCGTGGTAATGGCATTTACGAAGCACCACGGGATCTTTTAAGAAAGCTGGAAGTGGAGCTGGTAGAAATGAAAAGATGCAAAAGAAATGCCATGTGTTGTGGCGCCGGGGGAGCCCAAATGTTCAAGGAACCCGAACCTGGTAATAAAGATGTCAATACAGAGCGAACGGAGCAGGCGGTTGAAGTACAACCCGAAGTTATTGCTGCCGGATGCCCTTTTTGTAACACTATGATGACCGATGGGGTGAAGAGCAAAGACAAAGAAGACGACATCGCTGTGATGGACATAGCCGAAATGATCGCCAGCGCACAGGATCTTTAAAAAAGATACTCCAAAGCACATTTTTGAAGCCCCTGTTTTTTGCAGGGGTTTCGTATTTTCTGTGGTTTACGTACTGCAACTTTAACGGTACTATTTTTGAGACACAGCTCTAAAGATTTATTTTTGTATAAATTTAAATTCCCATAAATGTTAGTCCCTTTTAAAAATCTGCCAGATTCATCCCGTGTCTGGATATATCAGGCCAATCGTTCCTTTTCTGAACAGGAACTTCAGGAGATCACTGCCAAACTTGAAAATTTTTTGGAGCAATGGACAGCTCATGGAGCAAATCTAAATGCTGCTTACGAGATCAGATACAATCGGTTTATAGTTATTGCCCTTGACCAAGAAGTAAATGCGGCCACAGGATGCTCAATTGATGCTTCAGTTAACTTTATTCAACAGCTTGAAAAAGAATACGATATAGATTTATTAGATAAAATGAATGTCTCCTATAAACAGGGAGAATTCGTCGCCTATAAATCACTTACAGATTTCCGAAAAATGGCAAAAGATCGTGCCGTTTCTCCTAAGACAATTGTTTTTAATAACCTGGTAAATAACAAGGCCGAATATCTTGAGGACTGGGAAGTTCCAGCCTCAGAGAGCTGGCACAACCGCTTTTTAAATTAATGACGTCCCCAAAAATTTCGATTCCCGGTTTCCTTCTTTTAATTTTTACATTCTTCGGAAAATCTTTTGCACAGCAAAATGTCAATCCGCTCATAACGGAAGATTTTGAGCTGCAAAAGGAGTGGGTAGATAGTATCTATAACCAAATGTCCCTGGAAGAAAAAGTGGGGCAGTTGTTTATGGTGGCTGCATATTCCGAAGAAAATCAGGCCGATACTGCAAAAATCAGGAAGCTCATTGAGGAGTATCATATTGGCGGGATTGTATTTTCTAAAGGTGGCCCGCTGCGGCAGGCAAAACTTTCCAATATATACCAGGAAATAGCAAAAACTCCGCTGCTTGTGGGAATGGATGCAGAGTGGGGGCTTGCCATGCGGCTGGATTCTACTTTTGCTTTTCCGTGGAATATGACCTTAGGTGCCATTCGGGATGAGAAATTGGTGGAAGAAACAGGTGCAGCCATTGCCAAGCATGCCAAAAGGATGGGGGTACATATGAATTTCGCACCTGTGGTAGATATTAATACAAATCCTGATAATCCCATTATTGGAAATCGTTCATTTGGAGAAGACCGCGACAATGTTACTCAAAAAGCACTGGCCTTTATGAAGGGAATGCAGCGGGAGAATGTATTGGCAAGTGCGAAACACTTCCCCGGCCATGGCGACACAGATTCCGATTCTCATAAAACACTTCCCACCATTGGTTTTGAAAAAAGCAGGATTGACAGCATTGAATTATATCCTTACAGAAAACTAATAGAGGAAGGACTTTCTGGCGTAATGGTGGGGCATCTTAATGTACCTGCGCTCGAGAAAAATAGAAATCTTCCCTCTTCATTATCTAAGGCAATTGTAACCGATGTTTTAAAAGAATACCTGGATTTTAAAGGATTGGTGATCACAGATGCTCTCAACATGAAAGGGGTTTCGAACTACAATGAAATCGGAGAAATTGATCTGGCCGCTTTTTTAGCCGGAAACGATATTCTGCTTATGTCTGAAGATGTTTCGAAAGCAAGTTCTAAAATTACAGAAGCCTACAACAACGGATTAATAACTGAAGAGCGACTCAGGCATTCGGTTAGAAAGATCCTTTTTGCGAAGTATAAAGCAGGTTTGGTCCACTATAAACCTGTAAGTGAAAGCTATCTCTATGGCGAACTCAATAGCATCACAAATGATGTTTTGGAACAGGAACTTATAGAGAATGCACTTACGGTTATCAAAAATGACAGAGCGCTTATTCCAATTAAAGACTTAGAAAAGAAAAAGATCGCTTATGTACATTATGGAGATGCAAGTGGAGAAGAATTCTACAATCAGTTAAATCGATATACGCAGGTAGATAAGGTAGAAGCGGAGCATTTAAATGAATTAAATGATAAACTTAAGAATTACAACCTCGTCATCCTTGGTTATCATAAATCTAATGACTCCCCCTGGGGTTCTTATCAATTTTCAGAAAAAGAACTTGTATGGCTTTATGAAGTAGCCCGGAATAATAAGGTTATTTTAAATGTTTTCACGCGGCCGTATGCATTACTCGATCTTGAATCTAATTCCAATTTTGAAGGAATCATGGTGGCTTATCAAAATAGTGAGGTAGCGCAAAATAAAGCAGCACAGCTTCTTTTTGGCGCCATTGAAGCCAAAGGAGTGCTGCCGGTAAGTGCAGGTAAGAAATTTCCGGAAGGAACAGGTTTTCGAACGGAAAATTTGGAGCGACTTGCCTACGGCTTGCCCGAGAGTGTTGGGATGAATTCCTACAAACTGGCTAAGATTGATTCTCTAATCCGCGAAACCATTGAACAGAAAATGTCACCGGGAGTGCAGGTACTGGTCGCGAGAAAAGGGAAAGTAATCTATGAACGTAACGCAGGATACCATACGTACGAAAAAGAAAAAGCTGTAAAGGCCACAGATATTTACGATATTGCTTCCCTCACGAAGATTCTTGGGACGCTTCCGCTGGTGATGGAGTTGGTGGAGGAGGATGAACTTGACCTAAATACTTTGCTTTCGGAAATGCTTCCACAGCTTCGGAATTCAGACAAAGAAAGGATTAGCCTTAAACAGATGCTTTCTCATTATGCCCGCTTAAAACCATGGATCCCATTCCACCGACAGACATTTGATAACGAAACCAATCAGCCTTCTCTTCAATACTACCGGAATGAAAATACTCCAGGATTTAATACCACCGTTGCAGAAGGATTGTACATACGTAATGATATTCGAGATTCCATTGTAAAAGTAATCCGTGAGAGTGACCTGCAAAGAAACCTGGAATACAGGTACAGTGATTTGCCTTATTACCTTCTGAAGGAATTTTTGGAGGGAATTTATGGCACTTCCCTTTCATATCTCGTAAAAGACCATTTTTACAATTCCCTTGGCGCCAATTATACTACCTATTTGCCTTTATTGCATTTTCCTAAAGAACAAATTGTGCCTACGGAAAACGATAAACTTTGGAGAAAACAATTGTTGCAGGGTTATGTTCATGATGAAGGAGCCGCTATTTTAGGAGGAATTGGAGGGCATGCAGGTATTTTTAGTAATGCAAATGACGTGGCGAAGATCATGCAAATGTATTTGAACGGCGGTTATTATGGAGGGAAAAAATATTTTAAAGAAGAAACTATCAACGAGTTCAATACCTGTTACTACTGCAAGGACCATGTGAGAAGGGGAGTAGGCTTTGATAAGCCGCAATTGGATAAATACGGCCCTACGTGTGGCTGTGTCTCAATGCAAAGCTTTGGTCATAGTGGATTTACAGGAACTTTAACCTGGGCAGACCCTGAGGAAGAAATTGTTTACGTATTTTTATCAAATCGTATTCATCCTTCTGCAACGAATAAAAAACTTATTCAGGAAGGGATACGAACCAAGATCCAGGAAGTTATTTACGAAGCTATAGATCAATAAAGCATGAGAATTGCCATAGTATGTTATCCTACCTTTGGTGGTAGTGGAGTAGTGGCCACGGAGTTAGGGATGGCACTATCCAAACGAGGACATGAAGTACATTTTATCACTTACAAGCAGCCGGTACGGCTGGAACAGCTTTCTGCCAATATACATTTTCATGAAGTAGATGTTCCCGAATATCCTCTTTTTCACTATCAGCCATATGAGCTGGCACTAAGCAGTAAACTGGTTAATATGGTGAAGCTTCATAAAATTGAAGTTTTACACGTGCATTACGCCATTCCACATGCTTATGCAGGATATATGGCAAAGCAAATGCTGGCCGAAGAAGGGATTCATATACCTATGGTTACTACGCTCCACGGGACCGATATCACTCTGGTAGGAAATCATCCATTTTACAAACCTGCCGTTACTTTTAGCATTAACAACAGTGATGTGGTAACTTCGGTTTCACAAAGTTTAAAGGCCGATACTCTCAGGCTCTTCGATGTTAAGAAAGAAATTGAGGTTGTGCCGAACTTTATAGATGTCATGAAGTACAGGAATTCTTTTACAGATTGTCAACGGTCGCTTATGGCTTCGGAAGATGAAAGGATTATTAGTCATGTAAGTAATTTTAGAACGGTAAAACGCATCCAGGATGTAGTCAAAGTTTTCTACGAAATTCAAAAGCAGGTAAAAGCGCGATTGATTATGGTTGGGCAGGGTCCTGAAAAAGATCCTGCAGAAGAGCTTGTAATGGAGCTGGGAATTGAAGACAAGGTAATTTTCCTGGGCAATTCTAATGAAGTGGATAAAATCTTATGTTTTTCAGATCTTTTCCTGCTACCCTCTAAAAGTGAAAGTTTTGGTCTTGCTGCTCTGGAAGCGATGGTGAACAAGGTACCAGTCATTTCCACAAATACCGGCGGAATTCCGGAGGTGAATGTTCATGGTTTTTCAGGCTATTTGAGTAATGTAGGTGATGTGGAGGATATGGCAAAGAATGCCATAAAGATTTTGAAAGATGATCAGGTTCTTGAGAAATTCAAGGAAAATGCCCGTAAACAGGCTTGTAATTTTGATATCCTCACCGTACTTCCTTTGTATGAGCAGGTGTACAAGAAAGCTTTGGAAGCGAAATAGAAAAAGGGGGATAAAATCCCCCTTTCTAAATACTGTGCAATAGTTTCTAGAACTGATACTTGATCGCAAGGGCAATATCAAATCCAAGATCGTCGCCGTAATAATTTGCCAGGCCTATTTCCGGTCTAAAATCTAGGGATATTAAAAGAGGGAAATCAAAATCATATTCAATTCCCACATTTCCGGCGGCGCTCAAGAAAACTTCACTACCACTTACATAGTCTACAGAGCCAATCCCTGCACCTACACCGGCATACCAGTTAAATCTGTCTTCCAGCTGCCACACCCAGTGATACAAACCAGTTAAACGGAATGCATCCACATCTTCGCGGTTGTTCCATCCTAAGTCAATTTCCAACCTGTTGTTGGTGGAAAGTCCTCGTTGATAAGTAATTTCAGTGCCAACGCCGTTACTTCCTCCAAACCTTAAACCCAGAGCATTTTTGGATATTTCCTGTGCCTGTAGTTGTACAGTAGTACCAAGGATGCAAATCGCAAGCAAAAGTAATTTCTTCATATCGTTTCTTTTATTTAGTTTCACACAAAATTAGTTTATCTTAAGAAGTGGAAAATACTGTTCCTGCTAATCTATTGTTAATTCTTAACATTTCATTGCTAACTATACCCCTGTTTTAAAATGCAACTTCCTTTAAAAGATCTGGCCTTAGAGCTAGAAGGCGAACTTTTTTATGACGATCTCTGGAGAAGTATCTATGCAACAGATGCTTCCGTATACCGGAAACTGCCAGCGGCAGTCGCCTATCCCAAAACTGACAGAGATATCAAGAAACTTATCCAATTTGCGGTAAAGAATCGCACTTCTCTAATTCCGCGTACTGCTGGTACATCTCTCGCAGGCCAGGTAGTAGGAGAGGGGATTATTGTTGATGTTTCCAAATACTTTACAAATATCATATCTGTAAACAGGGAAGCAAAAACGGTGACGCTGCAACCCGGAGTGATAAGGGATGATCTCAATAGATATTTGCAGCCTTACGGCCTCTTCTTTGGCCCCAACACCTCTACCTCAAACCGTTGTATGGTGGGAGGAATGGCCGGAAATAATTCCAGTGGAACAACTTCCATCAAATTCGGGGTGACACGAGACAAAGTTTTAAGTCTCAAAACAATCCTGAGCGATGGTAGTGAAGCGGCTTTTTCTGAAATTACAGCACAGGAATTTCAGGAAAAACTGCAGCTTGATACACTTGAAGGAACTATCTATCGGAATCTTTATAAAGAACTTTCACCTAAAGAAGTTCAGCAGCAGATCAAAGAAAATTTTCCCAAGCCGGACATCCACCGCCGAAGTACAGGATACGCCATCGATGAAATCATTAATTCTGAAATCTTTTCAGATTCCGGGGAAAAACTGAATTTATGCAAACTGCTCACAGGAAGTGAAGGTACACTTGCATTCACGACAGCACTTACCTTGCAATTAGACGATCTTCCGCCGAAAGAAGCGGTGATGATCGCAGCGCATTTCGATTCGGTTGAGAAAGGCCTGCAGGCTGTTGTTCCTGCCATGCGACATTCTCTCTTCACTTGTGAGATGATGGATAAGGTCATCCTGGATTGTACAAAAAGCAGCATAAAATACCGGGAAAACCGCTTTTTCATTGAGCAGGATCCTGCCGCAATTCTTATGCTGGAATTACGCTCCAATGATGAAGATGATCTTACGCAACAAACAGCTGAACTTTTAAAAACCCTTGAAGATTCAGGTTTATGTTATGCGCTTCCTGCTTTACGGGGCGAAGCCATTAATATGGCGCTGGAGCTTAGAAAGGCAGGACTTGGACTGCTTGGAAATATGGTTGGCGACAAAAAATCTGTTGCGTGTATTGAAGATACCGCGGTCGCTGTTGAAGACCTCGCAGATTATATCAATGACTTTTCAGCAATAATGCAAGGTTATAAACAAAACGCGGTGTACTATGCCCACGCCGGGGCAGGCGAACTTCATCTAAGGCCAATCCTAAACCTTAAAAGTGAAGAGGATGTAGTGCTTTTTAGGAAAATTACAGAAGATGTCGCCAAACTGGTAAAAAAGTACGGCGGCTCCATGAGTGGAGAACATGGAGATGGACGATTACGAGCCGAGTTTATTGAACAAATGATTGGTACAGAAAATTATGAAATTCTGCGACGTGTAAAAGCCACTTTTGATCCAGAAAATATCCTGAATCCCGGGAAGATCATCTCTGCTGTTCCTATGGATGAACACCTAAGATATGAACCGGGACGAAAGGAACCTGAAATTTCTACAATAATGGACTTTTCAGACTCCATGGGGATTTTGCGAGCCGCCGAAAACTGCAACGGTAGCGGTGATTGCAGGAAATCAGTGGAAGCTGGAGGGACCATGTGCCCCAGTTACCGGGCAACCCGAGATGAAAAAGATACGACTCGGGCAAGGGCTAATACTTTACGGGAATTTTTAACGAAAAGTGAAAAGAAGAACCGTTTTGACCATGAGGAGATCAAAAAGGCGCTGGACCTTTGTATTAGTTGTAAAGGCTGCAAGAGCGAATGCCCTTCAGGAGTCGACATGGCTGCCTATAAATCTGAATTTGAACATCAATATCAGAAATCCAACGGGAGCTCCCTTAGAACTAAAACCTTTGCATACAATACTGTGCTCAACAAAATGGGCGGAATTCTTCCGGGGCTTACTAATGGTATTTTCACCAATAAGATAAGTTCAGGGCTTCTAAAAAGATCATTAGGAATTGCTCCTGAGAGGAACATGCCACAACTTTCGAAGAAAACACTGACTGCTTACCATTCAAAAAGGGCAAAAAAAGCTTCGGTTTCAGGAAGAAAGGTTTACCTTTTTAATGATGAGTTCACCAACTACCTGGAATCTGAGATTGGCATTGCCGCTATCAAACTATTGGAAGGTTTAAACTATGAAGTGGAGCTTATTGAGCATCCGGAGAGTGGAAGAACCTTCATTTCCAAAGGTTTTCTTGAACAGGCGAAGAAACTGGCCAATAAAAACATAAAGCTATTTAAAAACATCATTTCTGAAGAAACTCCGCTGCTGGGAATAGAGCCATCGGCTATTTTAACCTTCCGGGATGAATATTTACGACTGGCCGATGATAAACCGGCAGCAGAAAAGCTTGCAAAAAGCACCTTTTTGATCGATGAATTCATCAAAAAAGAGATTATAGCAGGAAATATTACTTCAGCTTCTTTTACTTCAGAAAAGAAAAAAATCAAACTACACGGGCATTGCCATCAAAAGGCGCTATCAAATATTGAAAACACTTTTGCAATGCTCAACCTTCCGGAGAACTTTGAGGTGACGATCATCCCTTCGGGTTGCTGCGGAATGGCGGGATCCTTTGGATATGAAAAAGAGCATTATGAGGTAAGTATGGCAATAGGAGAACAAACGCTTTTCCCGGCAGTGAGAAAAGCACCGGCCGAGATCGTCATTGCTGCGCCGGGAACCAGTTGCCGTCATCAAATTAAAGATGGAACAGGGAGAACTGCGATTCACCCAGTTGAAATCATGGCCGCTGCTTTGCTGGAATAAAGAATAGCGGCCTATATTTTTAAATATTAGGTTAAAAAATTACATTTGCTCAAAATCACTTCTATGGCAGGAAATTCCTTCGGGACTCTTTTTAAACTCAGTACCTTTGGCGAATCTCATGGTGCGGCAATAGGTGGAACTATAGATGGTTGTCCTGCAGGAATTCAACTGGACCTTGACCTCATTCAACGGGATATGGACCGGAGAAAACCCGGCCAGTCAGCCATTGTCACCCAACGAAAAGAACCTGATACGGTTAAATTCCTCTCTGGAATTTTTGAAGGCAAAACTACAGGAACACCCATTGGGTTTATCATTGAGAATTCAAACCAAAAATCCAAAGATTATTCCCACATCAAGAATACTTACCGGCCATCGCACGCAGATTATACATACGATAAAAAGTATGGGAACCGTGACTATCGCGGTGGTGGGCGCTCATCGGCTCGTGAAACTGCATGCAGGGTAGTAGCGGGCGCTGTTGCAAAACAGGTGATTTCTTCAATAAAAATTACGGCCTACACTTCGGCAGTTGGTGATATTCAGCTTGACAGGAAATATCACGAACTGAATTTCGATAATATAGAAAGAAATCCCGTACGCTGCCCAGATCCTGCTACTGCTGAAAAGATGGAATCCTTCATCAAGGAAATTCGTTCTCAGGGAGATACTGTGGGCGGTATCGTGGAATGCGTAATCGAAAATGTTCCGGCAGGCCTCGGAGAACCGGTTTTTGATAAATTGCACGCCCAGCTCGGGAAAGCCATGCTGTCCATAAATGCAGTAAAAGGATTTGAGTATGGCAGCGGCTTTAGTGGTTCTGCTCTTAAAGGAAGTGAACATAATGATCTTTTCAACAAGGACGGAAGCACGAAAACAAACTATAGTGGTGGAATACAAGGTGGAATTTCTAACGGAATGGATATTTACTTTAGAGTGGCCTTTAAACCTGTAGCGACCATTATGCAAAAACAGGAGACTATAGATGCAAAAGGAGAAAAAGTGGAAATGCAGGGAAAAGGAAGACACGATCCTTGTGTGGTACCGCGTGCCGTACCTATCGTAGAGGCTATGGCTGCACTAGTCCTAGCCGATTTTTTCCTTCTGAATAAAGTTACCAAGATTTAATTTTCTAACAGAGAACTATAATACATGAAAAAACTTGCACTGCATTGGCAGATACTTCTCGGAATGGCCGCCGGGGTAATTTTTGCACTCCTAATGACCAATTTTTCCTGGGGAGCAGAATTTATTAGCGACTGGATCAAACCTTTTGGAAACATTTTTATCAATGCTTTAAAGCTTATTGCAGTTCCTTTAATCCTGGCTTCCCTTATTAAAGGGATTTCAGATTTAAAGGATATTTCGAAGCTGTCCCAGATGGGTACCAGAACGATCCTGATCTATATCTGTACTACAGTAGTGGCAGTTTCTATTGGTTTGGGAGTCGTAAATCTAATTCGCCCAGGGAGTGCTATTTCTGAGGAAACCCGTACCGAATTAATCACAAATTACGAAGGCGATGCCAACACAAGGATCGCCGATGCACAACGCCAAAAAGAAGCAGGGCCACTGCAGGCGCTGGAAGATATTGTGCCAAGCAACATTTTTGCAGCTGCTGGAGACAATGCCAACATGCTGCAGGTTATTTTCTTTGCAATTTTCTTCGGATTGGGACTTATTCTTATTCCTGAAGAAACCGCCCGACCGGTAAAGGCCTTTTTCGACGGCTTCAATGAGGTTATCCTCAAATTGATAGACCTTATTATGCTTGCAGCTCCATATGGAGTTTTTGCATTACTGGCAGCGCTGGTGGTGGAATCCCCGAGTTCCGATTTATTTGCAGCACTTGCGATGTACGGAATCACGGTTATCATTGGATTATTGTTAATGATTGGAGTTTATATACTACTGGTTTGGATCTTTACGGGAAAAACACCGGCATTTTTCATTAATGGAATTGCACCTGCCCAATTACTCGGTTTTTCAACCAGTTCAAGTGCAGCAACCTTACCGGTCACAATGGAAAGAACAGAAGAACATCTTGGTGTGCACGAGGAAGTAACCAGTTTTGTACTGCCCATTGGAGCAACCATTAATATGGATGGTACGAGCCTTTACCAGGCTGTGGCTGCGGTTTTTATTGCCCAGGCTTTTGGTATGGATCTTTCTTTTGGTGCGCAACTGGGAATCATTGCCACTGCAACGCTCGCTTCCATCGGTTCGGCTGCAGTGCCGGGTGCAGGAATGGTAATGCTGGTGATCGTATTGGCGCAGGCAGGGATTCCGGAAGCAGGCCTAGCTCTCATTTTTGCAGTAGACAGGCCGTTGGATATGTGCCGTACGACGGTAAATATTACCGGTGATGCTGCCGTTTCCATGATGGTAGCAAAATCTGTAGATAAACTTGGAGATCCCCATGCAAAAGATTGGGATGATAATCTTAACCAGGTAAAAGGATAAGAATAAAATTCAGAAAAGGGTTGGGACTCTTTTACAGAAACTGATTCAGGATTTACTAAAGTGTGGTTTCATCACTTACTTTTAGGACATTTCTGAATCAGTTTTTTATTTCTGATGAATATTTAACTCTTCTAAAATTGAATATCTGGTTGCTCTTTTTCAGAACAATAAATTGATAATGATCTATGGAAATTGAAAAGGCATATAATCTTTGGGCGTCGCAATATGATTCTGGCATTAATAAAACTCGTGATCTCGAAGCTATTGCTTTTAGAGCCTGCCTCGAAAATATTCAGTTTAGGACATGTCTTGAAATTGGCTGCGGAACCGGAAAAAATACTAAATGGCTTATTGAAAAAGTTGAAAAATTAACTGCCGTTGACTTTTCTGAAAAAATGCTTGCACAGGCAAGGCAAAAAATATCTTCTGAAAAAGTAAACTTTCAACAAGCAGATGTTACTCAAAAATGGCATTTTGCATCTACATTATATGAGCTTATTAGTTGTAGCCTCGTACTTGAGCATATAGAAAATTTACACCAGGTTTTTAAAGAGGCTTCAAAAAATGTCATTTTTAACGGGTATTTGTACGTTGGGGAATTACATCCGTTCAAGCAATACTCCGGAAGTAAAGCCCGGTTCAATACTGCGGAAGGTGAGCAGGTACTTACCTGTTTCACACATCATCTTTCAGATTACCTTGAAGCAGCTAAAAGCAATGGGTTTAGATTATTGGAAGTAAAAGAACATTTTGATAATAACGACCGTAAAAGCCTGCCCCGAATATTGACGCTGCTATTCCAAAAGCACTAATTGGATATCTTTAATTTTTTCCTTCCTCAAAACTTGTGGGGCACATATTATTTTACTGTATTTGCCATTAATTTTTCTGAAGGACCTCTTATACTCAATAAAAATGCAGCATCAGGAAGTACATAAAGAATTTGCCAGCCTGTTTGAAATAGATCAAAACCTCGATAGGTTAGTTCGTGATATAGATCTTTTGAACTATCTCAATCCGCTGAACATTGAACAGGAAAAAAAGCGGTTTTTTACTTCAAAGTTTACAGAAGATCCTGTTTTTAAGTACCGGAAGATCAAATTTAATCCATTTCAGCTCCAACGACAGTTCTACAGTCAGCGGTTGGAAGATATTAAAGATGAAGAAATCCGGAAGCTCTATCATGATACTATTTATGAATATTCGGGATTGGTGCAGTGTATTGCTACGGTAGGACAGGACAAAACCTTTTTTTATAATTCGCTGCGGGTTTTTGGAACTCCTAAAGAACGGGATGTCAAAAATGCTAAATTTATCCTGCATTTTCACAAAGAGGAAGACGCAGAAGAAATGGTTCCGCGCTACAATGCAGATCAGGCGCAGGCGTTTTTTCATGCCTTTGGAGAGAAATATAAATTAAAATTTAAAATCAAGCAGACCAATAGTATTACGGCGGCTGCCATGGCCTTAAACGCCTCTAAAATGCTTGTTTTAAAGAAAAACAGGAAGTATAGTAACAATGATCTAAAGATTCTTGCTAATCATGAGATAGGGGTTCATATGGTAACTACGTTTAATGCAGAAATTCAGCCTTTACGCATTTTCTCCCACGGATTTTCCAATAATAATCTCACCCAGGACGGGCTGGCCGTTTTTAGCGAATATATGTCTGACAGTTTAAGTCTAAAAAGAATGAAGGAGCTGGCTTATCGCGTGCTGGCGGCAGATAGTCTTATTAAAGGATATTCCTTCAGCGATACGTTTGATCTTTTGTACAGCCAGTATAAACTCGATAAGGAAAGAGCCTGGTCCATCACCCTTAGAGCCCACAGAGGAGGAGGCTTTACAAAAGATTATCTCTATTTAAGCGGACTTAAAAGGATCTATGATTATTATTCTTCAGGAAAAGATCTGGGTGTTTTACTATCGGGAAAAGTTTCTCTTGAAGACTCGCAATTGATTAGTAAACTTCAGGATTTAGGACTGGCAAGGAAAAATATATTCTATACAGATTCTTTTCATGAAAATAAGAATACCAATGAAAAGCTGGTGTTTATGCTCAGTAATCTAAAATAGTACCGGCTTTTAATGTTTCTATAACAAACGCGGCTGCTGCCACACTAAAGTTTTGTTAGAGCAGCAGAAAAATTTCTTTAATTCCTGAAACTAAGCTAATTTAAAAGAAAAAAGCTATGATTCAGATATTAGAAGGCACAAGAGATGATGTGGTTTCCACAAAAGCAGTGGGTAAGCTCAGCAAAGAAGATTACGACCAGCTTTTACCATTATTGCGACAGAAGGTAAAAGAACATCAAAACATACGCTGGTATTTTGAAATGGACAAATTTGAAGGCTGGGAACCGAAAGCGGCCTGGAAGGACATGAAATTTGATTTTCAAAATTCCAGTAATCTTGAGAAAGTAGCAATGGTTGGTGCTAAAAAATGGGAAGAATACTTAACCCAAATTATGAAACCCTTTACTTCGGCAGAAATCAAATATTTTGAAATATCAGAAAAGCAGGAAGCTCTTAGATGGATTGAAGATTAGTAATCAGTAAACAGGTACTATCATCTTCTTTTTTAAATATAAGATAAAAGGAAAAAGGTTCGACATGATTTCCTCAGTCGAACCTTTTTTATTGCGGGTTTTGGTAAACAAAAAACCTCCTTTTAAATTGGCTACTTTAGAAAAAGCGCTTCCAGTTCGGGAGTAGGAATCATACAACTATTTTGTTTGCCCCACCACTTGTAACGGTTACGAGCAATGAGATCATATATGCTGTCACGCAATCCCTGAGGTACGGGTTTTGCAAATTTTAACCAGCGGTATCCCTTCAGGTGTTTAGCGATTTCTATAGCTGCCGTAGACTTTTCATAATAGGCCGCCGGGTTCTATAAGTACTACAGAGTCCAGCGCTTCTGTATCTATGCCCCGTTCATTGACAATTTGAAGTCCAATATCGCTTTGAAGCGGCGCAAACCTGAATTTATCTTCTGTATCTCTCTCAATAATGGTTTGGATGGTTTTATTGCACAAATTGCACACTCCGTCAAAGAGGATAATCTTTTTATCTTTTGGGAAATTTATCATTTTTCTTTTTCTTTTATTTTTTTCGCTGTACCAATTCCAGTTGATCGACAGATACAGAGGTAGTAAACATTCCGTAATTGACTTTGGCATTGCCTTTTTCAATACTGTCAATAGAACCAACTGCTTTTCCATCCTGTAAACGCACTCTGTCGCCCACTTTTAAAACTGGTTTCGGCTTTGCTTCTTCTATTTTTTCTTCTGCTTTCTTTTTTTCTTTTTTCTTTTCGCGAATTACTTTCACTTTCTTCTCGGCTTCTTTCTGAAGTTTTTCCTGTCTGGCTTTCTCTGCTTTTTTCTGCTGGGCAGTTTGCTTTTTGCGTTTGGAATTTTCGACTTCCACGATCTTCAAAAATTCGGCAATTAGCTCTTTTTTGCGCTTATTGGAAAAGTACTTTTCGCTAATATCGTTGATCTTGTTTCCGAGATAAATGAGCCGTTGATTGCTGTCATACAACTCCTGAAAACCTTCCAGTTTCTGCTGAATTCGCGCATTTGTCTCTTCCAGCTTTTTCTTTTCAGTTTCCGCTTTTTGTTCTTTTGTTTTTAAAGAAGTAGTTGTTTTCTGAAGTTTTGAACGCTCCTTCTGAAGGTTCGCAATACTTTTATCAAACCGTATTTTACCTCTTTCCACCTTCTTTTTTGACCTGTTGATCAAACTGTATGGAATTCCGTTTTTCTGGGCGACTTCAAACGTAAAAGAACTTCCGGCTTCACCCATGTGGAGCTTAAAAAGTGGTTCCAGCGTGCGGGAATCAAACAACATATTTGCGTTGGTGATATGCGGCAGTTCGTTCGCCAGCATTTTTAAATTGGCATAATGCGTGGTTAAAATTCCGAAGGATTCTTTTTCATAAAATACCTCGAGGAATGTTTCTGCCAGCGCACCTCCCAGCTCGGGGTCGCTTCCGGTTCCAAACTCATCTATTAAAAAGAGGGTTTTATCGTCACATTTCCGAAGAAAGTAATTCATGTTCTTCAGTCGGTAACTGTAGGTGCTTAAATGATTTTCAATAGATTGATTATCGCCAATATCTGTAAGGATTTTCGTGAAAAGGCACATGCGGCTGTACTCGTGTACTGGTAAAAGCATTCCGCTTTGTAGCATTACCTGTAATAAACCCACCGTTTTTAAGGTGATACTTTTTCCGCCGGCATTGGGACCGGATATTACAATGATCCGTTTCTCTTTATCAAGATCAATGCTCTGTGGATACGTTTTTTTCTTCTCTTTTCGGTTATTCAAAAGCAGCAGCGGGTGATATGCATCCTTTAACTGAATTTCCCTCTCTTTCACTATTTTTGGAAGGATTGCATTCAGCTCAATAGCATACTTTGCTTTTGCTGCGACCACATCTATGTCACTTAATAATTCCTGATATTCCTTTAGAAGTGGTCTAAAAGGCCTCATAAAATTGGTGAGTTCCTTCAGAATTCTTTTGATTTCTTCTTTTTCCTCGTATTCCAGGTTGTTCAGTTCTCTGGTATAGGTGTAAGTAGCTTCCGGCTGAATGTAAACAATGCTTCCTGTCTTGGAATTGCCTAAAATTCCGCCTTTCACCTTTCTCCGGTGCATGGCCGAGACAGCAAGTACCCGCACATTCTCTACAACGGTTTCCCGTATTTCATCAAGATAACCAAGATTGTTATAGTGGGTGAGGGCGCTTCCAAAACTTGAATTGATGCTTCCCTTCACCTGGTTAATTTTTCGCCTTAAGGTTTGTAGCAGGGGAGAAGCGTCATCTTTCACTTCACCAAACCTGTCAATCACCTTCTGAATTTTTTCAACGAGAATGGTGGTAAATTCAACTTCTGAGGTGGTTTCGTGAAGAGCAGGATACAGCTCCTCAAATTTCTGAAAGAATTTGATCTGGGTATTAACAGTTTCAGAAATGGAACTAATTTTCCTGAAGCTGGATGCCTCCAGCATAGTATCCTCAATTTTGAGGAGTTTGATCTCGTTATCTATGGAATCAAAACCATGATTCGGGATACGACTTTCCTGCTGAAAAGAAGAAACATATTCATTGGTTTGATTTAGAGAAAATAAAGTTTCCTGAGGTGTTGAAAAAGGGGAGATTTCCAGGGCTTTGACTTTTCCCGGAGCCGTGATGGTATATTCGCTTACCTGCTCGCAAACTGATGGAAATTCAAGATCTGAAAGTGTTTTCTGTGTAATTTTAATCATATGTGATTTTCCCTACTTTTGGGGTGCAGCAAATTTAAATATTATTATGGAGGTCTCTATTGAATCGAATTGGAAAATAAAGTTAAATGATGAATTTGAAAAGCCCTATTTTAAGGAGCTTGTAAAGTTTGTAAAGAAGGAATATGCAACTACAGAATGCTTTCCAAAGGCTTCAAATATTTTTAATGCATTTGATCTCTCTCCATTTGATAAAACAAAAGTGATAATTATTGGGCAAGATCCATACCACGGTTACGGGCAGGCTCATGGGTTATGCTTCTCTGTACAGCCACAGGTTAAAGTGCCGCCATCGCTGGTAAATATTTTTAAAGAAATAAAGGAAGATATTGGGAAACCAATTCCAAAAACAGGCAACCTGGAGCGTTGGGCAGAGCAGGGCGTTTTAATGCTGAACGCCACGCTAACGGTTAGAGCTGGGCAGGCAGGATCACATCAAAAGAAGGGCTGGGAGAAATTTACGGATGCTGTGATTCAAAAATTATCTGATGGAAAGGAAGGACTGGTTTTTTTATTGTGGGGCGGGCCTGCCAAAAAGAAAGGCGCAAAAGTGGACACCTCAAAACATTTGGTGCTTACCTGTGGGCATCCTTCTCCTTTAGCGGCTAACAGAGGCCACTGGTTTGGGAACAGGCATTTTAGCAAAACCAATGAATACCTTCTTTCTCATGGGAAAGAACCAATAGAGTGGTAAAAAAAATGATTCTAAAACCTCATTTTTAAAACCTGTAGCCCACATTTACGGCAGGAAGAATGACAAGATCTGGTGAGTCTTTATGAAAAAGATTTCTTCCAAGGCCAAAGGAGAGATCAATCACAAAACCCTGTTTTGCAGCATATTTGTATCCTGCGCCAACACCAATAGCAAAGTCTGTGTAATCAAGATACCTTTCTTCGGTATAGGTTTCGCCTTCAGTATCTGTCAATTCTACTTTTTTCTTATTCTCACCGCTAGAAAGCATTGCGAAACCTTCAGCATAGAAACCCCAGGCGCTATAATCCTCGTTAAAGAAAAATTTGAATCTGGTAGTTAGAGAAAAATCTTTCGCATATGCTTCAGAAAGATCAAAATCCTCTCCCTCATTTTTATTGAGAAGTTTGGTAAACAGGTCTACGGAAATTGAATTATGGTCTGAAAGAATTCGCTCATAACCTAGATCGAGGGCTCCAAAAACCAACACGTTAAAAGCGTTTGCACTTAACTCATTTTGCGCGGTTTCTCGTGCTGTTGGTTCTTCATAATAATCGGTTTGCTGGGCGAACACGCCTGAAGCAAACAATAAGCATAATAAACTAAAGTAAATCTTCGTCATTTTTTACGATTTTAATGTGAAATAGGTTTTTCTAAAATTGATGTATAAGAGCGGAATTATTCACTTTTTGAGGAATTAGGTCGAGTTCAAAAAGTTGCTCCTGTACACGTTGTAATTCTTCTGCAGAAATCATCTCACTGCTCCAGCGGGTAATTTTTAACCATTCGGCAATATCTTGTTCCTGCTGCTCATATCTTTTGGAGAGCTGTTTATGGATACCCGGAATGTTCCTGAAATCTTTACTAGTTTTATTAAGAACTTCCAGCATATTATTTACAGCTTGCGAATTATTTTGTAATACTTCTTTCCGCACCGCAATGACAAAACAAGACCATGGGGTAGGGCAGTCGCCGAGTCTGCGGAAGGTGCCGTTGTCCACCAAAGGTTTTGTGGTAAAATGCTCCCACATAAAATAACCTGCTTTTCCATCTTTTAACGCATTTATTGCTCCATCAATATCGCCTACCACTTCAAATTCGAGCTCTGCCGGGTTCCATCCCAGGCGTTTTGCATTTACATAAGCCATTAAGTGAGAACCGGAGCCATATCTACTTATCGCAACTTTAGCATTTTTAAGATCTTCAATTTTTTTGAATTCAGATCCTGATGCTACATGAATTCCCCAAATAAGCGGACTTCCTATGTACTCCTGTACAATTTTTGCTGGGTTTCCCGCAATAATATCCTTGATAATTCCTTCGGTTAAAATTACGGCAACGTCAATTTCGTTATTCCTAAGCGCCTTGCACATTGCGCCGGTGCCGTCAGGAAAATCTTTCCATGAAACTTCAAGTTCCGCATTCTTAAAGTCTTCGTTCTCTATTGCCAGGTGCCACGGAAGATTAAAATGTTCGGGGACACCACCCATTTTTAATTTTTTCATTTCTCGTATTTTTCTTTCAGGTATTCATAAATGGCATATTGCGACCGAATTTTTTTCGCTCCGGAACTTACAGGAACATATTCATTTTTTTCAGAAGCATCCTGAATCCTGGCTTTTACATTGTCCTGAAGTTGTATCTGCAGAATATCTGTAAATTCTGCTGCTATATCCTGGTCATAAACAGGTGTGATTACTTCAATTCTTCGGTCAAGGTTACGTGTCATCCAATCGGCGCTTCCAAAGTAGATCTCAGGATTTCCGTCGTTCTCAAAAATGTAAATTCTGCCATGTTCCAAATAGCGGTCTACAATACTGGTAATGTAAATATTCTCACTCAATCCTTCAATACCGGGAACGAGACAGGTGAATCCTCTTACGAGCAATCTTATTTTCACTCCGGCGTTGCTGGCCTTGTATAACAATTCGATAATTTCCCTGTCCTCGAGACTGTTCATTTTTGCCGTAATTCCTGCTTTCTTGCCCTGTTGGGCATTTTCCGTTTCCCGAACGATCATATCACTAAAAGCCTTTCGCGTAGAAAATGGCGAGATGAGAAGATTTTTTGCCCGCGGAATAATTAATTCACCTTCCAAAACATTAAATACCCGCGAAAGTTCCCTGGTAACTGTGTCTCGTGCTGTAAAAATCGCGTGGTCACAATAAATCTTGGAGGTTTTGCTGTTAAAATTGCCCGTGCCAACATAAGCGTATTCCTGAAGCCGTTCTCCTTCTTTCCTGGTAACTAGAAGGATTTTAGAATGCACCTTAATTTTTGGGTAACTGTAGATCACTTTGGCACCTGCATCTTCAAACTTCCTTCCCCAGTCTATGTTATTCTTCTCATCAAAACGGGCTTTGGCTTCGATAAAAACAGTGAGTTTTTTGCCATTTTTGAGAGCCTTTAAAAGAGTGGTCGTTAAATCTGATTCATCGGCGACCCTGTAAATCGAAATTTTGATCGATTCAACCTGAGCGTCGGAAGCTGCTTGTTCTATAAACCTTTCCACATAATCGAAAGACATGTATGGAAAATGAAGCGCGAGGTCCTTTTTGGCAATAGCCTCAAAATAATTGCCAGAATGTTCCAAAACCTTGTGTTTGACCGGTGGCAAAGGTTCGAAATGTAATTCGGGTTTTTTCGTGGGATCTGGAAAAGAAAAGAAGTCACTAAAATTGTGATATTCTCCGCCCGGCATCATATCTATTTTTCCAAGATTGAGAAGGTTTCTAAGTTTCTTTTGATCCTCGGGAGGCATTTGAGAATCATAGAGCAAACGGGTTGGCTGACCCTCTGTTCGCTGCTCCAGGGATTCATAGATCTTTTCAGCCAAAGCTCCTTCCAGTTCATCATCAATATACAGTTCGGCGTCCCGGGATAGTTTAATTTCATAAATTCCTTTTATTTCCTGTTTAGAAAAAATATCAGGAATCTGGGATTTTACGAGATCATCTAAAAAAGTTAATCTGTTCTTTCCATTTTCTGTTTTAAGTGTAATAAACCGGCCACATTCATCTACAGGTAGATTAATGATTCCAAAATCTTCTGTATTTTCAAATGTCACAAGAAGGTAAAGCACATTATTCTCAAGAAACAGGTGGTCATCTTCTGTAAAGGAAATGAGTTTGGATTTCACATGGCAGGAAGCTTTCTCAAAATAAGCTTTTGCGAACTTCTTTTCTGAAGAGCTAAAATCCCGATAACTTACCAGGAAAATCTCGTTTTCTTCAAGCTCCGGAATAATTTCTTCATAAAAAATGCGCCCGAATTCCTGCTGCTGAAGCCCGACTTTCTGAAGAATTTCCTTTACTTTTTTGTTTGGTTTTAAGGCCAGTTGCTTCCGTAGGCTTTTTTTTATCCTCTTCATTTGTCGCAACTGCGAAACCCGAACCCTAAAATACTCATCAAGGTTCATAGAAAAAATAGCAAGAAATTTTATTCTTTCAAAAAGCGGGTTGCGCTTGTCTTTCGCTTCTTGTAAAACTCTGCCATTAAAACTTAACCAATTTAAATCACGATGCCTTAGTCGTATTTCTTCAGGCTTTAACATAGATTACTATTTAGTCAAAAATACAAAGATGGTGTACTCCCTAATCTAATTTTGTGTTAAATGAAGCCTTAGGATGAGAGCTTGTCGAGTGTATATTGAATAAGCTTATCAATGGTATTTGCTGGGTCCTGACTAAAAGTCCCGGTGGCGCGATTCGCAATAATAGCATTCATGGAGACGGCACGATGCCCTAAAAGTGCAGAAAGTCCATAAATGGCTGATGTTTCCATCTCGAGATTGGTCACTTTCTTACCCTTAAAAGAGAAACTGGCTAGTTTATCATTTAAATCTTTGTCCTGGAGTGCCAGGCGAAGCACCCTTCCCTGTGGTCCATAAAAACCTTCGTTCGTTCCTGTAAACCCTTTAAAAAGGTTCGATGAAAACAACATTTTTGAAAGGTCTTCATCGCAGGGAACGACATAAGGGCTACTTTTCTCTTTACTTAGTTGAAGGTGCTCTTTAATTGCCTGGTTAAAATCCAGAAGCTGGAACTCTTCACTTTTATAAAAGTGTAGCAGAGAGTCAAAGCCTACAGCCAGTTCACTTAAGAGAAAGGCATCTACAGGGATTTCGGGCTGAATGGAACCCGAAGTCCCAATTCTTACAATTTCAAGACTTGTCTGCTCTTCTTTGATCTTTCGTTCTTTAAAATTAATATTTACAAGCGCGTCAAGTTCATTGAGTACAATATCTATATTGTCTGTACCAATTCCCGTAGATACTACGCTAATGCGTTTTCCTTTATAAAAGCCGGTTTGGGTATGAAATTCCCGCTTGCGGATTATTACATCTACTTTATCAAAGTATCGGGTTACTTTTTCAACTCTTTCGGGGTCGCCGACCAGGATAATGGTATCGGCTAAATTTTCTGGAAGTAAATTGAGATGATAAATACTGCCGTCTTGATTCAGAATTAATTCTGAAGCTGCTAAGCTATTCATATTATAATTTTAGTAGGTTGTGGGAATCGGGGTCATATAAAAAATCATATTTCGCCACTCCGCCATAATGATCATTATCTTTAAGATCCTGGTAATAATTTTTAGAAGCGGAAATAGCCTGTAGCCCGGCCTCGTTTAGCTTTACCTCGCTGCCATTTTCAGCATAAAAAGGATTTAACTTTTCTATTACCCTTTGCATTTGTATATCACCATAACCATAATATCCCTGGTACTTCAAGGCATAACCCAGCAGGTGATGTAAAGAAATTATTTGGTGATTTTGAATGAGTTTCAGGACATTTATCTCCAATGAATTGAGACCCGATTTTACATTTGGGAAACGTTCAATATGCGCCCGAATGCAGCTGGACAAATATTCAAAATTGGATGTTTTTTTGATCTTTGCTTTTAAACGTTTAGGATTCTTGCTGCAATAGAGGTCCCAAATAAGCTCGGCCATATGAAGATCATCTTCTGTAAGATGAATTTTGCAATCGTAGTGCCGTTGTAACTGTTTAATAGAAAGTTCAGACAAGGGAGCAAGTTCATGATCTCCTTTTAGTCTTCCACTGCAAACAAGGTATAGCGGATTATTTTTTCGCTTTTGTTTTAAAAAACTGATTACCGCCAGCATGTTCATATGAGAGAACAAATCAAACTCAAACCATAGAATTACTTCATCGTAGCCATTGATTGCGGCCAGTTTGTCAAGTTCATCAATAAATTTCTCCTGGTATTCTTTTTTTGATATTTTATAATTTTCCCATAGAAAATTTTTCCTGATTTTTAAGAAATCCTCGTTACCAACTTCCTGTACTGTAGGCCCTTCACAAAGCATCTCTCTCCAAACAATGACATCACCTGGAATATGTAATTCCTGAAGTTTATCTGTAAGGTCATCACCATTCGTGATATGTAGTAACTTCTTTTCTTCCATGGCACATCATAAGAAAACGTGTTGAAGATTAGCCTCCAACACGTTTTACATTATAACCTTTTTTCTTTAAAAAAGTCATTATTTTATCTCTTACATCTCCCTGGATGAGAATTTCTCCATCCTTTACCGAGCCGCCAACTCCACATTTCTTCTTCAATTGCTTTCCCAGAGAATTAAGATCATCTTCGGTTCCCACAAAGCCGGTTATAACGGTAACGGTTTTGCCCGCTCTGCCTTTTGAGCTGTAATGGGCTTCAAGATACTGGTTAGAAGGTGCTGGGGTTTCCTGTTGCTCTCCAGAATCCTGATCGAGATCAAAATCTTCATCAGTTGAGAAAACAAATCCGCCCAAATCTTCAAGTCCCATTTTCTTCTTAGCCATGATGATTTATTTTTTCAAGCCAATTTCTATCAGTCGCTGGTGTAGAAATTCACCAGCAGTGATATCTGGATATGCTTTTGGATTGTTTTCATCAATACATTCTTCCATACAGTTCAACGGCATTTCGCTTCTTGGGTGCATGAAAAATGGAATAGAATATCTTGGTTTTGACCATTCCTCTTTGGGAGGGTTGATCACACGGTGTATGGTGGAACGCAATTTATTGTTCGTATGCCTTTCCAGCATATCTCCTACATTGATCACCAATTCATCTTCATTTGGAATAGCGTCAATCCATTCCCCGTCTTTTCGAAGTACCTGCAAGCCGCCGGTGGAAGCACCCATTAAAAGAGTGATAAGATTAATATCTCCATGCGCCCCGGCGCGTACGGCCCCTTTAGGTTCTTCGGTGATAGGAGGGTAGTGGATAGGACGCAAAATACTGTTTCCGTTGCTTGCCCAATGATCAAAATAATGTTCATCAACACCAATGTAAAGTGCCAGTGCACGTAATACGAAAATTCCTGTCTTCTCAAGCATGCGGTAGGCTTCCATTCCTACGTGATTGAAATCCTTCAGCTCTTCTACCTTTACATTTTCAGGATATTCTTCGGTTAAATTTGCATCTTCAGAAGGCTCCTGCCCAAAATGCCAAAATTCCTTTAAATCTCCTTCTTTTTTACCTTTCGCATGCTCTTTTCCGAAGGATATATAACCGCGTTGTCCTGCAAGTCCTTCAATTTCATATTTCTTTTTAGTTTCCAGTGGCAGGTCGAAAAATGCTTTTACTTCCTTGTATAGTTCATCTACAAGGTTTTCGCTCAAAAAGTGATTTTTTAAAGCCACAAAACCTATTTCCTCATAGGCCTTGCCTATTTCGTTTACAAATTTCTGTTTACGTTGTGGATCGTCTGACAAAAAATCGGCCAGGTCCACGCTGGGAATATTCTTCATTTCCATAAGATGAATAAATGTAATTATCATCACAAAGTTAAATAAATTCCATGGAGTGAAAGGCTGTTTATACTTTTCTTAGTAAAGAAAGCTCTAATTTTAAGTACATTTGAGAAACAAATGAGTCATATGCAAATGAGAATATCTCAGGATCAGGCGCTCAGCTTCCAACCTACGGAATTGAATCCAGGAGAGCTGAAAAATCTTTACCGCGCCATGCTAAAGCCAAGATTAATAGAGGAAAAAATGCTTATCCTACTTAGGCAGGGAAGGATCTCAAAATGGTTTAGTGGAATAGGCCAGGAAGCCATTGCCGTTGGAGTTACGGCAGCAATGCAGGAAGATGAATATATACTTCCCATGCACAGGAACCTGGGTGTCTTTACGGGAAGAAATATCCCTTTATATCGGCTTTTTTCCCAGTGGCAGGGCAAAGCAGCAGGATTTACTAAGGGAAGAGATCGCAGTTTTCACTTCGGAACCCAAAAATTCAAGATCGTTGGGATGATCTCACATTTAGGACCTCAATTGGGGGTTGCCAATGGAATTGCCTTGGCCCATAAACTGAAAAATGAAAAGAATATTACTGCTGTTTTTACCGGTGAGGGCGGCACCAGTGAAGGAGATTTTCATGAAGCCTTAAACATCGCTTCCGTTTGGCAACTGCCGGTGTTGTTCTGTATAGAAAATAATGGCTACGGACTTTCCACGCCTGTTTCGGAACAGTTCAATTGTGAACATCTTGCAGATCGCGCCAAAGGCTACGGTATGGAAGGTCACATTATAGATGGAAATAACATCGTGGAAGTTTTTCAAAAAGTTTCTTCCCTTGCCCGTGACATGAGAGAAAATCCCCGGCCTGTACTGGTGGAATTTAAGACCTTTAGAATGCGTGGTCACGAAGAAGCAAGCGGTACCAAGTATGTGCCGAATGAGCTTATGGAGGAATGGGCGAAAAAAGATCCTATAGATAACTTTCGCAGATATCTTCTTTCTGAAAGTATTATAACTTCAAAGGAGGATGAAAATTTAAAGCAGGAAATAAAAGCTGAAATTGATGCGCACCTGCAAAAAGCCTCTGATGAACCTCCCATTGAAGCTGATGAAACTACTGAGTTAAATGACATTTTTGAATGTTTTGATTACCAAGAGGTTAACCATAATTCTAAAAATGAAAACATCCGTTTTATTGATGCTGTTTCTCAAGGCTTAAGACAGTCCATGGAGCGCCACGACAACCTGGTAATTATGGGACAGGACATTGCCGAGTACGGAGGCGTCTTTAAAATTACAGAAGGCTTTGTGGAAAAATTTGGCAGGGCAAGAGTGCGGAATACGCCTATTTGTGAATCGGGTATTGTGGAAGCTGCAATGGGATTATCCATAAAAGGCATGAAGGCGGTCGTTGAAATGCAATTTTCAGATTTTGTGGCTTCAGGTTTTAATCCTATTGTAAATTACCTTGCAAAAGTACATTATCGATGGAATCAAAATGCTGATGTGGTTATAAGAATGCCCTGTGGCGGCGGAGTTGGAGCCGGGCCTTTTCACAGCCAGACGAATGAAGCCTGGTTTACAAAAACACCTGGCTTGAAAGTCATTTATCCCGCTTTTCCTTATGACGCCAAAGGTTTGCTGAATACAGCAATTAATGATCCTAATCCTGTGCTGTTTTTCGAACATAAGGCTTTATACCGAAGTGTGAGACAAGAGGTGCCTTCCGGTTATTATACGCTTCCTTTTGGAAAAGCCGCAGTTTTAAAAGAAGGAAAAGATGTAACTATCATTAGTTACGGCGCGGGTGTTCATTGGGCAATGGAAGTGCTGGAAGAGAACAGCCAGATTAATGCAAATTTGCTGGATCTAAGAACATTGCAACCGCTGGATAAGGAGGCGATTTTTGATTCGGTAAAAAAAACAGGGAAAGTAATCATCCTACAGGAGGATAGTCTTTTTGGAGGAATAGCATCAGACATTGCTGCGTTGATTGCCGATGATTGTTTCCAATTTTTGGATGCACCGGTAAAAAGAGTGGGGAGCCTTGAAACGCCCATTCCATTTAATACATCCCTCGAAAACCAATACCTTCCAAAAGAAAGATTTAGATCTGCTTTAATGGAATTGTTAGCTTATTGAGAATTATTTTTAATAAATTTTAGTTTTTTATAATTTCTTTAGGTTTATCCTGTTAAAATATTAATAATGTTTTGTTGGCCGGGAATGCGAAATGTAATTTAGATTAACTAATCAATTAAAATCTTTAAGCATGATACGTTTAATCATTATCTTTTTAATTATTGCTTTAGTAGCAGCCATTTTCGGCTTCGGTGGAATTGCTGAAGGTGCTGCAGACATAGCGAAGATCATTTTTTATATATTCCTTGTTCTTCTTGTGATCGCACTTATAAGTAGATTATTCAGAAGATAATTTCAAAAAAAAATAATCCGGTGTTTGCATGGTGATAAAAATCATGCTTTTACCGGATTTTTTAACCCCTAAAATGCCCTAAAATGAAGAAAATTCTAAGTGTTCTGGTCGCTATTCTGTTCCTGGCCTCCTGTGGCTCAGGAAAAGTTAGGGAAGCCAGAAAAACATTTAAGGGTGACTGGCTTCTTACCAGTATCACCTATCCCGGAAGCACGGGAGATTTTAATGTGCAACTTTTTGATGATACTTCTGCAACTTGCCTAGAAGGCAGCCAGTGGAATTTTATTTCTAATAACAACACTGGCTCTTATGTTCCCATAAAAACGCAGTGTAATTCAGATACCAGGTTCTTTATTTGGTCCATTAATGAAGTGAATAAAGAAACAGGTAATTATGACTTCATGCTGAAGCCCACGAATGAGGAACATGAATCTACACGAGGAAATGAAGGTTATCGAATTGATCTTATTACATTAACAGGCAATCAAATGGTATGGGAACATACAGTGAGGTTTGAAGGAGAGCCCTTTACTATTAGAATGAATTTTAATAAAGAATAAAAAGAAAAAAGAAAGAGAAAATGAAAACAATAGCAAACAAAATGTTCGCGGTACTTTTTGCAGCAATCCTATTAGTAGGTTGTGATGCGACTAGAAATGCAAACAATAAACAAAAAGGAACCGTCATTGGAGCTTCGGGAGGAGCAGTAATTGGCGGTGTGGTTGGAAACAATGTTGGTGACGGGAATACTGCCCTTGGTGCCATTATAGGTGGTGTTGTTGGTGGTGCTGCCGGTGCATATATTGGTAACCGAATGGACAAGCAGGCTCAGCAAATTGAACAGGAAATTCCTGGTGCCGAAGTGGAACGTGTAGGAGAAGGAATAAACGTCACTTTTGATGAAACCAGCGGTGTGTATTTTGATACCGAAAGATATAATATCAACCAACAATCTGAGCAGGCATTGAATTCCCTTGCAAATATTCTACAGGAATATCCAGACACCAATATTTTGGTAGAAGGACATACAGATAGTACTGGTGGTGACGCTTACAACCTAACGCTTTCAAAAAATAGAGCACAGGCGGTAACAAATTACCTGGTAAATGAAGGTGGAATTTCCAAGGGAAGAATAGAAACCAAATGGTATGGTGAAAGTCAGCCTAAATATGACAACTCTACTGTCGAAGGAAGATCTAAAAACAGGAGAGTGGAACTTGCCATTGTTGCAAATGAGGAATTAATCGAGGAGGCCGAGAGACAGGCACAAAACTAGTCTCTCAGGCTTTAAGTGTGAAAACCCGGGTGTTCTTCCGGGTTTTTTTATTGCTAAAGCCCAAAAATATTGAAAGAAAAAACCGTGATCATTGTGGGAGGAGGTCTGGCAGGTTTAACTGCTGCTATTCACCTGGCCAAAAAGGGCATTTCAGTGAGACTTTTTGAAAAAGAGAATTTTCCGCATCATAAAGTCTGTGGTGAGTATGTCTCTCGCGAGATAAAGCCTTATTTTGCAGCACTCGGACTTTCGTTGGAACACCTCGAACCTGTGGAAATTTCCCGTCTCCAGTTTAGTACCGCGCAAGGTAAAATGACTGAAACAGAATTGCCCCTGGGAGGATTAGGTTTGAGCCGATTTTCTTTTGATCATTATCTTTTTCAGGAGGCCAAAAAATGTGGGGTACATATAGTACCCGAAAATGTCATTTCTGTGCATTATTCCGGAGACAAAATGAACCTTAGCACTTCGCCGGGAAATCATTATGCGTCGGAAATTGTGCTGGGAGCTTTTGGGAAAAGATCGCTCTTGGATAAGAAGCTGGAGAGGCCATTTTTTGGTGCACAAGCGCCGTGGCTGGCTGTCAAAGCACATTATGATTCCCCAGATTTTCCTGAAAACATTGTTGGGCTCCATAATTTCAATGGCGGCTATTGCGGACTTTCAAAAACAGAAACAGGCGCTGTAAACGTGTGCTATCTGGCCACTTTTGAAAGTTTTAAAGAATACAAGGATCCTGAAGTATTCAAGGAAAAAGTGCTTCGGAAAAACCCATTATTGGATGCTTTTTTTGAAGATGCAAAACCTCTGTTTAAAAAACCATTGACCATAGCACAGATTTCTTTCAGTAAAAAGGAAATAATTAAAGATCATATCCTAATGATGGGCGACGCCGCAGGATTACTGCATCCGCTGTGCGGGAATGGAATGGCCATGGCTATACATAGTGCGAAACTGGCTTCGGAAACTGTTCTAAAGCACCTGGCTAAAATCAACATTGATCGAAAAGAAATGGAAAAAGAATATGCCCAAAAATGGCATCAAACCTTTAGTAGCAGGTTGCGCACCGGGAAATTTCTTCAAAAGATATTACTTAATCCCTCGCTTGCAGAAGTTTCACAAACTGTGGTGTCAAAAATGCCATTTTTGCTGCCCCATCTTATTCAAAGAACCCACGGAAATTTAATCTTATGAAACTGGTAAACACGAAATACCGCACTCGTGAGAGTGAAGTCATGGATGACTTTGAGCTTAAAGGTCCTGAACTTGCCAAAACCCTCAAGGATCTCGACAAGGTCAATAAATGGCTTGGTGGAAACAAGATCACGATTGAAGGTATTAAAAAGATCATTTCGCAAACTAAACCTCAAGCTCCTGTAAAAATAGTAGATGTGGGTTGTGGGAATGGTACTATTCTTAGGGAAATCGCCAACTACGGAAGAAAAAACAATCTTAACCTGGAGCTTTTAGGAATTGATGCAAATCCTTATGCCATTGAAATAGCGGAAGATCTTTCCCAGGATTATCCTGAAATAAAGTTTGAAGCCCTTAACATTTTCTCTACATCTTTTGCAGAAAAAAAATACGATATTGTGTTGTGCACGCTAACACTGCACCATTTTGAAGATGTAAGGATAAAGCACCTTCTGGAAGTATTCCTGAACTCTGCAAATTTGGGAATTGTAATTAATGACTTGCAGCGAAGCAGGACCGCATATTACCTTTTTCAGGCTTTTTGCGCGGTTTTTATTAATAACCCGATTGCCCGTGAAGATGGACTTACTTCTATTTTAAGAGGTTTCAGGAAACGAGATCTGGAGAAATTTTCTGAAGACCTGATGGTAAAACATCAAAAAATTCGCTGGAAATGGGCTTTTCGGTACCAGTGGATTCTTATAAAGCCTCAACCTAAATAGCTTAGCAAAACCTATGAGTGTAAAAATAACGACAGTCGCGAAACAACTTCCGCAGTATTCGAAGGAAACTACACAGGTTATTCCTTTTGTGGAAACCTGGCTTAGTGGGCAGGAAGAGCGTTTTAGGCGCAAGGTCATCAAGATATTTGAAGGAGCTGCCGTAGATAAAAGATATTCCATCATGGAACCTTTGGAAGTTTTTACCGCTACTTCTTTTGAACAAAAGAACAGGATCTATGCCCGCGAAGCTAAAAAACTGGGGAAAAAGGTGCTGCAGAAAGCACTTGAAAAAGCCTCCTGGAAAGCCGAATCTATTGATTATATCATTACTGTGAGCTGCACCGGGATCATGATCCCGTCGCTGGATGCCTACCTCATAAATGAACTAAAACTGAAACAGGACGTGGTACGTCTTCCCGTGACAGAGATGGGATGCGCCGCAGGAATTTCAGGTATTATTTATGCCAGGAATTTTCTGAAATCTAATCCGGGAAAGAGGGCAGCGGTGATTGCGGTTGAAAGTCCCACGGCTACGCTTCAGTTAGATGATTTTTCTATGGCAAACATGGTAAGTGCTGCAATTTTTGGAGATGGAGCGGCCTGTGCATTGCTTTCTTCGGAAGAAGAAGCCACAGGACCTGAAATTCTAGGCGAAGGAATGTACCATTTTTATGATGCGACCCACATGATGGGTTTTGATCTTGTGGACAGCGGACTTAAAATGATCCTGGACCCTAAAGTTCCTCAGAATATTTCAGATCACTTTCCACGAATTATTCATCCCTTTCTTGAAGAACATAACAGTAATATTGAGCAGGTAGATCATTTCATTTTTCACCCCGGCGGAAAGAAAATTGTGCAAACGGTTGAAAATCTTTTTGGTAACTTAGGGAAGAATATAGATGAAACTAAAGAAGTTTTGAGGTTGTACGGGAATATGAGCAGTGCGACCGTTCTTTATGTACTGGAAAGATTTTTTGATAAACCGGTAGAAAAAGGGGAGCAGGGGCTTATGCTAAGCTTTGGCCCCGGATTTTCTGCACAAAGAGTATTGTTACAATGGTAAAGGATTTTGAAAATAAGAATTACTGGGCACTTATCCTGGGAGGGAGCAGCGGATTGGGATTAGCCTCGGCGAAGAAGCTTGCTGCTCATGGCATGAATATTATTGTCATTCATCGCGACCGCAGGGAGAACATGGCTGAAATCAAAGAATCTTTTGAAGAAATAAGAAAGCATGAAGTGGAGCTGCGTACCTTCAATGTAGATGCTACAAGAAAGGAACGCCGGGAAGAAATGGTCGCAGAGATCACAACCATTCTTGGTGAAAAGGGGAAACTAAGAACCCTGCTGCACAGTATCGCAAAAGGGAATTTAAAGCCCATGTTTGGCGCAGAATCCACTTTGCAAAATGATGATTTTCATCAAACCATAGATGCCATGGCCATCACACTCTATGATTGGTCCAAGATTCTTTTTAACGCAGGCCTATTTGCCAAAGATGCGCGAATTCTATCTTTTACAAGCGAAGGGAATTCTAAAGCATGGAAAAATTATGCAGCAGTTTCGGCCTCGAAAGTGGCGTTAGAGGCGATTACGAGAAGCATGGCTTTGGAGTTTGCTCCCAAAGGTATACGGGCGAATTGCATTCAGGCAGGAATGACTTTTACGCGTTCATTTCAAATGATTCCGGGCTACGAGACGCTTCATGAGCATGCGGTAAAACGTAATCCGTTTAAGAGATTAACAACTCCGGCAGACGTTGGAAATGTGGTGTATCTTTTAAGTAAAGACGAAGCCAGTTGGATTACCGGCGCAATCATTCCCGTAAATGGAGGAGAACATATAAAATAATAATAATAATAATAATAATAATCAAGTTCAGCAGGAAAAATTAGAAACTGATGTGCAGTGCCCAAAAAATGAATTCTTCTGAAATTATTTCACTTTTACCTCATTCCAAACCTTTCCTGTTTGTTGATGAATTAAAAGAAGTTTCTGAAAATGGTATAACGGGCACCTATTTTTTTCCACAGGATTCCTTTTTTTACGAAGGACATTTTAAGAATTTTCCAGTTACACCGGGAGTCATCCTTACAGAATGTATGGCACAAATTGGAGTGGTTTCCCTCGGAATTTACCTGATGGCTGGGAAGTTTAGTGAGTCGGGAAAAGTTGCGATGACAAAAACCGATGTGGATTTTTATCTTCCGGTGTATCCCGGGGAAGAGGTAAAAGTGGTGTCAGAAAAGCAATTTTTCAGGTTCAACAAATTGAAGTGCAAAGTCAAAATGTTCAATGCAGCAGAAAAATTGGTCTGCAGAGGAGAAATTTCAGGAATGATCAAGGAAGATGAGTAAAAGAGTTGTTATCACGGGAATGGGAGTTGCTGCGCCAAATGGCGTGGGTTTGGAAAATTTCGAACAGGCCATTCGTACCGGAAAAAGTGGAATCAAGTTTCAAGAAAAGCTGAAGGAACTTAATTTTAGCTGCCAGATTGCCGGGGAACCTGAAATTCCACAGGAAATGCTGGAGCAGTATTTTTCACCATTACAGCTCCGCGGACTTAACTGCAGCGGAATCGTCTACGGCACCATTGCCGGAACAGACGCCTGGAAAGATGCCGGTTTACCTCTTAAGAATCCTGAAGAACCAGATTTTGACAGCGGAATTATTTTTGGCACCGGGCTTTTGGGTGCAGATAAATTTCGGGAAGCCATACATCTAATTGATGCGGGAAAGACCCGTAGACTTGGCAGTACAAGCGTTCTGCAAACCATGGCCAGCGGAGTCAGCACCTATCTCAACACGATTCTTGGCTGCGGAAACCAAGTGACCACCAATTCATCGGCATGTTCTACGGGAACAGAAGCTGTTTTAATGGCTTACGACCGTATCAAATCGGGCAAGGCAAAAAGAATGCTGGCGGGAAGTTGCGGAGATTCAGGCCCATACATCTGGGGCGGATTTGATGCCATGAGGATTCTGCCGCACAAGTACAACGATAAACCAGAAGATGCTTCGCGGCCCATGAGCGAGTCAGCCACCGGATTTGTACCCGGTAGTGGGGCAGGAGCACTGCTTTTGGAAGATATGGAAAGTGCCCAGGAAAGAGGCGCTAAAATTTATGCTGAAGTTTTGGGCGGCCATATCAACAGCGGCGGACAAACCGGCGGCGGAAGCATGACCGCACCAAATTCAAAAGCCGTACAGCGCTGCATAAAAAAAGCGCTGCAGGAAACCGGTATAAAGCCGGAAGAAATAGATGGAATAAACGGACATCTAACGGCAACGGCTATGGACCCAACAGAAATTGAAAACTGGAGTCAGGCGTTAGGAAGAAAAGGAGAAAATTTTCCGCTTATTAATTCTCTAAAGGGAATGACAGGACATTGCCTGAGCGCGGCCGGAAGTATTGAATGTGTGGCAAGTCTGCTGCAGCTGAAAAAGGCGTTTTTCTTTGGAAATATAAATTCTGAAGATCTTCATCCACAAATTCTAAAACTCATTGGGCGAAGAAAAGTTCCGGAAAAGACGCAGGAGCTTAAACTTACCACAATTGCCAAAGCAAGTTTTGGATTTGGAGATGTCAATGCTGTCGTTCTTTTTAGATCTGTTTAGAGAAAGAAATGAACAATTAAAAACCTTATTTTAGAAATACATTTAAGTTGAACAAATTACATCAGCCAATGGAAACAAATGAAATAATGCACTGCCTTAAAAAGATCGTATCTCCTTACGTTCAGAACGAACCTGCTTTTCAGGATTTTAATTTAAAAACAGATTTTTTGAAGGATCTGGAAATCAATTCGGCCAACCTGGTGGATATCGTGCTCGATGTGGAGGATGAATTTGATATTGCCATAGACAATGATTCTATGGACAATATGTTAACGGTAAAAGATGCGGTTGCAATCATCAAAGAGAAAAGGGCAGGAGCATGATTGGCAATGATGTGGTGGACCTGCAGCTTGCGGCAATTCAAAGCAATTGGAAGCGGAAAGGATGGCAGCAAAAAGTCTTTTTGGAAGCAGAGCAGGAACTTATCTGGAACACAGAAAAGCCTACCGTGGCTGTCTGGCTTTTATGGAGCATGAAAGAAGCTGCTTATAAGGCACATCAGAGGCATTTTGAGCTTGACAGAAGGCTAAACTGGAAGATTTTGGAATGCAGACTTTCGGAATTTTCTGAAGAGCAAGCTTCGGGAGAGGTAAAAATTGAAGGTAAATCTTATTTTACTACTTCCAGAATTACTCTGGAAGCAATTCATACCACGGCTGTAAATAGATATGAAACAGCATTTAAAAATGGCATTTTTAAAGCTTCTTCAGAAGAGATGAAGCAAACATTTCTAAAGTTAGTTTCTGAAAATTCAGGGGCTACGGCAGGAAATATTCAGCTTCAAAAAAATGGCTTCGGAATCCCCTTTTTGACACTTCATGATCAAGAACTTTCTACCTCATTTTCCTTTAGTGGCCACGGTTCATACGCTGCTTTTTCGCTGGCGTTAACGAACTCCTAAATACCCGTTAAACACTCCTAAAAGCTTTGGAAGGATTTTGCTGTGATTGTATATTTAAATTGAACTCAAAAACAGATTTAAATGAAGACCGTAGATAAGAAAGAGGTTATAAACCGAGAATCAGCTGAATTTATTAAGCAAACCGAAACCGGAAAGTTTGTGAACCTTGTTCCCGATACTTTTGTTATAAAAATGGAGGACGGAAGCCAGGGATATGCTATTAGGCATTTAAACCGGCAGGATATGATCCTCATTGATACAGTGGGGAAAGGAGCACAAAAAGGAGTGAAACATCTCGTGGAAGAAGGTTATAAAATCAAAGCTATTCTTGTGACACATAAGGCAGCACTTGACAACACTTACGCACCTCTTAAAACGGTTTCTGAAGATGCAGGCGGCGCGCCAATTTTTACGCATCCTATCAACAATAAAAATTCTGATTTTGAAGTGAAGGACATCAATGACAAGAACAAGATTTTTGGGCATTTTTCAATTTCAGTTCGGGATTTCCCAGCAGTTTCAGGTGAAGCGGTTGTAATTCATAGTGAAATTAATGAAGGAATGGTCTTTTCTGGATGTTCAGCCGAGGGTGCATATTATGATTCTGACAAGGAAGGATTCCGACTTCCGGAAATAAAAAGTGAAAATAAAAAGTTTAGCCTGGCGGAAAGCTGGAGATCATATATGGGAGAATTCAGTTTCTTCTTTCCGTATAAAGGGAAACCCGGTTTTAATCTTTCTGAAGGTCAGCAAAAAGATATCATTCTGCGACTGGGTTCTACAGATTATCCCGGCGGCGGAAATCCAAATTTATAGGATTGTAACAATATTTAGAAAAATACCTGGAGCTTTGCTTCAGGTATTTTTGTTTCAGAAGGGTTTACAGGTATTCTAAAATGACATTTGAAAGGCTTGTTCAGCAGAAATTTATCTGCAACATATAAATCATCGTAGCATAGTTGCTGAAGAATAATTTGATCGCGGGAATTTATTCCCGTTGAGTATTTTCCTTATTCTGCTGTTCACTTTGTTTCCTGTCTTCGCTTCTTTGCACCAAAGGATGATCTTCCTTATTGTACCCTACAATAAGAATTACGTTTGCGATGGTACTATAAAGCATTGAAATTACAGCAACAAATCCGCCGCCAATAATTGCGGCAAGCGCAAGGCTGAGATAGTATATTATCCTGTACCACGAATCTGGGACCTGCGAATTTTCATCTACAGGAAGATTAAGTAACAGCAGCGCCATCACGGCAACTACAATAAGAATACTTACCAACTTTGCAAGAGTAAGTACACGGTGATAGTGTTCGTGATTTAGTTTTGTATTTGCGGAGCGGCTAAGACTTAAAAGAGTAAGCATCAATGCAAGAATGGTTGATGAAGAAAGTATGACGGTATTACAAAGTGTTTTAAACCTTGAGAGCGTCGTGGAAAAAAGGTGCATGGCTTCAGATCCCGTCACTAATCCAATAATATAAGTTCCTACGCCCACGAGAAGAGCGGCAAAAACTCCTCCAAAAAGTGCCTTTTTTAAAAATGAATTCATACGCTGTTGTGCTGTCTTAAATTTGAAAATCTTTTCTAAATTTTAAAATACAGGTTTTCTGCTGCATCAACGTTTAAGATATTGTTAAACCCATCAACTAATCCCTGTAAAATTTTTAATTTGAAGAGAAAACATACCAACTATGTCAAAATTAAATGTCACGCAAAAATTAATTAAAGACCATCTTATCAAAGGGGAAATGACTCCAGGTAAAGAGATTGGAATTAAAATAGACCAGGCCTTACTTCAGGATGCTACCGGTACGCTGGTACAGCTGGAACTGGAAGCCATGGGACTGGATAGAGCAAAGACTGAAGTTGCCGTGCAATACGTAGATCATAACCTTTTGCAAACCGATTTTAAAAATGCCGATGATCATGCTTTTTTACTCTCGGCATCACAAAGATTCGGAATATGGTATAGCCGTCCCGGTAATGGGGTAAGTCACCCGGTACATATGGAAAGGTTTGGGAAACCGGGAAAAACTATGGTAGGCTCAGACAGTCATACGCCTTCTGCAGGTTCCCTGGGAATGCTGGCCATTGGAACAGGAGGACTGGACGTTGCCGCAGCCATTGCAGGACAACCTTATTTTGTGAAAATGCCGCAAGTAATGGGAGTGAAGCTAACCGGGAAGATGCCGGATTGGGTCAGCGCGAAAGATGTGATCCTGGAAATGCTGAGACGCTATGATGTAAAAGGTGGCGTTGGTAAAGTAATAGAATATTATGGTGAAGGGCTAAAAGAACTTAGTGCCATGGACAGGCATGTTATAGCCAACATGGGTGCAGAGCTTGGAGCTACCACAACCGTTTTCCCGAGTGATGAGGAAACCAAAAAATATTTAAGATCCCAGCATAGGGAAGAGGATTGGATAGAATTGCTTCCTGATGAAGGTTGTACCTATGATCTTGAGGACGAAATTATTCTTGATGATCTTGTACCTTTAATCGCTCTGCCTACAAGTCCGGGGAATGTAGTTCCTGTAAGTGAAGTTGCAGGACAGGAAATTGGACAGGTGGTGATAGGTTCTTCCGCAAATCCAGGGGTGCGTGATTTCTGGGTGGCAGGTGCTATTGTAGATGGAAAGTCCACCAAGGAAGAAGTTTCTTTTGATATAAACCCAACTTCACGGCAGGTCATTCAGAATCTTATCGCTAATAAAGGCTTTGAAAAACTTATAGCAGCAGGAGCGAGGTTCCACCAGTCAGGATGTATGGGCTGTATAGGCATGGGGCAGGCACCGGCTTCAGATACAATTAGTCTGAGAACGATGCCACGAAACTTTCCAAGTCGTTCGGGTACAGAAGATGACCGCGTACATTTGTGTAGCCCTGAGACTGCAGCCGCTTCCGCATTAACAGGAAAAATTACAGATCCTAGGGACCTTGAGAAGTTGTACGATATGAAATATCCGAAGTACGAGTATCCCGAGAAGGAATTGATCAATACGATGATGCTGGTTGCGCCTCCGGAAGACAATGAAAACGTGGAGCTTAAAAAAGGGCCTAATATTAAAACTTTACCTACAATAGATCCTTTACAAGATTCTTATGATGTTCCTGTTTTGCTTAAAATGGGCGATAACATATCTACAGATGAAATCCTGCGGGCAGGGGCAGAAGTATTGCCTTTCAGAAGTAATTTACCAGAAATCAGTAAGTTTTCCTATTCTGTAATTGATGATTCTTTTTACGATCGTGCGCAGCAGGCAAAAAAAGATTTTGGAGGCCATATCGTGGTAGCCAAAGACAATTATGCACAGGGGTCCAGCCGGGAACACGCCGCACTGGCACCAAAATACCTGGGACAGGTTGCCGTAATCGCTAATTCTTATGCGAGAATCGCTTGGCAGAACCTGGTTAATTTCGGCATTCTCCCGCTAGACTTCATTAATATTGAAGATTACGATAAAATAGAGCAGGGGGATGTGGTGAGTTTTACCAACCTTACTGAAGATATCAGAAACCGAAAGAATATCAGAGTCAAGGTTCAGAAGGCCGAGAAAGGAGCAAAAGCAGTAGAATTTGAGACCAAACATTCTCTAAGTGACCGGCAGATCCAAATCCTTTTAAAAGGAGGAATTATTAATGAATTCAAGGAACAGCTGAGTAATGAAGAAGTAAATTCAGTGAGTGAAAATACAGTTACCGGAAACGAGCGTAAACAAATAAAATAATTATTAGCAAAAGCTCCGTAGAAAACCCTTGGAAAATGACATTTTTTAAGGGTTTTCTTTTTCAGAAAAAGAACATAAGAAAGTATTCTGGTTTAAAAATTGATGATGTAGAGGATAACAATTAAATAGAACTTATGAGACATTTTAGAGCATCAAATTCACTGCTGAATTATAACCGCTGGAATACGCTAATGCTCATGATCCTAATGTTTTTTACGGCGGTTTCCTGCGGAAGTACAAAGAACAGCGAAGATGTAGAGAAGATGGATCAACTTCGGAATCTTGTTGAAAGTAGACAATTCGAAATTCAGAATGAATGGGCTTACCCTTTGAGCGGCGGCAACATTAATCTTATTGGTAATCCCAATTATATCCGTTTTGAAGGAGATAGTGTGAATGTTTTCTTACCTTATTTTGGAGTACGTCACAGTGGCGGAGGATACGGTACAGAAGGCGGAATTAAATTTAAAGGTGTAGCCGAAGATCTTGAAGTTGTAAAAGGACAAAATGAGAACAGGCTTTTATTGAATTTTGGAGGAGACCAGGGAAATGAAGATTTGAATTTTACAGTGACTTTATATCCAAATGGTAAAGCGCGTACTTCGGTTACAAGTTCGCAACGACAGTCCATCAATTATCAGGGAGAAATAAGAGAAAGAACCCAGAGTGAGAAAAAATAGTAATTTTGGGGAAGCTTATTAATATGGAAAGAGTTTACGGTTAACCCTGGTCTAGAAAATATTTCAATAGCGTATTTTCAAAAATTCGAGAGGGAAAAGGTGATTTTCAAAAAAGGGGTTTATTGGGATCTTTTTAAAAGGTCAAATTTCTTGCTAGCTGTGCAGGATCCAAAATTTTCTATTTTACATAATATAAATTATAGTTCAAATATACGGAGGTGAATTTACTTAGAAGATATGAAATCTGTACTGGATTTCTTCTCCGGTCTTTGCGGAAGCTTTGTACAGGTCAATCCGATTTACCGTTCCAACAGCAGGAATTATAACCGTCGCATCTTTATTACCTGATGTTCTGCATTTGTATATGATTTCCTCATTGGAACGTTCAATTTTCCTGATATATAGAATTTCAAATTCTTTTCCTTTAGAATTTTCAGTACTCAAAATAATTGCATTTTCCTCAATAGCTATCGTCCTTTTGATCTCCTGATAATTTGATTTAAAAATTGACGGCCAGGTTTGTGTAACCGGTGAATCATAGACATGTTGATTCCAGGCCAGCAACGGACAAATTAAGATGAGTATTTGGATGAAAATTTTCAAGTTTAAAATGATTTTTTACCGGGATTCCCGTAGTTTATTTTTTAATTTGTTAATTCAATATTCATATATTATTCTTTGGTCCCAACCTTCTATGTTTAGCAATAATTCGTCTTGTCCATCAAGTTGAAAGGGTGTTAATTCAAAAGAAATGGTCTTTTGAAAAACAGCTAAACAAGCTTGGTTATTTATCAGTTCTATTTTAACGGCTCTCGCATAAGGGTCAGCTGTATAAAAAGCATTTACACTGTATAAATGCATTTCCCAAGGTGTGGGGTCGCAACCGCTTGAACTGACGGTTACTTCTAAACAATTCCCACTTAGTTGAATTTCATTTAAAGTGTAATTAGATGTATTAATTTCACTGAAATCTTCCTCTTCAATAACTTCAGCTAAAGAGTCGCAGGTGAATTCGTTAGGCGAATTGTCATCATCTTTGGAACAGGAAATGAATAGCGTTCCAACTAATATTGTAGATGCAAAGATCTTTTTCATGGCAGGTCTTTTTATTAAATTACAATGTTGTGTGTGATGGGCCAATCACAATTATTTTCAATGATTTAGACTAATCTCGCGGCCGGTTTTAATTAATTGTTTAAGTATTCTAGATATCATTTATATCCCATATCCTATATCCTGCTGGTAATGGTATTTTTGACAATGATCTCATTCATTTTTTGAGAATCAGATTCTGCTATTTCATTTAATTTAAAAGTTACCATTTTACCATCAACTTTCGTTATTGTGAATTTTCCTTCGTTCATTTCCGTAGCTTTAATATCATCAAATTTCAATGTTTTACCTATAAAGGAATTAACCCGGATATACGCTCCCCTTCTATTCCATTGAAAATAATTCTTAAACCAAAATATCCGTGTGAAATAAGTCACTTGAAGTAAAAATCCGCTGGCACTTATATAATCGTTTAGTTTAGGATTCTCAAAATCAAAAACTTTAAAAGTTCCTGTTAGAATAAGAACGAGGCCAAGGATTAAAATGGAAATCCAAATCCAATTTTTCATATTGTCGAAGTATATTTTTTTCATCTGTATGTTCTTTTAAGTTTTACGAGTTTTCACTGAAAAATCAGATGTTTCATAAATTAGCTTTAAAATCATCTTTTTTAGCTGCAGCTTTAATCAATTTGATTTGGCTTTACTCCGTAAATATGCTCTGAATATTTTTATCATTCTCCAGGATGTAAAAATCAGGAGGATATAAATCAAGAGGTGCTGTTTCTTAAAGATTAATTCGCTGAAGAAATTGGTTAACCACAAAATTGATAGGCCAAATCCAACCAACCACAATATAAAAAATGATTGAAGTTGCTTCTTCGACGGATTCCTTAGTAATGTATTTTTTTTTGTTCATAAGTTACTGATACTTTGACCTCAAAGAGCCATAGATTAATCAATAAACTTTGTTTTTAATCGATAGTCAAAAATGTCATTTTTGAAAGGTATTCCTCGCTTTGTATTGCTAAATATTGTTCACTTATTATATTGAATTAATATCTGTATCCGAAAACTCTCTTTTGCTTGTACTTTCCATAGTACCTCAAAGAAAATAAAATTAAAATAAGGATAGTTAAATACACCCATCTACCTGTAATTAGTAGAAGAAGGTAATCAAGGAAAATTCCTGTAGTGAGGAATGAGGCAAACTTTAGAAATAATGCACCGCCACCGGCATACGAAAACTTATGATAAGAAGACATGTAGATGCCCAACGGTTTAATAAAGTCGCTAAAGTATTTATCGGATACTTCCTCGGTCACTTCGCTTTCTATTAACAATCGTTCAAGATATTCCAGAATCAGTTCTTTTTTCCTTAATCGGCCTAAAGCAACTCGATTTGAATAGTTTTTTTTAACCGGTATGGTTTCCTGTTCAGAGGTCAATGTATGAATGAAATTTGAAAGAGAGCGAAAATGAATCATCCTGCTATCTTCTCGATAGATCTTTCTAACCTTAATCAATAGTTGGTTCAATTCTTTATCTAAATCCGCTTCTGTCAATTTTATTTCTTGTTTTCGTCGTGCGCAATGATTCCGCTTTTATTTATTAGGAAAACACCTTTCTAATATCTTTTATTCGGAGTACCTCGATTTCAGTACCAGAATAAAAATCGAACTATTGGTAAGATTCGCTCATCTTAATTAGTATTTAGTATGACTTTTCTTGTTTCATATTTTTGCCAAAGGTTATGGTCATGGACGAATCGCGGGAATAGGTACACGATTTTGTCGGCTTAACCTTTAGTTTCAAGATTCTAATTCTTCGGCAAAACCCGCTATTTCCTATAACTAATGTTGGTTTTTACGGTTACTTCGCTTGTTTTATTTTCCTTCATTTAGTAATTCAGGAATTACGATTTATTTTGTCTTTTAATTATTTATAAAAGGAGATAATATCCCTGTAATGAAAGATGAACCAATTTCTGCAAGGGCAAGAATTACCATTACGAGTAGAACAAATTTTTTCTTTGTTAGATTTTTCATATTTAATTATTTTTAATTTCAGAATTTATTGAGCAATTCTATAACTTGCTATATTCAACTTTCACTTCAATTCGTCTTTAAATTCAGAATACAAATAAAAAAGAGGATTTATTTCAAATTATTTTCAAAAATTCAAGATTGTTCTTATTTTATTGTAAGTTTTGAACTGAGATATGAATATAATTGCATTTCTGATACTGCTCCTGTATGAACATTTTACTATTATGTAATTTAATTTCTGAAAGGTTATATTTTTATTTTTCAAGCCTTTATGATCTAGAAAGGAAAAATTTCTGAGCAATAAAGCTATAAAATGTTCTATTCTTTTCTCCTGTTAAACATATTGGATAAAATAAAAAATAAAGCATGAACTCTACCCTATAGTTTCTATTTTTTCCTTCCCTGCCAAGATCTTTAACGACCTACCCGTTACTTTCTCAAACAATCTGCACTTGCGCATTGCGCCCCAAATTTCCAGTTCAGGATCACCTTCAGTAGTAATGCGAAGAAGGATCTTTTCCGGCTCTTTTACGATCTCCAGCTCACGTACATTCTGGTAATGACTGCGATCCAGTCCGTCTGCCACCCGCAAGATACCTGATAGTCTTTTTACACGTTTCCGAAGGGATTTATCCAGTTCTTTATAAGGCAGATGCCGCTTATGTGGCGTTGACCTGCGATGATACCTGGCAACATTGGCCATAATATTAATTTCATCTTCCGTGAACCCGCGCAAATCTGAATTCCTGATGAGATACAAAGCGTGTTTGTGATGTTTCCGGTGTGAGATATGATAACCTATATCATGCATAAGGCTGGCATATTCCAATAACTCACGATCATTGGCCGAAAGTTCAAGATCCTCCTTAAAGGCGTCAAAAAGTTGTATCGCCAACTTTGTGACATGCAGGGAATGCTCCTTTTGCCAGTGGCACTTGCGCAGGAGCTCATACACGCTTTTTTTCCGGGGATCGGGGAAAGACGTACTTGGTTCCGGCCCCGGCGACTTCTGTTGTGCATTGATATAATTAAGGATCATCCCGTCACGCAAGGCTGCTTCAGAAATCTTTACATTTTCAATATGAAATTCCTCGACAAGATACTTTAGCAAGACCATTCCTGGATTTATGATATCTACCCTCTTCTCTTCCAGTGCCTTCTCTTTTGTACGCTCCTTTTTATTCAGCTTGATAAATTTCTTGTAAAAAGAGTCGAATTCGGTACTGCTGAAAACCAGCTCATTTAGAGACCTGCTAGATGAAATCGAGTTCCTGTTTGCGATCATGGATGCGATGTTCTCCATGGTGCCGGAAGAGCCAATCATCGTTTTTACAGGATATTTTTGAAGTACTTCGCGAAGTTCTTTCAGTTCTTTTTCAAAATGCTTTTTCAGCGCTTTTTTTTCCTCTTTGCTAATGGGATCTTCCTTGACAAAATTGGCCGCCATTCGAGCTACTCCCAGTTTTAAGCTGGTAACGTATTTAAAATTTTCCCTGTTTCCCAGAATAAATTCCACACTTCCGCCGCCAATATCCACCATAAGCACATTTTCCTGGTTTAAGGCAATACTATGGCGCACGGCCAAACCAATGAGTTCGGCTTCCATTTTACCAGATATTGCACGGGCTTTGATCCCCACTTCATCAATGGTTCGCTGAATAAAATCTCCGCCATTGTCTGCTTCCCTTATGGCACTTGTGGCGTAGGCGAGAATTTGCTCCACCTGGTGGCTGTCACAAAGGAACTTAATCCTTTTTAAGGCTTCCACTCCCCTATCCATTGCGGCTTCACTGAGGTGATTGTCCATTCCGGTTTCTGCAAGAATGACCATTTCCTTGAGTTTATCGATTGTTCGAAAACTGCCGTCGGGATAAATATCTACCATGACGGCATGAAAAGAATTCGTTCCCAGGTCTATTGCCGCAATTCGTTTTGTGGGAGTCGGGTGTGCCGGAGGTTCTGTCATAAAAGTTCGGGTTCTGTTTCCCGGAACCTCTAAAATAGAAAATTTGAAACAATATTATGTGCATGCATTTCAGGAAGGCGCTATTTCTTCAGGTGATTAAAATTGCAAGCAAAGGAATAGAGGAAAAAATGCATTCAAAAATGCTATTTTTAAACCTAATTAATTGTTTCAGAAAATTTTCCTTTCAAAAGTTCTAGCTTTTAAACATGGCTTATAATACCATTTTTCAATACTGCCTGTCAAATGGATCCCTTCTTTGGGAATAAATAGGCTACTTTTATCCGCAGATAATTCAATAATGAGATTTCTTCTTCTTTTTCTTTTGGGCATGTTCTCCTGCGGAATTTACGGGCAGGAAAGAGAACTCATTACCGCTGTGGTAGTGAAGAACGATTCGGTAGTTCAGAATGTGCATGTCAGGAATGTTTCTTTCGGGAAATATTCTGTCACCAATAAAAAGGGCGAATTCAGCATTCATGCTATGGCCGGTGATACGCTTGTACTTTCTCACGTAAGCACGATGGATTATATCAAGACCTTTTCAAATGCAGAAATGCAGCAGAAACCTCTGATGATTGTGATGCAGGAGCGCTCCAACGAACTGGACGAGGTCGTATTAAATGAATATTCCGATATTAATGCGGTTAGCCTGGGAATTATTCCGCACGAAATTGAAACGCCGACGCTTAATGAAAGAAGGCTTCATACCGCCGGCGATTTCAAGCCTATTCATTTACTGGGCCTTTTAGGTGGTTCTTTACAGGTTGATCCTATTCTGAACGCCATAAACGGAAGAACAAAAAGGCTAAAGCGGAATATTCGTTATGAAAACAAAGAAGTTAATATTGCATTTTTGCGCAACAGATTTTCAGAATACATGCGGGAAAACATGGGACTATCTGAAGAAGATATCCTTAAACTCACCAATTTTGCCATAGGTGAAGAAAATGCGCAAGTGGTCATTGACTCCGGAAATGAAGAACAGGTGAAATTCTTTCTGCAAGATACCTGGATCAAACTTCAGAAGTTATAGAACAAATGCCTTTTTGAAGGATCGTATTTTCTTGCTATTACCTGAAGTCTGTTCCTCTCACGTTACAAAGTGAGCAATAAAGCGATGAAAATTAGAAATTGTGACAGGATTCCAATTAGAAGAATGGGAATATAACCGAGTACAATTCCAAAAAATGATTTGAAAATGCCATTTTTAAAGATCATTTTATAGAAGTAAGTGGCTGCCACAAAGGTAACGGCTGTGGCCATGTACATGATGATCACAGAATCTGTGCCATAGGTTAATAGGCCAAGGATAGCACTTATCCAGTAAGTAGTTCCAAAAACAAAAGAGTTGATCGCCATATTTTCGGCGTAGTTAAATTTCTGTTTACCAAAGAAAAGCCAGGTAACCCAGCTTACAAAGGGAATGGATAGTATGATGATGATGTTTTGATATGACATATAGATTTCCTGCATACGGGTCATAAGTTCCCAAAGCGGAAGGTTTGTTTGCTGTTCCAAAACCTGGTAATCGTCCATACTCCCATTTTGAATGGTCGCTATCATATTGGTGAAACTGGGGTGTGCCAAAAGGATCAAAGTACTGGTGGCAACTCCAAAAAGTAAGTACCTGAAAGGGTTAAATACCTTTTTTCGGTTTTCATCAAGGTAAACAGACACGAGTTTTCCTGGCTGCCGCAACATATTATAAAAAGTGAAAAGCAAACCTTTTTCAAAATAAAAGTGACTTAACACTTCATTTTTTATTTCCTTGACTGTGAGCCTATTGTGCGGGTTGGTTGGTAGTGTATTTTCCATAACTTTTTAGATTAAACGGAAGAATATTTTTGAAAAGTACCTTATTTATTCATCACAGTCAACCTCATTTTTCTTAAAATTTTAAGTTATCTGGTGAATTAGTGAATATCATATCTATTTATTTAAAAATTTTTTTGAGATGTTTAAAGCTCATTTGCGGCTTAAGAATCCAGGTACAACTGGGCTTCGAAACAATTTTCTTGTCTTCGGCTTTATAAAAAAGAGAGAAGAAAATTTCCGAATTGAAAAGTTTTTACAAACAGGAAAAAAATTAAAATAAAATCCTAATTTTAAACACTTTAGATAACTCGGCATTTATAGCTTATCAACCTAATTATAAATAGTAATGAAAAATTCACTTTTAAAGATTTCAGCATTCATGGTGATATTATTTAGCAGTACCACTACAAAGGCTCAGGAAATTGAAGGAACCTGGGAAGGAAAACTATCGGTACAGGGAATGGAACTGCCCTTAAAATTTCACATTAGCAAAGAGGAAGACTCTTATACAGCTACAATGGACAGCCCAAACCAGGGCGCCTTCGGCCTGGCAATGGACCAGGTAAGCCTGGAAAATGATGAGCTAAACATGAGCTATGCACAAATTGGTGCGCGTTATTCAGGACAACTGGAAGGTGAAACCATTACAGGTACTTTTTTCCAGAGTGGTCAGGAACTTCCACTGGTTTTAAATAAGGTAGAAAACAAATTACCGGGAAATACTTCCCTTCCTTCTTCCGACGAGGACCTGGAAGAACTTGCAAACTGGGATTCAGGAAAATACAAGTACCAGGTAGAAGATTATTTTGCCAAACCAAAAGCCAGGAGTTTCCAGTTTTCGCCCAACGGGAAATACATTTCTTACAGGGAAAAGGATGAGAATGGCAAGAACCACGTGTATGTTAAAAATCTGGAGACAGAAGAGATTACGAGGGCTATTGAAGAGGAAGAAGAGCTTATAAGAGGCTATGGCTGGGCAAATGAAACCAGGCTTATCTACGTGATGGACAAAGGCGGAAATGAAAATTATCATTTGTTCGCTGCAGATCTTGACGGAACCAATGAAAAGGAACTAACCCCGTATGATGATGTACAGGTGAGCATTCTCAATCAGTTAAAAGAAGATAAGGATCATCTTATCATTTCCATGAATAAGAATAATCCGCAGGTTTTTGAGCCTTACAAGATCAATATTAATAATGGAGAGCTTGAGCAACTATATGAAAACGAAGATGTAGCCAACCCAATTATGGGATACATCTTTGATAAAGACGGAAAACTTAGAGGGTTTTCCAAACTTAGGGATGGCGTAAATATGGATCTTTATTATACACTAGACGGAGTGAATTATGAGCTGATGAAACAAACCAGCTGGAAAGATACATTTTCTCCTCAATTCACCTACAATCCCGAAAATCCACATGAAGCTTATGTGATCTCCAATTTAGACAGTGACAAAACCGAAGTATATCTTTATGATCTAAAAGAAGATAAGATCCTGAAAAGGCTGTTTTCAAATGAGAATTACGATATCTCCGGCGTTTCGCAATCACGAAACAGGGATTACGAACTTGATTACTATTCTTATGAAGGAGAGAAACAGGAAATTGTTCCGGTAAGCGATTACTTTAAAAAACTACATGCCAGCATTACCAGTAAATTTCCGGGGAAAAATTATTCTATAGCCGACAAAACCGACGACGAAAGCAAATTCTTGATCTTTGTCCAAAGTGATAAATTATATGGCGAATACTACTCGTATGATCCTTCAAAAGATGATTTCCAGCTGGTGTATAACTTAATGCCTCAGTTAAAAGAAGAAGACATGGCCGAAATGCGGCCAATCACTTTCAAGAGCCGTGATGGGGTTACGCTGCATGGTTATATAACCCTTCCGAAAGAGGCACTGGAAGGCAAAAAAGTTCCGGTGATCGTAAATCCTCACGGCGGGCCACAAGGTATCAGGGATTCCTGGGGCTTCAATCCTGAAGCACAATTATTTGCCAGCAGGGGTTATGCAACTTTGCAGGTAAACTTCAGGATTTCGGGAGGATATGGAAAAGAGTTCCTTGAATCTGGTTTTAAGGAAATTGGCAGAAAAGCCATGGATGATGTGGAGGACGGACTTCAATATGTGATCGATCAAGGCTGGGTAGACAAAGATAAAGCAGCTATTTACGGTGGTAGTCACGGTGGCTATGCTGTTTTACGCGGACTCACAAAGACTCCCGACCTTTATGCCTGTGGTGTGGATTATGTGGGAGTGTCTAACCTGTTTACATTTATGCAAACTATTCCGCCATACTGGAAGCCATACGAATCTATCCTGAAGGAAATATGGTACGATGAAGACGTGCCCGAAGAAAAAATGATCATGGAAGAGGTTTCTCCTGTTTATCATATAGATAAGATCAAAAAGCCGTTATTCGTAGTACAAGGTGCAAACGACCCAAGGGTGAACATTGACGAATCTGACCAGATTGTTTCTTCTCTTCGCGAAAAAGGAGTAGATGTCCCTTACATGGTGAAGTATGATGAAGGCCACGGTTTTGCCAAGGAAGAAAACTCAATAGAACTTTACAAAGCCATGCTGGGCTTTTTTGCAAAACATTTAAAAAAGGAAGTTTTGGAAGAGCCGCAAATTAAAGGTTAAACACAATTTCTCATACAAGAAGCTACTTAGGAAACGTACATCACTCTTAACTGCTGAAAACCTGCAGTATTGTTGAAGCTAATGGACGCATTCCTAAGTAGCTTTTCTATTACCAGGAAATCAGGAAAAGTTTCAATGGCAGTTTTTGGTTTAGCTTTTTTGGCAATGAAAGTGGCCTGAACTTTTGTTATTACATTATCCTTATGCAAAAAATCTATTTCTTTTCAGCATCTAGAATATCCCTTATGATCTTGAGGTGGTGCCGCGTGTGAATGGCGAGAAATCTTTTGGTTTCTTTCCTGTTGAGTTTGTTGAAATACGGGTGTTCAAAATGGGCATTTTCATCTACTTCTGTGAAATAGCCAATTTTGCCCAGGGCCTCCTTTAACTGCATTTCCAGGTGTTCTTTGCTAATCTCCTGCGGCGGGAGAACGGCTTTAGGCGATTTGGCTTTTCCGCGCGGAATGTGTCCTGTAGTAAGAACGAGGATTTTCAAGAAATTGAAGGAGCTTTTGTATTCTTCAGGGTCGGAAGCCTTTAATGCGTCTAAAATATTATTAAAAACCTTGAGGCTATGGCTTAAATGCCAACCTACAGGAGCTTTGGAAACATTTGTGCGCAAAACTTCCCTGTCCTTAATGTAAAGTTCCATCTCTTTAAGCTGTTCTTGCAGCACTTGTGTGTCTTCTTTCATAAAGTTACAGATATAAGATTCCTACAAATTAGGGCTTAATCCTTTATCACAAAAAGAAAAACAGAAAGATCAAGAAAGCGTAAAAATGGGGATGAAAAAGCCATTTTTGGATGATTAGTAGTTGCTGGTTTTATACTACTACAACATCTTCCCTGCTCAACTGTACATTCTTATTAATTATTTTAGCATAAAACTCCAGATCTGCTTTTCCAGATTTAAAAGAATTCTCCAGCCATTTTTCTGCAGAATTGACCGAAAATGTAAACACCTCGATCGTGGGATACATTACAGAATTGTCTTTGGAAATATTGATCCCTATTTCAATAGTTTCATCTTTTTTATTGTAGCTCACATATTTGGCCAGGAAATTATGCTTAATGAGCTCGACCAGTTCCTGCGGAATCTCATTTTTTTGCACGCAATCCTGAAGGTAATATTTAACTACTGCTCCCAAAGAAGCTCTCACTTCCTCTGTTTTTAGATAAATAGACATGATACGGTTTTTTGGTTAATAAGTATAAATTTCTCTGCTGATGAACCTAAAGTATAAATTAACCATTAAATTATTACATCTTAAAGTGTTAAAAATGAGATTATTATGAAATAAATAAAACAGATGTGGTAATGAAGACAAATCAATTTTTTGGTAATACAATTTTTGTGGATTTCACAAATCGGAGGGATTAATTCTATGCATGAACTCCGGCATAGATGTCGAAAAGAACGATTCAGAATGATTTTTTCTGGATATAACTAGGAAAAAATTCAGTTTAAAAGATTGGAGATTTTACCTTTTGTGTTATAAAATGTCCCGTACATTACTATGAGACATTAGCATAAGTTTATAAGTTTCTTCATCTTCATTCTTGCATTTATTAGTATTTTGAAAAATAAAAAATCAATTATTTATGAAAGCTGTAGGCATAAAAAGATCATTACCCATAGAAGAAAAGGATAGTTTCATTGCGTTTGAAACTCCAAAACCTGAACCCGGCGACCATGATATTCTTGTAAAAGTGAAAGCTGTCTCCATAAATCCTGTAGATTTTAAGGTCCGCCAAAGTGCAGCTAAAGAAAAAGAACTGGGTGAGCCCAAAATATTAGGATGGGATGCTGCGGGAGTTGTTGAAGCTGTAGGTAGTAAGGTTCAGCTGTTTAGAGAAGGTGATGAGGTCTATTATGCAGGTGACCTAAAACGTCCCGGCACCAATGCCGAATATCAAGTGGTGGACGAGCGACTGGTAGGCCATAAACCTAAAAATCTTTCTTTTGAAGAGGCAGCGGCAATGCCTCTCACTTCCTTAACTGCAGGGGAAGCAATTTTTGACAGATTCAATTTCAGGGAAAATGAAGGTCGTAACCAAACCGTTTTGGTAATTGGTGGTGCCGGTGGTGTGGGTTCTATAGGAATACAGTTATTAAGCAAATTAACAAAGCTAAAAGTGATAGCTACAGCTTCCAGAAAAGAAACCGAAAAATGGTGTCTTGACCATGGCGCCGATGTTGTGGTGAATCATGAAAACCTTGTAGAGAGCATGAAGGAGAAGGGCTTTGAACAGGTAGATTTCATCCTCAATTTTATTGATACCGATGCTCATTTGGATGCTATGGCCGATTTAATAAAACCGCAGGGTAGCATTTGTATGATTGTTGAAACCAAAGGGCCTGTTGATCTTAACAAGTTTAAGAACAAAAGTGTTTCCCTTCACTGGGAATTGATGTTTACCCGTGCGCTTTACCAAACGGAAGACATGGAAAGACAGCACGAAATACTGGAAAATCTTGGGGTACTTCTTAACCAGGGAACTATTAAATCAACGCTGAACAAAACTTTTAAAGGTCTTACTCCTGAAAGCTTCCGGGAAGCGCATCAACTACAGGAGTCTGGTAAATCTATTGGTAAGAACGTGATCAGTTTTTAAACTGAAATTTCTACTTATAAAAATAAGGTTTTAAATAGCGGTTTTAGAAGAAAGTCTTTGGTAGAAGGGCTGAAAAAAATCAGATCTTACTAATGCGGACTTTCTTCTTTTTAAGACGGCTATTGTTCAAAGATTCGATGAGTTGCTGGGCTTTATTTGCAGGAACGGCTACAAACGCACAATCCTGTTTTAATTCAATATTTCCCAGTTCCTCATTTTGCAAATTTCCCTGCTTCAGAAAAAGACCGGCAATATCCCCTTTTGATATCTTGTCTTTACGTCCCCCGGAAATGAACAGAGTTGCATTAGGAGTTTTCTTTGGAATTGATTTTTTGCCGTTGCCAATCTCATCAACAATAGTGATAGGATCTATAAACTCTGGCAAAGACTGCTTTTCATATTTAAGAACATAGGCAGTACCACTCCTGTGCATTCTCGCCGTGCGGCCGTTCCTGTGGGTAAATTCTTCATATTTTAACGGCAGCTCATAATGAATAATAAAATTGATTTCTGGAACATCGATTCCCCTGGCAGCCAGATCGGTTGCAAGAAGAAGACGGTGCGTTCCATTCCGGAATTTGATAAGAGCTCTTTCCCTGTCCTTTTGGTCTAATCCGCCAAAAAAACAGCTGTGGGCAATTCTATTTTTTTCTAAAAATGTACTGAGTTCGCCCAGGCTTTCTTTAAAATTACAAAAAATAATTCCCGGCTCGTCCCCTGCTTCACGAAGCACTTTCAACAGAATGTCAAGTTTATCCCGGGAACCGGAAACCAGGGTTTTAATTTGGAGTTCAGGTTTTCCCTGATGGAGAAAATCAACAATTTCCGGATCTTTAACTCCGGCAAAATCCGGCACCTTTACACCCTGAGTGGCCGAAGTGAGAACCCTTTTTTGAAGTTGCGGCAGACTTTGAATAATTTCAGACATTTCAGCTTCAAACCCGGTTTCAAGGGATTTATCAAATTCATCCAGAATAAGAAATTGAAGGTCTTCTACAGAAAAAGTTTGCCTTCTAAGATGATCTGCGACCCTTCCCGGTGTGCCAATTAGAACCGTGGGTGCATGCTGAAGTTCAATCTTATCTTTGGAAAATGCACGACCTCCGTAAACTGCATTAGCCTTAAACCCTGAACCCATTTCCCGAAACACCTGCTCTATCTGGATCGCCAGTTCTCTGGAGGGAACCAGAATGAGTGCCTGCACATTTTCACAAGATGCTTGCAGTTCCTTTAGTAGCGGTAATAAAAATGCGAGAGTTTTGCCGCTTCCCGTGGGCGAAAGGAGAATAGTATCCCGGTTCTCAGAAATGGCTTTTTCGGCAGCTTTTTGCATTTCATTCAGCTGAAGGATATTCAGCTTTGCAAGAATTTCAGATTCGGTTTTAATATTTTGTGACATTCTGCAAAAGTACGGCTATTTTTCCGAAGGAAATCCGGTAGTTACTACACTTTCAAATTTAAAATCTTCCGCGGAAATGCCCTTTTTGGATTCTTAGCATTTGTTAAATCTTTAAATAAGCAGAATATTAATGATCACTTACTTACCGGGATCAAATGCACGGGAACATGCGTTTTCTCAAGCACTTTTGAGGCCACTGTTCCCAGAAAAAGTTTTTCAAGCGTAGAATGACTATGGGTTCCCATTACAATAAGATCTGCTCCCCATTCCTTCGCATATCGCAAAATAGCATTGGGGGTATCTCCATTCGCCAGGTGGGTGATCACTGAGGGATCATTTAAATGCTTTGCCGCGCTTTGCAGAAAATCTTCGGTATATTTTCTCATTTCTGAAGCAACAGCAAGATCGGCGGTTACGGCATAGCCATCATATCCCATAAAAGTGGGATATTGGGTGGTATAGTATCCAAGATCGGTCACCACGTGAAGCAGGCAAATTTCAGCTCCCAGCTTTTTTGCCAGTTTATGCCCTTCTTCGGCTACTTTTTCTGAAACCGGGTTATAATCTATGGCAATTAATACTTTTTCCATGACTTCCTGTTTTTGATACCTAATTAAAGTTACGAAAACTGAACTAGGTTTTCTATTCCGGAAGGAAATTTTTGATCTTCATAATATCGTTTACACCTTCGGAAAAACTTTGTCTGGAATCCCATTTTTAAAGGTAAATTTTAAAAATTGTTATACTTTCCTTAGGCCTTGTTAAATCCTATGGCATTTAAATTTCTAAAAAGTATCTTGAAAAAAACCAATCGAACTATGCTGCAACATTATTCCAGGAACTTCTTTTCTTCCGTGAACCAGTTTGTCTATTACCAAAGAAATAAAAGGATAAAAGGATAAACGCATAGGCATGGGAAAAAAGGAACTTAAAAGAACGCTTGGACTATGGGATGTTTTAATGTTTGGAGTTGGAGGTATTGTTGGTGCCGGGATTTATGCCATTATAGGACAGGCCGCGGGGCTTAGTGGAAATATGTTATGGGCAAGTTTTATTATTGCTGCGGTGGTCGCGTTACTTACCGGTCTTTCTTATGCAGAATTTGTAAGCCGCTTTCCCGACTCTGGCGGAAGTTTTGAATATATTAAACAAGGTCTTGGGCCCAAAGCCGCTTTCTCCATGGCTGTTTTCATGGCTTTTACAGGAATTGTGGCAGCGGCTGCCATAGCTATAAGTTTCGCAGATTATTTAAGCAGACTTGTGTCAATTCCCTCATGGATCATCGTCATTGGCGTGGTTGCATTAATGGCATTTTTCAATATTATTGGTGCAAAATACAGTTCTTATTACAACACTGTAGCCACTACTATTACACTTTTAGGCCTTGCTGTAGTCGTAGCTGTATGTATCCCTGAATTTGGAACTACAGATCTTACTGCCCTAAGCGATAAAGGCTGGAACGGAATTCTCTCTGGAGGGGCGCTTATTTTCTTCAGCTATATTGGTTTTGAAGATCTTGTAAAGATGGCAGAGGAAACGAAGAATCCTGAGAAGAACATGCCAAAAGGAGTTCTCTATAGCGGACTCGCAGTACTGCTTATTTATGTTCTGATAGCAATTAGTGCGATAAGTGTCATGGATTATGAAGAACTTTCATCTACAAACGGCCCGTTGGCTGCGGTTGTGGAAACACGTATAGGACAAATAGGAGCTACAGGACTTGTGATAGTAGCACTTTTTGCTACGAGTAAAACCATCTTAAGCAATATTTTGGGCACCTCAAGATTACTTTATGATGTTGCACGAGATAGTGGCGTAGACTGGTTAAAAAAATTCACAACCCTTTCGGGAATGGGAAATACCCCAAATTACGCCATTCTTCTTATCGCCATTCTGGCTATAGGTTTTGGCCTTTTGGGAAATCTTAAACTTGTTGCGAGTATAAGCAACATTTTTATTTTTATAGTTTTTGGACTGGTTAATGTTGCCCTTCTCACTTTCAGATATAAGAACCGCAAAAATCCCTCAGAAAAACCTGCTTTTCATATCCCCTTGAACGTAAACAACATACCTGTTCCTACGGTAATTGCTTTAATTACAATTCTCATCATGTTTGGGTATAACATATACAATATAACACAGGGAAATTTATGACAAGATACCGCCATGCCAATTCAAAATGGAGTTTTTCTATTCCTTTAGCACGATAACATTTGCTTTGGCCCCTGTTAAAAGGTTCCATTCGTTTTTTGTTAAAGGCTGACCCATTTCATCAAGGATCTTCAGTTCAGCCGTATTAGGCCCAGACATTCCCTGATTCAAGGCTTCAAATTCAATGGTATTTAATCCATCTTTCAGTTTTACCAGAATAGGCGCATAAGAAGCTCCTAAAACCAAATTTTCATATAGAACTTCTCCATTCAGAAGAATTCGTACACGATCACCATCTACAAATTCATGATCACGACAATATACTTCAACAAACTTTCCGCCGGTTTTAACATCTCCTAAATACTGGTCCTTTTTATGCGCATCCTTAACATCCTTGTCTTTAAAGGCTTTTGGCTTAAAATTTTCCTGCTTGTACTCCATCAGTCCATTATCGGTTTTCATACTGATGGGCTTTTTTTCATCGGGATTATAAAAAGGATCTTTTGGTGCCGGTAAAAGTCCGTTGGCACTTGGAATTGAGAGTCCCGTACTCTTCGGAATAGATAAAGAATTAGTTTTTTCCGCAGGAATGCTCATTCCTTTTACAGTATTTGTTTTAGTACTGCGGTCGATTTGCGCAGAAACCTGCAACGAGAAACAAGCCAGCGCAACTGTAAAGATAAATTTCCTCATAATTATAGGTCTATCCTGAAACTTCAGGTATTTGATATAATCAAAAACCCTTCCCAAATTTAAAAAATAAATAATTAAGCTGTAAAAGCTCCTTTTTCGAACCCCACTCCTACTCTTCTTTAACGCAGATTTAACCAGCAAATTATTGTGTTTACCCCGCCTATTACGTAATTTGAATATAAAATGAAAAACCACAGGTTATGACAAAGAAAGAACAAATGCCAAAGGGCAACAGAGAAGAAAGAGAACAAGCTTCAAAAGATATTGATTATAATCCTGATATTACTCCTGATGACAAGAAGATCCTGAACAACCAGAGTAAGGATGAGAAAAGAGCTGATGGTGAGGATGATTATTTCAAAGACAGAGATGAGCCTATTGATTACGCCGGTGCAGACCTTGATCTCCCTGAAATGGATGATAAAAAATTCAATCAAACCCGGAATGAAGCCGACGATGTGGAAAGGAACAGAAAGCCCAAAGAATCGGCTAATTCCAATGATGATGCGCGCGAAAATACAGAAACGATTTACAAAGGAGAAAAAGCAGAAAAATATATTGACGATAAGAAGAATCCAGACGAAAATCGTCATTAAGAAATAAGCCAAGATTTATTCTAAAAAGAGCTTCAGAAAATGAAACCTATTCTGAAGCTTTTTTTTATGAGCAATATTCCAGCGGGAAAGCTTGAATAAAATGCCATTTCTGACTAACTTGGGCTCCCAAAATTTTGAGCTTTATGACCGTTCACCACCTTTCTGAAAATAATTCTGTTCTAAATACTTTTCTCGCAGAGTTGCGGGATGTTTCTGTGCAGGGGGATCGCCTCCGTTTTCGCCGAAACATTGAAAGAATAGGTGAAATTTTGGGTTATGAGCTAAGTAAAAGCTTAGAGTATCGATCAAAGGAAGTAAAAACACCTTTGGGAAAGGCTAAAATAGATCTTCCTGAGGACGAGATCGTGGTTTGCTCTATTTTAAGAGCCGGAATCCCACTTCATAACGGACTTTTAAATTACTTTGACAAAGCTGAAAATTCATTTATTTCGGCTTATCGCCACCACCCTAATGATGATGAAGAATTTGAAATCCTGGTAGAATATATTGCTTCTCCTTCCCTGGAAGGTAAAACCCTCGTTCTCGCAGATCCTATGATGGCAACAGGACGTTCTTTTGTGAATGTATTGCAAGCCCTGGAAAGATTGGGCAAACCTAAAAAGATCCATTTAGTTTCGGTAATTGGTGCGCAGGAAGGTATTGAATACGTGACTAAAAATTTCCCTGAAAATGCAACTTTATGGATCGCTACTATTGATGAAATGCTCAATGATCGTGGGTATATTGTACCTGGTCTTGGGGATGCCGGAGATCTTGCCTTTGGCCCAAAACTTCAGCATTAATTAACACCCTTAATTTCTTTAGCATCTTCAGAACATAATATAAAAGTGTCATTTTTGAATTATATTGTTTCTATTAGAATGGATAACCAATTCCGAAGTTGAATACAGGCTGGTCATATTCGAAGTTCCAGCGTTCACCTTCAGGCAACCAGGGAGTTCTAACAGGAGCCGCAAGGTCGAATCTTATCACAAAGCTCTGAATCTCCACGCGTACTCCAAAACCTACCCCAGCTCCCAGCTCCTTGAGAAAATCTGAATCAAATTTTCCTTCACTGCGGTATTCAGAATCGTCTTCAACATCATTGGCACCGTAGGTATGCCATACGTTACCTGCATCTGCAAAAACGGCGCCTTTAAAGAAAGAAAAAAGCGGAAATCTGTATTCAATATTTGCTTCCAGGCGCACATTACCAGCCTGATCAAAGTATGTATTTTGCCCGGAATCTTCAGGGTTAAAAGTACCTGGCCCAAGACCTCTTATTTTAAATGCTCTTACACTGTACGGCCCTCCTGAAAAATACTGCCTCGAGAAAGGCATGGTTTCAGAATTTCCATAAGGAATTCCGTAGCCGGCAAATAAACGGGTGGCAATTTTTTGATCTGATCCCGTCTTAAAATGATACCTGAAGTCTCCGTCAATGCGGGCATATTGCGAGTATTGTAAACCTAAGAAAGTACTGGGTTCATTTGCGCTGCCTCCCCCACTCAACAAGCCCAAAAGGTTCCCTGCGAGATCTAGGTTAGTATTAAGGAAGAACTGATGAGTATCAGACTCATCAACCATTCCATTATAAGTAAAAGAATACCTGGGACCGGCAATAAATTGCTGCTCAAAACTGTTCTCCAGATAAGGATTATTGTCCAGGACCTGTTGAAATTGTTCCGTTTTATAAATAGGATTCACATAGCTTATAGAAACGGGATCGAATTGATGCGTAATAAATCGGTTGGCACGCCATATATAACCAAAACTTCCTATAAGGGAAATCATTCTATATAAGGAAGTACGACTTAAATAATTGACTCCTGCACTTATTTTTGTCTTAGGAATAGAATATTGGAACCAGTCGTTTTTAAAATTTATGTCAAACGGGAATAACATTCTGGGAAATATAAGGTCTGCTTCCAGTCCCAATTGTGTACTGCTAAGACTTTCACCTGTAGAGCTTGCAACTTGCCATTCATACCCAAATCTTCCTGTAATATTAAGTATCTCACCCCCGTGAAAGAGGTTACGGTTAGAAAAGGTCAATGCCAATAGCGGTCCGGCAAAATCGTTGGATTTGGAAACAGCCTGTAATTCTGCCTGTAATGATCTTTTGTTTAGGGGAGAAAGAAAAATATTCGCTTCAAGAAATCCAATACTGTCTGTACTGGTAGAATCGATCTTATCATACTGAATATTTACAAATTTGTAAGCACCAATAGAGGCAAGTCTCCTGCTGGTATATTTGGAAGCTGTAGGATCGTAAAATTCTCCTTCGTCAATAAGAACATACGGATTAAGTTTGGAAGGCTTAAAGAATTCTTCTTCCTGAATAAAATATTTATTATCCAGGCGAATGGTATCTCTCTCTAGAGAATCGTTTTCTACCACATAGTTTGGATAGATATTCACCCGGGAAATTTTATATGGAACAAGGGCCGCCGGGGGAACTTCTTCCTTGATTTCTAAAAAAAGATCAAACTTTTTGTTGTTATACTGGTTGGTATCTGCCTCAAAAATGAGGAATTGCGGATTGAAATAGTAATAACCTTCCTGTTTTAACTGAGTTTCAATTCTTTCCCTTTCCTGTTTTAACTGCGACAAGTTAAACTTCATTCCCTCCTGCAGGGTGGTTTGAGTCATGGTGTTTTTAATGGCACGTTGAATTTGAAGAGAATCCCCCGGAACGATAAAATTAGCAAGTTCATAAGGTTCCATTAAATTTACAGTATAATTGGCATGAGCATGTTTTTCCTCCTCTTCTTCTACCATTGTTGAAGAGACCTGGCTATAGAAATATCCCTGGTTTTCCAGCCGGTTTAAAATGATCTCTTCTATTTGCTGAAGTTCTACCTGAGAAGCATACACCGGCTCTTCTCCTATCCTTTTGTTCAGGAATTTATTAATAAATCCCGGGTTCTCCTGTTGTGCCTTATAGTAAAAATATAATGGGATTCTCATTCCCAGCCATTTGGCATTAGGATCTGGCCGTAGAACCTGCTCTACAGATTGCCTGACTTCTTTTACATTTTCAATCCCCTCAGATTCTGTCATTTCAACGTTGGCTCCCGTATACAAAAGCTCATCTTCAGGAATAAATTTTTGTACACTGCAGCCTTGCAACAGCACAAGGATTCCGCAGAAAAGGGATATATGAGTAACTTTTTTCAATTTCAAAAATTTATGCACTTTTTGTCATTTTTAGATCCTTAATTCAGCTGCTTTAGTTCTGATTTTGCTCCTCCTCATCCTCTTCAGGAAGGGTGCCGCTGAGATTATTCCACAATTCCCGCCATTCATTAAATTCTCTGGTAAAAATAAGTGCGATACCACTTACTATTACCTGTCCTTCAATAACATTTTCAAACCTGTTCCGTCGGAAGCCTTTTAAACGCCAGCGCCCATTTTCAGTAACAAGGTATTCGATACTAACATTCCCAATTAAAGGATTGGCACCATCGGGCCGGTTACTACTACCCTGGACGTCAACTTCACTCCCAACGCTTACCACCAAACGATCGTCTAAAAAGCTTTTTTGAGCAGCTATATCTAATTGTGTCCTTTGCTGCGGACTGTCCCCTTGATAATCTGTAAAGGTGTCGAGCCCAAAATCAAGCTCAAACCCCGAATCTCCCAGCAGGTTATTAGACAGGAGATTCAATTGATCTGCCAGGGCACTGTTCAGGTTATCCCTTGCCATAGCAAGAGTTCCACCATTGCTTCCGTCACTGGTTCCTGCAGGATAAAACCGGTTGAGGACAAGGAGTGAAAAAATTTGGCGGTTGAGCTGTTGTTCCTGTTGGTTAATTTGCTGCACCATTCCATACACTTCCCCTCCTACTGCACCCTGATCATCTTCGGGCATGTCTAGCCCAAAGGTGAGTACCGGTTCCATAATTTCACCGTCTATATATAGATAGACTAAAAAGGGTAATTCCTGCCGAAACCTGTCCCGGTTTGTTGCCGAAGCTCCTGAAGTGGTAGTCGCCATAAGATCTGAAGCTGAAGTTTCAACTCTATATCTCGCAGCAACATCCAGGTTTGCGTCCAGAGGATCTCCTGCCCAGGTAACAGTACTTCCTTCCACGATCTCAAACCTTCGGTTTACAAGTCCGTAGAGATTCATTTCATAATGTCCACCGCTCAACACATATCTCCCGGTAAGCGACGTCTGGCCGCTTGGAGTAATAGCAAACCTGAGGTCCCCTTCTCCAACCACCTGAAAATTATCGCCTGTTTGCTCATCAATTACTACATTGAAGATGGCATCTTCGCTTACTGTGATTTGAGAAGTCATATCTATACCAGAAAGCGTAAAGGATTCGCCTTCTGTTTGGGTAAGAATATTATCTGGGTTTTCCCTGTTAACAAACACCACTACCCCATCCCTCTCTTCAATTCCAATTTCTGAAGGTGGAATGACATAAGTAAAGTTAGTCTCAGATCCAACATCTAAATTTAGGTTAAGGACAGGCACATTCATGTTACCAGTGAGGCTTCCATTCGCATCGAAAATTAATGTGCCGTAATAAAGGTCATTATCCTCTATAGTAGAATTTAAAGCTGTAAAATTGTTTGCTTCAAAACTTAGATCGAAGGTAGGATTTAGGAAATTTTCGGTTCCAACTTCCCCGGTAAAGCTAAGGTTATTACTATTTTGATCCTGAATTACAAAATTATCAAAATATACTCCCTCATTGTTTAGCCTCATCGTTTCATTTGGAAGCACAAAATGTGCACCCAACATGTTTATAGTAACACCTGCATCATTAAATGTTATCTCCCCCTCGTATTGAGGATCTGCAGTGGTTCCGGTAAGACTTATGCTTCCATCAAAATTACCTTCGGGTTCAGAGAGTTCCTCACTTAAAAGACCTTCCACAATAGCCAGTTCTACACGGTTCAGTAGAAGCTCAGAATTCCATTCAGCACCAGTTTCTGCAGCGATATAACTACCATCAAGATCTAGATCAATATTTTCTCCTTTTATAGCCATATCAAAATTGTACCTTTCTGTGCCTATGGCTTCTCCATCAATTGTGAGGGTACCCATGGGAACGTCCATTACCTGAAATTCATTGATTTTCAATCCTGCCAGCAAACCTGTGGAACCGTAAGGTTCTTCTATGGTGAAATTACCGTTCAACCTGCCCGATGCCAGCGGCGTTTCAGGATTGAGATAACTCAAAAAACTTGCAAGGCTGAAATTTTCAAATAGTACAGCAATATGCTCCTGTTCCATTCCCTGTTGGTTATCGGTCACTTCCATTGACTGACTATTACGCCGAAAAATAAAATCCTCAAAATTTATGGCATTCTCCGCAAATCGAATAGCATTAGTTTCTGGCACTTCCCATTTCACGCTATTCAGAATTACTTCGGAAGGATCAAGGGTAAAAATAATGGTGTCATTTTTTCCTGTAATTTCAGAGCGTACATGAACCAGATGTTCCTCTTCATAATAAGAATTGAAATCAAGGTGGAGGATATCGTCTATTACTTCCCCTTCAAACAGCGTTTTTTGAATAGCCAGAGGACCGGCATCTAAAGACTTAAAACCGAAATCGAATTCCAGGCTATCCTTTTCGGAATTTAAGTGGAAAGCCAGGCTATCAATTTCATTGCCCATATAATTTATAAATGGAGCTTCAATCGCGGCAGTAAGTTCTCTTTGTTTTTCATGAAAGTCTACCGCTATTTTCACAGTATCCATTTCTTGTAGATCAGTTATAAAGACTTCTTCCAATATTGGATTCTCTCTTATCTCTGCCCTTAATTCAAGATTTACAGGCCTGGCCACTGTATCTATAGCAGCATCATTGGTAAAGTAACTATCGTAGTGCCTTTGTAGGGCACTGGCAAAAGAAGCAGGATCTGTATTGGAACGAAGGTGGAGGTTCAGGATTTGATTATCTACATTAACCGCAGTAGAATCTGGTCGCACCCTGGCAGAAACGGCAAAATCTCCCAGCAGGTAGGAATCATTGTCATACACGGCAACTCCCTGGTTAATTTCTGCATTCACGTCAAACTCTTCTGCATTTCCTCGAAAGGATCCAAAGAGTTCAAGAGCCACTCTAATATCCTTTTGGGCCAGCCCTAGTGCCTGCAGGTTTGCTCCTACAACATCAAGATCAAAATTAACCTGTGGAGCCACAGAATCCAGGATTACCACGCTTTCCAGGCTCATATTAAGATTATCATCTTTATATTCTAAACCTATTGGACCTTCCCCATCTTCAATTTCTCCTGCAATTCGAAGGTTTTTTATACGGTATTCATTATACATAAAGCTGGTGACAGTGGCGTCTAAGGTAGCGTCAAGAGTATTGATATTTTCTCCTTTTCCGGTTGCGCTAAGGTTCATGTTAAGATTGCCAAGCTGCTCATTTTGGAGGATGCTGCCCAGTGCGAGATTTGAAACATCAAGATCTGCTTCAAAAGCGATTCCTTCGGTTCCTGAATAGCTGGCATCCAATAGAAATTGCCCTGCAGTGGATTCCAGATTTGCTTCTGCATCTATCGCATCTGGCGAACCGCTTACATCTGCAGTTAGAGTGAATTCCTCCGGAAGATTGATGCTCAGCTGTTCTTGATCAACGAAACTCCTCACATCCCCTTTTTGGGAAACCATTCTTATCCTGGGAAAGTCAAATTGAAGATTTTCGGGTTCTGTAACGTTTTGAATACTTCCTCTGGCTGCTAGAGAGGTAGATGCTCCCCAGTTCACATTGGCCTGAGATATTTGTAAAGATGCCAAAGTTCCTTCTGCTCGTATTTCTCCATAAATGGGTTTCTTGCTGAGGGTGACCAGGTATTCATTGGACCTTAAATCTGGCTGAAGCAAGAAAAGGTCACTTACATCTACATTAAATTCTGAAATATTAGCTTCAATATTCGAGTTCTGCGGATTTTCCATAAGATCCTCCATAGAATTATAACGAATATCCAGGTTTCCTTCTATAATGTTGCTGTTCAATTCTACCAGCAGGTCATCTACAATAAAACTGGTGTTATCTATACCGGCTTCCAAGCTAAAATTCCGCAGGTTAATCCCGCTTTCTTCTGAAAAATTAAAATCATTGATATCTGCTCCTGCCGTTTGGTTTCTTAGGTAAAGATTTTGGGCCGCTAGGTTCACCTCCCGGAATTGCATTGCTTCGGGATTGAAAATTCCGGCTTCAGGCGTAGCGTCACCGGTAATATACGTAATCCTGTTATCGCTGAAGTCTATATTTGCCACTTCTACTTTCCACTCCGGCCATTGAAAACCTTGAGAAGTTGTGGTAGAATCTATTTCATTGTCCTGTGGTACCTGAGAGGAAGGACTGGTCTTCAAATAAACTTCAGAATCATTTAGTTGTAATTCTCCAATATCCACCACCTGTTGAGCGAGATCTATTTGGGGAATTTCTATAAAAAATTCCTGAAGGTCAATCCTGGCCTGCATTCCTGTGGGTTCAGATTCATAATTGGCCAAGACCTTATTAATACTCAATTCTTCAAGACGCAGAACAGGCATTGGTGATTCTTCCTCACTGGGAGTTTGAGGAACCGGCGTTTGCTTCAAGTTTATGACAGCCTTAGAGAGAGAACTTTCTGAAGCATGAAAAATCATGTTTTCAAGATCGGTTTCTTCCATTTCAATGTGGAAGTTACCAAACTTGAATCTACTATCAATCCCGGTAACTTCGTCGTCATAGACCACATCAAAATCAGAAAGATCTATGGTTCCCAGCGTAATTTGCATTCCGCCGGAAGTGGTATCCTGCGCCGTCTGGGTAGCAGTAGTGTCGGCCGCTGCCAGGGCTTCCATAAGGAAAGAAAAGTTGAATCCGTTGATGGTATCCTGCCGGGTAATGTTGGCACGAACGCCACTCCATTCCACCGAAGTTACAGCGATTCCGTTACCGCGAATTATTGGCCATAGTGGAATCCCAGCCTCAAATTTATCTGAATATAGCAGTGTGTCCCCCTGTTTATCCTCCAGGTACAATTGGTCGATAAAAATATTTCCGGAAAAAGTAATGAAAAGCCTATCGACCTCTATTTTAGTATTTGTTTTATCTGAAATAGAGGAAATCAACTGATTTTTAATGATATTCTGGCCCCATGGGCTTCTCACAAAAAGAAGTAAAAGAATAACAAATATGAACAGACCCAGCAGTATTCGACCAAAAATTCTGAGGCCTCTGTATTTCTTTTTCTTCTTTTTCCCTTCTTCTTTCTTTTGTCCTTTATCTTCCAAATTATCTCAACAATGCTTAGGCCTCAAATTTATTGCTTATAAGAGAGAATAAGAAGCCAAACTTTTACTTATTTTTCTGCTAACCTCCTAATATTCTGTTAAATCAATGCAGGAGCAACAAGAGATTAAACTCATTGCACTTTGCAACAAAAAATCTAAAATTTTCACTTTCAAATCCTTAAGGAGACAAATGAATATCCAGGGCTCTATGAATAGATTATTTATTGTTTGAATGAAAAATACTTCAAAAAAAGCTCTCTTATTATGATTTTATTGGGAATGATCGTCGAATTCTGATAATCTTCCGTTAAAATGAAAGTTTCGAGAAATCGTTTTATATAACTTCGAATGTTATAATCGTTTTACAAAGGAACTCAAAAAATGAGTTTTTAAAACCAAAATTTAATACTATGAAACGAACATTGACAGTAACAGTGTTGGCAGCAGCAATGCTCACCTCATGTGTTTCTAAAAAGAAATATGTTGCTTTAGAGGAGGATTACAACAACACCCGAAGTAATCTTCAACAATCTCAAATGGAAAAAGAGCAACTAGAAGAGCGGCTTGGTGCCATTGAAGAACGGGTTTCAGATTACAATGCCAGGATCAATTCTCTCAGGGATGAGAACAACCAGATGTTGGAAATGAATGATCTTACGGCCATGTCTCGCGCCAACAAGGAGAAAATGCGTCAGACTTTAACAAAGGTTGACCCTGCAAAACTACAAGGGGCGCAAAGCCTTGAAGACTCTATAAATGTTGCAGTTGCTTATAATCTTGAGCAGGAAATTTCAGGTGGGGCAAGTGAAGATATCCAAATTTCGGTTGATAAAACCGTGGTAATGATTGACGTTTCAGATCAACTCTTGTTTAGAAGCGGTAGTCACAGAGTAAGCAGAGATGCCTATCCTCTACTGGAACAAATTGCCGAGGTCGCAAAATCTGAGCCTACTATGGAAATTATGGTAGAGGGACATACAGATGACCAGACGTTTGTTGAAAGCTCCTATATACAGGACAACTGGGAATTAAGTGTGCGAAGAGCAACATCTATTGTACGGTTGTTACAAGACAGGTTTGATGTAGATCCTGCTAAATTAATTGCAGCAGGACGTAGTAGTTATGACCCTGTGGCAGATAATGAAACTGCAGAAAACAGAGCTAAGAACCGCCGTACCAGAATTGTGATTATTCCTAATCTTGATGAATTCCTGGCCATGCTGGATTCAGAGCAATAGAATACACTTTTCTAAATATTCAAAAAGGGCAAAATTCTTCGGGATTTTGCCCTTTTAATTTAGTGGAAGGAATAACAGTTAATCCCACTGTACAATCTTTGAAAAGATGACGCTCTTTATTTATGGTTTCTATCTACGTCATCTTCTGTAAGTTCTTCTATGCAATTAGATCTTTCCATAGTTGGCAACACCATCTACTTTTGAAAGGGTGCCTCCCTTAACTTCAAAGTACTTTATTTTACTTGAAGAAGAAAGATCAAAGACATTTCACCATGGTTACTTTCTTCTGAAAAAAGAATCTTTGGTAAACACTTTTGAAGATTTTCAAAATTACTTTCAGAAAGTAACTCAGAAAAGTGTCAAAAATGTTTTATTTTTTCCTTCTTCTTAAGAAATAATGATCAAGAGAATATTTTCCACTGCCGGTAAATAGAAGGAGAATGTATCCAGCCAGGTACAATAAAGGAAGTTCCTGCCGGGCAAAACCATCGGGCATGTGAACAATAAGTGCGGCAACCGCCATGGTTATGATGAGGGCAATAGCAGCGAGCCTTGTGCCCAGCCCAATTATGATTAAAACAGAACATAGAAATTCCGCAAAAACAGTAAGTGCAAAGCTGCTCGTCTCTCCTAAACCTATGGGGTTGGCAAATCTGATCTCTTCACTTCCAAAAAACCGAATCAGTTTGGGAATCCCGTGAGTAAGCATAAGAGATGAAATTGCGATTCTAAAGAATAAGAGACCAAAATCCACTTTTTGAAGATCCAGAATGGTAGCGTAAGATTTATTCATGTTAAAAGGTTTTGGCTATGAAGATAAGAAACTATTTTCTTAGTGGAATGCACGATTCCATTTTAGGGAAGTAATTCCTTTATTCCTCAATGTAAACCAAGCTTTTTTTTAGTTGTATCGTTAAAAAATTTTAAGGTGTCAGATCTACAAAATAATTTTGTGCATTTCATCGATTATTTATGTATTTTATCGATTTAGTGAAATCTTTTTCTATATTTGTAATCAAATGATAAACTGAATTTGAAACAAGCTGGCTCCATATTATTTTTCTTCCTAAGCATGTTCTTTGCGATGGGAACAAATGCTCAGACCAGTGCTTCGGCTAGTTTTACTGCTTCGGCAACTATTATCCAGCCCATAGGGATCACAACAACCTCTAATATGAATTTTGCAAATCTTGATGCAAAATCTGGTGGAGCGGTAATTCTTACACCCGATAATACCCGTTTTAGTACAGGTGATGTTGCCCTGGCCAATAATTCAAATGTATCTGCTGCAGCTTTTGAAGTAACCGGGGAAGCCGGTTTTGCTTTTTCAATAAGTTTACCAGAAAATGAGTACGTTCTTTCAAATGGCACTGAAAATATGATCATAAAGGATTTTACAAGTAGCTTGGCGGAGGGCGGTACGCTGGCGGGAGGCTCAAAAACCGTTAGAGTTGGAGCTACTTTAAAGGTAAATCCCAATCAAACACCCGGAGTATATAATAGTCCGAACCCTTTGAGCGTAACCGTAAATTACAACTAGAACAAATCTTTAGTTCGTAGATTGCTAAAACTTGTCATCCATATTTCTTAAAATTTTCTAAACAGACGTTCTTCATCGTTTATTTCGTAGCTGTAACGAATAAATTTTTCTCTTTCCTACATTTCCATCACATTTGGAACTGAATCTTCTACCCTACTATCCAGATTCATAACTCTATTCTTCAAATCATTAAAATAAAGGAAATGAAAAAAACATCTGAGCGTATAGCTAAATCAGTGGGTAGAAAAAGTTCTTATGCAGGGATTATCATTATATCGGCAGTTCTGGTACAGGTCGTCATTGATATCATTTATTCCGGTCAACTTTAGGCATTTTCCGGACAGTTTATAAATTCATTTTTTAATAGCCCTACCGTAGGCCTTATCTGCTAGTTGCCGAGATAATTTGGAACTATTTATCTTTCTCTTTTTCGGGGATGGATTTTAACCTGCACATTTACAGGGGATGGAATCTTAATATTTTCAAAATTTGTGCATTTCAACGAATTTCCGGTAGCCTTATCGAGTTTTTTTGTAGGGATTTTCTTTAGGGCATATGTTTGCAGTGTTAAATAATAACAAACCCAAATTAAATAATTAGATCCCCTAAACCTACAAACATGAAAAAAATTACATTTATTTTATTCGCTCTTATTACTGGAACTACTTTTGCTCAGAATAGCTCTAATGCATCAGCCGAGGTAAACGCGGAAATTGTAAGTCCTTTGAAAATTACATCTAGTGGTGCTTTAAACTTTGGAAAAATTGCTTCTACCACTTCTGCAGGAGATGTAACTGTTACTCCTGGAAACTCAAGAACAATTGGTAAGGATATGATCGTGCCTGGAAATACTACCACTACAGTCCCAACTTTTACAGTAACAAAGGAAGAAGGACTTACATATAAAGTCGTAACCGGTTCTGAGATATTAAAAATACAAGGTGGAGATGAAGATGACGCTGCGACAATTAAAATTAAAGATATTACTACTAGCCTTGAATCCAACTCTGGACAATCTGACGATACCTTCACTATGGGGGGGACATTGGAAATAGCTGCCGAGCAAGCACCTGGAAATTACCAAGGCAAAGTATCAGTAACTGTCTCATACGAATAATTCATACACACAAAGCTTACAACGCCGCCCCTTGTGGCGGCGTTTTTATTGATTAGAATTAATTTGTTTAATTTATTACTGCCAAATGCATAGGTTCATCCTTATTTTAGTTGCGATGTTCTTTTCTGGTGAGGTCTTTGCGCAGGCATCCGCTACTGCTACCGTGACAAGTCGGGCGACGGTGATTGATCCTATTAAGATCGACAAAACGGTCGATCTTGACTTCGGAAATGTCGTGAGTGCTTATACCCCCGGCACCGTCATTCTTACCCCAGATGGCTCAAGAATTGTGCAGGGTGTACATATCTCCAGTTCTTTTCCAGGGACGGTGAATCCGGCAGCCGCCATTGTTACCCATGGCAATAATAACTACTCTATTACCCTTCCGGAATCTTTTACTCTATACAATCAGGAGGATCCAAATCAGAAACTAATAATTGATCAATTTTCTGTACAACCGGAAGAAGGAACAGTTTCCGATGTCATAAAAATTGGTGCAACTTTAAACCTGGAAGCAAATCAATTATCAGGTTTCTACACCAATTCTTCCGGCTTTAATGTGACGGTTACCTATAATTAAATTTTCAGAAATCCTTAACGTTCTTGTCTTCTTTTACTTACATTTGTGCTAAGTAATAAAGTTTGACTGAAATTAGTGCCCCCGCATGAAAAAACAACTACTCAGGTTTTCCACGTTTTCTTTTCTATTTCTTTTTCTTTTCTCTGCAGAAATTGCCAAAGCTCAGGGCGATCTTATGATTATGCCAAAGAGGCTTGTTTTCGACGGTTCTCAGAGGTCTCAGGAAATTAATCTGGCGAATACAGGAAGCGATACTGCTGTATATGCTGTTTCATTCGTCAACTACAAGATGACTGAAAACGGCAACTTTGAACAGGTGGAAGTTCCTGAAGAAGGACAGCGCTTTGCTGAAGATTTCCTTAGATATTTCCCTAGACGCGTAAGTCTGGCGCCAAATGAAGCTCAAACAATTCGAGTACAACTTACCCGCACCGGAAATCTTGAACAAGGCGAATATCGCTCTCATATGTATTTTAGAGCAGTTGAAGAACAAACAGCTTTGGGGGAGGAAGAAGTTCAGGAAGGAGAAGGAATTTCGGTAAATATTAAAACTGTATTTGGAATAAGCATTCCAATTATCATTAGGCATGGAGATTCCACAACCCAAATGGAGCTGAGTGATATTCAACTACAGCAAACTGGCAAAAATCCTATGTTATCCCTCGTTCTAAATCGGACAGGAAATATGTCGGTCTACGGAAATATAAAAGTAGATCATATTTCCCCTTCCGGAGTAACTACAGAAGTGGGAATGGTAAAAGGAGTTTCAGTATATACCCCAAACTCAAAAAGAAATTTCTCATTTGAACTACGTAAGGCCGGAGAAGTAGATTTAAGCAGCGGAAAGTTGGTAATATTATATTCAGAAGAGAACGGCCAAATTTTGGCAAAAGAAAATTATAATTTGTAATCAAACTGTCACGTATAGAGAACAATTACCTTCACTCAAAATGAATCCCCCCCCTACTCTTCTACGTTATTTTACGATCTGCATATGCATGCTTGGAAGTTGCTTTGTGCAGGGGCAAAATGAAAATGGAGTGAACAGTTGGGTTGGTCATGTTTACGATGGGACCAATAGAAATATTTCATATAATGAGACCTTTACAAATTATCTTGGTAGTTACACTGAGGATCCTGTTTTTGAACAAAATTTCTTCACCAATAATGGCAGCTTTTATTTAGGTTATAGAGAGGTCAGGGCTGAAACTTTTTCTGTTCGATATAGAATGAATAGCTCCGCAAAAGGATTGTTTACCATTGCAATCGGGTCTGATGACGGAAGTAGGCTCGCCATTGATGATAAATTAATTTACAACCATTGGAGTGATCATAGTTATACGGTAGATTCTAATATTCTGCTAAGCCTTACCGGCACAAGTAATCTTGTTCTAGATTATTATGAAAATTCAGGAGATAACCGAATTAGTTTTGGTAATGCCGTGCGTATTATAGAAAATGTTTTAACTCAAAACACTTCTCAAACACTTTTTTTAGAAAATATGGGGCAACCCATAAGTGGGGATGTTTTCGGAGCTTTACCAAATGGTATTTCCCCAACAGGCTCTGGTTATCAATGGTATTTCAGTAAGACTGAGAGAGGAACAAAATATCCAATTTCGGGAGCAACAGGGGCAACTTATACTCCTTCTACCGCTAAGGCTCCTTTTGATTCTCCTGGTACCTACTACATATTTAGACAGGCTAAATTAACCAGCTCGAACAACAGGTTGGCTAATAACTACCAGGCGGTAAATTATTCGAACCCTAGTATTCTTGAAATCAAGAATGTAAGTTCTCCAACAGCTTCTAGTAACAGTCCAATTTGTGTGGGAGGAACTTTACAATTAAATGCTTCAACTGTTTCTGGCGCAACCTATCAATGGACAGGACCTAACCAATTTACTTCTAATTTGCAGAACCCTTTTATTGAAAATGTTACTGCAAATCAATCTGGCATTTACTCCGTTAGGGCTGTAATTAACGGAAATGAAAGCGAACCTGCTTCGACTTCAGTGAAGATAGATGAATCCATTTATAATAATGGAATTGGCCCTACAGTTTGTGGAAGAGTAGGTGAAAACGGAACTCTTAACATCACTGCGCCCGAAGGCAATATTTTTACCTCTGTAATTTTTGCCAGCTATGGTACACCTACAGGTACTTGTGGTAGTTTTGAGAAAAGTACGTGTCACTCCACTTCCAGTCAATCTATTGTAGAAAAACTTTTGATTGGCAATAACACCGCTACAATTACTGCTAATAATAGCACATTTGGAGATCCTTGTGTAGGTACCGTTAAGGAATTAGTTGTACAGGCAACCTATAAAGAAACTGTACAAACAATATGCAGTGGTGAAACTCCAGAACTTATACCTGGAACCTTACCTTCAGGAAGTAATTCCTTCTCTTATCTTTGGGAAAGTAGTACCTCGGGATCTTCAACAGGTTTCTCGGCAGCCATGGGAGATAATAAATCTAAAGATTACGCTCCGGGTCCATTAAAGCAAACTACTTGGTTCCGAAGAAAAGTAATTTCAGGAAATTGTGCGGCAAATATTTCCAATGCGATAAAAATTGAAGTCACCACGCCTGTTCCTAATCCTACAGCCTCTAATAATGGCCCTCTATGTATTGGTGCTACTTTAAACTTAGCTGCAGTTAATATTGAAGGAGCCACTTATAATTGGACAGGGCCAAACAATTTTACTTCTTCAGAAAGAAACCCTTCAATTCTTAATGTGAATGAGCGTCACGCCGGTAAATATTCTGTCACCGCCACTGTAAATGAATGTACCAGTGAAGTAGCTACCACGGTAGTAGATGTTAATTCATATACTATCCCTACCACAGATGAAAATGCTTATGGCACAAATTCCTGGATAGGGCACGTATATGATGACAGAGAATTTGGCACCTATGTTGGAACATATTCTGAAAGGGAGGAATTTTCTCAAAACTTTGGAGGTATTATAAATTGTTTTCAAGTTTCCCATGGTACAGGTGCTAATTCTATTTATACGCAGCAGTTTTCCGTTCGTTACCTTAACCAATCTTCCAAAAATGGACTTTATGTAGCCAATTTGGGGTCAGACGACGGGATAAGATTAAAAGTTAACGGAGAAACGGTTCATGATAACTGGATGGATAGATCTCCTACAACAGATTCAAATGTTCTTCTAAATCTTAATCAGGAAGAAAACCTTCTTACCTATGAATACTATGAAAACAGTGGTGGGAATGTGGTTGAGTTTCAGAATTTCCAACCCGTAACAGAGAACAGATTAACTGGAGCTGTAGAACAAGCTATTTGTGGTACTGAAACTGCTGCAACTATTTTTGGAGATGAAATTACCTTATCTAATGGAATTACAACAATAGGCACCGGTTTTCAATGGTTTTACAGCACTTCTAAAAATGGGAAAAAAATTGCTATTTCAAGAGCAAATCAGAAAGATCTCACTCCAGATGTTACCGCTCCCCCCTTCAATGAACCCGGAGAATATTATATTTTTAGGGAGGTTAACGTACAGAGTACCAATAATAGAATTAACCAGAATTATAGCTATACTACCACTCACCAATCAAGTCCTGCACATCTTGTAATTAAAGAAACTCCTCAAATGGAAATCACTGCCAGTCCTACAGACTTATGCGGGGCAGGTGAAGTCATTCTTTCGGGAAGTTTTACCGGCAGCGGATCTTATCTTGTGACTGTAGAGATTAATGGTACTGCCGTGCAAGACATTTCTGTAAATACAAATGAGTTCTCAGAAGTATTTCCAATAAATGAAACCACTACGTTTAACATTACCAGAATTGTTGACCGATCTACCGGTTGCATAAACGATGACCCAAACGCTTCTGTAACCATTACTGTACAACAGGAAATTTCACGAAACAGGATTTTGGGTGCACAAGACATTTGTGGTAATGTGGAGTCTGACATTCTGGAAGGAAGTACACCAAGCGGCGGCAACGGTACCTATTCTTACCAGTGGTTAAGCAGCACTACGGGTCCAGACGAAGGGTTTGTTCCTGCAGCGGGAGTAAGTAATAGCATAAACTACAGTCCCGGTGTACTTGAACAAACTACCTGGTTCAAAAGAAATGTTTCCTCTGGGGTTTGTAACAGTTTAGATTCTAACGTTCTAAAAATTACCGTAAATCCTGCGCTTTCTAATAATACAATTGCTTTTGAAACCTCTACAGGCGCTACCTTAAACCTTTGCAAGGGTACTTCCTCCGAAAATATTTCAGGCTCAATTCCTTCCGGTGGAACGGGTATGTATGAATATGTATGGGAATCGAGCACAACTGGAGAAAACAACGGATTTAATCCAATTTCAGGAGCAATCAATCAAAATTTTTCCCCTGGAAATGTTTCACAAACCACCTGGTTAAGACGGGTTGTAAGTTCCGGTAATTGTGAGGCCGAGATTTCCAATGTATTAAAAGTCACAGTAAACCCGTTACCGACTGCTGTTGTAAATGCTCCTGAAAGTATTTGCCAGGGACAATATGCAACTGTTGAAGGAGAATTTACGGGAACTGGGCCATGGCGTATCGATCTTCGAATGAATGGAAGTAGCTTTCAGAATCTTCTTATCAACGAGAGAGAATTTTCAGAAAGAATTCCTATCTATGAAACGACCACTTTTGAGGTAGAGAAAATCACCGATCTAGGAACTTCATGTGCAAATACAAATCCGCAAATTTTTTTTACAATTCAGGTAAAAACACAATGGGAATGGACCGGCACTGCAGATACCAACTGGAACAATCCAGCAAACTGGAGCTGTAATGCCCTGCCCACATTACAAACCAATGTGCTTATTCCTTCGGGATTGGAGAATTACCCAATCCTGAACACTGGAAACATCGGACTCTGTAAAAACCTGACTCTTGAAGACGGAACAACCGTGCAGGTTATAAATAATGAACTGAGGATTGCCGGTATTTTCTCCAATTCGGGGCGCTTTAATTCTGAAAATGGAGCTACTGCTTTTGTTGGTAATTCGGCTCAAATCATTCCTACAGGGGCGTTTGAAAAGAACAGGATCAAAAACCTCACGATCAACAACCGTAGTGGGGTAACATCTAAAGCAATATTAGAAATCACCGGAATATTAAAGGCTGAAAATGGCATTTTTGAAACCAATAATAACCTGACTTTAATATCCAATAAAATACAAACCGCATTAATAGATGGTTCTGGCAATGGAGAAATTCAGGGAACTGTCAAAATGCAACGTTACCTTGATAATTCTTTTGGATATAAATATTTCAGCGTGCCGTTTCAGAATTCCACAGTAGGAGATTTTTCAAGCTATGTGGATCTTTCGGCTGAATTTCCAAATTTCTACAGTTATAATGAAGATAGGGAAGATGCAGCAGGAAACGATGCCACCGGCTGGGAAACCTATACTACGACAACTGCAGCATTGAACGCACTGGAAGGTTATGCACTTAATTTTGGAAGCGAAAGCACAGCCAAAACAGTGGAGATTGCCGGAACGGTAAATAATAATGCCTTTTCCAGAACCCTTTATAACCACAATGGCGAATATACTCAAGGATTTAATCTCGTTGGAAACCCCTACCCTTCTCCTATTGACTGGAATGCTGCGGAAGGCTGGACAAGATCTAATATAGATGATGCCATATATTTCTTTACGGCAGGAAGCGAAAACCGCTATACGGGAACATACACTTCTTTCGTAAATGGAATTCAAAGCGATGATGGAAAATCCAGCGGTATCATTCCCTCCATGCAAGGCTTCTTTGTACATGTAAGCGATGTCACGCCCGATGATTCTCCTACCATTGCATCTTTTGGGATGACCAACGAGGTAAGGGTAAATAATTTCTCTCAACCTTTCCTGAAACAATCCTATAAAAATTCTACCGAATTGATAAGGCTTACAGCTTCATACGAAGGGGAAAAAATGAATGATCCTGCTGTTATCTATTTCAATTCTTTCGCAACCTTGAATTTTGAGAAAGATATGGATGCTCATAAACTCATGAATACGGCAGTGAATGTTCCTAATCTCTACAGCATTACTCCTGTTAATGAAAAGCTGGCAATTAGTGCCATCCCAAATCCTGAATTTCATAACTCTGTGAGAATACCTCTGGGACTTGAAACCAAAAAAGAAGGAAACGTGATAATACAGCTGAAAGATTTTGAGAATTCCCCTACTTCCTATATCTATTTGGTCGATTTGAATAAGAGACTGGCACAGGATCTTACGAAAGAACCTGAATACCGCTTTAGGTCTCAAAAAGGGCAAAATGATTCAAGATTCTACCTCATGTTTTCTCCAACCCGGTTAACAGATCCTGCTGTGGTTTTCGACGAACCTTTTAGCGTAAAGACAACTAACGGAAAAGTCACTGTGAAAATGAACCTCAAACCCACAGAAAAAGGAAGCCTGCGCATAAGTACAGTCAACGGAATGATCCTGGATGTGTTGAAAGTGCAGGGACAGGAAAGTGTGGAGATCGAAAGAATAAGAAGTGAAGGAGTTTATTTCATCAGTTATCTTTCAGAAGAAGCACCTTTCACTAAAAAAGTACTGGTAAAAAAATGATTACATTAATTCCTATTGCTACAGATAAAAACCTCTTGAAAATAGCATTTTTGATACTTTTTCTTTCAGGAGCTTTTCCAATGCTTGCCCAGGAAAATCCGCCTATCCCTGTTAAGGTGGAAGTAAATACTTCGCAGTTTCTTAATTTTGGAGCGTTCACCACGGGAGAAGGTGGTGGCACGGTAACTGTAGATTTTAATGGCAACCGAACGCATACTGGGAATGTTTTCTTATTAAACCTTGGAGCATCCCCTTCCCCGGCCCTTTTTGATGTCACCGCAAATCCCGGTACTATTTTACAAATCATTGCACCTAATAGTGTGGAATTAAATGGCACCAATGGCGGAACAATTTATTTAGATATTAATAGTTTCAGTACAGGACAATCTTTTATTACTACGGCAAATCCGCCGGGAGTAAATGAAGTTTTCGTTGGTGGCACATTGACTATTGGTAACGAAAGCGCAGCACCTGCCGGCCGGTATAACGGGACTTTTAACCTCACCTTTATACATCAATAGAAGTTTACAATTCTAATGCAAAAAGGTTCCCCCGCTTTTCTTACTGAAATTCTAAAAAATGTACTGCCAGGCTTACTATTTTTTCTGCTGTTTGGCACGAGCGTCTTTGCACAGGATTTTTCAGATTACGACGAGCTAAGTGTGGAAATGAACATCCCAAAGATTGGGGTAATTGAAATTCCTATTGCCATTAAAGGACAGGATGCTTATTTGCCTGTCACCGATCTTTTTCAATTCCTGAAAATAAAAAATGAAAAAACCGAAAACAGAATTTCCGGATTCATTATTCATCCCGATTCCACGTACCAGATAAATCCTGAAACTGCCGAAATAACCTTCAAAAATGAGGTTTTTCAGCTGGATTCTTCAGATTTTATAGAATCCCCTACTACACTTTATCTTAAGTCGAATTACTTTGGTGAAATATTTGGACTTCATACGAATTTCTCCTTCCGAAGCCTTTCAGTAAACATGGAAACCAATCTTGAACTGCCTGTGATCAAGGAAATGAGGTTGAAAAAAATGCGGGAAAACCTTGATCAGGTAAAAGGAATTGTAAAGGCCGATACCAGTATCGCCCGCAGGAATCCTTTTTTTAAAGCCGGGATGCTCGATTGGGGGGTGGTTTCAACACAACAAAGTGCCATTGAAAATGACAATCGTCTAACATTAGGTCTGGGAACGGTTCTTTTGGGTGGGGAAACAAACTTACTCCTTAATTATTCCACAAGGGTTGATTTTGATACCCGTAACCAGTTTTACCAGTGGCGATATGTCAACAACGACAGCAGACTTTTCAAGCAGGTAACCGCAGGCCGAATTTTCACACGCGCCACCTCTTCTCTTTTCGCACCGGTGGCCGGGGTGCAGGTAAGTAACAGCTCCTTGCAAAATCGCAGGTCCTTTGGAACCTACGCTCTTAGTGATTTTACAGAACCTCGTTGGACGGTTGAACTTTATATCAATAATATTTTAGTCGATTTTACTGAGGCAGATGCTTCAGGATTCTACTCTTTTGATGTTCCTTTGATGTACGGGAATACTGCTGTAAGCCTTCGTTTCTACGGACCCTGGGGAGAAGAACGGGTGGAGAATCGCGTAATTAATATTCCTTATAATTTCGTTCCGAAGAACGAGGTGGAATATACCCTTTCTGCAGGAATCGTTGAAGATGAAGACAACCGCAGGTTTTCACGATTTAATTTCTACTACGGACTCAATAACAGGATGACCCTTGGTGGTGGTGTGGAATATCTTTCAGAAGTAGAAAGTGGGGAATTTATGCCATTTTTGAATACTTCCTTTCGATTAGCTTCAAACATCCTGTTTTCCGGAGAGTATATGTATGGAGTAAAAGGAGAAGGAATCTTAAGTTATCGGAGTCCGAGAAGTTTCCAGGTGGACTTGAATTATGTAAAATATCATGAGGACCAGACTGCTATTAATTATAATTATCTAGAGGAGCGAAAAATCAGCTTTTCGACGCCTATTCGCACCAGGGGATTTTCAATGTTCAGCAGGTTCAGCGTCAACCAGATCATTATGCCTACTACAGAATTCACCACGGCACAATTATTACTTTCAGGTGCGTTCATGGGAATAAGCACCAATTTCACTACCTATGGAATTTATAATGATCGCACCCAAAAACCTACCATTTACAGCTCCCTTTCTCAAACTTATCGACTGCCTTACCGGTTTTTATTTTCCCCGCAGCTGCAGTATGATTTCAGCAAAGAAAGACTGAACAATCTTACGATGGAAATGGAACGGCCTGTTTTTGACGGCGGCTTTCTAAACCTTGCTTACGAACATAATTTTACCAGAAAGGCTCATATCTTTGAAGTCGGGCTACGATATACCTTCAATTTTGCGCAAACCGCATTTACCTCCAGAATTGGTAACCAAAATTCCTCTTTTGTGCAATCGGCGCGTGGAAGTCTCCTGCTAGATGACAATACAGGTTATGTCATGGCAAACAACCGAACCTCTGTTGCGAAAGCCGCTCTAACGATTATTCCCTTTCTCGATTTTAATAACAACGGGATCAAAGACGGTATGGAACCAGGCGTGCCCGGACTTGAGTTAAAAAATTCCGGCCGACTCACCTATAATGAAGATCGTACAGTTTTAAGAATTACAGAATTGCAGCCCTACGTGGATATCATGCTGCAAATTGAACCTACCAGTCTTGACAATATTGCCTGGAGAATTCCTAATCCTAAAATTAAGGTTCACACCGTGCCGAACCAGTTTCAGGAAATTTTTGTACCTGTGGAAGTGCTGGGGGAAGTTGCAGGGATGGTTTATTTTAAGAATAAAAGTGGCGTAAGAGGCCAGGGACGTATATTGGTTAATTTCTATAATGATTCTGGCGAACTTGTCACACAGGTGTTGAGCGAAGGCGACGGATATTTTACTCACCTCGGGCTCTCTCCCGGAAAATACACTGCGGAAATTGATGCTGCCCAGCTTAAAAAATTGGGATATACCGCAACTTCTTCCAACGCTGCTTTTGAAATTGAAGTTTCTGAATATGGTGATATTGTAGACGATCTTGAATTTGTTCTTTCAGAAAAAGAATAAGATCCAAAAATGACATTTTTAGCTTCATTTCTGAAAAGACTGCAAATTCCACTGGAGGAAATGATTACTTAGACTATAAGCCAGAGTATTTGGGAAACTGAAAGACCTACTACTGCTATAATTGTGGTCATCACCGTCCAGGTTTTGAAAGTTTGTTTTTCAGTTAGGTTTAGAAACTGTCCCACCAGCCAAAATCCGCTGTCATTCACGTGAGACATAATTGAAGCACCGGAAGCAATTGCGATGACGATCAACGAGATTTGTGCCATAGAAAACGAGTTCCCGGTGAGCACGGGAGCCGTAATTCCGGCGGCCGTAATCATTGCGACAGTAGAAGAACCTTGCAGCACCCTTACCAAAGCGGCTACCACAAAGCCAAACAGCAACGGATTAAAAAAGGAACTATTTAATGCTTCAGCAATCATTTCACCAGCTCCTGTATTAATCAAAATTTGCTTAAAAGCACCACCTGCTCCTGTAAGAAGGATAATAATTCCCGCTGCCTGAAATGATTTGGTCGCCACTTTCTGCAAGTAATCTTTAGACATTCCACGTTTTATTCCAAGAAAATACCATGCAATAATATTGGCAATGATCAGAGCGGTAAATGGATGGCCAATAAGTTCCACAACATAAAGAATTTCTGCAGAAATATTAGCATCTGCAAACATGGGGCTGCCAATTACCGTATTTAGAACGATCAATATAATGGGTATAAGAATGATACTGATAATCAAACCCGGCGACGGACTCATTTTTTCCGGAAGGTCTTCATCTTCATCAAAAACAAGGGGTTCAATATGGGTTTTACGGGAAATATACTTGGCAAAAACAGGTCCCGCAATGATGGCTGCAGGAAGACCGGCTAAAAATCCGAAGATGATCACCCAACCAAGATCGGCACCTAAAATATCTGCAACGGCGATAGGTCCTGGTGTAGGCGGTATAAAAGCATGTGTAATGGCAAGTCCTGCCAATAGTGGGATAGCGTATAATAATAATGATTTTCCAGTTTTTCGGCTAAGGGCGTAGGTAACAGGAACCAGGATGATAAAAGCTACATCAAAGAAAACGGGAATAGCTACCGCAAAACCAGTGATCATCATTGCCCAGGGTGCATTCTTTTCTCCGGTTTTCTTTAGCATAAAAGAAGCGAGTCGCTGCGCCCCGCCGGATTGTTCTAAAATTCCGCCGAACAAAGCTCCCAGTCCTACCACTGTCGCAACGAAACCCAGTGTGCCTCCCATTCCTTCCATCATAGTGTCCAGAATTTCAGTGGCCGGCATTCCGGCAAGAATTCCAACCACAATGCAAACGATGAGAAGTGCTAAAAAAGCCTGAATTTTGAGTCGGAGGATTAAAAAAAGTAAAAGGGCAATTCCGGCGAAAACCGCAAATAGTAAAGTTATATTCATTCTTTAATTGGTTTCCATTGGGTGTGAAAAAATTTTCCTCGAGGCTTATCCGTTCTTTCATAAGTATGGGCGCCAAAATAATCCCGCTGTGCCTGTATCATATTTGCTGAAGATTGCCCTGAAGTAAAGCTAAGAAAATAATTTGCTGCTGAAGATAAAACAGGAACAGGATAGCCATTTTCAAGAGCACGGCCAACGGTTCCGGAAAGTGGCTTCCAATCTTCTTCAAGCACTTCTGAAATCTTTGGATGCATTAATACATTTCCTTCTGAACTTTCTTTTAAAAGTTCAACAAGATCTTCCATAAACGCCGAACGAATGATGCAGCCATTGGTCCAGATTCGGGCAATTTCAGATAAATTGAGATTCCAGTCATATTCTTTGCCCGCTTCTTTAATAAGATCAAATCCAATGGCATGATTTATAATGCTGGCAGCTTTGTATGCCTCGAAAAGTTCTTCAGAAAAGGCTTCTGAAATGTCATTTTTGGATGCTAAGGAGTTGTAATGTTCTTCAGCTGCTATTCGCTCCTCTTTTTTACCTGAAATATTCCTGGCCATAACAGCAGCGGTGATCGTATCCAAAGGAACACCAAGTTCAAGCGCTGCATTAGTAGACCAGCCGCCGGTTCCCTTCTGCTTTGCAGCATCCAGAATTTTATCTATTAAAGATTCTCCGTTTTCTTTCGTTCTTAGAATATCTATGGAAATTTCCAGAAGATAACTCTGCATTTCCGCATTCCATAATTCAAAAAGAGTAGCGATTTCTTCAGGAGTAGATTGGGCATGAAATCTAAGGAAATGATATACTTCAGCAATAAGCTGCATTTCCCCGTATTCTATCCCGTTGTGCACCATTTTCACAAAATGGCCTGCGCCATCAGGTCCTACATAGGCACAACAGGGGTTTCCCTGTTTATCTTTAGCTGCTATCCTTTCGAGAAAATCTCCTACCCTTTCATATGCTTCGGAAGAACCACCGGGCATAATTGACGGACCTTTAAGCGCACCTTCCTCCCCGCCTGAAACTCCCGTGCCCATAAAAAGAATTCCTTTTTCCTTTAAAAATTTTTCTCGCCTTGCGGTGTCTTTGTAATGGGAATTTCCGCCGTCAATAATTAGATCATTTTTTTGTAACATGGGCAGAAGACTTTCTATCACAAGGTCTACCGCTTTACCTGCATTCACCATTAACAGGATATTGCGTGGAGATTCCAGTGATTCGACAAACAGCTTCAAATCATCAAAGCCTGAAAAATGGTAATTTTCACGATGTTTCTCTGCAAATTTTCTTGCTATATCTACTTCCAGGTTCTCCACGTGCCGGTTATAAACCGAAACGGTCACCCCTTTTGACGCTAAATTTACGGCCAGACTCTTTCCCATCACTCCCAAACCCATGAGTCCAATTTTAGATTTGCGGCTTTCTTTATCCAGTTTCTGCATAATTTGCTTAACAATATTTTCTATGGAGGTGTTCACGTTCACATGGATTCCGTACTGCGGAATTTGAAGCGTTGTGTACTGGGATTCCAGTAGTTCCGGTTTAAAATAATGATTTTTTCGAGAGCTAAGACGCTCCAGGATGATTTCATATTCTGAATGTAAAAAGATCCAGGAAATGTCATTTTTGGGGATGGACTGTAATTGTTCCCTGTATTTTTCTTTAAGCGCAGAACAGGCAAGTACGGCCCCTCTTTTCATGTTCCATTCCTGAATTTTTTCAGATAATGTTTGTAGCCAGATCTTCCGGTCTTCGTCTTCCAAAGGAATTCCCTTTTTCATTTTTTCCACATTCCGAAGTGGGTGGAAATCATCGGCATCAAAGAATGGCACACAAAAGCGTTCTGCAAGCAGTTTTCCTATAGTGGTCTTCCCCACTCCCGAAACTCCCATAACAATGTAAACGTGCATATCTTCACTTAATATTTTATCGAAAAGATCTCTAACGTTCGCAACTCATTCCCCAGTTTAAATTCGGCCACATCTCCTATTTTTCTACCCGTTACGGCTCGTGCAATGGGTGCCACAAAAGCAATTTTTTGCTCTTTCACATTGGCTTCATCAATCCCCACAATCCTGAATTCCTGCAACTGGTTCTTCTCTAAATATTTCAGCTTCACTTTAGCCCCAAATCGAACTTCCTCCTCAGGTTGTTCAGAAGGATCTAGAATTCGCGCAGAATTTATTCTTTCCTGCAGTAAATTCAATTTCCCGTCAATAACAGCCAGGGCACGTCGACGCTCTGTATCACTTTCTGCTTTCAGGTCTGTACGTTTTCGTTCGAGTTCTTTTCTTTCCTCCAGCAAATCTTCCATTCCCTGCGGTGTCACATAATTTGTTACTCCCGGCGGCAATGCAGCCCGTGGTGGTATGAAAGGCGCTTCTTCCTGGTCTTCTTCTTTTACAAATCCTCTGCTCATTGTTCCTTAAATTCCAATTAATCAAGATACAGATTTTTTATTTATCGGCAATATTATAGGTGCGGAACAAGATTTCCTCATATTTTCCCGAAATTCGCCTCGAAAATCATCTTTTTTGAAGCTATTATAAATGAAGAAATTATTAGTCATTGGTTACGTTTGGCCAGAACCAGGCTCATCTGCCGCGGGCAGCAGAATGATGCAATTATTAGATTTTTTTCAAAAAAGGGATTTTGAGATCACTTTTGCAACAGGTGCCTCTTTAACTCCTTTTGCAGCAGACCTAGCCGAAAAAGGGATTAAAACGGTAAAAATCAAGGTCAACGATGCTGCTTTTGATGATCTTATAGCTCAAATACAGCCTGAAATCGTGCTTTTTGACCGTTTTATGATGGAAGAACAATTCGGCTGGCGTGTATCTATGGTTTGCCCCAATGCTCTCAGAATTTTAGATACAGAAGATCTTCATTTTCTTCGGAAAGCGCGAGAAATGGCATTCAAAAAGGGCATTTCTGAACAGGATTTTATACTGGAATCTGATCTCACCAAAAGGGAAATTGCAGCAATATATAGGTGTGATTTAAGCCTTATCATTTCTGAAGCTGAAATGCAATTGCTTAAAGACGTCTTTAACTTACCAGATCAGCTTTTGCACTATCTTCCGTTTATGTACAACGAAATTTCAGAAGAAAAAGTAGCTTCGCTTCCCGGATTTTCTGAAAGAAAAAATTTTATCAGCATTGGCAATTTTCTGCACGAACCCAATTGGAATGCGGTGCTTACATTGAAAGAAAAAATCTGGCCTCACATCCGGAAAAAACTTCCTCAGGCAGAAATACATATATACGGGGCTTACCCGTCAAAAAAGGTATTTAACCTGCACAATCCTGCCAGCGGATTTTTAGTGAAAGGTAGAGCCAAAAATTCTGAAGAAGTCATGACAGCTGCCCGTGTTTGTCTTGCTCCCATTAAATTTGGTGCCGGATTAAAAGGAAAATTCATTGAAGCCATGCGCTGCGGAACACCAAGTGTCACTACAAACATTGGAGCCGAAGGAATCCCCGGAGAATTGCCCTGGAATGGAGGGATTGCCGATGATAACGAAGCATTTGCAAGCGCCGCGGTAGAATTATATGAAGATAAAAACGCCTGGAAGCAGGCCCAGGAAAATGGCTTTAAGATCATGAACGGCAGGTTTTCAAAAATGGCATTTGAAGCGGCTTTTCTGAAAAAAATCAATGCGATTAAATCAAATCTTGAAGACCATAGAAGAAAGAACTTCACCGGTGCCATGTTACAGCACCATTTGTACAAAAGCAGTTATTACATGTCCAGGTATATTGAATTAAAGAACCAAAAGGCATAAAAAAGCCGCCCCATTCACCAAAAACAAGGCAGCTTTATAAAAAACAAAGGAAAGTAAGACTTAAGAGTCTGCAGGAATATTTCCAGAAAACAACTTATCATTTAAGCTTTTAAGAATTTGCACCTTATTTTTGGTGTCTACGAGCAGGGAAATATTGTTTTTACTACCGCCGTAAGAAATCATCCTTACGGGAATATCATTCAGCAGCTCAAATATGCGGTAAATCTTTTTATCTTCAATGACAGATTCGCCCACGATACAAATGATGCTGTGCTCCTTCTCTACCGTAATCTCGCCGTAAGCTTCGAGTTCATTTAAAATAAGATCCAGGTTTTTAATATCATCGATCGTAAGGGAAATGGCAATTTCTGAAGTGGTGATCATATCTATGGCCGTTTGATGTTTATCGAAAACATCAAATATTTTCCGAAGAAAACCGTGCGCCATCAACATTCGGTTAGATTTGATCTTGATCGCCGTAATACCGTCTTTTGCAGAAATAGCTTTTAATCCGGTGCTTTTAACTTCCGAAGAAATTTTTGTCCCGGCAGCTTGTGGCGTAAATGTGTTTTTTAAATAGATAGGAATATTTCTTTCCTTCACCGGCTGCACTGTTTGTGGATGCAGGATTTTCGCACCAAAATAGGCAAGCTCGGCGGCTTCTTCAAAAGTGAGATAGGACAAGGCTTTTGTGTTCTCCACGTGCCGAGGATCATTGTTATGAAAACCGTCAATATCTGTCCAAATCTGCACCTCTTTTGCCCCGCAGGCTGCGGCAATAATAGTAGCGGAATAATCACTTCCGCCACGTTTCAAGGTATTGATATTCCTGAAACGGTCTATGCGAACAAAACCCTGAGTAATATAAATTTCGGACCTTATTTCCCTTTCAAGGGTTTCCTTGAGAAGTGCTGAAACGGTTTCAATATTGGGATTTTCAAGGCTTTGCACATGCATAAATTCTTTTGCATCCAAAAGCGTGTTATTTTGCTCTTCGGCCTCAAGGTATTTTGAGAAAATATAGGTTAAGAAACTTTCCCCATAGGTAAGGACAACCGGCTCCAGCTCTGGGGAAAAGTTTCCGGAGAGAACCTCTCTTAGCTCTCCGAACATTTGCTCAATATGTCCCAGTGTTTCTTTTTTTGCTTCGGAATTGCTGAACAGTTCGTCAATTAAATCACTATGTTTTTTAAAAAGACGTTCCAAAACCTCATTTTTAGAGCTCTCACTACCAAGCCTGAAATACTCGACCAAATTCACCAGCTCATTGGTAACGCCAGACATGGCAGAAAGCACCACAATTTTGCTCCCCGGTTGTGCGCTGATTATCTCTTTTACATTCCGGATACTTTGAGCAGAGCCTACAGAAGTACCTCCAAATTTTAAAACCTTCATCTTTTATGTCATTTTTCAATTGCATAATTAAGGTTTGACCTGTGGTTTTTAAAGAATTGATTCTATATTTCATACCTTTGTACAAATTGTTTAATATTTAACATTATGAAAACAATCAGCACTTGTGTTCATGACATCATTCGTCACCAGCCTTTCCTGGATGATGCACTTGCCAGGAATATCATTAATTTTAGTTCACTTGCCGCCGATCTTCAACCCCAGGTGGAGAAAGAGATGAGAAAGCCGGTAAAGCAGGGTTCCATTATTATGGCGCTGCGACGATACAGCCCTAAAAGGAGCAAGTTTACCAACAATAATTTTCGAAAATTAGGTGACATCGTGGTGCGCTCTGGAATCACGGAATATACTTACCTTAATTCCAAGACCATCATAGCAAACAAGGCAAAACTGCTTGATTCTGTAAAAGACCAGGCGGGAATATATCTGAATTATTCCAGCAATTACCAGGAAAGTAATTTTTTGGTATCGACATCTTTAAAGGAAATTGTGGAGGAAAATTTCCAGAATGAAATAAAGGTGAATGAAAAGAACAATCTCGCCTCCATCACCATTGCGCTGCCCGAAGGAAATACAAAGACGATTGGCTTGTATTTTTACATTTTTAAACTGCTGGCCTATGAAGGAATACCGGTGTATGAGATCATTTCCACCACAAACTATTTCAGCCTGTTTTTGGAGAATGAATATGTGAACCAGGCTTTCTTTCTAATGAATGAAATCAAAGCTTCTTAGAATACTGAATTAATCTACGCGGTACCACCACACTTCATTCTGAAAATTCATAGGTAATATCAACACATTTTCTTCTTCATGAAAAAGGATGTCACCGGCGCTTTTTTCTGCAGTCACCACGGCTTCTGTATTTCCGTCTTTGTCAATGCTGTAGATCGTACCGGTAGCCCAGTCTGAAACGTAAAAAGAATCTTTTGAAGCCTTTTGTATACCGTCAAGATTTCCAATCCCCTTTTCTGTCACTTTTTTTATCTCCTGTGTTTCAGTATCCAGTCTCAGGAAATTACCATCCTGGTTCTTGCCCCAGGAACCCACATATAATTGATCTCCAACAGCGAGTACGCCATTTGGAGTGTTCAGTTTATCACTTTTAAAGAACTCTGTCACTTCTCCTTCTTCCACATAATCGGCAATCATACTGTTGTTGGCCATTTCTCCTGGCATAATATAGATGCTGTTCTGCCCCATGTCTGAAATAAAAATATTTCCCTCGTCATCCTGGGTGATGTCATTAAGAGAGACAGCATCTTTAACCTGGATTTTACGGGTGACTTTCGCATCGTTTAAGCTCATTTCAACGAGTTCCTTATTGTCTGTAACATAAAGTTTATCTCCGTCCAGAAGTAATCCTTTGGGATCATTTAACCCGGTGATCCATCTGGCTTCAATTATTTCGCCGGAAGGATCCACCTTTGAGATAAACCCATCTCCTGCTTCCTTGTCTGCCATATTAGAAACATATAACACATTATTTGCCGAATCCAGAATTACAGATTCGGGGTGAGAAAAACCTTTTGCTTTATGAAAGGGTTCAGAATTTTGTGAAACAGAGATCAGCGGAAATAAAACCAGCAGAACGCCGGAGGAAATCTTTTCTAAAGTTTTCATAGATAGCTAGTTTAATAGATTGAAATATACAAAAAGATTAAATGCTCTCTATTTATGAATCATTTAAAGTGAGGCACTAAAGTTTTCATAAAGCTCTTCCCCAAATGTTCTTATTCCGTTACTTTTAATCTGGAAATAAATTGCTATGAAAAAGATCCTGAGAGCCATCATTGCAGGATGGGGCGCGAAAAAATTAGGAGGCGGCTGTGGTTGCTTCGGAATCATTATCGTATTCATCATCCTGTGGTGGTTATTGGGAAACTTCGGTTTATAACCGCTTAGAATTAGGCAAAGAAATGCCCAAATCCTACCGTAAACATGATTAGCCCGTATATGTAATGTTCCAGACTTACGTTCAGTAGACTTTTTGACTTCAGATAATTAAATATAAATATCCAGCTCACCAGAAAAGTAGCTATGGGGGCTACCCAGTTTCCATAGATAAAATGCGTGAGCGCAAAAATGATTGCGTTACTAAGCATTAAAAGATATCTCTCTGGCACAATGCTTTTATACCTGTGAAAAAAATACATCCGATAAATGATTTCCTGCGGAAGGACTGAAACTACAGGATAAAGAAAAAAAGTAATAAGGTATTTATAAAAACTCTCCAGCGGATATTTCATAAATAAGTGGGGAAAGATCCAGAAAGTAAACCAAACGAGAAGGATGCTTATTGCTATAATTCTAGGGATGCTCTTCCTGAAGTATTCAATATCAAACCGCACAAATCTCTTTTTATCAAAACCGGGATCGTTTAAAAGCATGCCCAGAAAAAATAGAGCTATCAGCAAAAGCGGGATGATCTTCCACCAGCCTTCAAGAAATTCTACTGTTATGAAGGGGATAAAAATGAAGAATAGCAGGAATTCAAAAACCCTGTAGGTGTTTGAATAGTAGACTTTGTTCAGGCTCATAGCATGTTTACCCGAAAGGTAGAAAAATATCTTCTATAGGTTTTTTAAAGATATGATAAAAATACACTTTTTGGAACCTATTAATTGGTTTCCATGTTTTCCTCAACTTCAGAGCGATTTCTCTTCCGAAGGAGATCAATAATATTAAAAAGTACAATGCAAAATGCGACCCAGATTAAACCAGCAACAAAACCTCCTGCCACATCTGAAGGGAAATGCACACCAAGATATATTCTGCTTGTACCTATTGCCAAAATAAGCAGTGAAAACAGCAGGGAAAGGGAAAACCTTATCCATTTGGTCATTTTAACCTGGTACAAAAGATAAATAAGAAATCCATAAAAAGCCATGGCACTCATGGCGTGACCGCTGGGATAACTCAGAGATTCTATTACTACTAGATGTTCCTGGTCTGGACGTGCTCGGTTGAATACCTTTTTTAAAGCAATATTTGATAGTGCAGAAAGGATTAAAACCCCAAGTAACTGGAAGATAAACTTCCAGCTACGCAGTTTTACGAAAAGAAAGATCGTTACCAGGATCATAGCGACCAGGTACGCATATACATCACCAAGATCTGTTATGAAAATAAAGAAGGAATTGAGTCCGGGACTTCGAAAAGAGGTGACATATTCAGTGACCGTTTGATCAAAATTTTCCATAGAATTGCCTGTCACTTCCTCTGTCAATTCCACAAAGATGTTCATCCCCACGATAAAGATCACGAATGAAATTAGGATGATAAGATAAAAGGACAATTCTTCATTTTCACGTGAAAATTTCTTTCGTAAAAATTCAATACTGTCTTTAATAATGGATCTTATTCCTGTGCCCATATTTCTTTTTTATTGTTGTGCTTCATCTGGTTCTTTACCCGGAAAGCTGATCTTTAATTTCCTTCTACCCCATTCTTTGGCCTTCGCCTTGTCTACACCCATATAAATATCAATCTTATTACGCCACCTTGGATGCATCTTATCATTGACTACAAAAAAGTCATCAAAACCTTCAATTGCGACAGGAGTACCGTGGGTGAGCCCTTTTCTTAAAAGATCTCGTGACACAGCAATACTTTTCATTCCCGGCACGAGAGTATCTCCCCAGGCGGTAATATTAACGTTTCCTTCTCCCTGGCGTTGTAAAGAATTGTATGCTGACGCGGTTACCGAAATGGTATCTGTAAAGACAATGATGTCATCTTCTTTTTCTGTTTCAGAAGAGAAATCGCATGAGCTTATGACTGAGAGAATGTAGAGTCCTCCAACCATGCTCAGGAACTGAAGAATTTTTATCTGAAACATTCGTACATTTTAAATTTCGCCATCATTCTTATAATAATAAAAAAAATGATGAACACGAAATTTTAGCCAAGTGTCCAGCCTTCCCTGTAATCTCTTTTCACAAATTTATTAGCTTCCTCCAGATTTGTCACTCTCATGTTATCTGAATCCCAAAGCATTTTAATATCCCGACCAGGATAAATAGTACGGGAATCTCCTTTGTCGTTGGTTACCTTTCTTTGAATATCTGTTCCACGAATGGCAAGATTGGCGATCAACAAAGTCTCTGTAAGCGGACCTGCAACCTCAAAAGGAGAACTCATTTGTTTTTCCCCGTGACCAGCAATAGCTCCTTCTACCCACTGGCCGTAGTGCCCGTCTGCACCACCAGGCACCCTGGCGTACTGTTGCGGAACATTGACTTCATCTGTCTTGGAAGTTGGTAGGAGCCTTGGATTCTCTCCATAGGTACCACACATCATTTTTCCTTTAGTACCTTCAAAAAGTACTCCGTTTCCTCCATCCCCAAAGGTTTCGTTTGGCCCAAGCTCTTCAGGACGCATAGGTTGAATTCCGCCGTCCATCCAGTGCATGTTTAAGTCGCCATCAGTTTTTTCATTACCCGCAAAGGTCATGGTCACATGGCTTGATGGCGGACAACTTTCTGGAAAATAGCCCCGCTGGAATTCATCCACATAAACGCTTCCAACACTACATTGTACATCTTTGGGATATCCTAATTCCAGTACGGTAAATGGAGCTTCTATAAGGTGACATCCCATATCGCCTAAAGCGCCGGTACCATAGTCCCACCAGCCTCGCCAGTTGAAGGGTACCAACCCATCAATATATTCTTTATAAGGGGCAGTTCCCAACCAAAGATCCCAATCGAGTCCAGCAGGTACTGCAGAGGGCTTTTGTGGCCATGGTATTCCCTGCGGCCAAACAGGACGATTTGTCCAGCAATATACGGTATGAACATCACCAATAAGACCTGCATTGAACCATTCTTTTAATTTACGCACTCCGTCTCCCGATGATCCCTGGTTTCCCATTTGTGTCACTACCTTAAGTCGGCTGGCAGCTTCTGTAAGTTTTCGGGCTTCATAAATGTCATGCGTAAGTGGTTTTTGCACATAGACATGCTTGCCCATTTCCATAGCGGCCAGTGCCTGTACTGCATGGTTATGATCTGGTGTGGAGACAGAAACCGCATCGAAGTTCTTTCCTTCCTTGTCAAACATTTCACGCCAGTCCTTATAGTATTTTGCTTTCGGAAAACGAGCAATAGACGTAGCGGCACGCCTGTCGTCTACATCACATAAAAAGCCAATGTCTGCTTTTCCGGTTTGTGCAAAACTGTTGATATCACTTTCCCCTTTTCCTCCTACACCTATTCCCGCTACGACAAGTCTATCGCTGGGAGCGGTAAAACCTACCCCACCCATTACGTGCCTTGGAATAATCATAAAGCCAGAGGCCGCAAGTGCTGTACTTTTAAGGAATGTTCTTCGGGAATTTTCTTTCGTGAAATCGCTTTTTTTCATGGTTAGTTGGAATTGGTTATGTAATGCTTAGAAATTAGGCCAAGTTGCTTCAGTTTTCTGAAGCAGTGACTAATCTAAGAACTAAATTTCTAATCTCCAATTGAAGAATGAAATTGAGTTAGGAAAAGTGCTTAAAAAAATAAATTTCTTTAAAAAGAGTCAAAAAACGCATAAAAAATCTCTATTTCGTTAATTTTGATAGAAGAAAAAGCTATAAAAATAGTCCAGATTTGTCTTTGGTATTAATAAGTGTACCTTTGCAATCTGAAATGTGGAATAGGCATTTTATGCGAAAGGTTTTCCTTTTTCATCTGGTTTTATTTCATTTCAGTTTAATTTTTAATTGATAAATACAATTTTATGAGTCAGGTAAAACAAGATGACACCGTAAAAGTACATTACACGGGAAAATTAGAAAACGGAGAGGTTTTCGATAGCTCTTTGGAAAGAGATCCTATTGAATTCACTATGGGTCAGGGACAACTAATTCCTGGTTTTGAAAAAGGATTGCTTAATATGGAGGTAAATGAAAAGAAGACCATCAACATTCCTTCTGATGAGGCTTACGGTGAACCACGACCAGAATTGGTTCAGGAAGTAGAAAAAAATCAGCTTCCTGAAGAAATCAAGCCAGAAGTTGGTATGGGGTTGGTTTCAAAAAGCCCTGATGGCCGTGAAATGAACTTAGTTGTTACTGAAGTTAAAGATGATTCTATTGTTGTTGACGGGAACCACCCATTGGCAGGAAAAGATCTTATTTTTGATCTTGAAGTAGTTGAAATTAAATAAGGAATTTAATTCCTAAACTTTTGAAACCTGTAGGAGAAATTCTGCAGGTTTTTTTTGTCAAAGAAAAAAAAAATTCCGTTAGAGAATCCAACGGAATTTTGTCATTTTAAGACTTCAGGAAAAGGTTTTTTTTCCCTCTTGCTTATCTACTCGTCGTGGTGCATAAAAGATTGTTTGGCCAAAAGTTCCTGGTCCGTTTCTTCGTTTGCAGGATCGGGTACACAACAATCTACAGGACATACGGCTGCACACTGCGGCTCGTCATGAAAACCTTTACACTCAGTACATTTATCTGGCACGATATAATATATTTCGTCACTTAGCGGCTCCTGGGCTTCATCAGAATTTGCTTGTTTACCATTTGGCAGCACCACATCACCTTTTAGGTCTGTTCCGTCTGCATATCTCCAGTCATCAGCACCTTCATAAATTGCAGTGTTTGGGCACTCCGGCTCACAAGCTCCACAGTTTATACATTCGTCTGTTATAATAATTGCCATAGCTTATTTTTATTCTAAATTTGCACAAATTTAAAGCCAAAACAGTTCTTAAACAAATATGGGAATGACAATCGAACAGCGTAAGAAAAACATAGCTCAACTGGGACAGTTTCTGGGTCAGTTTTCTATTAACGGAATTAAAAAGCTGGATTCTCTCCCCCACAACGATCCTCATTTTGAGCGATTGGCACAACAAATAGAGCAGGCCGTTCACCATAATGGCTGGTTCACAAAAGAAAATATCCTGTTTTCCATAGAACAATGGAGCAAAGCCCTGACGCTTGAAAATCTCGAAAAATGGCTGTCTAAATATCATTTTAAAGAGACAGCACCAAAGACAGTAGGCATTATTATGGCCGGAAATATTCCATTGGTGGGATTTCACGATTTTCTTTCGGTTCTCATCAGCGGGAATAAAGCTTTGATCAAACAATCCTCAAATGATAAATTGCTGCTGCCCGTTCTGGCAGATTATCTTATCGCTATTGCCCCAGAATTCGCAGATCAAATTCACTTTTTGAAGGATTCAACAGCGGGCCCAGAGAAAATGAAGAATTATGATGCTGTTATTGCCACCGGAAGCAACAACACCGCGCGTTATTTTGAATATTATTTCAAGGATAAACCTTCTATAATTCGAAAAAACCGGAATTCGGTCGCTGTTTTAACAGGAAATGAAACAGAAGAAGAACTGGCACTTTTGGGAGAAGATATTTTTAGATATTACGGACTTGGTTGCCGCAATGTTTCAAAAATATATGTACCCAAAAATTATAATTTTGATACCTTTTTTAGAGCAGTTTATTCCTGGAATCCTATTATAAACCAGGCGAAGTATGCAAATAACTATGATTATAACAAGGCGGTCTATCTAATGAGCATGTTCAAACTTTTAGAAAACGGATTTTTGATCTTAAAAGAAGATGAAAGCCTGAGTTCACCTATCGCGACCCTCTTTTACGAAACTTATGATGATGCAGAAGCTCTTCAGAAGGAATTACAGGCAAGAAAAGAAGAGATACAGTGCGTGGTGGGAAAAAACATCCATGAAGATGCTATCGACTTCGGAAAAACGCAGCACCCTCAGTTATGGGATTATGCCGATAATGTTGACACACTTGATTTTCTGATCACTAAGTTGTGAAAAAGGGCATTTTTTTCATGAATTCTACAAAGATTCTTGAGTTTAGCTGTTTGTATTTTTGAAATTATCATTTTCCTAACAGGGAAAACCTAAGGATTTCATCATATTTGTAACTGTAAAAATTCCAACATGAAAAAACATAATTACAGTGCAGGCCCGTGTATTCTTCCACAGGAAGTTTTCCAGGAGGCGTCCCAGGCCATCATAGATTTTAATAACACCGGACTTTCACTTCTGGAAATTTCTCACCGAAGTAAGGAATTTGTCGATGTCATGGAAGAAGCAAGAAGCCTGGCGCTTGAGCTTTTAGGACTCGAAGGTAAAGGTTACAAAGCCTTATTCCTTCAAGGAGGCGCCAGCACCCAATTCCTCATGGCTCCTTATAACCTGTTGCAGGTCAAAGCAGGCTATCTTAATACCGGAACATGGTCTACCAAAGCTATTAAGGAAGCTAAACTTTTTGGAGATGTTGCAGAAGTAGCATCTTCGGCCGACAAAAATTTCAGGTATATTCCCAAAGGATATTTCATTCCTTCAGATGTTGATTATTTTCACTGCACCAGTAACAATACCATTTTCGGAACTCAAATAAAAGAATTTCCAAATACGCCGAAACCAATCGTTTGCGATATGAGCAGCGATATTTTTTCACGGCAAATGGATTTCTCAAAATTCGATCTTATTTATGCGGGAGCCCAGAAAAATATGGGACCCGCAGGTACTACCCTGGTAGTTATTAAAGAAGATATTTTAGGAAAAGTGGAAAGATCTATTCCTTCTATGATGGATTATAAAATCCATATCAACAAAGCAAGTATGTTCAATACACCGGCAGTATTTTCGGTATATGCATCTATGTTAACTCTAAGGTGGCTTAAGAAGAACGGTGGTATTTCAGCAATGGAAGAAAGGAATGAGAAAAAAGCTTCCCTGCTCTATTCAGAAATTGATATCAATCCATTATTCCAGGGATATGCAGAAAAAGAAGATCGTTCTACGATGAACGCCACTTTTACACTTTTGAATGATGATCTAAAAGAGACTTTTGATACAATGTGGAAAGAAGCGGGAGTTAGCGGACTTAACGGCCATAGAAGTGTGGGTGGTTATCGCGCCTCTATGTACAACGCATTACCCCTGGAAAGTGTGCAGGTGCTTGTAGACGTAATGAGCGAGTTGGAACGCAAAGCATAATTTTAGAAGCAACAGAAACAAAAAGAATGAAAGTTTTAGTAAATGACCCAATTTCCAGGAGCGGAATTGAAGCTCTTGAAAAGGCGGGTTTTGAAGTGACGTCAACCAAGGTTGCGCAGGAACAGTTAAAATCTTATATCAATGACAATGAAATTAATGTGTTGTTGGTAAGAAGTGCCACCAAGGTTCGAAAAGATATTATTGACGGTTGCCCAAGCCTTAAGCTTATAGGCCGTGGCGGTGTGGGAATGGATAATATAGATGTTGATTACGCGAAAAGCAAGGGTATTCATGTCATTAATACACCGGCAGCTTCCTCCTCTTCGGTAGCTGAACTCGTATTTGCTCATTTATTCACTGGCGTTCGTTCCCTGCACGATGCAAATCGTAACATGCCTTTAGAAGGAGATTCCCGGTTCAAGGAGCTTAAGAAAAGTTATGCAGGAGGCAGTGAACTAAAAGGAAAAACCCTCGGAATTATAGGATTTGGCCGAATTGGTCGTGAAGTGGCAAAAATTGCCCTGGGAATCGGGATGAAAGTCATTGCGAGCGACAAGGAAGAAGGAGAAACTGAAATCACGCTGAACTTCTACAATGATCAAGAAATAGTAATTCCTATCAAGACTGAACATGTAGACCAGATCCTGGAGGATTCAGATTATATAACTTTGCACGTGCCCTCTCAAAAAGAACCTGTTATTGGGAAAGAAGAAATTTCCAGGATGAAGAACGGTGTAGGTATCATTAATACGTCTCGTGGTGGTGTTATTGACGAAGAAGCCTTATTAGAAGCTTTGGAAAGTGGAAAAGTAGCTTTTGCAGGCCTTGATACTTTTGAAAATGAGCCTTCCCCTTCTATTAAAATTTTAATGAACAGCCATGTATCTTTGAGTCCGCATATTGGAGCTTCAACAGCACAGGCCCAGGAAAGAATAGGCCTGGAACTGGCAGATCAAATTAAGTCTTTGCTTAAAAATTAGATTTAAATTTTTTTTAGATTTTATTAAATGCTTCTGTTAAAAGAAGCATTTTTTTTGTCAAAAAATCTCAACTATAATGTGTTGGAACAAAAATGTTGTAAATTAACAACAAACGAAAAACACTCAAAAATGGCTTCTATATTAGATTTTTTAGATTCAGACACAGGAAAAGATTTTGTTCAGAAATCGAGCAAGGAAGTAAATGAAAGTCCGGAGAAGGTAAAATCTGCTTTAGGAATGGCTTTGCCCATGCTTCTTGGCGCGATGAAGAAGAACAGCCAGTCTGAAGATGGTAAAGAAAACCTTAATCAGGCCCTAGAGGATGAAAAGCATAATGGCTCTATCCTTGATAAGCTGAAAAGTGGAGATTTATCTTCCATCTTAAATGAAGGCTCAGGTGTTTTAGGTCACGTGTTTGGGGGAAAACAAAACCAGATTTCTGAAGCTGTAAGCGCTGCCATTGGCATGGATAGCTCCAAAGTTACCAAACTTTTAAAAATGGCTGCACCTGTCGTAATGGGAATCCTGGGCAAACAGAAAAGAAAAGATAACGTTGGAAAAAGCGGAATTTCAGACCTGCTGGGTTCTGTAATGGGCTCCAATTCTTCTCACGATCAATCGCTGCTTGAAACTTTTATGGATTCAGACAGTGCAGGTAACGTAGCTAAAGATGTAGCCGGAAAATTGTTTGGTGGTAAAGACAAGGATAAAGGAATTGGAGGCTTTTTTAAAGGCTAGATTCAGTTATGAAATAAATAAAATCAAATGAGAAACCTGCTGTTATTTATCATTTTAGGGTTGTCAATTTACAGCTGCTCTACTACTCGCTCCACAAATGGGGTACTTTACGGTACAACAGATCCAGAACCTTACGACACCACAGATGTTGCCGTAAATGCCGAACAGGATACTGTGGTAATTGCAAATCCTGAACTGGAGTATGAAATTATCATCATAGAGCCCGGGTTTGGCACCTTTTTAAATTCCATAGCCCGTCCTGAAGGTTATTATTCACAGTCTTACCTCGAGAACAAGAACCAGTTTTTGGTGACAGATTACAACCAACGGGTGAAGCAACCTTTACGTTATAACCCAGAGATCTACGCACAGGAAATCAATTATGATCCACAAATTGATTATGGATATGAAGTGAATTACAAGCTCTATAATTACTTCGTTTATCTCACCCGCAGGTTCAACCAAAGCTTTTCTGTGCCAGCCCGTCTTTAAAACCTGTTCATAACAACCTTTTTTAAATCCTAAATTTCCTTTCTGCCGGCTAATTTGTTTTTAATATCTTTGCGGCATGGAAAAACTGAAGGAACGCTGGGGAATTTCCTCTACCGGACAGATAATTTTAATCATCATAGTCTTTGGTTTAACAGGATCTTCTTCTGTTTATGTTGCTAAACCGGTGCTTGAGATAATTGGGTTATCAAGAATGAATTTTTCTCAGGAATTATTTTGGGGTGGTATAAGTTATTACGCTTTAAGAATTGTGCTTGTTTTCCCCATTTATCAGGTATTGTTAGTTGCTTATGGCTGGTTGTTTGGTCAATTCAAATTCTTTTGGTCCTTTGAGAAAACCATGTTGGGAAGAATGGGTTTTTCCAGACTTATTAAATAATTACGGTTGAAGTTTATCACCAAATATGGCTTGATTTTTCTAATTTCACTGCTGTTGTTTCCTGCAGCTGTAAAATTGGCACACGTTTTTGCCAATCATGAACATGCCTATTGTAATCATTATTCAGAAAGTCATTTTCATAAGAAGACTCTGGATTGTGAGCTTTTTAAGTTCCAGCAGGCTGCATTTTCTTTGGGAGCTATTTTTACTTATAAGCTTTACGAGCCCGAGTATGGTAATACTAAACCGGTTTCGGCTTATTTCTTCCTAAGCGATCATCAAAAATTACCTTTCAGCCTTCGCGGCCCTCCTCGCATAGTATAATTATCGAAGTTGTAAGGAGCACTTGCTCTAATTCTATCACTTAAAATTATACAATGAAAAATCTATATTTACTGCTATTTCTAGCAGTGACCACCTTTAGCTATGGTCAAAAAAACAGCGTATACGGAAAAATAACAGACGAATCTACCGGAGAACCAGTGGTTGGGGCAACCATTTTTATTGCAAAACTGGATCGCGGAACCATTACAGATTTTGAAGGAAATTTCAATTTTTCAAACATTTCTTCGGGAAGATATGATCTTCTCATTTCCTCCCTTGGCTATGCCAGTCAAACTCACAGCATTAATATTCCTGTAGAAGAAAGTGTGCAAATTATCCTGTCGCCTTCTGCAATAGAAATGGAAGAAGTCATTATTTCCACACCCTTCCACCAACTTCAAAGCGATAATGTGATGAAGGTGGAAAGAGCCACTTTGGAAGCGCTTAATAGAACGGGAGCTATTAATATTACTGAGGGCCTAAGCCAGTTGGCCGGTGTAGACAATATCACCACGGGTAGTGGTATAGGAAAACCTGTTATTCGTGGTTTAAGTTCTAATCGGGTGTTGGTTTATACTCAGGGAGTACGCCTGGAAAACCAACAATTTGGAGATGAACATGGCCTGGGAGTGAATTCCTCCGGAATTCAAAGCGTTGAAGTTATTAAGGGCCCTGCTTCCCTGCTCTACGGTAGTGATGCCTTGGGAGGCGTACTTTACCTTAATCCTGAGAGCTATGCTTTGGCAGGACAGAGAAATCTTGACGCTAAACTTCTGTATTACAGCAATACCGAAGGTTTTGGCGCAAATACCGGATTCAAATCTTCTGGGGAAAATCTACAATTTTTAATCCGTGGAAATTATGAAGCCCATAGTGATTATCAAACCGGTAGTGATCAACGGGTAACCAATACCCGTTTTAATGAATGGGATCTTAAAACAGGATTAGGTTTCAAACAAGGCATTTACAGGGCAGATTTAAGATATAATCTCAATGCCAGCCGTACGGGAATTCCCGAAGAGATTGGCCTTCAATCTTTGTCTAAAGATGTTATTGAACCCTACCAGCAGGTTCAGAATCACGTTCTTAGCCTGGATAATAAGTTTTATTTCAACAATTCTCGGCTGGATGTGAAGCTGGGTTACCTCTTCAATGATCGTAAGGAGTTTGAAGAACACCATGAACATGAACATGAACATGAAGAAGAACATGAAGAAGAACATGAGGAAGACGAAGAACATGAAGATCATGAAGAAGCTCATGGCGCTGAAGCAGCTTTAGATACACATTTAGAGACGATGAACTATGATGCGAAATACCATCTTCCGGGAATGGGAAATTTTGAAACAATTGTTGGAGTGCAGGGAATGTTTCAAACAAACACCAATCTTGGCGAGGAAATTCTTATCCCCGATGCTTTCACCCGGGACTTCGGAATTTTGGCTACAACCCATTTCCATCGTAAAAAATTAGATATACAAGCAGGATTAAGATACGATAATCGGCTTATTGACAGCGAATCCTACGGACTAATAGGCGAAGAAGGATATATTCCCAATGTAAACCGTGCTTTCAACAGTTACAATGGTGCGTTTGGAATTAAATACAACTTCACCCCTGCTTTTGTCACGAGAGTAAACATTGCAACGGGATTCAGGGCCCCTAATTTGGCCGAACTCACCTCCAATGGAAGCCATCATGGTACGAACCGTTATGAAATAGGAAATCCAGATTTGCAAAACGAACAAAATTATCAGTTGGATCTTGCACTTGAATACAGGAATGAACATTTCGAAGCCTTTACCAATGCTTATTACAACAGCATTAGCAATTATATTTATCTTAATCCAACCGGTGAAATTATTGACGAAAACCCTGTTTTTCAATACGTTCAAAACAATGCCGAACTCTATGGAGGAGAAGCCGGTTTACATATACATCCGCATCCTTTAGACTGGCTGCACATTGAAAGCACTTATGAGCTGGTTATTGGGAAGCAGGAGAATGGAAATTATCTTCCGTTGATACCGGCACAATCCATTTTGAATACTTTAAGATTTGAATTTGGAGAAGAGTTCATGCTTACCGACAGCTACAGTTTTATTAGTGTAAAAAGTGTTTTCCAGCAAAACAACGTTAGTGCTTTTGAAACAGAAACCGGCGCCTACTCTTTGCTGAACGCCGGCCTTGGCGGTTCCTTTGATTTAGGAGATACTGAAATTGAACTCAGCCTTAGCGGAAAGAACCTGCTTGATAAGGTGTATACATCTCACCTTTCCCGTTTAAAATATGATGGAATTCCAAACATGGGAAGAAATTTAACTTTTGGAATAAAAGCCAAACTTTAGTAAAAAAGCTTTAAAAGAAAAAGATCCCTGGAAAATATCATTTTCAGGGATCTTCTATTTAGGGGGACTTTTAAATTTTTACACTGCTTCGACTTCGATATAATTATCCTCTCCGGCTGTTTGTTTCTTCCACACGAAGGTATACAACCACATAAGCGTAAATGTTGGAATTACATCGGTAAAAGGAAGAATTTCTTCAATAAATACAATTGCTGAAGCTAATTTACCATTTCTTCCCGGGTACATTTGAGACATTTTCTTAGCCGCATAAGGTGCCCAGGCAAGATCAAGCAAAGGCCCAATCAAAGGAATGGATACGGTAGCCATACCCAGCACATCGTAGATAACACCTTTAATTAGCAACTTCTTTTTTATCCTGTTCATCGTTTATTTTTCAAATAAAAAAGCAAAAAAGGTGCCAGAATAGCTTCTTTATATTCACTACTTCTTCATCTTATCTGAAAAAGAATCTTTGAGTTTCTGGATTTTAGGATCAATAATTATTTGGCAGTAAGGCTGATTCCTGTGTTGATTGTAGTAATCATGATGCTCCTGCTCAGCTTCATAAAATGTTTCTGCCTCTGTAACTTCGGTCACGATAGGGTCTTGAAAATAGCCTTTTTCCTCAAGATTTTTGATCACCTTTTCTGCAGTTTGCTTTTGCTCTTCAGAATGATAAAAAACCGCACTTCTATATTGCGTTCCCACATCATTTTGCTGGCGGTTAAGCGTGGTAGGGTCATGTGTTGTAAAGAATATTTTCAGAAGGTCTTCATAGGAAACCTGGTTCTTATCATATGTCAGCTGTATTGCTTCTGCATGTCCGGTTCTGCCGGTAACCACTTCACGATACGGCGGATTCTTAATAAAACCTCCTGTAAATCCTGAAACAATTTTTCCTACACCTCTTACCCGCTGAAAAACTGCCTCTGTACACCAGAAACAACCTGCGGCAAATGTTGCCTTTTCAAAATTTTTCTCTTCCATTTTATTAAGATAGGATTTTCGATTTCAAAAGTAATGTCTGCAGCTTTTTAAGTATTCTTTTTAACCCTTTTTTGACATTCAGGTTATTTGTAGGCCCTCTTGTTTGTAACATTTTAAGAATAACTGCATATTTGTGCTGCGAATGAAAATTGAATGAAAACTCTACTCCCCCTCACCTTATTCTGTTGTTTCTTTTTTTGTACAATTACTGCCCAGGAAGAATGGAACCGCGGTACAAAATCCCTGGAAGCTAAACGGGTGCATAATCCGCCTGAAATTGACGGAATCTTAAACGATGAAGCCTGGAACAATGTGGCTGTTGCCCAGAATTTTTTCATGTTAGAACCCGGTACTTCGCCCGAAAGAGCTACACACCGCACCCAGGTGAAATTCATTTATGATGATGAAGCTATTTATATTGGCGCCACCATGAAAGATAATGAACCTGGCAGGATCCTTAGAGAATTTACACAACGGGATAAAATTGGACAATCAGATTTTTTCCTGGTAGATATCAACACCTATAACGACGGGGAAAACCACACCAGGTTTGTCATTACTTCTGCCGGGGCACTTGCAGATGCCAGGATGAAAGGAGATTCTGAAGATTATAGCTACAATGTCGTTTGGCAGGGAGAAATTTTCTTTGATGAAGAAGGCTGGTACGCCGAAATGAAGATCCCCTACTCTGCCCTGCGTTTTCCTGAAAAAGCAATGCAGCTTTGGAGTGTACAGTTTTCACGGCAAATAAAACACCTTAATGAGGTATACACCTGGAATTTTGTAGATAAGGCTATTGGTAAAGCGAGCCATCACCAGGGGCTTTTAACTGGTTTGGAAAATGTAAATCCACCGGTGAGATTGAGTTTGTACCCTTACGCTTCTGCTGAAGCAGATCATTTCGACGGAAAAACAAGATCTAATCTAAGCGCTGGAATGGACATAAAATATGGCATTTCTGATGCCTTTACCCTGGACGCAACACTCGTTCCCGATTTCGGGCAGACTGCATTTGACGACGTGGAATTGAATCTTTCACCGTTTGAACAACAATTCAATGAAAACAGGGCTTTCTTTACCGAAGGAACTGAACTATTTAATAAAGGCGGACTTTTCTACTCCAGGAGAATTGGAGATACTCCAATGGGTTACGGCACTCTTCAGCAGCAATTACTTAGGGATGAAGTGATCGTTGACAACCCTGAACAAGCCAAACTTTTTAACGCTTTAAAAATCTCAGGACGAACAGACGGTGACCTTGGTATAGGTTTTTTTAATGCCATCACTCAAAAAACCTTTGCAGTCTTGCGAAACCCAAGCCACTCTTCCACCAGAGAAGTGGTTACAGAGCCGTTTACAAATTATAATATCCTGGTGCTAGACCAGCAATTCAATCAAAATTCTTCCATTACTTTAATTAATACTAATGTAACGCGAGAGGGAAATTTCAGAGATGGAAATGTGTCAGGATTTCTTTTTGATGTATTTAATCGTTCGAATTCCTTTCGATTTACCGGGGAGGCAAAAATGAGTAATGTAAACCTCATTTCTGGTAATAAAACCGGTTTGGCAACAGAGTTTTCTATTAACCGAACCAAGGGGAATATAAGATATTATGCCGGCCACAGCTTTGCCAATGAAACTTACGACATCAACGATCTGGGACTTAATTTTTATAACAACTACAATAATTTTAGTGGCGGCGTTTCCTATCAGATCTTCGAACCGGTAAAGAAATTCAATGAATTGCGGGTAGATCTTTCGGTTGTTCATGAAAGAAGGTACCAGCCCGATGTTGAAACGCTTTCCGGCGCCGGCTTGAGCTTTATGGCCAGTAATAGAAACCGTTTTTATTATGGTGGCGGTGTAGACTGGCTTTCAGAAACCAGAGATTTTTTTGAGCCCCGCATAGACGGATGGTTTGTGAACTATAATGAAAACTTTGGTGGCAATTTATGGGTGTCTTCAGATTATAGAAAAAAATTTGCCTATGATGTTCGTGCCGGTTATCAGGATTATTTTAATGTAAAACAGCATTTTTGGGAGCTTAGAATCTCGCCGCGTTACCGTTTCAGCAACAGGATTACAGCAATTTATGAGCTGAATTTAGAGCGAACAAATGATCGTAAAAGTTTTGTTACCGTCTCTGGCTCCGATATTATCTTTGGAAATCGTGATATGCAAAGCGTAGAAAACAAGCTTACCACAACTTATAATTTCAATACGAGACAAGCAGTTGATCTCAGCTTCCGGAATTTCTGGTCTGCAGCTAGATTTTATAATGATGAATTTTACCGCCTTAAGAAAAACGGAAACCTGGAGGAGGAAATATATACCTATTCCGAAGAAGAGGATCCTAACGCAAATTTCAACATCTGGAACCTTGATTTAAGTTACAGATGGCGTTTTGCTCCTGGCAGTGAAGCCATATTGCTTTACCGTAATTCCATTTTTAACCTTGATGACCAAAGCAGCATTTCGTATGCTGAGAGCCTGGAGAACCTGTTTGAGAAGCCTTCCAGGCATAATCTTTCCTTGCGAATTGTTTATTTTCTTGATTATAATTCGGTTAAAAACGTCTTTAAAGGTTAATATTGCAAAAGATAAATTCATAGCATGATAGAAGCCCGCGAAATTCACAAATCATATAATGACCTGCATGTTTTAAAAGGTGTCAATTTGCATATTCCGAAAGGAGAAATTGTTTCTATCGTTGGAGCCTCGGGAGCAGGGAAAACCACGTTACTTCAAATCTTAGGAACTCTTGATCTTCCAGACAGAAAAAAGGAAAGTAAATTATTGGTCAACAATACTGATATTTACGCCCTTTCTTCCAAAGAGCTGTCCAGGTTTAGAAATGAGAATATAGGATTTATTTTTCAATTTCATCAATTACTGCCGGAATTTACGGCACTTGAAAATGTATGTATTCCCGCATACATCAAAAAAACTTCAAAAGAAGAAGCTGAAAAAAGAGCAAAAGAACTGCTAGATTTTCTTGGTTTGCTCAACAGGGCAAATCACAAACCCAATGAATTGAGTGGCGGGGAACAGCAACGGGTAGCCGTAGCACGGTCATTAATTAACAATCCCGGAGTTATTTTTGCCGATGAACCTTCGGGAAACCTGGATAGTGAATCTGCAGAAAATCTTCACAAGCTATTCTTTGAACTTAGGAAGGAATTTGGGCAGACTTTCGTCATCGTAACTCATAACCAGGAGCTGGCAGATATGGCAGACCGGAAACTGACGATGGTTGACGGAAATATAATTTGAAGTTAGAAGTTAGAAGTTAGATGTTATAAGTTAGAGGTTAGAAAAAAAAGATTAAAGAAGCTCAATTGAAACGATCTGAATTAAAAGAATTTCTTGATTTCAAAGTTGAACAATATAACACTCCAGAATTTATTGCTTCAGATCCTGTTCAAATCCCTCATTTGTTCAGTAAAAAAGAAGATATAGAAATCTCCGGATTTCTTACTTCCATAATTGCCTGGGGCAACCGGAAGAGCATTCTCAACAACTCTCACAAATTGATGGACCTTCTCGAACAGTCACCGCACGACTTTGTGGTTCAGCATTCTGAAGAAGATCTTGAACGTTTACAAAATTTCGTCCACAGAACCTTTAATGGCGTAGATCTTACATATTTTATAAAATCACTAAAGAATATTTACCTGCATCACAACGGTTTAGAAGGCTTGTTTTCAAAATATGCAACACCAAAATCTCTTCAACCCGCCATACATGAGTTCAAAAAAGTGTTTTTTGAACTACCTCATGAAACGAGAACAGAAAAACATATAAGTGACCCTTTTAAGAATTCGGCAGCCAAAAGGATCAACATGTTCTTACGGTGGATGGTGAGAAATGATAATTCGGGCGTTGATTTTGGAATCTGGAATCAAATCTCTTCTGCGCAATTATCTTGTCCGCTGGATGTGCATTCAGGAAATGTCGCCCGAAAATTAGGCTTACTTAAAAGAAAGCAGAATGATGCGAAGGCATTGTTGGAACTTGATACTAAACTTAGAAAATTAGACCCTATTGATCCCGTAAAATATGATTTTGCACTTTTTGGGCTGGGGGTTTTTGAAAAATATTAAATATTTTAATGATTTTTTCCAGCCGGAAAGAGCTGAAAGTTATCATATTAATTATCTTTATCTTCTTATAAGTATCAAAGCAGAATATGATTGACTCTCATTTACGGCTATCTAAGAAGGAAGAGCAATTCAGTTCAGAACATTTTAACCCACTAAGCCTTTGCCCAGACAAAGATTTTGATGATATCCTGGTACTGGCTTCCCAACTCTGTAGATCATCTGTAGCTGCCATTATTGGGATTACAAACCAGGAACCCTGGATCAAGTCCATCTACGGAATTGAAGATACGGAAACTTTTTTACATCCCTGTTTCTGGAGACCTGTTATGGAACAGGAAAAAATCTTAGGAATCGAAGATATAAAAAAGTATCCCGAATTTGCCCTGGCAAAGGAATTTACATTTTACGCGGGAGTACCACTTATCACAAGAAATAAAACCGTGGGAGTCTTGTATGTGGCAGATAAACAACCTGGCGCTATGAATGGAAACCAGCGCGTTGCACTTGATATTCTTTCAAGGCAGGTTTTAAACCAGGTAGATTACCACAAGCAGCACAATGAACTTTTGAGAGTGCAGCAAAAACTGCAGGAGCGATATAAGGAACTCGAAAAATTTTCTAGCGTGGTTTCTCATGATATCAAATCTCCACTTGCAAATATCATCTCACTCACCGAATTGTTACGGGATGAAAACCAGGGCAATTTCGATGATGATGCCCTACAATATCTTGATTTCCTCATCCAGTCATCTTACAGCCTTCGAAGTTATGTAGATGGAATTTTAACTTTTTATCGAAGTGAGAAAATCCTGGAAAAGGAGAATGAAGATGTAAGTCTTCCAAAATTACTGAAAGGGATAGCAGATCTTTACCAGGTAAATGCCCAGGTTAACATCACGTACCCTGCTCAAGGTTCCCTTCATAAAGTAAACAAGGCCGCGCTTACTCAAATCTTCATGAACCTCATAAGTAATGCGCTCAAATACAATAATAAACCTAATCGCGAAGTAAAAATTTCTTTTGCTAAATCTGAAAATTTCTATCATTTTGAAGTACAAGATAATGGGAATGGCATTCCTAAAGAAGATTTTGAAAAGATTTTCGAACTCTTTACTACATTAAACCACAATGACCGCGATGGAAATCATGGTAGCGGAATAGGACTGGCAACGGTTCACAAGCTAATAAGTCATATGGACGGCTATATTTCTTTAGATTCTGAATTGAACCAGGGCAGTAATTTTAAGTTCAAAATAAAAAGGTTGTAAGCTTATCATTTTCTATATTTGATAAATTTCTGCCGTAGAATGCATTTTCAACATCCTGAATTACTTTATGCGCTCTTCCTGCTCCTCATCCCAATACTGGTACACCTTTTTCAGTTAAGAAAATTTCGGAAAGAAGATTTCACGAACGTAAAATTCCTTCGGAAAGTAAACGAGGAAAAAAGAAAAAGCTCCAGGATCAAAAAATGGTTAATTCTCTGTTCAAGATTGCTTTTACTTGCTGCTGTTATTCTGGCTTTTGCACAGCCCTACCTCCCATCGCGTTCAGGAAACCTTGGCGAGGAACAAGAGACTGTCATATATCTTGATAACTCCTACAGCATGCAGGCAAAAGGAGCCAATGGAATTTTACTGAAAAGAAGTATTCAGGATTTGCTGGAGAATCTTCCACAAGAACGCCCTTTTTCGCTATTCACAAATGACCTGGAATGGAAAAATATCACCTTAAGAGCAGTACAGAATGATTTACAACAAATCGATTATTCTGCCCAAAGTTTAAGATGGAAGGATGTCATTCTAAAAGCAAATGATCTTTCATCTAAAAATCGAAATGCTTCGGTAAATTTTATTGCGATTTCAGATTTTCGGAAAACAAGGGAAAGAGATTATTTTAGCCTGCCTGCTGAATTTAATACCAGACTGGTACAGGTACATGCACAAAATAAACGCAATATCTCTGTCGACACCGCTTGGATTTCAGCCAGAACGATAGATGAGACTATTTTAAATACGACAATATCTGCACTACATACATCTTCCGAAGAAATTCTCGTTTCTCTTTACAATGGCGAGCGGCTAATCGCAAAAAAAACTGCTGTTCTGGGCGATTCCATTGCTGAAATCGAATTTACCATTCCTACAGGAGAATTTGCCAGGGGAAGAATTAAAATTGACGATCCTGGTCTTCCTTTTGACAATCAGCTTTTCTTCAACATTAATGAAAACGAACCTGTTAATGTGGTAATTATTGGAGAGCAAGAAGACTCTTTTCTAAAAAGAATTTACCAAACTCCAGAATTTAATGTATCCTCTTTTTCAGGAAGTCGGGTTGATTATGATATGCTCACCAGTGCAAATCTTGTGGTGCTCAATGAGCTTCCCAAAATTTCCTCTCCGCTTGCCGGCACTTTAAGAAGCCTGTTACAGGAAGGAATTTACCTGGTAATAATACCTTCTGAAGAAGCTGAAATTGATAATTATAATGCCTTTTTCAAGGAAAATGGCCTGCCGGAATTCCGAGGGAAAATCGAGCAGGAAAACCTCATTTCTGAAATATCATTTGAGCACCGACTTTTTCAAACGGTATTTAATGAAGAAGTTTATAATTTTGAATATCCAAAAGTGCAGCAATCTTACAGGATTAACGGCTACCACAGGCCGGTTTTGAGTTATGAGAACGGGCAGCCATTTCTTTTTCAAAGAAATAACAGCTACATTTTTACCGCACCAATAAATTTAGATAACTCCAATTTCCAAATGTCTCCGCTTATTGTTCCTACGCTTTTCAATGTGGGTAACCTGGCGCTAAAATCCACTCAACTTTATTATATACTTGGAAATCAGGCTACAGTAGATGTTTCGGTGGCGACGGGAAGGGATGAAATTCTCAAAGTGGGCTCTGAAGACTATGTTTTTATTCCCCGCCAGCAAAACTATCAGAACAAAGTGGAACTTCAGTTAAATGAAGCTCCTGAACAACCCGGTACTTATAGCATTTTCAAAGGAGAAGAAAATTTACAGGCGATAAGCTTCAACATTAATCGCAGAGAAAACAACCTTGTGCATTACGATTTAACCACTTCTCAAAATAATGTTCACAGCTCAGTTTCCGAAGTGTTTCGAGAGATTGAATTGGAAAATGAAATAGACGCGCTTTGGAAATGGTTTATTATTTTTGGATTGTTAATGCTGCTCACCGAAATGCTCATATTAAAATTTTACAAATGAAAGTTCTAATAAAATCTGCCAGAATCATAGATAATGAAAGTCCTTATCATCAAAAAGTGGTGGACATATTAGTTGAAAATGGCATTATTAGCGAGATTTCTTCCACTATAGAAATTAAAGATGCAGATAAAGAGATCAACTTTGAAAATCTTCATGTTTCCCAAGGCTGGTTTGACAGCAGCGTGAGTTTTGGTGAACCGGGATATGAAGACAGGGAGACCATTGAGAACGGACTAAAAACTGCCTCAAAAAGCGGTTTTACGGCCATTGCTCTAAACCCCGGGAATGATCCTGTCACAGATAACAAAGGTGCCGTATCATTTTTGCAAAATAAAGCTGAAAGGAGTCCGGTTTTGCTCTATCCCATTGGAAGCCTTACAAAAAGGAGCGAAGGGAAAGATTTGGCAGAATTGTACGATATGCAGCAGGCAGGTGCGGTAGCTTTCGGTGATTATAAAAAAGCAGTTTCAAATCCTAATTTGTCAAAAATTGCTTTGCAGTACTCCCAGAACTTTGATGGGTTGGTACAATCATTTCCGCAGGAGAATAGAATCGCCGGCAATGGAAGTGTCAATGAGAACGAAAACAGCACCTATTTAGGTCTTAAAGGCATTCCTGCCCTGGCCGAAGAATTACAGATAGCGCGCGATCTATATATCCTGGAATATACCGGCGGAAAATTGCATATCCCGACGATTTCCACTGCAAAATCTGTAGAAATTATAAGAGAAGCCAAGGAAAAAGGTCTGGATGTGAGTTGCAGTGTTGCAATTCATAACCTGTTTTTTACAGACGATGTACTGAAAGATTTTAATACAAATGCCAAGGTTTTGCCACCGTTAAGAACAAAGGCAGATGTGAAAGCACTCATAGCCGGGGTGAAAGACGAAACTATAGATATGGTTACCAGCGACCACATTCCAATGGATATTGAACATAAAAAAGTGGAGTTCGATAATGCCCTTTTTGGCACATTAGGACTTGAATCGGCTTTTGGGGCGTTGTTAAAAATTTTCTCTTTAAAGACTGTGATAAAAATGCTGAATTCGGGGAAGTCCAGATTTAATCTGCCTGAAGATAGTATTGATGAAGGAAACAGAGCGAATTTTACCTTTTTTGACCCGGAAGCAGCGTACACTTTTAATCTTTCAGACATTTCCAGCAGCTCAAAAAACAGTTTGTTTTTAGGAGCAGAACTTAAAGGAAAGGTTTATGGTATATTTTCTAAAGGAGACTTCCACCCTTCATAAATAAAAGGTTTCCCACAGCTTTTCTTCCCTAAAAAGTAGTAAAAGCCTATCTTTGTTTTCAGAAAAATTAAAATAAAAAGGCCTATGGAACGAACAGCAAACCAGGGAAAGCCGGCAGCCATTGTCGCTTACCTTACCATCATTGGAACCATCATTGCCTACTTTATGAACAATGATGATAAAAATCCTTTTGCCTCCTTCCATATTCGACAGGGACTGGGAATTCATATTACATTTTATGTTATAGGAATGCTGGTAAGTATGTTTGACAGCTGGTGGATCTCCTTTCCTTTTTATATCTTCATTCTTATCCTCGTGGGATATGGAATCGTAAGCGCGATACAGGGAGAATATAATAAAGTGCCGTTGTTAGGGGACAAATTTCAAAAATGGTTTAATACGATTAAATAAATGCAACTAAAAGAACTTGATTTATTCCATAAAATAAGAGAACCAAAAACACCTTCTAAAAAAGCCCCTTTACTCATCATGCTCCACGGATACGGAAGCAATGAGGAGGATCTTTTTGCTTTTGCGGAGGAATTACCCGGTGAATTCTTTATCATATCAGTTCGCGCCCCACTGGATTTACAACCTTACGGCCATGCCTGGTATGAAATACACTGGAACAATAATAATGGAAAGTTTACAGATGAAATCCAGGCAATTGCTTCGCGTGATAAAATTGTCAAATTCATAGATGAGGCCGTTGAAGCATATCCTGTAGATGAGAAAAATGTAACGCTGGTAGGTTTTAGCCAGGGTTGCATCTTAAGTTTTGCAGTCGCACTTTCCTATCCCCAAAAAGTAAAGAATGTAGTTGGTTTAAGCGGTTATATTGATCGGAATATACTTGCGGAAGGTTACGAAAAAAATGATTTCTCTCATCTTTCCGTCTATAGCTCACACGGAACTGTAGATCAAGTCATACCTGTTGATTGGGCACGACAAACAAGGCCTTTGCTGGATGAACTTGGTGTTGCCAATACCTTTTCAGAATTTCCGGTAGGCCACGGAGTAGCCCCTCAAAATTTTGCTGAGATCAAGAAATTCCTGGAGAAAAAGGTGTAATTAATTTTAATCTACTGAAGTGGATAAAGTAAAGATTCCTGCGTCTTAAGGTCGAGATTGTTATCATCATCAATTGAATATTCAATAAAAACCTCGCCCCAGTAGGAACCGTCTGTAAAGCTGGCAATGATCCATTTATGGTTCAGGATCTTGATGTTATTGATCCTCATAAAGCCTTCCATGCCTTCAAATGGGACCAGGTTATTATCTTCGGAAGCTTTATTTCTCCCAATAATTTGGTCTCTCACTCTTTCTGCAATTTCGGATGGATTGTATCCGCGGTTTTCAAAATAGGATAAAGCAGCATCATTTCCCGTGAATGAAAATTCATCACGGCTGTTGAATTCCGCAGTAATCGAGTCGCATCTCCGGCTCATTTCTTCTATCTCATCTTCTATTGCAGAAATTTCCTCATCCTTAGATTCCAGCATTTTACGGGAACTAACATATTGAAAAACAGCAATAAGCACTGCAAAAACTAAAAGGTATAAAAGAAGGGATTTACGCATCTACCGTAATTTTTAAATTATCATATGCCAGATATACATTTTCGGGAAGTTCAGCCTGTACTTCATCATGAAAACCAAGCATATGGCTAATGTGCGTTAAATATGCTCGCTCGGGATTGATCTCTTTGATGAAATGCAGTGCTTCTTCAAGGTTAAAATGAGAATGATGGGGTTCCTTACGCAGGGCGTTAACAACCAGTACATCCACGCCTCTTAATTTTTCAATCTCTTCAGCCTCTATTGTTTTAACATCAGTCAAATATGCAAAGTCTCCAATCCTAAAACCAAAAACCTGCACGCGGTTGTGCATGGCATCAACTGGGGTAATACGGATATTCTTAAAATTAAAAGTTGAGTTCTCAATGATATTCTCCTTCACGCTGGGTGCCCCCGGATATTTATTTTCTGAAGCAAATATATAATCAAAGCGTTTTCTAAGGGATCTCATGACCCTTTCATGAGCATAGATTGGTATGTCTCCCTGTTTAAAGAAGAAAGGCCTTATATCGTCAAGACCTACCGTATGATCGCTGTGTTCGTGTGTAAAGAGAATCGCATCTACCCGATGAACATTATTCGCAAGCATTTGCTGCCGAAAATCTGGCCCACAATCTATTACAAGATTTAGTCCTTCAACATTTATAAGTACCGATACTCTTAATCTTTTATCCTTAGGATTTTTGCTTAAGCAAACGGGATGATCACTCCCAATAATAGGAATTCCCTGTGATGTTCCGGTACCTAAAAATGTAATTTCCAAGAAGCTAAATTTACCACAAAACTAAGGATTATTTTTTTGTTTAGCCTAGCTTATTAGTACCTTTGGAAAGACTTATTACAAGTTGATATTTTAAAAAAAAAGCTATGCCTATCACCATTATGGGGGATCGTGAATTTGAAAACGTTCCTTCAATAAAAAGTAAAGCATTACGCATAAACCTGAATGAAAATATTTATGGTACCTTCTCTGAGATTGGGGCAGGACAGGAAACGGTAAGAAATTTTTTCAGGGCAGGTGGTGCTTCTGGTACTATCGCGAAAGCTATGAGTGCCTACGATAAAGATTTTAGTGACGCCATTTATGGAATTGAGGAAGACAAACGTTATGTTACTGAAGAAAGGCTCATCAAAATGCTTTCTCATGAAACTACCCTGATTGAACAACGTATCTCCCGCGAAAAACATCCCAATAAGCTTTTCTTTACTTATGCCAATACTGTGGCGACTATTGATTTTGCTAAGAAATATAAAGGCCATGGTTGGGTAGGAATTCGATACCAGGTGCATCCTGAGGAGGATTATAATGAAATCCTTCTTCACATTCGCTTTCACGAAAACGATGCTCGCTTACAGCAAAATACCCTTGGAATATTAGGTGTAAACCTCATTTATGGTGCCTATTATAAATATGATAATCCAAAGAAATTATTAAGGTATTTATATGACCATATAGATAAGGATCAAATAGAGATCGATACCATCAACTTTTCGGGACCTCGTTTTGAAAAAGTTGACAACCGTCTTATGAGTCTGCAGCTGGTTAAGAACGGAATGACAGAAGCCGTGATGTTTGCTCCAGACGGCAACAACGTGCTCCCGGCAAAAATCCTTTATAAAAAGAACATCCTTGCCTTACGCGGAAGCTTTAGGCCGGTAACCAAGGTGAACATGGATATGTATAAGCAATCGCTGGAGCTGTTCATCAAGGAAAATAAAGTTTCCAAAGACAATACTGAGGTCATTTTTGAAATTACACTTTCCAATTTAAGAGCTGAGGGAGAAATTGATGAACGGGATTTCATGGATCGGGCGCGCCTGCTTTGTTCCCTTGGGCAGACCGTAATGATCTCCAATTTCCAGGAATATTATCGCGTAGTAGAATATTTCTCTCGTTATACCAAGGAAAGAATGGGGCTTGCCATGGGTGTTCAGAATCTTGTGGATATATTTGATGAAAAATATTACCGCCATTTAAGCGGCGGAATTCTCGAAGCCTTTGGTAAACTTTTCTTCAAAGATCTCAAGGTTTATCTTTATCCACTTAAAGATAAAGATACCGGTGAGATCACTACGAGTGAAAATCTTAAGGTTCATCCAAGAATGAAGGAGCTTTACAAGTTCTTTAAATACAACGGAAAAGTAGTTGATATCGCAGAATATGATCCTAATATCCTGGATGTCTATTCCCGTGAAGTACTTCAAATGATTGCCAGCGGAAAAGGTGGCTGGGAAGACATGCTACCTGAGAAAACGACAGAAATGATCAAGGAATACAATCTCTTTAGCCATAAGAAACAGAAGGAAGCTCAAAAAGCCTAATCAGCAAAATAAATATTTAAGAAAAACTATCTGGAAAGTGCACAAGTTTTATTTTCCAGATAGCTTTTTTTGTTCTTCCTCTTAGAGAGCAGGCTCTGTTGAAAAAGGTGTTAATAATGACCTTTTTGGAATATATTCTTAAAATGGTTTAAAACTACCCTTTATCTTCTTATAAGATGGTTAAACCACAAGGCATTTAGAGAAATAATAGCTTATTTTGAGAGAAACCCAACATTATGAACAGAATTATTGTCCTCCTATTTATATTTCTGAATTTTTCTACTTATTCTCAAACCAGCTTTTCAACATCTGAGTCCCCTTACGAGCTCGACTGGAGTTTTGACGGCCCATACCTGGGCGGTAGTCTGGGTTTGACTGGGGTTGGTTTTTATCTCATTCAGAACAAGGAAGGTTTAACAGAAGAGCAGGTTGCAAATTTAAATAAGGGTGATATTTGGGCCATCGACCGGTGGTCTGCAGGAAATTACTCCGAAAATGCCGATAAAGTAAGTTATTATCCCTTTTTTGGATCCTTTGCCGCACCGGTAGTAATGATGCTGGCAGATAAAGATCAAAGGTCTCACATGGGACAAATTTCTGTAATGTATGTAGAAACAATGGCAACCACAGGAGCTTTGTTCAGCATGTCTGTAGGTTTAATTGACAGGTATCGGCCATTGGTATATGGTGATGATGCACCCATGAGTGAGCGAACTTCAGCCAGCTCTACCCGATCTTTTTTCGCCGGTCATACCGCAGCGACGGCAGCAGCTTCGTTTTTTACTGCGAAAATCTTCAACGATTTTCATCCCGATTCCTGGGCTACCCCTTACGTTTGGGCAGTAGCAGCTGCAGTTCCCGCATATGTGGGATATCTTCGGCACATAGCAGGAAAACATTTCCTTACAGATAACATTCTGGGTTATGGAATAGGAGCTTTTTCTGGTATTCTGATTCCTGAACTCCACAAAAAGGAAAATTCCAACATCAGCCTCACCCCTACTTTTGGAAATTACATGGGTGTTGATTATCAAGGCATGGCCTTTAGGTATACTTTTTAAAATTTCAGAAGTCACTTTGGCCCCGGTGGAAATTCAGTTTTAAAATGCTATTTTTAGCTTTTTAACCAAAATTCCACCATGAAAAGAATTATTCTATCCTTTTTTATTAGTCTGCTGGGAATTTCAGAAATGAAAAGTCAGAAAATTGAAGTTCCCATTGACACTACTATTACGACTTCACATAATGTCACCATACGTGGCGAGAAAATTGCTTATACTGCCACTACAGGAATGCAGCCCGTTTGGAATGAAGATGGCGAACCCATTGCCTCACTGTTTTACACCTATTACAAACGTAACAATGTCAAAGACCGCACGAACAGGCCGTTGGTAATTTCCTTCAATGGTGGGCCGGGATCTGCATCGGTATGGATGCACATCGCTTATACAGGACCACGAGTTTTAAAGATAGATGATGAAGGATTTCCCGTTCAGCCTTACGGTATAAAGGAAAACCCTTATTCCATTCTCGATGTTGCAGACATCGTGTATGTAAATCCGGTAAATACAGGCTATTCAAGAATTATTCCGCAGAAAGACGGCAAGGAAAGAGATCGCAGCCAGTTTTTTGGTGTAAATGCCGATATAAGTTACCTCGGAAAATGGATCAACACTTTTGTTTCCCGGAATGACCGCTGGTTATCTCCCAAATATTTAATAGGTGAAAGCTACGGAACCACAAGAGTTTCGGGACTGGCTCTTGAGCTTCAAAACAGCCAATGGATGTACCTGAACGGGGTTATTCTTGTTTCTCCTACAGAAATTGGTATTGACCGTGAAGGCCCCGTAGAAGTCGCTAACAGACTGCCATATTTCGCCGCTGCCGCCTGGTATCATAATGCACTTTCTCCTGAACTTCAGGAAATGGATCTTGAACAGGAACTTCTTCCGGAAGTAGAACAATATACCATCAATGAATTGCTTCCGGCTTTAGTAAAAGGCGGATTTATGGAAGATGAAAAGAAAAAGGAAATAGCTTCAAAAATGGCATTTTACTCTGGTCTTTCAGAAAAGGTGATTTTACAGAACAATATTGAAGTTCCTTTTCGCTCTTTCTGGAAAGAACTGCTGCGCGAAAAAGGAGGCACAACTATAGGTAGACTTGATTCCCGCTATCTGGGAGTTGATCGCAAGGAGGCTGGAGATTCCCCAGATTATAATGCCGAACTTACATCCTGGCTGCATTCTTTTACGCCCGCTATCAATCATTACCTCGGAAATGAATTGAAATTCAAAACAGATCTTACTTATTATATGTTTGGCCCTGTGCATCCATGGGACAGGAGCCGAAACAATACCGGAGAAAACCTGCGACAGGCAATGGCACAGAATCCTAACCTCGATGTTTTGATTCAGAGCGGGTACTTTGATGGTGCTACTACCTATTTTAATGCAAAATATTCCATGTGGCAGCTTGACCCGAGCGGAAAAATGAAAGACCGCCTAAGTTTCAAAGGTTACCGCAGCGGACATATGATGTATTTAAGAAGTGAAGACCTCGAAAATGCGAATAATGATATTCGGGAGTTTATAATGAACAGTTTACCTGCACCGGACGAACCCGCAAAATATTGAGAGTATATATTGGTTTATAGAAGAGGTTCCGAAAATGACATTTTTGGAACCTCTTCTTATTTGCGAGGTTTAAGTGCAGACTACTAATACCAATTTAGGAGCTTTTACCTTAACAAAAGGCAAAAAAAGCGGTGCATCTTATGGATTTATAATTTTTGCGGCTGATTTTCCCTGCTTTGAATCATTTCTTCCAGAACTTTTAAAACCCCCAGCTCATCATTACTTTTAGCCGAATATTTTGCGGCTGCTTTTACTTCTTCGTGCGCATTTTCCATAGCGTAGCTATAGTGAGAATGGTCAAACAATTCGATATCGTTCAAGTAGTCCCCAAAAGAAATGGTTTCTTCAGGTGAGATATTTTTTAGCTCCTGCACCTTTTTTAGAGCATTTCCTTTTTGCGCTTCTTTATGAGTAAAGTCAATCCATATCTGTCCCGATAATTTTACCTGAAAATCCTCTTTTAAATGCTTTACATGTGGATAGCTATTTGCTTCAGCACCAGAAAGATCACAAATAGTAATCTTCAGGATATCATCATCTTCAACCCTAGTTAAATCAGGCACTACCTCGTATTTTTCATAATGCTTCAAAAAAGGATCCATGAATTCAGGATCGGTTTCTTCTATATAGGCAGATTTTCTTCCGCATAAAACAAGGTACTTCCCTCCTATTTCTTTCACTGTATTGATCACCTCTAGAGCCTTTTCTCTCTCGATAGGCTGCATGTGCTTTTGCTCTCCGTCTTCCATAATTATAGCACCATTTTCAGCAATAAAGATCATTCCTTTTTGAACGGAATGCAGCTTTTCCCGAAGACTGTAATATTGCCTCCCGCTGGCGACGGCAAAGTTGATGTTCTGTTCCCGTATTCTCTCCAGTAATGGATAGAAACTTTCATCTAATTCGCCTTTGCTATTCAACAAAGTGCCATCCATATCGGTAATTACCAGCTTAATTTTAGAAGAATCCATAGGTATTTTATCAGTTTAAAGGAGCAAAAATAGCAGATGCATGCCTCAAAGAACTTATTGTATTGTTAAAATTCCATTAAGTAAAAAGATGCGGACCTTCACCCTGAAAGAAGAGGATATAAAAAAATCTATGGATGGTAAAAGAAGAGCTATTGAAAAAAAATGGATCGAATGCTTTTGGAGAACACTAAAGTACATTTGCATTTATTTAAATCCTCCTAAAAACGGAATTGAACTCTATTAAAGAATAAGAGGTTATAACGTTTTCGGCTCTAAGATTGCGCTAATTTGTAACGGAAAGAGTTTTCGTCACATATTTTTAAATTCGGTGCTGTTTTAAAACCTGACTTTTGCATAACATAAAAAGTACCTTGGGACCGCTTTATAAATCAAATTGGTTTGCTGATAATCGGTTACATTGGCAAAAACATATTCTTTCGTATTAAAAATGTTTTGACTTCGCAAACCAAATACCCAGTCACTTTGAATCGGTCGATATTCCATGCCGACTGTACTGCTCTCGTAGAGCTCTGATTCGATCAGGAAAAATTCATTTTTGAAATTACCGAAAAACCTGTTAGAAATCCTCAGAATATTTTCTAATTCGGCATTATACCTGCGGTTGCTTACCTCATTCCCCTGAATCCTACCCTTGTTTATGCTGCCAGTAGCCGAAAATTTGAAATTATAAGCTCCTTTAAAGTAGCTAGTGCCTCTTATATAAATACTACTCATTTGATTACTTATCACCAGCTCTCGATTGTTAATCACAGAAGGATTCTCAAACAGGGTATGAGTTAGCCCAAGTTTGACAGTGGTATGAAGTTTATCCACATAAGTTGTAAAACCAGAATTGAACAGAAGAAAATTTTGGCCATCCTGGTAGGTGAACCGGGAAACATTGAGGTCTCGGGAGAGATAGCTGTTCGTTACAAGTTGATTTTCAAAAGCTGTATAGGAAACAGTAATAGTGAAAAGAATGCGCTTTTCAGGACGAGAAAAGGTATATCCAGCAGCATAACGATGCTTGTAAATCTCTTCCACCTCCCTGGCACCTGTACGAAGCATTCTATAGTTTAGAACGAGATAATTGTCAATGAAATAACGAAGTCTTGGTATTTCTGATTCATAAGAGTAGCCAAGCCTAAAGTTTCCAATTTTTGTTCGGGTAGAAAATTTAGCATCAGAATTAACAAATAAGAAATTTTTCGTCTTTCCATTTTTGTCATAATGGGTGTGAACAGCGTCAATGCTCATGTTGAAATTAGTGGCAGGAGAAATCTGATAATCACTTTTGAACTTTATATTTGAGGCTAAATTCACCGCTTTGTTTTGTTTTGAAAGAGAATCTATGGATCCGGGCCTATTTCCCCCGGCACCTAGTTTAAAATTTAGAGCTTCCGAAAAATTGCGGATACCACCGGAAAAAGAATACGATAACCTTTTCTTTTTGAAAATTAAGTCAGTTTGAAAGCCCTGGTATTCGATTTTGGTCTCGTTATAGCTCTGAAGAACAGAACCTGTTGTCTGTTCATTTTCAATAGTATTAGGAGAGATAGAGAGATTCTGTTCCAGGTTTTTGCTGCCAAAATAGAGGTAAAAAACAGCCGCACCGCCTTCTAATTTTCGCGTATATTTTAAATTGGTTTCCAGGTCAACATTCCTGTCCTTTAGGTGCTGATCAATTACCTCTTGATTATTAAAGATTATCCTGTTTTGCGTCCAGTCATTCCGCATATGTAAGGAATTCCTGAAGTTAACAAAATCATTTTTAGATAAGGAATGGGAAAATTCTATATCATTGCTGAAGTTCCGGTTATCAATATGAAAAGTATTTCTTTCGGTAAACAAGATGTTTTCAGGTTCAATAAAATACTCATATACACCGCTGTATTCCTTTTCAAATAAATCTTTATAAACGAAAAGGGAAGCACGCAATTTGGTTTTCTCTTTCAGAGTTTTGTTCAGAAGAAGGTTATTCGCAAGTCTGTTATTCTCAACGTAGAATCGGTCCTTTAACATGATAGAAGATCCGGTAAGGTATACGGGAGGATCATTTTTTATCTTGAAGTTTTGATTGAAATCATGAAATCCCTGTTGTCCAAAAATATAATCATTCAACTGGTCTCCTGCAGTCTTTCCAGTATTGTTAATTTTCCCCAAGTCTAGAAATTTTATCTCAGGACGTATCAATCCCAGATTAACATCAGTGAGATAACGATTATCGATTCCGGCACCTGCTTCAATGTTGCCGAAAATGACAGATTTTGCGTCCTCCTTTAATTTAAGGTTAAGAACTTTGGCATTTGATGATAAGAATTGTTTGAGTACCGGATTTTCGTCGTAGTTGCTGATCACTTCCACTTTGTCCAATACCTGTGCATCAAGATTCTGGGAAATTACTTTATAATTGGAATTTGCTAAATCATCTCCTTCAATGAGGATTTTTTGAATATTCTGTCCATGGGCTTTTATATTCCCGTTTTCATCAATTTCAATTCCAGGAATATTTTGAAGCACATCCTCTACAGTCCGTTCGGTCTCATTTATAAAGCGAGAAACCTTGTAAACAACTGTATCCTTTTTGAGTTCAATTTTTTTATCGGGACTTATAACGACGGTAGAAAGCATTTGTATTTCCTCTTCCAAACGGAAATCTGTTTTGTATACTACTTGTTCTGAAAGGGATATGGTCTTCGCCTGATTTTTAACACTCATGCTCTTCACCTCTAGTCTTACCTCACGCAGATTTCTTTTTTCTACAACAATAGAATAACGACCTAAATCATCCGCATGATCATAGCCCAAAATTCTTTCATTTTCCAAAAGCATAATTGAAGCTCCCGTAAGTGGCGCATCGGTCTGATTAACGACACTACCGGTAAATTGCAAAGTTTGAGCCATAGATGAAGTGCACCACAAGGTGGCTACGCTCAGCATAAAATAAACCCTGATTAAAAATTTTCCCAATACAACTACCTTGAAAAATCTTCGATATAAGTTCTTAACATGCTCGTATTTGGCCTTTCCTGTCTTGAAACTCCAATACTCTCAGCCACCATTCTACCTCCGACTTGTGCATTTTTCCAGGCTTCAAATAAAGTTTTAGCATACTCCTGCTGGTTTACCCAACCACTTTTGTTTTCTATTGGTTTCAACAGGTGACCATGTTTTGATGGGTATTCGAGTGTTTTAAAATACCAGTATATTTCTTTATTGGTATCGTAGGCTTCCAAAATCAAGCCAGGTAAGCCCTGAAGCTTCCATGGACCGTAAGGAAGAGGAATGTCAGTTGTAAACCAGGCTGTGTATTTCCTTCCCCTAAACTCTGTAGTTGCTTTTTTGGCCGTGTGTTCGCCTATTAATTTTGTTTCTTTGCTCATTTCCCATCGGATTTTAGGCGTCTCTTCCTTCACGTACATAAAACCAAGATCGCGAGAGTAAAATTTCTTCCCTTTCAAATCATTGTAGTATCGAAAACCTAATTGATTTGTACTTACGGTTTTGGAAAAACCTCCTCCTGAAGAAGTACTATATTTCCTTTGTTCAGAGATGTGCCCCCCTTCCAATGAATCCTGTCTGGTAATGTATAACGACCTAGTATTATCAAAAATAAGCACCCCCCTCATATCAGTCCCTACAGGCGCCCCCATTCCCATGCTTTGGATTTCCCCATAATGGACAGTTCCGGTATTGGTCTGAGAATGTCCGATGCATGTTGTTAAAGTAAAAATAATAAGAATGATTTTATTCATGTTCTATTTTTTTAAAGGTTCCAACAATATTCACAACCTGTATAGTTATGAATATTGTTCATAATCTTCCAAAAGATGATATTTACACAATTGCAAATCAAACTTTTTCCCGTACATATTTTACGGGTTGCCTAGAATCAGACAAATTTTAACATTTTGTCTCTTTCTATATCTATTTTTAATAGATCTGCCGGCCCCGGATGAAAAGATCCAAAAGTACCTAAATGCCATTGTTGCTATGATAGGATACATGTAAAAGACCTGGAAGTATGCTGCAGTTATTGTTTGACCCGGCACTGTAAACCCCTGCCCGGCCACAGTTGCCCAATCGGGAAAAACATCAAGCTATTCGGGTTACCTCAAAAAGAAGGCTCCCTCGGAAAGAGATTATGCTAAAATGAAAAAGAGATCTGAAATACATCTTCAGTATAATTATCCAGAACGATAGAGATGCGGGTCTACTTTCGTTTAAAGGCTAAGGCTGACCTTTTATCCGTTTCGGAAGATTCGTGTATAAATGTCAGTCTTGTTGCCTTTAAGGCTTGAAGTGTTGACCGCAAACAGGATGTGAAAAATGTAAATGGTTTTCATAATTGTCGTCTTATGATGAAAAATCTTCTCTAGACGAAAATTAATCAACTACATAAAAAAATTTAGAATAAAGTACAAAAAGTGTCGAACGAACTGTTGCCCTAATAACCCTTTTTTTTAAGTTATAAGAGAATATCACAAAAAAGAAAAACCCTTGAAAATCAAGGGTTTTACCAGGAACTAAATATTAAAAAGTGATCGCGACAGGATTCGAACCTGTGACCGTCTGCTTAGAAGGCAGATGCTCTATCCAACTGAGCTACGCGACCTTTTTGCGGTTGCAAATATAATCAGCTTTTCAGAAATTACAAGTAAAATATTAACTTTTATTCTCCATAGAAATATTTCCCTAGAAAAGGCATTTCTTTAAGCACTTCATTATTCTAAAATATGTATTAAAGTAATGCTAATTTTCCCCTAAGACTTCCTGTCAAATTCCGTGAAAAAATTATAATCCTTTACATTTACAAGAAAGCAGACAAGCCTTGAATTCAGAGGATTTCAAGAAAAAAGATTGAGCTTGTAAAAAAAATTAAAGGTTTTATGGAAGTCAGCACTACAGATGATTTAGCACCCCTCAGTGACGTCTCCATTTCTAATATGATTCAGGAATTAGGGGAAGAAGGTCAGTTAGACCGTCATCTTCCCGGGGGAGGTTATTTGCACATGAGTGAAGAGCTGCCCTATATAGTGGTATACCGGTTACAGGAAGAAAACAAAGATAAAGCTACCATAAGATTGATATTAAGTGAGGCTTCTTTTCTCATAATTGGTAATAAAGACTTTGAAGGTTATCAACATCTTCTTTTTCAACTTTCGGAAGCAATGTCTACCAAGTTTAAGAATTGTCTTGTTCTTGAGGTATTTTCTGGAGAAACAGGTTGTAATAAATTTACCATCAAAGGCCCCGGAACAAAAGTACCCGCGACTTTAAATATGTTTAAGAAGCAGCTGGATCAACTTAATGCGAGCTATGAAATGCTCCCGCTGGAGGAAACAAATATACATGACACCACGCGGCGGCATCGGGAAGGAGAACCAGCATTATTAACTGTGGAGCAGTTAAAACGTGCCGGATGTTTACTTCTGGGACTGGAAGTACCTCCGGTATACCGGAGTGCAGAAGGTGAGGAATATCCTGTATTCTTCAGAAGTTTTAGAGACAATTTCATTGAAGCACTGCACCAAACAGTATTTGAGTTTATAAGAGTCCAAACCTCTAGTGGAGTGGTAAGTTCTGCTGCATTAGGTCAAAAGCATCTTAAAGACAAAGTTTTCGAAATAGATAAAAAGTTATCTCAGATTGAGAGATCTTACCAGTTTCTATGGTTGGTTTCTCCTTCAAATATACACGAGATTAAAAGTACTTTTTTTGACAGCAAGTATGAGAAACTACTCAATTATCATTACAGGTTGCTGCCCATTGATCCTGATGTATTGAAAAGAGAACTTTACAACCTTCGTATTGATGAAATAGATGACCCAGCCATGTCTTTTCTTTTTAGAGAGAAGCGGGAAGAACTGGACCAACAAATAACTATGCTCAATGAGCGCGGAACACGAAAATTCTTTTACAACAGCATTCTTTTATACAAGGGAATTGATCGCCTTCTTTGTACAGAAGCGGAAAAGTTACTGGAGGAGGTTCCGGAAACCGTTCCAAAGGAAAACGAAGAGCTAATAGACTCCAGAGAATTTAGTAGTCTGGCACGAAGGGAGTTTGACTATTTTAGAAAACAGGATGAAAATTTTAAGGGTAAAGTCCACATTCGAAGGGATGTCAATATCATGATGGTTTCGCATGGAGAGTTATATGTTCCTGCAGATTATAAAATGAATCGGGTTGAAGCAAATGCTCTTATACAACACGAAGTTGGCACGCATGTTCTTACCTATTACAACGGGCTACGGCAGCCACTGGAACAACTTAGCATAGGGCTGGCAGATTATGATTCCCTTCAGGAAGGACTGGCCGTAATGGCAGAATATCTTGTGGATGGCCTTACAGCCAACAGGCTTAGAACCCTTGCAGGCAGAGTAGTCGCAGGAAAAGCACTTATTGATGGCGGAGATTTTAGAGAGATTTTCCGTTTATTGAAGATAGACCACGGCTTTTCGGGAGAAAGGGCATTTAACATCACCTCCAGGATCATGCAGGGCGGGGGATTTTTAAAAGATATCATCTATCTAAAGGGATTGGTAGAACTCAGGGAGCATCTTAAAAAAGGTGGCAGCTATGAACCTTTGCTGGCCGGTAAATTCGGGCTCAAGCACAATGGCATCATAAAAGCGCTTACCGAAAGGGAAATTTTAAAACCTGCCACCCTTACACCTAGCTATTTATTGACCGAAAACGTACAGGAGAAATTGCAGGCCATCAGGAAAGGTTTACCTCTGTCTAAAATGATAAGCTAAATGAAATATCCTCATTGATAAGGCAGGACGAGACAGGTTTACCCTTCTAATAAGATTGCCGCATTTCATGGAAGGAAATAAGAAAAAAGATTCACATCATTAGCCAGATAGCATCGCGCTGGTGACCATAATTTAGATTAATAAAATTCGGAAAAAATTTCCGGAAATAATAACGGGGTAAAATCCCATTTTTAAAACAACAATTAAATGAAAATATGTTTTGTAGTTAATAACGTGGAAACAGAGACCTGCGGGACCACTGTTTATCTTATGCATGAAGCAAAAAAGAGAAAACATGATGTATACGTAATGGGAGTGGGTGATTTTTATTTTGCTCAAGGAAAACCCTTAAGTATAAACAGCACCTATGTTTCCAAAAATGCGGAAATCGGTTCTCCACAGGAGTATCTTGATGCGCTGCAGAGTTCAAAAGCAAAAAAGAAAAGAATTATCGCTACAGATCTTGATGTACTTTTTATTCGGAATAATCCCACAGAAGAAGGCTCTACCCGGCAATGGGCAGAACAGGCGGGAATCGCTTTTGGCCGTATGATGCAACAACAGGGCGTTCTGGTTTTAAATGATGCTTTTGCACTTTCACATGCGTTTATTGATAAATTGTATTTTGAAGAACTTCCTGCCAGCATCAAACCAAATTCCATCATTACCCGGGATAAAAAGGAAATCATGGAATTCTTTGAAAGTCATAAAAAGAAGATGGTACTTAAGCCGCTGGAAGGTTCAGGAGGGCGTGATGTTTATTTGATAGACAAGAATGAAAAGAATCTCAACCAGATTATCGAAAATCTTTCGGCTCAGGGATACATCATCGCCCAGGAATATTTGCCTGCCGCAAAAGAGGGTGATGTAAGAGTATTACTTATGAACGGCAGAGTCATGGAAAAAGATGGAAAGTATGGTATCATCAAAAGAGTTACAGGAGAAGGAGAATTCCGTAGTAATTTTAACCAGGGAGGCACAGGAGATAAGAGTCCGCTTACAGATGATATGAAAAAGATCATCGAAATTACTGCACCAAAACTCATTCGTGACGGATTGTTCTTTGTAGGTCTGGATATTGTAAAGGATAAATTGATAGAAATCAATGTCTTAAGTCCGGGAGGAATGGATCATTTTGAAGAGATTGGATTACCGAATTTTTCAGACACTGTTATTGAAGCGATTGAAAGAAAAGTAGAATACAAAAATCTGTATAAAGGAAATATTTCCAACCAGGTTCTGGCAACCATGGTTTAAAATTGAACAAAGTATATGAAAGAGGAGTTACAGAATATTCCACGTGTTATAGGTAAATATGAAGGCGAAAAAGGAGGACCTTTATTATTAGTAACGGCCGGTGTTCATGGAAATGAACCCAGCGGCGTCTATGCTTTAAAAACTATTTTTGCTGAACTTGAAAAGAATAATCCATCTATAAAAGGCACTTTTATAGGAATTTCAGGAAATCACAAGGCGCTTCAACAAGGTAAAAGATTTATTGAAGAAGATCTTAACCGAACCTGGAAAGAAAAAAATCTTAAAAAAGAAGAGCCAGATTCTCACGAGCAAAAGGAAATGAGAGAGATCATTAAACTTTTAGAAGATTATTCTAAAGAAAAATTTTCTGAACGCTATTTCGTAGACTGTCACACGACTTCTTCAGATAGTTTGCCATACATTTCGGTTCAGGAAGTAGGCAAAAATGATGATTTCGCCCACAAATTTCCGGGATATATAGTAAGAGGATTTAGCGACATCGTAGACGGTTCTATAGATAAATATTTCAGCAAGCAGGAAATTACTGGTTTTACTTTTGAAGCAGGGCAACATACCGCGAAAACAAGCCAGGCCAACCATGAGGCCATCATTTGGCTAGCTCTTAAAGAAGCATGTATGCTTGATTTAAATGAGGTTTCGTGTTATCCGCAATGTATTGATACATTTAAAGATAAATTTGAAGACGGACAGAAGACCTTTAAAATCGTATATCGACATGGTATTGAAGATAATTCAGAATTTAAAATGGAACCGGGCTTCGAGAATTTCGAGAAAATTTCTGAAGGACAATTACTGGCAATACAGGATGGGAAGGAGATAAAGAGTAAATGGAATGCTCGAATTTTTATGCCCCTATACCAATCTCAGGGAAATGACGGCTTTTTCGTAATTGAGGAAGCTAATTAAGTAATAGCATCAACAACCTAAAATGAAAAGAGGAGTGGATTTAAAATCCATGCCTCTTTTTTCTAAATAATCAAATTATGAATATCGATATTATTTTAAAAGTACAAAAATTCCAGTAACTTATCTTTTTAGAAGTAATGCTTTTTATTTTTTTACAATACCTATTACTTCTCCTGTAGCACAATTCAGCCTAAGCAGCTCACCTCGTTCCACACCATAATTCATGTTTGGCACCTCATAATCTGCGTAACCTTCCGAAGATCGCACCATCGTTAAAGAAATTCCGCTACGGGGATCAATCATTGGGCTTTTACAGGATTGAGCGTCTAAAGTGATTCCAGAAGGGGGATTGAATTTCTCCGGAGTGTTATAGCCTTTTCTCAAAACATCTCCATTTTCAACGCTGTCTCCTGTAGACCCACAACCCATTACGATTAGAAATAAAGCTGCCTGAAATATTGCTGAAATTTTCTTTTTCATATCGTGTGTTTTGATTTTCCTAAAATTAAGGATTAAAACGGAAAATATTCCTCTAAACCATTTAAAAGTGACACTATTTATTAATATTTTAAGAACCTGATGCTTATTTATAGAACTCGAGTGAAACCGGGGTCATCACTTCTAAAGGTTCATCTAGCGGTTCTAATCTTCCCGTTTTTTCTTCAATCTTAAATGTAGTTACAGAATTACTATCCTGATTTGCGGCATATAAAAATTTTCCATCTTCAGAAATGGCAAAATTCCGTGGAGTTTTTCCCTGTGTTGAAATAAACTGAAGTGGCACAAGTTGACCGGTAATCCTTTCCACACCAAAGGCCGCAATACTATTATGTCCCCGGTTAGAAACATATAAGAATTCTTCGGAAGGATGCAAATGAATATCTGCTGCAGAATTATCTCCTGAAAAAGCCTTCGGCAAGGAAGAAATATTTTGAATGATCTCCAGTCCGCCTCCGGGAAGAATTCTAAATACGCTTATACTGCTGTTCAATTCGTTGATGGAATAAGCAAAATTATCTTTTTTCGAGATGGTGAAATGTCTTGGCCCGGCGCCTTCTTCCAGTGCTACAAAAGGCTGTGGATTCGCAGCTAATTGGCCTTCATCGGCATTAAGATCATAGATCCAGATTTTATCATTTCCCAGGTCGGCGATATATGCGTGTTTATTATCATCTGAAATCGTAACCGAATGTGCATGAGACTCCTGCGGATTTTCAAGATCTATCCTTTGTTGAGTTTGAAGGTCGCCGTCCTCTCCCACTCTGTACATCATAACCACACCACCCATATAATTTGATACAAAAACATATTTTCCGGTTTGGTCCGTTTCAATATGTGCTGGAGCAAAATTTTCGGTAGAAAGCTTGGAAACGTGCTCTAATGAATCATTTTCATTGATCCTAAAAGAATAAATAAAACCAGATTCGGCATCATTTTCACCTAGTTCACTTACAGCATAAAGAAAATTGCCATCTTCAGAAACTTTTACAAAAGAAGGATTAATAATTTCGGCAACAGTTTTCCCCTTATGAAGTGTCCCGGTTTCAGGATTTCGGTATAAGCTAAGAATACCATTGGCCTGCCCATCTACATGCCCCTCTTTTTTAGTATAGGTTCCAACAAATAGTGTTTCCATATTTTCATTTTCAGAAGTTAAGAAGTCTAAGCCTGCTTCATTCTCGGCATCTCTTAGTTTGTCACCACAAGCGGTAAAAGAAAGGAACATCAATGTTGCTAAAGTTCCAAAAATGGTATTTTTCATGAAAATTTATTTTTGTTAAATGTACTGTTTTATTTTAATCACATCAATGTCAACCTTCTGAAAATACCTGCCGGGCCGACAAGAATCATAGAAGAATCCTCTTAAGAAAAAGACAAAGTTTAGTTTCCTTTGCAGAAATTCGTGTTCCGGATATTTCTTTTCATGAAAAACCTGTAATTTTTACCTGTTTCAGAAGAATTTACCAAACCGCAAAAAAATAAGAATGAACCAACCTTTAAAAAGACATGACAGCCTTAAACCTTTGAGTAGAGAACATCACCAGGGATTATTGTTGTGCTGGAAGATACGCGAAGGACTCAAAAAAGGGATTTCTCCTGAAAGAATTAAAAGCTATGCTTCCTTCTTTTATGAAACCCAACTCCTTCCCCATTTTGCATTTGAGGAGAAAGAGATTTTCCCGCTGCTGGGGGAACAAAATCCTTTGCGCAAGCAGGCCCTAAATGAACATCAACGCCTTGAAGCACTGTTTACTAAAGATTATGATCCTGAAATGGCAGTCAACGAGATCGCTACTGCGCTTGAAGATCATATAAGATTTGAAGAAAGAGTACTTTTTGAGGAAATTCAGCATCAAACCCAGGAAAGCGTTCTTTCCAACATATCTGACAAATTGAAGGAAAAGACACCTACAGATCCCGATAACTGGGAAGATCAATTCTGGAAGAAATAGTTTTAAAAATGGCATTTTTAAATACTATTCCGGCTGTGGCTTTTCAATCAAATCCATTTTCGCTTTTTAAAGAATATGAGCATTAAAACAAACAGCACGAACATGATTCCCCATAATGCATAGTAGCTGTATTTCCAATGAAGTTCGGGCATGTATTCAAAATTCATCCCGTAGATCCCGGCGATAAACGTTAGCGGAATGAAAATGGAAGCCATGATGGTGAGCACTTTCATCACCTCGTTCATCTTGTTATTAATAGTGGTCATGTACATATCCATCAATCCCCAGGACATTTCCCTGTAGATATCGATATTTTCAGAAACCTGAATAATGTGGTCAAAAAGATCCCTTATGTAATTCACTGTTTGTTCCTGGATGAGCTCGTTGTCTACCTTTTCAAGACGGCTTATCACTTCCCGAAGTGGAAAAACCGCTCTTCTTATTCTTAACATGGTCCTTTTAAGCTCCTGGATCTCGTAGGTAATGTCGTCGCTGGGTTGTGCACTCAGCAACTGCTCTTCCATAACTTCTATCTTGTCGCTCATCTCTTCCACCACCACAAAATAGTTATCTACAATGGCATCAAGTAAAGCGTATGCAAGGTAATCTGCTCCACGGCTTCTTATGCGCCCTTTAGCTCCGGAAAGTCGTTCCCTTACGCCGTCAAAGACATCACCGCCGGCTTCCTGGAAAGTCATCACATAATCTTTCCCAAAGACAATGCTGATATGTTCATTTTCAAGTTCCCCGTCAGATTTGTAGTAGAGCATTTTGGCAACAATGAAAAAATAATCCTGGTATTCATCAATTTTTGGCCGTTGATTGGTATTTACTATATCTTCAATGATCAACGGGTGTAGCTCAAACAGCTTTCCAAGTTTTTCAATTTCTTTAGTATTACTAAGGCCATTAATATTTATCCAGGTAGTTTTATTTTCTTCCTCAAATCCGTAGGCGGATTCCGGCGTTTGGTTGCTGTGACGTTCGTAGCTGCCAGCGTTGTAATCTATGACTTCAATGGTGGTTTCCTGGTCTTCCTTTCTCCCTACATAAGTTACCGTTCCCGGTGCCTGGTTCAATGCTTTCGTTGATTTTGGACGCCTGGATAAATATCTCCTTCTTTTGGACATAAATTATAAGTTTAGGTAAAAGTAAGAAGAATAGGATTAGCCAAATAGCTGGAAATATAGAAAACCATTTAAAAATGCCATTTTTGAATATCCTCTAATTCTGGAATTGTTGAAAATTTATCACTGTTTGTTTATTCTTAATTTCTCCTGTTCACTTGTATGCTGAACAAGGTTTCTTTTCTTTGCAAAATGGCGCAGGAAGCACAACTTTTAGGTACTTTAAAGGAATATTTTGGCTATGACAGTTTTCGGCCTTTGCAGAAAAAGATCATAGATTCGGTCTTTGCAGGAAAGGACAACATGGTCATTATGCCAACAGGCGGTGGAAAATCTATCTGCTATCAATTACCTGCCGTTCTTTTACCCGGCGTAACTCTGGTCATTTCTCCTTTGATCGCCCTCATGAAAGACCAGGTTGACGGGTTGACAGCCAACGGAATTCCGGCAGCATTTCTGAACAGCACGCAATCTGAAAATGAACAACAGGAGATCTTTTCAAAACTTCAGAAGAATGAATTAAAGCTGCTTTACGTCGCTCCGGAAAGTCTTCAGTATATCGACGCTGTCTTTTCTGCCGGAAACATCAGCCTAATCGCTGTTGATGAGGCGCATTGTATCTCCAGCTGGGGCCATGATTTTCGTCCTGCATACACGCAGCTTGGATATTTGAAGAACCGCTTCCCTTCTACGCCAATGATCGCGCTTACCGCCACTGCAGACAAAGCTACACGTAAGGATATTTGTAATCAGCTGAATATTCCGCACGCCAAAAAACATGTCGCTTCCTTTGATCGCAAGAACCTGAGCCTTGAAGTACGGCCGGGAAATAAGAAATTCGGGCAGATTTTGTCATTTTTGAAGCAGCGCCCTCAGGAAAGCGGAATCATCTATTGCCTTAGCCGGAAGAACACTGAGTCGCTCGCAGAAAAACTTCAGGAAGCGGGATTTAGTGCCGCAGCCTACCACGCGGGAGTGCCCAATGAAGAACGTTCGCAGGTGCAGGAAGATTTTATCAATGACAGGAAAAAAATTGTTTGTGCGACGATCGCCTTTGGAATGGGAATTGACAAATCTAACGTGCGCTGGGTGATTCACTACAACCTTCCAAAAAACCTGGAAGGTTATTACCAGGAAATAGGCCGCGCCGGAAGAGATGGTTTGCCTTCAGCTACCTTACTTTTTCACAGTTATGCCGATGTGATGCAGCTTCAGAAGTTTGCGCAGAATTCAGGAAATGCCGAAGTGCAGCTGGCAAAGCTCGATCGTATGAAACAATATTCGGAAGCATTGAGTTGCCGAAGAAAGATCCTGCTAAGCTATTTTGGAGAATTAATTGCCGAAGATTGTGGCAATTGTGATGTTTGTAAAAATCCACCGGAATTTTTTGACGGCACTATCATTGCCCAAAAAGCACTTTCCACCATTTATCGCCTACAGGGTCAGGAACCAATATCTGTAGTCATAGATGTATTGCGGGGAGCCCAAAACGCCGTGATCCTTGAAAAAGGATATCAACAGATAAAAACTTATGGAATTGCTAAAGATATTTCCTGGCGCGACTGGCAGCAGTATTTAATTCAATTGATCAATCTTGGCCATATAGAAATTGCTTTTCATGATCAAAATAAGCTTAGGCTCACTTCCATGGCCAGAAATGTTCTTTTTGAAAATCAAAAAGTAAGACTGGCCGATGTGAACCTGGCTGATATTCAGGAACAAAAAGTTGAAAAAGAAGAAAAAGCTGCTAAGAACAGCCTATTTGAAAGATTACGAAAACTGCGCCTGGAACTTGCCAAAGAAGAGGAAATTCCTGCTTATTTGATTTTTAATGACGCTGCTCTTAAGGAAATGGAAAAGGAAAGGCCCATGACAGATGAAGATTTTATGCAGATAAACGGTGTGGGACGGCAGAAAATGCAGAATTATGGGTACAGGTTCATTAAGGAGATCATTGCCTTTAGCAAAGAAAAACGGGAGAAAAAGAAAACTTCCAAGGGAAAAACCCACAAAGTGACACTTGAATTGTATCAAGAAGGATTGAGCGTGGAGGAAATCGCTCAAAAACGTGGACTTACCGCCACCACAATTTATTCTCACCTCGCAAAATTATATGACTCTGGAGAAGAGATCGATTTGCATCGATTTGTTAGCGCGGCCGATCTTAAAGCGATAAAAAAAGCCAGAAAGACCTTGAACGATCCCGATACATTAAAGCCGTACTACGAACATTTTGAGGAGGCGATCGATTACTGGACGATAAGACTGGCTTTGACAATCTTAGAGAGAGAAAGTTAGAGCGAAGATATTTGAATATTCATGCGTAATGTGGACTCCGCCTTTAAAACTTCTGGGAATGTCCAAAGAAAACAGGGAATTAATTATTCAAACTCCACTCTGTTTAGGATCAATCCGCTGCCGGGGGCGATATAGGTCATGGGGTAAGGGGTTTTGGCCTTAAGACTGCGTTTAATGTCTTCAAGATCAAGTTCACTTCTCCCCAAAAGTACCAATGCACCCATGATTAACCTTATTTGATTCCGTAGAAAACCTTTTCCGCATATTTTAAGGGCGTAGCTTTCTTCGGGGAAAAAATTTGCCGTAATAATGTCATTTTTGACGATCTCACATTTGGTAATTTCCCGCTCCACGATAGTATGTTCTGTAGGCCTGGTACAATAGTTTCTAAAATTATGAAAACCTTCAAAGCATGAGGCACCTTTCATCATGAGTGCTACGTCGAGTTCTTCAGGAAAAGTGGCCAGCAGCGGAGCACAAAAAGGATGGCTTTTTTTTCCGAAGGCGAACAGGTAAACATATTCTTTCGTTTTAGGATGCTGAATGATGTTGAACTTTTCATCTACTTCTTTAATTTTCAACGCTCTAATATCCTGCGGTAAATTCCTGTTGAATTCCTTAAGAAAATCGTGGAGATCATTTAGAGGCTGCTCATCAATAAAAAGCTCAAAGGCTGCTTGGCTGGCCGAAACCATCGCGTCTGTCCTGCCTGCACCTAAAATCTTGAAGCGAGTGTCCTCCAGAATAAATTTCAGGGTTTTTTTGATAAGCCCTTCTATGGTTTTTAAACCTGGTTGACGTTGCCAGCCATGCAAACGGTAACCCAGGTACTGGATTTCGATTAGATAATAGTAACGTTGTCGTTGCAAAGAATAATTAATTTGCTCAAATGTAAAGAGATTTTGAATATTACTTAGAGCAGGATATATATCTTTTCTCCATGTTCTATCTAACGATTTCCCTCTCCTCCTTTAACTTTTACTTACATCTTTTTGGCAACAGGTTTTGTATATTCACTTCTTCAAATTCTATAGAAATGGAAGAAATGACTAAAGGCAAAAAAATACTTTTTTATTCAACTCTCGTCATTATTGCTCTTTACTTTTTCTTTCTGGGGCTCGCAGCAGCTAAATCTTTTCTTATTCCACTTACTGCGGGGATAATTCTTGCCCTGCTTGTAGTACCGTTATCTCAAAAGATGGAAAATGGTGTAATGAACCGCCCTGTGGCTTCCCTACTCAATACTTTCATAATATTTCTTGTTTCTGTAGGTTTTGTAGCCCTGGTTTCCTTCCAGGTGAAAAATGTGGTAGACAAATGGCCTCAGATCCAGGAAACCATGAACCCAAAGATCGAAAAGCTGCAGAGTTTTGTGCTGGAACATACTCCGCTTCAGGAGAAGGACCTGCAACAGTCCCAGGGAGGCAATTCTATTCCATTTTTAGGAAAAACATCCAATCCCGGGCAACAGGCAGCCAGTTTTTTTAGTCAGGTAATGGGCTTTTTTGCAGACTACCTGCTCACCTTTATCTACATATTTTTCATTCTCAATTATAGACACAGGTTTAAGAAATTCCTTTTAAAGCTATTTCCGGATAAAAGGCAGAAAGATGTCAAAAAAGTCATCGAAGAATCGGCCAAAGTAACTCAGAGGTACCTTGTTGGAAAGCTTATTCTTATTGGCCTTTTAGCAGTATTATACTCCATTGGACTCGGAATATCAGGGGTGAGTAATTTTATACTTATAAGTGTTCTTGCGGCCGCCCTTAGCCTTGTGCCATACATTGGGAATATCATTGGCTTTGGAATGGCAATGGCATTTGGATATCTCACTTCTGGCCAAAGTGGCGTATTAATTGGTATTATTGTGACTTTTTCTATTGCGCAATTTGTAGAAAGTTATATCCTAGAGCCTTACGTGGTGGGAGATCAGGTTGACCTTCATCCTTTCTTTGTAATTCTTGCTGTTATTATTGGGAATATGGTTTGGGGTGTCCCAGGAATGGTCTTATCTATCCCTATTTTGGCAATTATCAATGTGATCCTTTTGCACGTACGTCCACTTCAGCCTTTTGGATATTTGTTGAGTAAAGGCGATTCTTCAGAATAATGCAGAATACATATGCATCAAAAAGGGCATTTTTAAACCAGTTTCTGGGATTCCTAAAAACTCCGCCGCTTTGGCGGGATCATTCTTTGTCATCTTTTTCGCAATACGTTCTTGATGAAAATATATCTGCTGAAGAACTCCAGATAGAACTATTTCCGCCTGCAATGGTGCTGGGAAAACGAATAGAACGATTTTTAAGGATATATCTTGATCATTTTTCAGATGAAGATGTGTTAGCAGAGAACGTACAGGTGTTTTCTGATAAAGTCACTTTGGGAGAGTTCGATTTTATTCTGAAAAACAGGAATTCCGGAGCAATTTCACACGTAGAGGTGGTTTATAAATTTTATCTCTATGACCCAACTTTCCCCGAAGAAGTAGATCGCTGGATTGGCCCCAATAAAAAGGACTCCCTTCATAAAAAACTTTTAAGGTTAGAAAACCGGCAATTCCCCTTACTCTATAAGCAAGAAGCAGCACCCCTACTTAAACATTTCGAAATAGATCCTGAAAAAGTAATCCAAAAAGCGCTTTTTAAAGCCAATCTTTTTGTTCCTCTGGAAAAAGTGGGTAAGCATCTTCCACTTATCAACAATGAATGCATTCAGGGTGTTTGGATTAGGTATCAAGATTTCACAAACCAGTCTTTTGGTTCGTACCAATTCTTTTCTCCCAAAAAACCAGATTGGCCTACCCTACCCGAAAAAGGGACGGATTGGTATTCCTATTCAGAAATAAAAGAAGAACTGGAAACTTTCATTGAAAAGAAACGTTCTCCCCTGCTCTGGATGAAAAAAAACTCCCAAGACTATCAGCGCTTCTTTGTGGTTTGGTGGTAATCTAAGCTATCTTCTTAAGAGAAAATTAACGGCTAAACCCGCATGAATTAAGGAAAAATTATGAGTGGTCTGCTTCCTTTTCCTTTGTAAATAACCTCAAATAAAGTAACTTAAAAACTGATAATAACCAGGGTAACCACTGATGTTTTTTTACTGAAAAAACTTGTGGTTTACTCTCCAAAAACAGAAAACCATGCCAATTTTGACAGAAGAACAGTTTAAAAAATTAGCAAATGTTGATAACCAACCGTGTATATCAATTTTTATTCCCACCCAGCGCGCGGGAAAAGAAGTGCTTGAAGAAAAAGCTAAGGGAGAACTAAAATCTCAATGGAAAAAAGTGGTTGAAAAACTGAAAACCATGAATCTGGATCAGGAAAAAATTGATAGCCTTGGGAAACCGGTGGAAGGTTTGCTGGATGATAAAAATTTCTGGCGACACCAGTCGGACGGACTTGCAATTTTTCTTTCCGAAGGGTTTTTTGAACATTTCACTTTACCGGTAAATTTCGAAGCATATATTTACGTTTCAGATCACTTCTACATTAAGCCACTGGTACCTATGCTAAACCGCGACCAAAGGTTCTATTTGCTTTCACTACAATTGGAAGATGTGAAATTATATGAAGCTACTCAATATTCTATTGGAGAAGTGGAAGTCGAAGATCTTGTGCCATCGCAACTTGAGGACAGAGTAGGTTACGATTATGAAGAAAAGAACAGCAAACATAAAACACAGCGCAACAACATTGGTGCAAATGCCAATGGTACCTCTACGCAACATGGGTACGAAGCTGCCAGCCGTGACAGGAAAAATGAGATTGAGCGATTTTTCAGGGCTGTAGATAAAGGTATTTACGGAATTTTGCACAACGAAAATGTACCACTGGTAGTAGCCTGCCAGGACTCTTATTTCCCGATATATAAAGAGGTAAGCCGCTACAAACATTTGTATCACCATGTAGTTCCCGGCAACCCTGAAGCAGATTATGACGGCATGTTCGACCTTCACGATGCAGCACTACAGGTTCTGGAACCTTATTTTAGAAAAGGACTGGATAAGAAAGTAGAAGAATTTAAGGAGATTAATCCTGAAAGAACATCCTCAAGCATTTCCGATATTTTCCCGGCTATTTATGAAGGTAAAGTAGATACGTTATTCGTTCAGAACAGAGAAGATATTTGGGGAAATTATAATGAGACAATGTCATCTGTACAGGTTGATGAAGAGGAAAATTCTGGAAACCTATCCCTTTTAAATCTTGCGGCCAAAAAAGTGATCGAGCAGGGCGGACAGGTTTTTCTTATGGAAGGAGAATTTATGCCTAATAAAAATTCGAAGATAAATGCCGTTTTTAGATATTCTTAAAAGCAAATGAACTTTGGTTGACAAAAAAGGTTGTTCTAAAAGCCTGTTTTATAAGTGTATTTCTAAAATAGTTTTTTCAGAATTACGATTCAGCAGCTTTCGGAACAACCTTTTTGTTTGTAATATTTAGATTTAGCTGTAATGTACCACCTTTCCCTCCACTCCACGGTAGAATTCCTTTATTTTCTGAAAATCGGACTCACGATCTTCAGAAGGAGTAAAGGGTTCTGAAATTTTCACACATTTTTTTCCATAATCAAAAGCAACCATGATAATTGGGACATGGGCCTGTTTAGCAATGTAGTAAAATCCCGTTTTCCATTGGTCCACTTTCTTGCGGGTCCCTTCGGGAGCAATGGCGAGACGAAATGTTGACTTGCTTTGGAATATTTTGGAGATGGCATCAACTTTATTCTGTCCCGGAGTACGATCAAGTGCTGTTCCTCCCATCCATTTAAAATACCATCCAAAAGGAGGTTTAAAAAGCTCCTTTTTGGCTACATATTTAATATCCACTCCCATTAGTCTTCGAACCAGCAGGCCCATGTAGAAATCGTGCCAGCTGGTATGCGGAACCACAATGACAACACACTTTTTAAGGTGGCTGGGAAATTGTCCGGTCATTGTCCAACCTAGAATTCTGAAAAATATAAATTTAGCTAACAAGTTCTCTTTCCTCCCTGTTACTCTTCATGGTTTCACCACTTCTTCTTTTTCTTTCTTCGTAAAGAAGGCCAAGTTCCCTGCTGGTTTGCCCTTTTACAGAAGTATTCTCTTCAGCTCTTCGAATAAGATATGGCACCACTTCACGCACAGGACCAAAAGGTACCAGTTTCACAACATTATAACCTTTTTCAGCTAAATTATAACTAATATGTTCACTCATTCCATACAACTGCGAGAACCAAACACGATCATCATTTTTCTCGATTCCTTTATCTTCCATGATCTGGAGTGCCAGGTAGTTACTCATTTCATTATGAGTACCAATAAAAACGGAAATATCTTCTAAATGTGCCAGGCAATAGGTAAGAGCACCATTGAAGTTGACATCTGTTGCTTCCTTGTTTTCGCAAATGGGCGATAGATAATTCATCTTTTTAGCCCGGGAATTTTCCTTTTCCATATAAGCACCGCGTACGATCTTGGCTCCTACCTTAAAGCCCTGGTCTTTTGCTCTACTGTGAAGATCTTTGAGATATTGTATCCTGTCCCACCTGTAGCATTGTAAGGTATTAAATATAATGGCTTTTTCACGATTATATTTAAACATCATTTCTTCCATAAGATCATCTGCAGCGGCCTGCATCCAGCTTTCTTCACCATCGGCGAGTAACCTCACATCGTTTTTATAGGCTTCCTCACAAATTTTGTTTACCCGGTTTCGAATACGTCTCCACTCTTCTCCTTCTTCTACACTAAGGCTGGCGTTGGCAGAAACTTTTTGCCATATATCAAACCGGCCGATTCCTGTTGGTTTAAAAACTGCGAAGGGAATTTCTTCCTTATCCTTTATAAATTTCACAATGTTTACCTTCTTCTCTATTGCCCGGTCGAACTCGCTCTCCTTTTCTTTTCCTTCTACAGAATAGTCCAGAATTCCGTGCAGGTTCTTAGAGTACATTTTCTTTATAACGGGCATACAATCCTCTTCGGTTTCCCCACCACAAAATTGGTTGAAAATGGTCTTTTTTATTAAACCTTCTACGGGAAGATGCATATTTAGGGCAAGCTTCGTTAAGCCAGTTCCCGTTTTCACCATAAATGGACGATCTATGGCTTCAAACATAAATATTGCCCGGTCAAGTTCAGCATCAGATTTGAGTCGGAAAGCTATCTCGGTATTATTAAAGATTTTTCTGGTTATCATTGTGTAAATTTAATCTCACAAAGATAATTATTGGAGATAAGATATTAGAATAATTCTCCTTATTTTCGACCCCTCAAAGGCTAAAGAAATATGAAAGTTTCAGAAAGAAATGCTAATAACGGAAACGTGATCTACGGCGAATTGGGTTATGAACAAATGAATGAATTTATAAGCACTCATTCCTTCTCTAAGATTTTTATTTTAGTAGATAGTAATACGCATAAATTCTGTCTCCCCTCTTTCTTAAATCATTTAAAAGCTCCTGGAGAAATTGAGGTTATTGAAATGGATGCAGGAGAGAACCATAAAACTATTGATACCTGCAGCAGTATCTGGAAAGTACTTTCAGAATTGAGAGGAGATAGAAAAAGCCTAATGATAAATCTTGGTGGCGGAGTAGTGACAGATCTCGGCGGATTCGTAGCTGCGACATTTAAGCGTGGAATTGCCTGGATCAATGTACCCACTACTCTATTGGCAATGGTTGATGCCGCTGTGGGTGGTAAAAATGGAGTGAATCTGGAGAATCTTAAAAACCAGATTGGTGTTATAGAACCCGCAAAACTTGTGCTTATTAGCACTGCTTTTCTGGAAACTTTACCGGCTTCTGAAATGCGCAGCGGCTTAGCTGAAATGCTGAAACACGGTCTCATTCAGAATGAAAATTACTGGAAAAAACTTACTAACCTTGACCAGTTTACACTGGACGATCTTGATGATCTTATTCAGGAATCTATAGAGATAAAAGAAAATATTGTCCTGCAAGACCCTACAGAAAAGAACATAAGAAAAAGCCTTAATTATGGTCACACTTTAGGTCATGCAATTGAATCTTATTTTTTGGAACATCCTGCAAAAGAAAAACTGCTTCATGGCGAAGCAGTGGCAATAGGAATGATCATGGCTACTTTTATTTCAGAAAAATTATGCGATTTTCCATCTGCTAAACTTGAAGAAATTTCAATGGCATTGATTAGCACTTATAACAAAGTCAATTTTGACCTTGAAGACAGAAAAGAAATTATTTCCCTCATGAAGTTTGACAAAAAGAATGAAGGAGGAAATGTAAATTTTGTACTTCTGGAAGATATAGGTAAACCTGTAATCAACAAGACCGTGGAAAACGAACTGCTTCACCAGGCCTTTGAATACTACTCTGATTTACAATAAATTATAATTAGTTATTTTATTCTTTTAATCTTAAATTTTTAAATTCTTTTAACGCCGGCGGGATATGAAATTATTATTTTCGCTATTATTGAATGACCAAAGTACCCTTTTATGAAACGTATCATTGTTGATTACAAGAAACTGACTCCTGAAATTCTGGGACTGTTAGTGGAAAAATATCCTGATGGATATGATGACGATCAGGTAATTTCTTTTAAAAACGCTAAAAATGAGACTGTAGATGCCGTAGAGGTGCGAACAGAAGATGCTATTTACCTGGTGAAGGTGAGTACACGTCTAGAAAATACCATGGCGAATTTTGATGAAGATGATTATGACGATTCCGATTTTAATGAACCTATTGTTGAAATACCTGAAAAGGGTGAAAATAATGAAGATCTCGACGAAGACACTGAAGATGAAGATTAATTAACATATCAGTTCTACATAAAAAGGTCGTCTAAAATGCTATTTTAGACGACCTTTTTCTTTATTAATTATCAGCCATGCGTAGCTGGAGTTGGATTGGAATATTGAACCTCCTCAATAGGTAACAAAAAAAAGGCTGCTCCAACGAGCAACCTTTTGTTGTATTATTTAGATAGAATTTTAAGAATGCTGTAATTCATGCTTTCCTTCCTTCACTTCCTCAATCAATTTATCATTAAAAGCAGGTAAATCATCAGGGTTTCTACTGGTCACAAAACCTTCGTCTACAACCACTTCTTTATCAACCCAATTTGCACCTGCATTTATAAGGTCATCTTTTATGGAACTGAAAGACGTCATTGTTCTTCCTTTTACAACACCGGCGCTAATAAGCGTCCAGGGTGCATGGCAAATTGCTGCCACAGGTTTCTTTTGTTCAAAAAACTCTCTAACGAATTGAAGAACATCTTCGCTTCTTCTTAAATAATCTGGATTGATGACACCACCTGGAAGCATTAGGGCATTGTATTCTTTTGCCGAGGCTTCCTTAACTGTGCGATCTACATCGTATTCCTTTGACCAGTTACCTTGATCCCATGCCTTAATTTTACCTGCTTCCAGGCTCACTATATCCACCTGGAAACCTTCTTTTTCCATGGCTTCTTTTGGGGATTTCAGTTCACTTTCTTCAAATCCATTTGTTGCTAATATTGCTACTCTCTTTGACATAATTCTAACTTCTTTTGTTCAACATTAATTTCATTCCAAAGATACAACACAAGGCAAGCCTTGTATATTAAGGCCCTGATAAACTTTTTGTCAATTAAGTTAAAGCTCTATTAAGAGAAGGCACTGGACTTAATCATTCTTTTCAGAATTGGACTGCAGGGTATCGATGATTCTCTTTTCATCAATAAGCTGTCCTTTTCGCTGTTCCAGTCTTTCCAATTCCTGATAGATCGCAGGTTCTGCATATTCATTAGGCGCTACTTTTTCCTTCTTATAAAGCGCATACTGAACCGTAAATTCCGCCCCGAAGAAGACGATCAAACAGGTATAATAAACCCATAAAAGTATAAGAACCACAGAAGACGCCCCTCCATAAACTGAACCCGGATTGCTTTGTCCAAAATAAAAGCCTATAAGATATTCAGCAATCAGGAAAAGAAGTGTAGTAAGCATGGCTCCCAGGTAGGTTGTTTTCCACCTTAACTTTACATCTGGCAGTAATTTAAAAATAGCAGCAAAAAGAGAAGTAATGATGAGCAGCGAAATTATGAAATCCAGTAATCTCAACATAAATGAAGTAAAGGCCGGCGCCATCGAAGCAATAGAATCACTTACTACTGTAAGAATTGTAGAAATTATTAAGGAAACTAAAAGCAAAAGCCCTACAACCAACACCATTCCCAATGAAATCGCCCTGTTGATCACGACCCGCTTTATATTGTTCTTTTTAGCCGTGACATTCCAAATGTTGTTCATTGCAGCTTTCAACTGAAAGAAAACCCCGGTTGCACCAAATATCAGGAAAGCGAGTCCGAAGATCAATGCCAGTGTAGAACTATCTGTAAGTGCTGCGTTCGCTATCATTTTTTCTATAGCATCTGCCGACTCGGACCCAATGAAATCTTCTATTTGCTGGGTAATCCTTCCCTGTACAGCCTTTTGCCCGAAGAAATAACCTGCCACGGTCACCACGATAATTAGTAAGGAAGGAAGAGAGAAAAGCGCGTAATAAGCTATTGTAGCACTTCTTGCCCAGGGATCATTCCTGTTCCAGCTAAAATAAGCTCCCTTAATTAATTTCCAAAATACATTTAATTTCCTTTTCATCTGTCATTGCTATTACCGCCTATATTTTCAGTCTGCAGCGAAAGGAAGGTATAAAAAAACCCTTTAACCATTATAGATTAAAGGGTCTTTAATAAAATTTTAGCAGGCTATAATTCCTTGAAAATAGAATGCATCAATCTTTTCTTATCATTGATACTCTCTTCGAGTGAGATCATGGTTTCGGTCCTGTAGACTCCTTCTATGTCATCCAGCTGAAAAATAACTTCTTTTGCATGTTGAGTATCTTTCGCACGAATCTTCGCGAAAACGTTAAATTTGCCAGTGGTAACATGAGCAACGGTCACAAATGGGATCTCATTGATACGTTCCAGTACAAATTTGGTTTGAGAGGTATTTTTAAGGAAAATGCCTACGTATGCAATAAAGGCATAGCCTAGCTTTTGATAATTTAAGGTTAAAGAAGAACCAAGAATGATCCCGGCTTCCTCCATTTTCTTCACCCTTACATGAACAGTACCCGCAGATATCATTAACTTTTTGGCTATATCTGTAAAAGGAGTCCTGGTATTTTCTATGAGCATATCCAGAATCTGGTGGTCAGTCTCGTCTAATCTAAATTTTGCCATAATCTATTTTATTTACTACAATTCTGCATTTTAAATTAAGTACAAAATTAATACAAAAGCGTTGGATTATCACCAATTATTGCGGATTTTATGTGCTTTTTATTGATAACTTGCTATTTTTTAACAAAATTTGATTTACTACAACGTTTTCTTTAATTTCTCCTTCAGGAAAAATTGCAATCCTCTCCCCCTGACAATCAATTTCCTTATGCCCGAAAAATGGCAAATTCGCTCCTATTTTCTGAACCACCGGATCAAAGCTTATTTTCCCTGCCTTAACCTTCTCTTCAAACTGTAGTGCAACATCCACTTTCTCACCGTCCCGGGAAACATTCCTTAATACAACATCAAAGAAATTCTTTACATTTTCCGGAATATTAAAATAATCCTGCGCAGTACATTGCTCAAAATCGGTCAAAGTAATATGTTGTAAACATGAAAGTATAGACAATGCAGTAAATTCCCTGGTTTTTTCCCGCACATAATCATTCTCATAATGCCCGGCTTCAAAGAGAATGGTAGGTACACCTGCTGATTGGAAGAAATCACCGGTGCAATTAATATTATATGCGTCATCATACCTTCCAATTTGTTCCGGTAAGAATTTTTGAAGATCATTATTTATAGCTACAATGAGCTTCATGGCACTTTTACGATTTCCAGATACCGAGCGCTCCTCGTCGTGTGAAGGGGCTAAGAAAGAGAGCGTAGCGGGTTTCCGCTTGTTCCCTGCGCCAAAAATTGTTCGTTGATCGTGGAGATTAAGGCAATAGTGGGGCCAAAAAATTTCAAAAGTCCTTCTCAGAATTCTGCTTTCTTCCTCTTCCTGTTTAGATGCATCGCGGTTTAAGTCGATTTCATTGACATTGGTACGCGTATATCTTACTGCACCATCGGGATTCAGCATAGGAATGATCTTGATGGTACATTTCTCCAGGATCTCCTGTACGAAATTATGTTCATTTTTGCCTTTTTGGAGCCGAAAGAGATTAATAATATCAAATACAGCTTTAGTGGTCGTTGATTCATTTCCATGCATTTGTGACCATGCAAGAACCCGTGTAGGTCCATTACCTAAAGTGACTGTATGAACCGGACTATTAAGAACGGTTGCGCCAATTTCTTCAACAGGAAAGTGAGAAGAGATATTTTTTAACTGTGGAGCAATTTCTTTTGTGGTGATATATCTACCGTGCAGCTGCTCATTTTTAATAGTTGGATATTCATCGAAAACGGACTGTAAAAAGGAATGTGATTTCATGTTCACAAAAGTAAATATTCCTAATTTTACAATTGTAAACAGCTGAAATTTTCAGTTCTGTTTATTGTTGTAAACATCTAAAGCCTCACCATGTAAATCTACAAAAGGAATCTTTCCATTTTCATTTATTTATAATATTATTTAATTGTTTTTTAGTTAGTTATAGCATTTAAATTAAAGTTTTTAATTAAAGATTTCCAGAGGTTTACACATGTGATTTGGTAATGATAGGGAAGAGTATTACATTTGTAAACTATTCATTCAAGCAATAAAGTTTACAATGGTAAACACACAGGAGTTTACAAAACGACTACATGAGGTGATGGAATATTACGAACTTTCAGCAGCCTCATTTGCCGATAAGATCGATGTGGGCCGTTCCTCTATATCACATCTTCTTTCAGGAAGAAATAAGCCAAGCCTGGATTTTGTCATGAAAATTATTAATGCTTTTCCCGAGGTGGAATTGTATTGGTTGTTGAATGGAAAAGGAAGTTTTCCTACGGAAAAGGAACAAAGCAGTCCATCTCCTATTCCTTCTCAATCCTCTCGCAAAGATTTGTTTGCTAAAGAAGAGATTTCAGAGGGAGGTGAGACAAGCCAGGGACAGGAAATAAAAAGGCAAAGTGATAAGAAAGAAATCAAGAAGATCGTCTTTTTTTACACAGACGGTAGCTTTGAAGCCTTTGATCATTGAAATTCTTTGTAAAAAGAGCTTACTTTGCAGCATGCAGAAATATTATTTTTTATTGATCGTGTTGTTCCTTGCTACGTCATGCTATGAACAGGAAAGAAATTGTGCCGATTTTAGGACCGGAACCTTTGAATTTGAGTCATACCTGGACGGGGAACTGGTAAAAACAAGTTTCACACGTAATGACACCCTGGAAATTGATAGATTTAGGGGTGAGATCGATACTTCATCAATCCGGTGGATCAACGACTGTGAATATATAATCACAAATTTACATCCAAAGAACCGCTCAGAAGAAAAGCCACTACACATAAAGATCCTTACGACCAAAAAAAACAGCTACACCTTTGAATACGGACTTGTGGGAGACCCCAGAAAAGAGAAAGGAACGGCCACTAAAGTGGAATAGGAGATTGTTTTAGAGCACTTCGCACTTTATTCGGGTATTATACTTTTCCTAAAGGTTTTTCCGCAGGAGATAGGCCTATAGGACAGAAGAATAAATCTTAAAAATAAGGCTATATAAAAGGTCTGCTCCACGTCAACCTGTCCCCGAGCTTTTGAAAAGACAGGTTTTGAATCTCGTGATGATTCAATAATTCTGAAAAAAGGATCAGAACAATATTTTCTTATTTTTATACAGCCTTCTAAATTCTGAAGTTACCTGCTAAACATTTATGGCAGTGTTATAATACTGCACTATCTGCTTAAGGTCTTCCTCCTTTTTGGGCTTTAATTTATTTTCCTTGATAAAAGATTTTAAAGCATCCTGTTCGTCTGCAGGAAAGACCTTCAAGAAATTCTTTAACTTTTTATCTGCTTTTACAGCCAGATTAGAATCAGGTAATCTCAAATAAAAATCAGATTTGTCTACATATCTGGGCGGTTTCGCTTTTTGCATCGCGGCTGCAGCTTTACCTCTTTTCACTTTCTTGTAAGGTTTCTCCAATAATAAAAGATCTCCTTTACCAGCTTCCGGAGTAATGACTCTAAAATATCCTAAGAGATCTATATGTTTTTCCTCCCCCCGATAGGTGAATTTTTTGTAGAGATCGCCTTCTATTTGCACAGGAATTCCGTCATGCAAGACACGAAAAGATTCTTCATCAAACTTTATTTGCATTTCCTCTTTTGCTACATCGTATCTAATTTGAGCTGCTAAAGGTTCATGATCGGGAAATTGTAATACACCTCTTTTAAATTCCTTGTAAAGGTAAGGAGTGCCGTCATAGGCATCTATGGCGTCGGAGTTTCTTCTAACTCCTTTGAAGAATTCATTCATGATCTCTTCATTGTCATTCCTGTTTTTTAAAGCACCATTCCCGGAAGAACCTATTTGGGCTACAGCAGAGGAAAGAATAAAGAAACAAAGAGCAAAAGTGGTAAGTGTTTTCATCATGATTGTCAAAATTTTAAGAAATTAAATATAGATTAAATTTCTTAGCCTTAGAAAATTATGATCACTTTTTACGAAGCAGGTCATTCTGTTCCTGCATAAGCTTGTTGAGGTTTTCCAGCAATTCGACATTTTTGGCCGGTGCCACTGTTTTGTCTGAAGGATCTTCGGCCTTTCTTCGAAAGCTATTCATGAACTTCACTACTATAAAAACGGTAAACCCAATGATGAGAAAATCTATTAAGACTTCAATAAAAAGTCCATAGCCTACAGAAATTTCTTCTACTTGTACTACTCCGCTCCCATCCAGAACCTGGTCCTTAAGAACCATTTTTTTATCTGAAAAATTTACTCCGTTGGTGATCATTGCGAGCGGTGGCATAATTATTTGCTTCACCAGCACGTCAACCACACGATTAAAGGCCGTTCCAATGATGATCCCCACCGCCATGTCGATCATATTGCCTTTTATGGCAAATTCTTTAAATTCTTTAATGATTTTCATTCTTCATCAAACAATTTGATTTGGGATTCATCGTTGCCCAATCCTTTCTTTTTCAGCTTACCTTCTGAAAAATCGGGCAGATTTCCCTCTCCGGGATTGTTATTAGAACCGTTCTCCAGCGACTCTTCTCCTACCACTTCCATGTCTTCGGGTGCGGTTTCCTCAGGTTCTACAAAAGGCTTGGGATCAAGCAGGTTGATTTGTTTAACTTTTTCTGTAGTAAGCTGGTTTCCAAGAGCCTTAATTCCCTTAACTGAAATAAATTCTTCAAGTTCAACAAGATCATTTGGTTTTTGATCTTTTCCCCTGATTTTAGAATAAACCACTTCGGCTACAGGGAGATAATCGGTGGAAACGATCTCCAGGTATGACTTTGGATGGTCTCCTATGAAATGCTCCTCCCTATCTTCGTTCTCCACAAGGAAACGTTTTACATAGAACTTTTCTTTATCCGCTTCCCAATATATGGCAGAAATAGGTTTTTTAGGAACCCATTTTTCCAACACCACCATATCTTCATCAAACCTGGTGGTAAGTTCGGGTTTTATAGTTTTGGCAATACCATTTTGTGTAATAACAAGCAGCCTGTCCTCGCCTTTAAATTCACCGAGTAATTCACCGCGTTCATCTACATTTAAACGTTTTACCGTCTCATCAAACCAAATTCTGCGCGGCTTTAAAGTAGAAACCCCTTCCTCCTTAAGTTCAATTCGCTTCACAGGGTATTTTGTAACAATATTTCCTTTTACCGCCCGACCTTTAATGGCCATATCTGCAAAATCAACTTCGAATTTCAACTTTTTAATACTTCCAACCTGGCGTAGATAAACCATCACGATCTCGGCTTCCCCATTTGGATTAGCCGAAAAATAACTCACTTCAGAACCTTTTTTGCCCTGGGTGGTATCGTATTCCCTGTCACGGGTAATAGAGGTTACAGCAAAACGTTTTATATAGGAAGCCCCACCTTTTCCATCACGATAAATGAGGTTATAGATCGTCCTCTTATCTTTTTTCTTGAAGATGGCCACATGAATAATGTCTTTACCTATAAAAGTCTTGGAATCGACCTTGGTGACCATCATTTTACCTTCTTTAGTAAAACATATTACATCATCAATATCTGAACAGTCGGTCACGTATTCATCCTTTTTAAGGGAAGTTCCAACGAAACCTTCTTTCCGGTTCACGTATAGCTTTGTATTCCTGATGACGACCTTTGTAGCTTCTATATCTTCAAAAAGCCGCAATTCGGTTCTCCTTTCTTTTCCGGCGCCATAATCTTTCTTCAACCTTCGGAAATATGCAATGGCATAATCTATCAAATGATCCAGGTGATGCTTTATCTGGGCTATCTCACCTTCCAGGGCGTCAATCTTTTGCTGGGCTTTATCTAAATCGAATTTTGAAATACGTTTGATCCTTATTTCTGTCAGCCTAACAATATCCTCCTCTGTCACTGCCCTTTTTAAATGGGCGATATGAGGTTTTAAACCTTCATCAATCGCCTTGATCACACCTTCCCAGGTTTCCTCCTCTTCTATATCTCGATAAATGCGGTTTTCGATAAATATTCTTTCCAAAGAGGCAAAATGCCACTGTTCCTGAAATTCTTCCAGTTTGATCTCCAGCTCACTCTTCAGCAGACTTACAGTATGATCTGTGGATCGTCGCAAGATTTCAGAAACACCTAAAAAGGCCGGTTTGTTGTCAATAATGATACAACTAAGCGGAGAAATAGATATTTCACAATTGGTAAAAGCATACAAAGCATCAATACTTTTATCGGGTGAAATATTTCCCGGTAAATGCACCAGGATCTCCACGTCACTGGAAGTATTATCTTCGATCTTCTTTATTTTGATCTTTCCTTTATCGTTGGCTTTCAGGATCGAGTCTATTAAAGTAGAAGTGTTGGTCGAAAAGGGTATTTCGGTAATAACCAGTGTATTCTTGTCAAGCTGGGAAATCTTTGCCCGCACCCGTACTCTTCCGCCACGCAGTCCGTCATTGTAGTTAGTCATATCGGCTATTCCGCCGGTGACAAAATCTGGCACAAGGCTAAACTTCTTTCCTTGCAGGTGTTTTACACTGGCATCTATGAGCTCAATGAAATTATGCGGCAGAATCTTAGTGCTCAATCCCACTGCAATTCCTTCTGCACCCTGTGCAAGTAACAATGGGAACATTACAGGCAGGTTTACCGGCTCTTTTTTACGGCCGTCATAGGAAAGCTGCCATTCGGTAATTTTAGGATTGTACACTACATCAAGTGCAAATTTCGAAAGGCGGGCCTCAATATATCTTGGTGCCGCAGCACCGTCACCTGTAAGAATATTTCCCCAGTTTCCCTGGGTATCGATCAACAGGTCCTTCTGCCCTATTTGAACCATGGCATCCCCAATACTGGCATCACCGTGAGGGTGATATTGCATGGTATGCCCAACGATGTTCGCCACTTTATTATAACGGCCATCGTCGAGGTCTTTCATGGAATGCATGATTCTTCGCTGCACCGGTTTGAATCCATCTTCAAGAGATGGCACTGCCCGCTCCAGGATCACATATGAAGCATAATCCAGGAACCAGTCTTTGTACATACCGGTAACCCGAATAAGCCCATCCTGGCTGGCATCAATTAGTGCCTCCTGCTCCTGTTCATGCTCAAATTCTTCCCCCTGAAATTCATCTTGATTTTCCGTATCCATCTAAGCTTTGACTTTATTATTTCGTTCTACAACCTTTGCCAAAGATTGCTTTAAAGATTTACGTTTCTTACCTCCCAAAAAGGTAATATTATACTTGTAATGCCTGTAGCCTTTTTTATTTCTTGAGTTAATATAGATATGAAGCTTCTTATAGACCCAGAAATTAATAATCTTAAAATCTCGTAGTTTGCTTTTCGGCACTTCTGTTCGCTGCTCCCTGTAATGCATGAATTTGGAGATAAGCAAACCATTACTTTTGAAATTCAGCGTTTCGCCATCGCTGTCAAACTCAAAAGATCTACCAACAATAAAAATATAAATCGCAACTAGAAGAGCGATAAGATTTGGGATGAGACTGCTGTAATTGAAAGGAGTATCATCGTACTTTAACTCAAGGGAAGCAAAGGAATTAGTGATAAAAACAGCTACAATAATGATATAAATAGAAGGAACCAGGCTGGTTTCTTTTTTATTATTGAACCTCATCTAATCTTCTTCTATTAAATCGAGTTCAACCTTTAAGTTATCAATAATAAACTCCTGCCTGTCTGGGGTGTTCTTGCCCATGTAAAAATTAAGGAGCTCTTCAATAGACATTTCCTTGTCAAGCATAACAGGATCCAGCCGAATATCATCTCCAATGAAATGCTTGAATTCATCGGGAGAAATTTCTCCTAAACCTTTAAATCGCGTGATCTCTGCTTTTCCCGATAATTTTCGCACTGCCTGCTGCCTTTCATATTCGCTGTAGCAGTAAATCGTTTCTTTTTTATTTCGAACCCTGAAAAGCGGGGTTTGCAGAATGTACAGGTGATTATCTTTTATAAGCTCCGGAAAAAACTGTAAAAAGAAAGTAATGAGCAGCAACCGAATGTGCATTCCATCTACATCGGCATCTGTTGCGATCACGATATTGTTATACCGAAGATCTTCCATAGACTCTTCAATATTCAATGCTGCCTGAAGCAGATTAAATTCTTCATTCTCGTAAACGATCTTTTTACTAAGTCCGTAGCTGTTCAAAGGTTTTCCCTTCAAACTGAAAACCGCCTGCGTGTTCACATCCCTGGACTTTGTAATAGAACCACTGGCCGAATCTCCCTCCGTGATAAACAAAGTACTCTCCAGGTAACGTTCCTTCTTGCTGTCTCCAAGGTGAATCCTGCAGTCTCTCAATTTTTTATTGTGAAGACTTGCTTTTTTAGCACGGTCTTTTGCCAGTTTCCTTATTCCCGAAAGCTCTTTGCGCTCCCGCTCTGCCTGAAGAATCTTACGGTGGAGCAATTCGGCTGTTTCAGTATTCTTATGAAGAAAGTTGTCCAGCTGCGTTTTTACAAAATCATTGATATACGTACGCACCGTTGGCAGTTCGCCGCCCATATCTGTAGAACCCAGTTTCGTTTTTGTCTGACTTTCAAAAACAGGTTCCATTACTTTTATACTTATTGCAGAAACAATGGATTTCCTAATATCACTGGCTTCGAAATTCTTTCCGTAAAATTCCCTAAGGGTTTTCACCACGGCTTCTCGATAGGCTGCCAGGTGTGTTCCTCCTTGCGAGGTATGCTGCCCGTTCACAAAAGAGTGGTATTCTTCGCTGTACTGTGATCTACTGTGGGTAAGTGCTACTTCAATATCATTTCCACGAAGGTGAATGATATCGTACAGCCGGTCATCGGGATGAATGCTGTCTGCCAAAAGATCGGCAAGACCATTTTCTGAATAAAATTTTTCGCCGTTAAAAACTATTGTTAACCCCGGATTGAGGTAGACATAGTTTTTCAGCATTTTTTCTATGTATTCCGAACGAAACTTGTAATTCTTGAATATTTCCTCATCGGGCACAAAAGTAACTTTCGTACCTCTTCTCCTGGAAGTCTCGTCAAGTTCTTCTTCATTAATGAGATTCCCCTGCTCAAATTCTGCCGACTTAGATTTTCCGTCACGGGTTGATTCTACCCTGAATGCTGAAGAAAGTGCATTTACCGCTTTAGTACCAACCCCGTTAAGCCCAACAGATTTTTTGAAAGCGCGGGTATCATATTTACCACCGGTATTCATTTTAGAAACCACATCCACTACCTTTCCCAGCGGAATTCCACGCCCGTAATCACGAACAATTACTTTTTGATTCTGTACCGAGATCTCAATGGTCTTCCCGGCACCCATGACAAATTCATCAATACAGTTGTCGATCACCTCCTTTAACAGGATATAAATACCGTCATCTGCACTGGAACCGTCGCCAAGTTTACCAATATACATCCCGGGACGCATTCTTATATGCTCCTTCCAGTCTAGCGACCGAATATTATCTTCGGTATATTTGGTTTCTGTGCTCATAATGTAGGTCTCCCTTGGGTTTTGTGGCTAATATAAGATTTACAACAAAAAGTTAAAACACCTGTCGCACAAAGTAATTAACAAATAATTAATAGATGTTTACTGTTTACTGTAAATCAATCCTATCCTAAATAAAATTTCAAATCCACCTTGTGTAGAAATCTTCTAATAGGTTCTTTCTTTTTTGCATCGCCCAAAAAAGAAACAAAAAAGTCTAGGCTTACGAAACTTTATCTAAATTTATCTCTCAGCACCTAAATTTTAAGAACTCGCTTCTGTAATTCAAATAAAAAGAAAAATTCGTTTAGCTCAAACAGCCTAAAATTTCACGGTGCCATCACTTCAAATTTCACGATAAAGTTTCGATAGTCCGAAAAATTGCAAAAACTTTATTTTAAACAATCCTTTCATCCTAAGCATAACAAAGACCAATCACAACAAGCTTTTTAGGAAGATATTTATTAAATCTCAGATCTAATATCTAAACATTGAACCTAAAGTGCATCACATCTCCATCTTTTACAATGTACTCCTTCCCTTCTACTCTCATTTTCCCTGCTTCCTTCACTTTTGCTTCACTTCCGTAGGATTCAAAATCTGAATAAGCGATTACTTCGGCTCTAATAAATCCTTTTTCGAAATCGGTGTGGATCACTCCGGCGGCCTGCGGCGCAGTAGATCCTATAGGAATGGTCCATGCTCTAACTTCTTTCACTCCGGCCGTAAAATAGGTTTGAAGATTCAAAAGTTCATATGCGCCACGAATAAGTTTGGCAGATCCTGGCTCGTCAAGACCTATATCCTGAAGGAACATTTGGCGTTCTTCGTAATCATCTAGCTCGGTAATATCAGCCTCTGTTCCCACGGCTAAAACAAGCACTTCTGCCCCTTCGCCTTTTACGGCTTCCTTTACTTTCTCAACATATTCATTTCCTGTAGCTGCAGCACCCTCGTCTACATTACAAACATACATTACCGGCTTTGCCGTAATGAACTGCAAAGGTTTGATGAATTCATCATGTTCGGCTTCGGTAAATTCTATAGCTCTAATAGATTTTCCTTCTTCCAGCCCTGCTTTTGCCTTTAACAAAGCGGCTTCTTCTTTTTGGGCTTCTTTATTTCCGGTTTTTGCAGCACGTTTTACCTTGTCCAGTTTCTTCTCAACGGTTTCAAGGTCCTTCAGCTGAAGTTCCATATCAATGGTTTCCTTATCCCGTATAGGGTCAATAGAACCATCTACGTGAACAATATTGTCATTTTCGAAACATCTTAAAACATGTAGAATAGCATCTGTTTCCCGAATGTTTCCAAGAAATTGATTTCCAAGTCCTTCTCCTTTACTGGCACCTTTTACAAGACCTGCAATATCCACGATCTCCACGGTTGCGGGAATTACGCGCTCAGGATTTACCAAAGATTCCAGTTTCTCCAGCCGCTTGTCTGGCACGTTTACCACTCCAACATTGGGCTCAATGGTACAAAACGGAAAATTCGCGCTTTGTGCCTTGGCATTTGATAAACAATTAAATAAAGTTGATTTTCCAACGTTAGGCAATCCTACAATTCCGGCTTTCATATACTATGTTTTGATGCGTGTTTTTTGCGGCTGCAAAGATAGGTATCTTTTGGGAGATTACGTACTTCAAGATTTTTGAATGCTTCGGAAGAATGCCATTTCTAAAGAATTACTTCGGCAAAGATTTTTTTCCGCTTAACAAAAACCTAACGAAGCTTTATTACGACTTAACAGGCACAATGTTTAAATTTATAGGAATCTGAAAATTAAATAGTTATGAAAAGTGTCATTTTTGCACTGCTTTTTCTCGTGGGAAGCTCTGGTTTTGCGCAGGAAAGGAATACCAACACCAAACGACAGGCGCGCAGTAATGCAAAGGGCGATACAGCTCAATATTCCTTTAATAATGATGCTTATATTTTTACCCCGCAGGCGCAGAATTTTATTATTTCCCGAATAAAGAACAATAAGGAAGAGAAAATCGGCAAGTTGTTCAATACTACGAGCGACGGCTATTATATTATGACCACCACTCCTGCCGAGCCGGTTTCCTTCGGAAAATTTGATGAGCAAGGGAATTTTAGCTCCTTTAGATATGATGCAGAAACCGATTCTATTATTGAAGAGAGTTTTAAATACGAGCATCCGGAAATAAAAAGAGAACTAAGAGGAAAAAATGATAACAACTGAAGCGGACTTTGGAAAATAGAATAACTAGACATCGAAAAATGTGGTTTTTAAAATAACTTCTGAAAACCGCATTTTTTAATACCCAATTAAAAATATCTCTGAAGAACTAATTTTTCCTGCCCATCCTGAAGAGCACCGGAAAGCTGATTTTTCCATGCTCCCCGAAGGCTTCTTTTAATTCGTCGTACACCAGATCCACCGGATTCTCATGTTTCTCCTTTTCGTAATGCTTTACGGCGCTCCAGGTTTTTAAATAACCCACCAGGCGCTCCAGGCTCCAGTTTATCTCATTCCTGAATTCTGGCGTTTCAACTTCCTCAAACGGAAAAGGAATTGTCTTGTATTCCTCATCAAGATATTTTCGTTCCTCATCCCAAAATGGCCCCACGATCTCCCGGTAAAAATGATCGATCACTTTATTCGTGGCTTCATTCGCCGAAAACAATCCATAGCCCATGATCGCTATGATTCCGCCTGGTTTCAAGGTACGCTGCACTTCGCTGTAGAATTCATTAAAGTCGAACCAGTGCACCGCCTGCGCCACCGTTACCAGGTCAAAAAAAGCATCGGGAAAATTCGTTTTTTCGGCCTTTTGTTTGGAATAGTGAATATTCGGCTTGTTCTGCGCATTCATTAACTGATTCACACTAATATCTGTCCCGTACACTTCCCTGAAGAAATCCGCCAGTTTCCCTGCTACTTGCCCGTTGCCCGTACCGCAATCCCAGGCACGTTCTTTGGCAGAGAGCTGCCGGCTCAGGAAATGAAACATCTCTTGCGGATATCCCGGACGAAATTTTGCATAGTCATTGGATCTTGTGGAGAAATTATCCTTCATAATGACAGGCTTCAATTGTTTTCTACCTGAAGTTAACTTTTTTTTCAGAATGGAATGAACTAAAAGTGAACATTAAAATAGCATTTTTCAATATCTGGAAAAACTGGTCCCCCCCCTTATCTTTATATCTCATAATATATGCTGAAGTCAATCTTACACGATCTAGAACTTAGCTTATTTGTTACAGCACAAAAACATCTAATAATTATTGTGCAGCGTTTGAAGAAGTACTCATAAATCCCCGGAAGTTGCTATCTTGGCTTTAATTCTTTTAAAATCACGTTTAGTTATGGATAAATATTTTGGTGTTTCCACCGGGCCATTGTTGGCCGTTTTCTTATCGGCCGTTGCAATTTATTGCGCCGTTATTCTTTTTACGCGAATTGCCGGCAAGCGCAGCTTCTCTAAAATGTCCAGTTTTGATTTTGCCATGACCATAGCCATTGGATCTATCATTGGCAGTACCCTTCTCCTGGCTTCTGTAAAACTTATGACAGGAATTGTTGGTCTTGCATCGGTTTACCTGCTACAGCAATTAGTAGCATATTTTAGGCGTTTTCCACTTTTTCAAGACCTGGTAGAAAATAAGCCCTACTTATTAATGAAAGGTTCCGAGGTACTGGAAGAGAATTTGAAGAAGTCAAGAGTGACTCGCGGTGATCTAAGGGCTAAACTAAGGGAAGCTAATGTCACCAATCTTTCGCAGGTGAAGGCCGTGGTCTTTGAAACTACCGGTGATATCTCTGTTTTACACGGGCAGGAAGATCAGGAAGTTGAGGAGTGGCTGTTGAAGGATGTTGGGGAATGAAAGCCTGCACTGCTCTACCCTAATTTTGCCGTTTTCAAAAATCATCTTAAAAAATGGCATTTTTAAGGAGTTATTTTTTTTCACCTTTTAAGATTTTATTTAGATTTACAACTGTTATTTAGGTCCCGGTTCTCCCCTACACACCATTCGGACTTATGGAAAGCGCCTATTTCATTACCTAACCAGGAGCTTTCAACACATTTTATAATTTAACTATATTTCTTAATATGAAAAAAAATCCATGCCTTTTCCTGGCAATTTTGCTGATTTTCTCTGGCAGTTGCTCAAAAGATGATAACCCCGAAGAAAGTCTCATCCTGGAAAGCAATGAGGAGGTTCTTTATTTTGGAGATAAACATCAAATCCAGGCTACTTCAGAAACTCCTGTCACCTACTCTTCCAATGATGAATACCACGCAGAAGTTTCAGCCGACGGACTCATTACTGCCAGGTTTGTTGGACAAACAACCATTGAGCTTACCAATGAGGATGAGACTAAAGAAATTGCTGTGACCATAGAGCCCAGAAGCACACTTTACCCCGACCCCAACCTCGAATTCGGGATTTCCCAGAAAGAATTAATTGCAGAATGGGGAACGCCAGATGTGGAAGTGGAAGAAGGTATTGCTTACTCCAATTTTTCAACCGCTGCACCTTTGGTCATGTATCTTTTCAATGAAAATAATGAAATGGAAAGTCTTGCCGTCATGGTAGAAACCTCCTACAGTAAAGAACTGGGCACCTATTTAGCGGAACGTTATTTTCCTGCCGACCCGGAGAACCTCTTGTTCATAAACGACTTAGAAGATTCAAAAACTACCATGCTCGTAGGTGCAGAATTGTATGACCAGAATCACTGGATGGTTATTTACCTTCCTTTTTCTGCCACAAAAAAGACTCCTGGATCCAGCCACAAAACTACAGCCGCAAAAATGGATGAGTTCTATAAGCATATTAAAAGCCAATCCAAACACTAGCAATTTACCACGGCTTAGAATCGCCCACAAATAAACTACTGAAACAAATAACATTATGATCTGGTTTAGAATTAAAGCATTAGAAAAACTTTTAATAGAAGGAAAGGTGTCTGACAAGCTCGCCTTCTATTATCTACTTACCCATTTAATATTCCTGACAGTCGCAGGATATATCTCTGATGATTACGGACCTCGCTGGGTATTACTGCTTCATTTCATGATAAGCCTTATGGCGGTCATCTGGGGAGTTCGAAAAACATATAAGATCAATGAGGAAGGAGACAACCAGGATTACCTGAAACGCTTTCTTTCCCTTTCTTTTGTCGCGGGTATTCGTATGCTGCTGCTTATCATTATAATTTCTGTACCACTTGCCGTGGCCCGGATGTTAGCAGATACATATCATATTCACCTCTTTAATTCTACCCAGGAGCACTTGTTGCTCCTTTTTGCCTATCTCTTTTACAATGTACTGTATTACCACATCCTGCTCAGGTCGTTCAAACGTATAAATGCTGCCGATGGTCGTATTGGGCAACCGGTGGAAGTAGTTTAGCTGAAAAGAGTCCTGATGATTCTTATAACATGAAAGAAATGAAAAACCTGATGTTATCCCATGAAATATAAAGGGATAAAGATTTAGAAAAGATAATTTATAAGCTGTTAGCAACAAGCGATCACAAAACTTGACCAATGATTGAAAAAATTCATATCCGAAAAACAGCAACTTTCGATGAAGAAGGGATAGAAATTAATGATTTAAAAAAAATCAATTTCATTTACGGAGCAAATGGTAGTGGTAAAACAACAATTTCAAATTTTATATTTGATCCAGAATCTGGAAACTATGGAAATTGCAATTTAGAGTGGCATCAAGAAGATTCATTAAAGACACTTGTTTATAATAAAAATTTTAGAGATAGAAATTTCGGAAAAGATAAGATTCCTGGAGTATTCACGCTTGGTCAAGCTACAAAAGAGGAAGCGGAACTAATTGAAAAGAAAAGAGAGAAACTATCAAACATCAAAGAAGAAGGTGTTCAGAAAAAAAATACTCTTCAGAAACAAAGAGATCTAAAACAAAATCTTGATGAATTATTTAGAGATGATGTTTGGGAAACAATATTTAAAGAAAATAAAAGCACCTTTAAAGAAGCATTTAAGGGTGTTATGCAAAAGAAAACAGATTTTTTAAAAAGATTATTAGAAGAGTTTGAGGTAAATGATTCACCCTTAAAAACATTTGAAGATCTAAAGAAGAGAGCTACTACCCTATTTAATGAAGAACCACAAAGAATTCAGGAATTCCCAGCATTGGAATTTGTCAGAATAAAAGAGATAGAAAACAATGAAATCTGGAAGAAAAAAATAGTAGGTAAATCTGATGTTGAAATCGCTAATCTTATTCAGCGTTTAGAAATAAACGATTGGGTAAATGAAGGGAGAAATTATATTTCTGATGATACTTGTCCATTTTGTCAAAAACAAACAATAACCGAGTCATTTAAAGATCAACTAGAAAAATACTTTGATGAGACTTTTCTAACAGATACTAATACTGTCAAAGAACTTAAGGAGGAATACTTTGGGTTAATTTCAAACTTGATAAACCTACTTAATCAAATTGAAGAAAACGAAAAGGAGAACAAAACGAATAAATTGCCAGTTGAAAATTTTTCCGCTCAACTCAAAACTTTAAGTAGCCAATTTTTAAGGAATAACGAACTAATTGAAAAGAAAATTAAGGAGCCTAGTAGAGCAATCAGCTTAACATTAAACCTAAAACAGCTCGAGGCAATTTTTAATTTGATTCAAGAAGCTAACAAAGAAATTAAGGCTCATAATTCTATTGTAGAGAACTATTCTAAAGAATATTCAATCTTAGTTAAAGAGATCTGGAAATATTTAATTGAAGAAAATAAATCAAAGATTTCAAAGTATGTAAGTAAAAGCAAAGGTTTACAAAAAGGTATTGACAATATTTATTCTCAAGCAAAAAAAATCGGTGATGATTACACAAAATTAGATGGAGAGATAAAAAAGTTAACAAAAAATCTTACCAGTGTTCAACCTTCTGTGGATGAAATAAATAAAACTTTAGAATCTTTTGGTTTTCAAAACTTTAAAATTGTTCCTTCAAAATCAGCTCCGAATCACTACCAGATTGAAAGGAAAAATGGGGAACTTGCGGAATCTACATTGAGCGAAGGGGAAGTTACTTTTATAACTTTCTTATATTTTCTACAACTGGCCAAAGGAAGTACAAAGGAAACGGATATTACCAATGATAGGATTTTAATAATTGATGATCCAATTTCCAGTTTAGATAGCAACATCTTATTTATTGTTAGTACCTTAATTAAGGAAATAATTAAAAGTATAAAACAAAATGGGGGGAACGTAAGGCAATTAATTCTTCTAACTCACAATGTTTATTTCCATAAAGAAGCATCATTTATTGATGGCCGCACTAAAGAATGCCAAGACACTCATTTTTGGATTCTACGTAAAATCGAAAATACCTCTACCCTACAAAATTTTAAAAAAAATAATCCAGTTCGAAATTCTTATGAACTACTGTGGACTGAATTAAAAGAAAAAGATCACAATTCTAGTGTTACAATTCAAAACACAATGAGAAGAATTATTGAAAACTACTTTAAAATTCTAGGTAAATATGGAGATGATCAAATAATAAATGAATTTAAAAATCCTCAGGAAAGGGAAATTTGTAGATCACTAATTTCGTGGATAAATGAGGGTTCACATACTATTCCCGATGATCTATTTGTAGAATTACAAGACACCACAACAGAGCAATATTTTAAAGTTTTTAAACAGGTTTTTAAAAATACTGGACACATAAATCATCATGATATGATGATGCGGTAATCGCCAGTAACTAACATCGGGTATAGCAAATAGCGGGTATTGCCAAAAAGTGTCATCTTAGAAACCAAAAAAGAAAAATTTCCAAGTCGTAAATTTCATCTATAATTCAAAAACACTCCCAAACAAACCATGAAAAAAATCTGAATTACATCAATTTTAGTCCTTTTTGTAGTTTATGAAGGCTTTAGCCAGGATGCTATAGATTCAGAAACACAACGAACAGTAATACAGAACGGGATCGGCCTGGGAAGTGTCATTGCCGGGGTAACTTCCTGGGAAAGGAATAAATCTGTCTTGCTGGCAACGATCCACGCTTTTTTCAGCTGGTTATACGTGATCTATTTTGTGCTCACCAGGAAAAAAGGGGAAAGAAAGTAGATTCTCTTCCGGCAGACAAATTTTACATTTTCTTTACCGCTTTCTCCTTTTTCTTCCCGCTAATTATATCTATTTTCAAAAAGACGGCGCATTTAAGGCATTTCTTGATATTGGTCATATTTATGTTGCCTCAATGCGCGTAATTTTGCAAAGGCTATTTTACGGCTCTGGTGATCGAGCTGTGATCTTAGCATAAAAAGTTTCTATTTAAAAGAACTTTTAAAACCTGTAAAGAGCCTTATTTTTGAATAAGAAATCAAAACTATGAACAAAGGAATCTACATTGCCACCCTTGAACCGCACAGCGGAAAATCCCTCATTTCTCTTGGCCTTATGCGCACCTTACTGGGAAAAACAGTAAAAGTGGGATATTTTAGGCCCATCATCCGCGATTCAAAGAACGGAGAGAAAGACAATCACCTGGAAACCGTACTCAAACATTTTGACCTGGAATTGCCTTATGAAGACAGTTTTGCCTACAAACGCAGCGAAGTAATTCAAAAACGGAATGAAGGTAAAACCGGGGAGATCATAGATACCATCATCAGGAAATACAAAAAACTGGAAGATACCTATGATTTTGTACTGGTGGAAGGAAGTGATTTTTCGGGCGAGGGAAGTGTTTTTGAATTTGATGAAAACGTGTTGATCGCCAAGAACCTGGGAGTTCCTGTGATCATCGTGGCCAGTGGGGAAGGTAAAACCAAGGAGGCGCTTATGGGCAGCCTTCAAATGGCTTACCAGACTTTTGTAAACAAGGATGTGCGGGTAATGGCCATGGTGAGCAATAAGATCCAGCTGGAAAACCTGCCGGTTGCCACCAGCGGAATGCGCGAATTTCTTCCGGATGAAGTTGCCGTTTTTGCCATTCCTATGATGGACACGCTTCGCAATCCAACCATCAAGGAAATTGTAGAGGTCCTGGACGGAAAAGTGCTTTTTGGAGCAGAATTTCTTGATAATCAGTCCGGGCACTTTGGCGTAGGCGCCATGCAGCTTCGTAATTATCTGAACCACCTCAAAAATGAAAGCCTCGTGATCACTCCGGGTGATCGGGCAGACATTATCCTCGGTGCCTTGCAGGCCAATATTTCGAGTAACTACCCGCGTATTTCGGGAATCGTATTAACCGGCGGCTTGATCCCCGAAGAATCCATTATTAAACTTATTGAAGGGCTGTCACAGATCGTCCCGATCATTTCTGTTGAAGAAGGCACTTTTTCGGTTACCAATAAAATTGGTTCCATAAAGTCGAATATTTATGCAGACAGTATTCAAAAAATAGAGACTTCTATTTCCACTTTTGAAAGGTATATTTCCATAGATCCTTTAATTGAAAGGTTCATCAATTTCGAACCCAGCGGAATAACTCCGCGTATGTTCCAGTACAGCTTGGTGAAAAGAGCGCAACAAGCGAAGAAACACATTGTCCTGCCCGAGGGTACAGATGATCGTATTCTTACCGCTGCATCGCGATTGCTCGCTATGGATCTCGTAGATCTTACTCTCCTGGGAGATGAAGAAACCATAAAGAAGAAGGTAATGGCGCTGGCCTTACCAATGGACTGGGATAAAATTAATGTTATCAATCCAACGACTTCCGATTATTTTGACGATTACGTGGAGACTTTTTATGAACTCAGAAAACATAAGAACGTGAATCACGATATCGCGAGAGATCTTATGAGCGATGTTTCCTATTTTGGAACTATGATGATCCATAAAGGTCATGCCGACGGAATGGTCTCGGGAGCAGTCCATACCACCCAGCATACCATTCGTCCTTCCCTTCAGTTCATTAAAACCAAGCCGGGAGTATCTGTAGTTTCTTCGGTGTTCTTCATGTGCCTTGAAGACAGGGTTTCTGTTTTTGGCGATTGCGCCATTAACCCGAATCCGACTGCGGAAGAACTCGCGGAAATTTGTATCTCTTCAGCAGAAAGCAGCCGCGCCTTTGGTATCGAACCTAAGGTTGCAATGCTCTCCTACTCTTCCGGCAGCTCCGGAAAAGGAGAAGATGTGGATCGCGTGCGGGAAGCTACTGAAATTGTACGAAGACTGAAGCCGAACCTTAAGATTGAAGGCCCAATCCAGTATGATGCTGCGGTAGATCTTTCTGTTGGAAAAACAAAACTACCGAATTCCGAAGTGGCCGGGCAGGCGAATGTGCTCATTTTCCCCGATCTCAACACCGGGAATAACACTTATAAGGCGGTGCAAAGGGAAACCGGTGCTTTGGCTATTGGCCCAATGCTCCAGGGCTTGAACAAACCTGTGAATGACCTAAGCCGTGGCTGTACTGTAGATGACGTCTTCAACACCGTAATATTAACCGCAATTCAGGCACAAGGGATTTAAAAAGTATAATGTATACTGTAAACCTGTATTTCAATAAAAAGAACAGTTTACGGCGATACACTATACAATATTCAATCTAAAAAAGGTCTCATAACTCAAATTTAATATCTCATATCTAGCACAATGAAAAACATACTTGTTATAAACTCCGGAAGCTCTTCCCTTAAATTTCAATTAATACAAATGCCCAATGAAGAAGTCCTGGCATCGGGGCTTGTGGAGCGAATAGGATTAGAATCAGGAATGGTGCATTACAAATCTGGAGCGCACAGCACGTCCAAAGAAATGCAGGTCAAAGATCATGCTGTAGCTTTGAAGGAAGTGACTAAATTGTTAATGGATGAAGAAAAGGGAGTGATCAAAAACGCCCATGAAATTCCTGCGATAGGACATCGTGTGGTGCATGGAGGCGACGCATTTTCAGATACAATTGTCATTGACGATAAAGTAAAGGAGAGCATCAAAAGCCTTTTTTCACTGGCTCCGCTTCACAATCCGCCAAACCTGAAAGGAATTGAAGTTGCTGAAGAAGTTTTCCCGCAGGCAACCCAGGTAGCGGTTTTTGATACAGCATTTCACCAAACTATTCCCTTAGAGGCAAAAAAATATGCAATACCTAATGAGTTTTATGACAAGCACAAGATCCAGGTCTATGGATTTCACGGTACCAGTCATAAATACGTTTCAAAGAAAGCTTTAGAACAGCTTCAGAAGGAAAACTCAAAGATCGTAAGCATACATTTAGGGAATGGTTGTAGTATGGCAGCTATCCAAAATGGCAAAAGCATCGATCATTCCCTGGGTTTTGCTCCCGTCAACGGACTCATCATGGGAACCCGGAGTGGAGATATTGATCAGTCGGTAATTTTTTACATGATCGAGCAGTTGGGCTATTCGGCTAAAGAAGTGAGTGATATTTTACACCATAACAGCGGAATGTATGGTCTTACAGGCTACAGCGACCTTCGCGATATAGAAAAAGAAGCTGAAAACGGTAACCGCGAATGCCAGCTTGCACTTAAAATGAACGCTTACCGCATCAAAAAATATATTGGCGCCTATGCCGCGATCATGAACGGACTTGATGCACTCATTTTCACCGCCGGAATTGGTGAAAACAGTGACGTGGTTCGGGAAATGGTTTGTACAGACCTAGAATATCTGGGTGTGGAGTTAAACCAGGAAGAAAATAAAATTCGTGCAAAACATCAAAGGTTGATAAGTAAAGAAAGTTCTAAAGTGAAAATTTTTGTTATCCCCACAAATGAAGAACTGGAGATCGCCCAACAGGTTTTTTCTTTAACGGAAAGGAATTAAGGCTGGAAATACCTTTTTTGGTAAGGCTGACTGGAAAATCCTTACAGGATAACGTCATTCTGAATTTATTTCAGAATCCTAGCGATTGAAAAATTGCAATTACAAGAACCTGAAACAAGTTCAGGTTGATGTGGATAAAAGGGTTTCCCAGGCAGCTTTGATTTATTTTTTATCTCATCTGAGCATCCAAAAATGCCAGTTCCAATTCCGTTTTTCTTCTGAACATTTGAATGGAAAACTTCTCCAAAATGCCATTTTGAACACTTCAGTATCAAGTGTCTTTAGATGTTGACTCCGGCAACCTTCCATAGACTTCATTCAGTTCTTTTAGCTCCGGTATCTGCTCCGTCGGGATTTGACCTGGCTTTGCTCGCCAGCTCCAGTTATTTTTGGTGGTGCCGGGCGTATTCATGATCCCTTCTTCCCCCAAACCTATAAGATCCTGTAGGGGCACAATTGCCAGTTTTGCAACCGATGCCAGTGCCATGCGGTGCAACACCTTATGCACATTTTTTACTGTTACACGTTGCGCCGTATAATCCTTCAGATGTTTTTTCTCAATTCTGGAAGCCTTTTTGAACCAGCCAACACTGGTATTGTTATCATGTGTTCCTGAATAAACCACAGAATTGGCTTCATGGTTGAAAGGCAGGTAAGGATTATCCCTGCGATCTTCACCAAAGGCAAAATGCAGCACCTTCATCCCGGGAAATCTAAATTTTTCCAGCAGTTTGTACACGGGCTTGTCTAAAGAACCAAGATCTTCTGCAATTAATGGCATTTTTGGATACTCTCTTTTTAGCAGAATAAAGAATTTGTTTCCTGGTGATTTTACCCATTTACCATTTATAGCGGTCTTCTCTCCTGCCGGGACTTCCCAATAAGCCGCAAAAGCCCTGAAATGATCCAGCCGTACGAGATCAAACAACAGTAAATTCTGATGAATTCTCTTTACCCACCAGTCAAAGTCATTCGCTTCCATTTCCTTCCAGTTGTACACCGGAGTACCCCATAGTTGGCCAGTTTCACTAAAATAATCTGGCGGCACACCCGAAACATGTGTGGGCATTTTCTTCTCGTCCAGCTTAAAATATTCGGCGTTTGCCCAGCAGTCGGCACTGTCGTGGTTCACATAAAACGGAATATCTCCAAAAAGCTTTACCTTCTTTTTATGAGCATAATCCATCAGTGATTTCCATTGCGAGAAGAACAAAAACTGAATGAATTGCTCTTTTTCAATATCTTCAGCCAGTTCTTTTCGAACTTTCTTTAAAGCAGTTTTCTTACGGTCCCTGAATTCCGTGGGCCAGGAAAACCAGGCTTCACTCTTGTACTTCTTCCGAAGTGCTTTATACAGACTAAAATTGTCTAGCCAGGAAGCATGTTCTTTGCAGAAAGCTTTGAAATTGGTATTACTTTTCTTCTTTTTGAAGCTCTTATAGGCTGCGGAAAAAAGTTCCTCTTTATATTCCTGTACTGCTGAAAAATGTACTTTTTCCTCACTGATATTTTTAGGCTTCGGAAAATCCTCCAGATCAACATATCCGTCTTTTTCAAGGAGTTCCGGACTTATAAGCAGCGGATTCCCGGCAAAAGCTGAGAAACTACTGTACGGGGAATGGCTGTAAGCTTCATCTGTAGGATTCAAAGGCAGCAATTGCCAGTAATGATGACCCGATGCTGCCAAAAAATCAACGAATTCATAGGCCGCCGAACCTACATCTCCAATCCCGAATGCTGACGGCAAAGAAGTGATGTGTAAGAGAATTCCGCTGCTTCTTTTTAAATCCATTAAATATCTTGTTTTAAAAGGGCAACAGGAAAGATTGAAAAGAGTTCTTTCAGCTCAATTTTTCCCTGTACATGAATCTTTTCTTTGGAAAAGATGTTTATCAATTTAGATGGTGCTCCATTTGGTAAGGCAACAAATGTGTCCTTAAGCATATTGGCATCAGGAATTAAATTGCCTTCAGGCTGAAAAAGAGCAGTTACCAGTACCGGCACTACGACAATGCACCACTCATGCTCAATTCTTCGGGCAAAAGCGATGAAGTTATCAGCAGCTTCTCCAGAAATTTCCAGAGGCAGGTATTCCCCGTTTTCAAACAACTTCTTTTGATTTTTCCTGAAGTTCAACGTCCTGAAAAGGCTATACATTTTCACTTTTCCGTTCTTGTAATTCAGGTTGAATTCCTGAAGTTCTTTTTGAAGATTTGCATCTTCCATAGAACGAAAATCTGTAATATATTCTTTTCTCAGATCGTAGTCCACCGGCCTGCGGTTATCTGGATCTACATAACTCAGGTCCCAGAACTCGGTTCCCTGGTAAACATCAGGAATGCCCGGTACGGTCAACTTAATAAGCGTTTGCCCCAGGGATTTTAGCACCCCGTAATGCGCTACTTTCTTCTGAAAAGGATCAAAAGATTTCCTGAATTCTTCATCTTTTAAAATAGCCTCAATGAATTGAAAAACACCTTCTTCATAATCTTCATTGGGACTTGCCCAGTTAGAATGTACTTTGGCTTCCCGAAGCACTTTTTGAAGATAATCTTTCGTCCTGGTTTCAAATGTTTCATCGCACTCCTGGTCAAACGGCATTGCACCAATAAGCGTCTGGTAAATGAAGTAGGTCTCATTTGGACTTGGAATGTTTTTTTCTTTCCGAAGCTTTTCAGAAATGTTGTTCCATTCTTCTATTTTTGAGAACCATTCCTCGGGAATTTCACTTAACACATTCAGTCGCATACGTGCATCTTCGCCACGTTTAGTATCATGCGTAGCCGTAGCGTTTAAAGCATGTGGAAAATGCTCTTTCCGTTGCAACATCTTGTCGTGGAAACCATCAATCGAAATTCCGAAGTTTTCGGGAGAATCACCCACCTCGTTGTGGGAAACCAGCCGGTTAAAAATGTAAAAACTGGTATCTTCCACTCCTTTGGCAGCCAACGGACCAGTAAATTGCTGGCAACGATGTAAAAACCTGAACATTTTCTCCTGATCTTTATCAGCTTCGCCTAAAAAGATCTTTTTCAAGGTTTCTAAAGCGTCTTTCTCACTAGATTTAAAATTTACCGCACGCTGGAAAGCCTGTTCTAAAACGGCTTTTTGAGACTCCGTAAGCGGAAACTTTTCAGGATAAATGCGGTAGACAGGAAAAGCAGCTAAAAAGATGCTCAGGTTCTTTTTCCACTTTTCTTCATCATTTTCTCCGGATGGTATGAGTTGAGAATCCTTTAACAGTAGCCATAAGTTATGAAGCTCCCCTCCCATTCTATTCTTTAGAATAAAAAGCTTTTTCTCAAAAACAAGTGCTTCATAATCAATAAGCTCGGGAGTTATTTCTTTATATGAACTCGTAAAGACATCCTTACTAGCCGCTTTGGTGAACAAATGATTAACTTCTGCCAGGAAATCGTATCCGCTGGTTCCCTGTACCGGCCAGTTTAAAGGCAATTTTTCATCCCGTTCCAGGATCTTTTCCACAACAACGTAAAAATCGTCTCCTACGGCTTCACGCAGTTTTTCAGTATAATCCTTAGGGTTAAGCAAACCATCAATGTGATCGATCCTTAAACCGTCAATTAAGTTATTTTTTACCAGCTCCAGGATAAAATGATGGTAAGTGTCAAAAACTTCAGGATCTTCCATCCTAAGACAAATGAGATCATTGATGGTAAAAAACCGTCGGTAATTGATTTCCTGTTCGGTTTCTTTCCAGTGTACGGGCTTAAAGAACTGAAGCTCGAGAACTCCCCGAATCTTTTCTTCGGAATCGTTTAGTTCTCTTAGTGCCTCCCGAATCTTATTTTCCATCACCGGATGGTCTTTTACTTCCCGATAAAAACCTGTTTTTAGATCTTTCCACTGCATGTCATTGCCTGAAAATTCCCGGAATTTTTCTTTCCAGCCATTCAAATCCATCTTCTCTAAGATTTTTGAATATGAACGTGCGCTGGCAGGGTAACTGTGGTCATAATAATTTATGGAAAAACCTTCCCCGTCAAAATTTAGCTTCAACTCTTTATTTTTGAAGACCTCCTCAAGCGGATTTCCCAAAAAAGGCGCCATTACTTTTTCCCAGCCCTTGTAATTCCAGTCTATGTCAAAAAAGTTGTAGTAACGGGAATCGGGTCCAAGTTCGAAGATATCCCGCAGCCAGGGATTCGTCCCGTCGTAAGCCATGTGATTGGGAACAATATCCTGCAACCAGGTCATGCTTTTCTTTTTTAGGAGCTCGCCCAGCAGCCTGAAATTTTCTAAAGTGCCAATTTCACGGTTAATCTGGTACGGATCTGTAACGTCATAGCCGTGGGTACTTCCTTCCCTTGCCTGAAATAAAGGTGCAGAATAGATGGTTGAAACGCCCAACACCTCCAGATAATCTACGATCTTCCGAAGTTCCTCAAGAGGGAACTCCGGCGAAAGTTGAATTCTGTAAGTCGAATTTGGTATTTTCATATAGCAACCAAGTTAAGTTTTTCTTCAAGTTCTCTGAATTCACTAACCCATTCTCCTGCATCTTCATCACCACTCTCGCTTTTCTTTTCAATTTGCGGCAACACCTCTTCTCTTAGGTCATATACCACATTTTGCGCCTGCCAGCGATTGGGTTTCACAGGGCTTTCATCCAGTAGGTTTAGAAAAGCATTCACACACTTAAGAATGTCCAGTTCTTCGGGATTTTCTTTCAACTGGTCCATAAGATCATTTAGCTTTTGATCGCTTAAATAATTTAATGTGACCACATCAAGATCCACATCTATAAGCTCTGCAGATTTTAACTGTCTTTCAAACTTGGTTAAATTGAATTCTTTTTCTTTAAGCAAATTGATAAGACGTGTATTCACAACGGTGCTCACAGGATGTTTTAGTCTGTCTGGTGCCTGCATGTCTATTTCCTTGTAAGCCTGCAGCAAAGGATATGAATTTTCATACAATATTTGCATGGCTCCTTCCGCATTTTTAAAGGCATTATCCATCACGAGTTCCATGATATTTCGCTGCTCATCTCTGAACAAATGCCAGAAGGAGTAGTTGTGATTTCCGAAGTAATCGTCCATTATATTAAAGACCTCGTAAATATTTCCTTTTTTGAAGAGATCGGCGACATGCGTGTGCAGATCTTCCAGGGCTTCTGTACCCATGAATTCCCTTACACCGCCAAATAAATGACGGTCCCCAAGATGCAGGACGGCATAAGAAATATCCACTTTTTCCCAGGTAATATCTGAGCGGAATTCTGTGCGGCCAACAACGAGTTTTTGTTTTCCTGCTTCATAGAAATATTTGGACTTTACCACAGCACTAAAATTGTACAGGCTTACTTCTTCAGGAAATTCTTCAAACATAGAAGAAACCGCGTAATGCGCCCCTATCCGAAGCATATCCAGCGCCATGGGCTTTACAAATTTGTTATACGCGCTCAACACATTTCCATGCTCGGGAATATTACTTGGAATCTTTTCCAGCCATTTCACGAATTCAGGTTCATATTTGTTGCCGCTCACCTCTTCTGCCAGTTGAATGGCTCTTGTGGCGTAGAATACGTCCTGCATGGATTCAATACCGGTAACTTCATCAAAGAACCAGCCACAACTCGTATACATCAACATGCTGTGATATTGCATTTCCTGCAGTTTAAGCATCTTGATCTTTTCTTCTTCTGAAATCTCTTTTTTAAAGTTTTCCTCCACAAAAGCAGCAACATTTTCTTCACTGCGATCAAGCACAACCTGGATGTATTTGTTACGCACTTCCCATGGCTCGTCACTGTAATTCTTCATTTCTTTTTCATAAAGATTTATCAGCTCTTCGCGAACCCAGTCAAATGTTTCGCGCAGCGGTTTTCTCCATTTCTGATCCCAACCTTCGTTCCCACCGGTATTGCAACCGCAGTCGCTGCGCCATCTTTCCACACCGTGGTAACAGCTCCAGGAAGTATCTTCAATAATCTCCGCTTCGTATTCCGGCGGATGTTTTTCTAAAAATTCACCGTACACGGTAAGTTTCACATCTTCACTTTCCTCGATGTTGTGCAGGCAGTAAGAAAGCGCCATTTCCCCCAGTTCGTGGTGGTGCCCGTAACTTTCACCATCTGTTGCGATGTGCATTAACTGCACTTCCTCATCATCTGTGATTTGACCTTTAAGCCTATCTGCAAAACGTTCTCCATTATCTAGTAAACCTTCAAAGGCAACTCCCTGTGAAGCAGGCCCGTCATAAAAGAAAAGAGTGATTTCATTTCCAGAGGGAAGCTTACATAAATATGGCTTTTTTGGATCTACTTTTGCATCTGTCGCGTCTTCCCATTCGGTGCTACCTATTTTTCTGACTCTCTTTGCCTGGTATGGTGAAAGTATGGTGAATTTAATTCCATGCTTTGCCAGCATTTCGAGGGAGCTGGTGTTTGCGGCTGTTTCTCCCATCCACATGCCTTCAGGAAACCTGCCAAATCTTGACTGGAAATCTTCAATTCCCCAAATCACCTGCGTTTCCTGGTCTCTTTCATTAGCCAATGGCATGATGAGGTGATTGTAAGCCTGTGCCAGCGCAGACCCGTGTCCTGAAAACCGCTCCTGGCTTTCTTTGTCGGCATCAAGAATTGCCTGATACGATTCCGGCGCCTCTGTTTTCATCCATGCCAGTAAGGTAGGCCCCATATTGAAGCTCATACGTGCATAATTGTTGATGATCTCCTCTATTTTGCCTTCAGAATTAAGAATCCTGCTGGCAGAATTCCGCCGATAACATTCTGCATTGATCCTGTGGTTCCAGTCATGGTAAGGATATGCCGAATCCTGAATTTCAACTTTATTAAGCCACGGATTCTCGCGCGGCGGCTGATAAAAGTGCCCATGGACACATATATACTTGTCTTTCATTGTTTTATTATTAGTTTATTCCGGGAGCAAAAATGTCTTTAAAAGATATACTTTAATTCAGAAGTAAGCCCATGTCGGCTTTAACTTTCACAAATAATTATAGATGAGGCAGGAACAGTAAGGATTTTGTCTCCGGGGATTTGCTTCGGAAATTGTTCTTTACCACTCCATTTTTTATCTCCGGAAGCAATTATTAATTTCCAGTTTTCAGGTTTTGCAGGCATTTTCACTTTTTGAGCATCTTCACTAAAGTTAAAGAGTGCAAAAAGTTTTCCTGCGATTACTTTAACCACATCGCGATCCATAAACGCTTCGGTTACTATTTTTTCATTTCTGAAATCCTGGAATTTTCCGGCCTTCCGAAGCTTGATAAGCTCCTTATAATATTCAAAAATGGCATTTTTCTGATTATTTTTTTGAAAGTCCCAGTTTAGCTTGGAGCGTTGAAAAGTTTCTTCGGACTGCGGATCTGGAAATTCCCCGCTGTGCTCCAGAAAATATTTGAATTCCCTTTTTCGCCCTTCCTGCACTGCTTTGACTAGTTCTGGATCGCCATGACTCACAAAATACTGAAACGGTTGATCTTCAGAAAATTCCTCTCCCATAAAAAGCATGGGAGTGAATGGGGACATTAAAAGTATGCCTGCGGCCAGTTTTTGCTGTTCAAAGGAAACGAGTTCCGAAAACCTGTCTCCTAAAGGCCTGTTACCAACCTGATCATGATTTTGAATACATACTACAAACTTAGAAGGATCTATTCCGGAGGGATCATTTCCTATTGTTCGCTTTCGGAAGTCGGAATATTTTCCATCGTACACAAATGCCTGCCGAAAAGATTTTGCCAAGATCTCAGCTGATCCAAAATCTGCATAATATCCATCTTTTTCGCCTGTAAGTAGCGTATGCAGCGAATGGTGAAAATCATCTACCCATTGACCTTCCAGCCCAAAACCCCCTTTTTCGTAGGTATTTATAATCTTGGTATCATTGAGGTCGCTTTCGGCAATTAGAGCATACTTCCTCCCTGTCTTTGCTTCAAGTTCATCAGTTGCAAGGCTAAGGTCCTTTAAGAAATGTGTTGCTCCTAGATCTATTATTTCGTGAATGGCATCTAAACGCAGTCCGTCGAAATGAAACTCTTCCATCCACATCAGAGCATTCTGAATAAAGAAATTCCTAACCTCATCGGCATGATGATCGTCGAAATTTATAGCTTTTCCCCAGGGAGTTTCATATCTGGTGGTAAAATAAGGACCATATTCAGAAAGGTAATTCCCTTCTGGCCCCATATGGTTATAAACGGCATCCAATAATACGGCAAAACCTTTTTGATGACAGGCATCTATCATTTTCTTTAAGCCGGCTGCACCGCCGTAGCTGTGTTGTGCAGCATAAGGATACACTCCATCATACCCCCAGTTCCTATTGCCCGGGAACTGAGAAACAGGCATAATTTCCAGAGTGTTTATACCTAACTCCTTTAAATGGTCTAGCTTCTCAATGACTGCTTCAAAAGTGCCTTTTTGAGTAAACGTCCCTACGTGGAGTTCGTAGATGATCATTTCACAAAGAGGAATTCCTGTCCAGCTGTCATCCTGCCATTGGTAAGAACCTGCATCAACCACGGCAGACCATCCATGGACACCTTCAGGTTGTGAACGGGAAGCAGGATCTGGCAGCTCTATTTGAGAATTTATTCGAAACCTGTATAGATCACCGGGATGAATACCATCCACCTCCTTTACCCAGTAACCATCTTCAACTTTCTCCATCAAGACCGGTTCCTGCCCCTTTTGCAGCACCACTTCCATCTCTTCTGCTTCGGGTGCCCAGACTGTAAATCTACAAGCCTTTTTAGGTGTGTATTCTGCTCCAACTTTTCTTCCCATAATCTATCAATTAACACTTCACCAAATCTAAGAAGGTTTCGCAAAGATGAAAGCGTGCTTTCAAGGTTTAGTATTTTTTTAACTGCTGATCTTTACTGACTTGTCTAAATTTAAGTACTTTATGTTAGATGGGGCCAGGCGCCTCGCAAATAGCTGTAACATCAACCACTTAAAAAAGCTAATTAATGAACTGGGAAGGTCATAAAAGAGTAAGTATAGATAACGTATCGCCCCAAATAGATTGCGGGCATTATCCTATAAAAAGAATTGTAAATGAAAATGTAAATGTAGAAGCCGATATTTTTGCAGATGGCCATGATAAAGTAGATGCGGTACTGTTATATCGCCAGAAAAGGAAGGGCCGCGGAAGAGAAAAAAAATGGCAGGAAACCCGAATGCATTTCATAGAAAATGATCATTGGGAAGGCTCTTTTAAAGTAAATGAAAAAGGAGACTATGAATACACCATCGAGGCCTGGGTAGATCATTTTGCCACATGGCAATACGGGCTCAAAAAGAAGTACGATGATCACCAGCCGCTGAAGACGGAATTGCTTATTGGCGCACAAATGATGGAAGAAGCATTAAGCCGCGCCTCCGCGCCCGATAAAAAGAAGTTAAAAAACTGGATCGAATTGCTTCGGAAAGATGAAAATGAAGACGAAGCTGTAGCGGAAGCCTTGAGCGACCGAGCCACAGAAATCATGTATGCTGCCCGTGATAGGGAAAAAGCACAAAGATACAGTAGAACCTTGCCTTTAAGAGTAGAGCGAAAAAGGGCACTTTTTAGTGCCTGGTATGAATTCTTCCCAAGATCTACTTCACCAAATGAAGGAGAACATGGCAGCTTCATAACAAGTGAAGCTATTCTTCCGGAAATCTCAGAAATGGGGTTTGATGTAATATATCTTCCTCCAATACATCCCATTGGGCAGGCACACAGGAAAGGAGTAAATAATGCTACCCAGGCTAAACCGGGAGATCCAGGTTCACCATGGGCCATTGGTTCAGAAGAGGGAGGACATAAGGCGATTCACCCACAGTTGGGATCTATGGAGGATTTCCAGAGTCTTGTGAACCGAGCAAAAGAACTAAACATGGAAATCGCCATTGATTTTGCCATTCAATGTTCACCAGACCACCCTTATGTAAAAGAACATCCTCAATGGTTCAAATGGCGACCTGATGGAACCGTACAATATGCTGAAAACCCGCCAAAAAAATATCAGGATGTGCTACCTGTAAACTTTGAAACCGAGGATTGGGAAAACCTTTGGAAGGAATTAAAAAGTATCCTGGATTACTGGATAGATAAAGGAGTGAAAATTTTTCGCGTCGATAATCCGCACACGAAATCCTTTATTTTCTGGGAATGGGCCATTGGAGAAATCAATAAGGAGCACGATGACATCATTTTTCTGGCTGAAGCTTTTACAAGACCGCGAGTAATGGAAAAACTTGCAAAAGTGGGCTTTAACCAGTCATATACTTACTTTACCTGGAGAAACTCCAAAGAAGAATTCATCGAGTACCTTAATCAACTGACAAAAACAGAGATGCGGGAATATTACAGGCCAAACTTTTGGCCCAACACACCTGATATTTTACCTGTTTCACTGGAAAATAAGCAAGAACCCTCATTTTTGATACGTACAATTCTGGCTGCAACCCTATCCTCCAGCTGGGGAATGTACGGGCCGCTGTTTGAATTTGGCTTAAATGAGGCTTATCCTGGAAAAGAAGAATATACACGTTCAGAAAAATACGAGATCAAGCACTGGGACTGGTCCAAAAAAACCAGGATTAAGGAAATGATCACGCAAATCAACCAGATTAGAAAAGAGAACACGGCCTTGCAATCTACCTGGAACATTGAGTTTTGCGAAACCGACAATGATCAGCTAATAGCTTATACTAAAGTAGACCAGGATGAAGAGAATAAGCTGCTAATCGTAGTGAATCTCGATGCGCAATACAGCCAGTCCGGGTGGGTAAAGGTTCCGCTTCAGCATCTAAAACTGGAAGAAAATCAGCCTTTCGAAGTACATGACCTATTAGCCAATAGCCGTTATACCTGGCAGAACGAGTGGAATTATGTAGCCCTTCATCCTAATTCCATGCCGGCACATATTTTCAGAATTGAACGAATAAAAGCGTAAAAATCAACTTAAATTAAGCTATGACCAATCCTTTACATATAGATGATAATGTACACTGGTACAAAGATGCCATTATCTACGAACTACATATTAAAGCTTTTTATGACAGCAACGGCGACGGAATAGGCGATTTCCAGGGACTGCTAGAAAAACTTGATTACCTTGAAGATCTTGGAGTGACTGCCATCTGGCTATTGCCATTTTACCCTTCTCCGCTTCGCGATGACGGTTATGATATAGCAGATTATTATTCTATTAATCCGTCGTATGGAGATATAAAAATCTTCAAAAAATTGATTCAGGAAGCGCACAATCGGGGCTTAAGAATTATTACGGAGCTGGTAATTAATCATACTTCAGACCAGCACCCCTGGTTTCAGAAAGCTCGCCGCGCTCCTGAAGGTTCCAAATACCGAGACTATTACGTATGGACAGATGATCCCAACAAATACAAAGATGCCCGAATCATTTTTACCGATACCGAGCCTTCTAACTGGACCTGGGATCCTGAAGCAAAAGCCTATTTTTGGCACCGCTTCTTTGCACATCAGCCAGATTTAAATTTTGACAATCCCGAGGTGCAACAGGAAGTTTTTAAAATGCTGGACTTCTGGTGTAAAATGGGAGTTGATGGCTTCAGGCTTGATGCAGTTCCCTATCTTTTTGAAAGAGATAATACAAATTGCGAGAACCTGCCTCAGACACATGAATTTCTTAAAAAACTTCGGGCGCATATAGACGAACATTTTGACAATAAACTTCTTTTGGCCGAAGCAAATATGTGGCCTGAAGATTCCGCAGCCTACTTTGGTGATGGAGACGAATGCCATATGAACTACCATTTTCCAATAATGCCGAGGATGTTCATGGCGGTGAAAATGGAGGATCGTTATCCAATTATCGACATCATCGACCAGACGCCAGATATTCCGGAATCCTGCCAGTGGGGAATTTTTCTCAGAAACCACGATGAGTTAACACTGGAAATGGTGACAGATGAGGAGCGGGATTACATGTATAAAGTTTATACCAAAGATCCGCAGGCAAAGATCAATGTGGGAATTCGTCACCGGTTGGCTCCTCTGTTAGAAAACAACAGGAACAAGATCGAGCTGATGAATGTCCTGCTCTTCTCCCTTCCTGGTACTCCCATTATCTATTATGGAGATGAAATTGGAATGGGAGATAACTTCTACCTTGGGGATCGTGACGGAGTAAGAACTCCAATGCAATGGTCTGCCGACAGGAACGCCGGATTCTCAAAGGCCAATCCGCACAAATTATATTTACCTGTGATCATTGATCCCGAGTACAAATATGAATCGATCAATGTTGAATCTCAGCAAATGAATTCCTCCTCTCTACTTTGGTGGATGAAAAGGATCATAAGCATGAGGAAGAAATTTAAAGCATTTGGGCGCGGAGACATAAAATTTCTTTCCCCTTCAAATGCAAAAGTCATTGCCTATACAAGAACATATGAGGACGAAGAAATCCTCGTTCTGGGAAACCTATCACGTTTTCCACAGGCTGCAGAGCTGGAACTGGAAGATTATGAAGGCTACACGCCCGTAGAGGTGTTCAGCCATAACAAATTTCCGAAAGTTACAGAAAACCCTTACCTATTTACAATGGCACCACATGGCTACTATTGGTTTCTCTTAGAAAAGGAAAAGGGTCGCGAAGAAGGAAAAACCTACAGTCAAATGCTGAAAGTAGACCAATGGGAACAGCTATTTGGTAATAAGATGAAAAACAGACTGGAAAGCAAAATTCTTCCCGGTTACCTGAACACCTGCAGGTGGTTTGGCGGAAAATCCAGAGTGATCCAGAACATTACAATTAAAGATATTATTGATATCCCGGTAACCAATCTTCACTCTACTCTTGTTTTGGTAGAAGTGAATTACAATGATGGTCTGCCTGAAGTTTATCAATTACCGCTGTCCTTCATTTCAAATGAGCACGAAGAAGATGTCAAAGAAATTCCTAATAAAGCAATTATAGCGAACCTTCAGCTGGGCGATGAAAAAGGAATCCTGTTCGACTCTGTGTACGATGAAGATTTCCGAAATACCGTATTCAGCAATATCCGCCAAAACAGAACCGTTGAAAATGGCAGTGGAGAACTGAATTTTTATCACAGTGAATCTGAAAATGACCTTGGCACAGGCGAGATTCAATCCAAGATCCTGAATGCAGAACAGAGCAACACTTCGGTTATTTACGATAACAAATTTTTTCTGAAACTTTACAGGAAACTGGATAACACTATCAACCCCGATTTAGAGATTTCCCGCTACCTTTCAGAAAAAACAGAATACAAAAATGCACCCCGGTTTGCAGGTGCCATTGAATATAATTTAGGACCCAAAAATTCTATTGTTCTGGGAATGATGCAGGATCTGGTTCCCAACCAGGGAGATGCCTGGGATTACACAAAAGATTCACTGGAGCGGTTTTTTGAGAATGTAATGACCCGACCTAAAGGGGTGGAGTTTGAACCCAATACGGGAGAAGTCACACTCTCCATGAATTACGATGACATATCTGAATCCATGAAGGAACTTTTAGGTGTCATATTTCCTGAAAGAATCTCCTTGCTGGGCCAAAGAACAGCTGAAATGCATTCTGCACTGGCCGCGCATCCTGAAGAAAAAGACTTTGAACCCGAAGCTTTCTCCTTACACTATCAACGGTCCCTCTATTCTTCTTTGCAATCTTTAACAAGAAATTCTTTTCAGAATTTACAGAAGAATTTGAAGAATCTGCCCGAAGAAATCAAAAAGGAGGCAAAGGAAGTGCTGGATATGAAAAGTGAAGTTCTTAAGGTCTTCAAAAGGGTATATGACCATAAGATTCCCACAATGAAAATCAGGACGCATGGAGATTACCATTTAGGACAGGTCCTTTGGACAGGTCGGGATTTTGTAATCATTGATTTTGAAGGCGAACCCGCGAGAGCATTTAGTGAAAGAAGATTAAAACGCTCGCCGTTACGCGATGTAGCGGGAATGGTTCGATCCTTTCATTATGCAGCCTACAGTAGCATTATGGAACCCGAGTTCGCTCAGCAAAGAAAAGAAGGACACCTGGAACAATGGGCAGAATCATGGTATTACCATATTACAAGGTTATACCTGCAGGGATACTTTGAGAAAGTAGGTGAAGGGAATTTTATTCCGCCAGATCATGAAGATTTCAAGATCTTAATGGAAACTTTCCTGCTTGAAAAGGCAGTATACGAACTGAATTATGAACTAAACAACCGTCCCGACTGGGTGATCATTCCGTTGCGGGGCATAAAAACTATTATAGGGAGGTATAAAAATGGCTAAAAAAGAAGATAACAAAACCACAGATAAAACGAAGAAAACTACAGCAACAGGAACTAAAGGCAAGGCTGCTTCAAAAAAAACAACAACACCTAAGGAATCTGGTGAGGTAAAAGGACCCGGTATTGCTGAAAAAAGGCAGAATTCAAGTACGACTGCCATGGAAAAGGGAGCTTCTAAAGTGAATCAGCCTGCAAAAGGACGTTTTGAGGATACAGATAAATCTAAAAAAACTACCGGGAAGTCTGCAAAAGCTGAAGGTGGAAAAACAAAAGCGTCAACGCCTAAAAAGGCCGTTCCGAAGAAAACTTCTGCAACTGCTAAAAAAAACACTGCAGCTAAAAAAGCCGCAAAGTTTAAAGATCCTGTAATCGATGAACAAGTTGCAGATAAAGCGGCACCGGCTTCAAAGCAAACTTCCGCTACTAGAAAAACATCTTCAGAAGAGAAGAAAAAACCCGTTGCTAAAAAAGCTACAAAAAGTAGTACGACTGCTGCAAAATCTAAAAAATCCAGCACTAAAGCTACTTCTGAAGGTAAGACCCCTGCAAAGAAAATGTCCCGTCGAAAAATGGACAAGGATATTAGCGCCGAAGAAAAAGCAAAGAAGCCGAACACTTCTACTACAGAAGATTTAACGGCATCTGCAAAAAAGAAAGCCAAAGATTTTGCAGACCAGGTGCTACCTGAAGAAAAGGACAGAGAACAAATTCAGGAAATGGCAAAATCTATTCTGCCAGACCAGGAAACAATAAAGGATACAGCTAAAAAAATAGCAAAAAGTATTGCCCCCGACCCAGATATGGTGGATAAAGCCGTAGATAAAGTGCTCCCGGAAGAAAAAGAAAAAGCTAAAGAGAAAGTGAAAAAAACTTCCAAAAAAGCTACTTCAGGCACCACTTCTAAAAAGGATAAAGAAAAATCTTCCCGTGGAAAGCCCGTTGAAGCGACTTTGCTAACCGAATTTGATATTCATTTATTCAGGGAGGGAAAGCATTTCCATCTTTATGAAAAACTGGGTTCTCATCTTATGGAATATATGGGAACCGAAGGTGTTTATTTTGCACTTTGGGCACCAAATGCGAAGCATGTTTCGGTTATCGGGAATTTTAATCAATGGGACAAGCAGGCGCACCCAATGAAACCACGACAGGACAACTCCGGAATTTGGGAAGCTTTTATCCCGGATGCGAAAAAGGGGAGTTTGTACAAATATTTTATCCAGTCAACCAACGGTTACGAAGTCGAAAAAGGCGATCCATATGCATTTATGTGGGAAACCCCACCGCAAACAGCTTCTGTAGTCTGGGATTTGGAAAATACCTGGAAAGACAAGAAGTGGATGCAGGAGCGTAAGAAAAAAATGAAAGAACCGCAACCGGTTTCTGTTTATGAACTTCATGTAGGTTCCTGGAAAAGGGTGCCTGAGGAAGAAATGCGTTCGCTGTCGTACCGCGAACTGGCAGAAGAATTACCCGCTTATCTAAAGGAAATGGGCTTCACGCACGTCGAATTCATGCCCGTGATGGAGCACCCGTTCTTTGGTTCCTGGGGGTACCAGGTAACTGGATATTTTGCCCCTTCCAGCCGATTTGGAACTCCGCAAGACTTTATGTATCTCATTGAGTCGCTTCACGAAGCGGGAATAGGTGTGATCCTGGATTGGGTTCCCTCCCATTTTCCTTCAGATATGCACGGATTACATTATTTCGACGGGACCTTCTTATATGAACATGCCGATCCAAGGAAAGGCTTTCATCCCGACTGGCAAAGTTATATTTTCAACTACGGAAGAAATGAAGTGCGTTCCTTCCTTATTAGTAACGCTGTTTACTGGCTCGACAAATTCCATGCAGACGGTTTACGTGTAGATGCCGTAGCATCTATGCTTTACCTCGATTACTCCAGAAAAGAAGGAGAATGGGAACCAAATGAACACGGCGGAAATGAAAATCTTGAAGCAATTAGCTTCCTGAAGGAATTCAATGAAGTGGTTTATTCTGAATTTCCTGATATTATGACCATTGCGGAAGAATCTACTGCATGGCCTATGGTCTCTAAACCTACTTATATGGGCGGCTTAGGCTTCGGAATGAAATGGATGATGGGCTGGATGCACGATACACTGGAATATTTTCAGAAAGATCCAATTCACCGCAAGCATCACCAGAATACCATCACCTTTAGTACTACTTATGCATTTACCGAGAACTTTATGCTTCCACTATCCCATGATGAGGTAGTATATGGTAAACAGGCTATCTTTAATAAGATGCCGGGCGATGACTGGAACAAATTTGCAAACCTTAGAAGTTTATACTCCTACATGTACGCGCACCCCGGTACAAAGCTGTTATTTATGGGCGCAGAGTTTGCCCAAACCACCGAGTGGAACCATGATTCCAGTCTTGACTGGCACAAGACTAATGAAGCGCCCCATCAACAGGTACAGGAAACACTGAAAAAACTGAATAAAATTTATTCTTCTGAACCGGCTTTTTACGAAAAAGCATTTGATTCCGAAGGGTTTGAATGGATTGATATTAATGATTCCGAAAGTAGTGTTATAAGCTTTATTCGAAAAGGAAACAATCCTGATGATACCATCCTGGTGGTTTGTAACCTCACTCCTGTTCCTCGCGAGAATTACCGTATAGGTGTTCCTTCGGAAGGAACCTGGACGGAAATTTTCAATAGTGATGATGAGCAATTTGGCGGGAGCAATGTAAAAAATGCCGAAGGTGTTGAAGCAGAACCACTTCAAACACATCATAAGAATCATTCGGTGTCGCTTACTTTGCCGCCCATGGGAGTAGTATATTTGAAGAAAAAATAATAGTCCTTCCTGAGTGGGACTATAGCTAAATTTTATGGCCACAAGAACAGTTTGATTCGTCAAAATGGTATTTTGTGGCCTCATTTTATTTTTATGGAAAAGGACAAAGAAACGATAAGTCAGACCAAATTTTCGGTACTGGATCTTGTACCTGTGGTACAGGGAAACAGTATTAAAAAGTCTATTGACAACAGCGTAGAACTTGCGCAAAAAGTTGAGGAATTGGGATTTGAAAGATTTTGGATCTCTGAACATCATAATATGGAAAGCATTGTAAGTTCGGCAACGGTAGTATTGCTGGGGCACATTGCGCAGGCAACTTCCCATATAAGAATAGGCTCTGGTGGAATTATGCTGCCAAATCACGCCCCACTGGTAGTTGCAGAACAATTTGGAACCCTGGAAAGTATCTACCCCGGCAGAATGGACCTGGGACTGGGGCGCGCTCCGGGAACCGATCAAAAAACAGCCATGGCACTTAGAAGGAACAGGCAGGAATCGGTAGAAGATTTCCCAAACAACGTACAGGAGTTGCAACGATTTTTTTCCGCGGAAAATAAAAATGCAGCTGTAAGAGCAATACCCGGGGAAGGATTAGATGTGCCGTTATATCTTCTTGGCTCGAGTACCTTTAGTGCACATCTGGCCGGCGTGTTGGGTTTACCCTATGCTTTTGCAAGTCACTTTGCTCCTACTCATCTGCATTCTGCCCTACAAATTTATCATGAAAAATTTGAAGAATCCAAACAGCTCAAAAAACCATATTCTATTGCTTGTGTCAATGTAATAGCTGCAGAAACAGATGAAGAAGCAGAACGATTGGCAACCAGTCAAAAACAGTTTGCTTTAGGGATCATAAGAAATGAGCGAAAACCTATGCCCCCACCCGTAGATAATATGGAAGAACTTTGGAACGAAGGCGAAAAAGCGACCATTCAACAAATGATGCATTACAGTTTCATAGGTTCCGAGGAAACAATTAGAAAAAAAATTACTGCATTTGTAGAGAAAACACGTGTTAATGAGGTTATGGTGGTTTCCCATATTTATGATCATGACGAGCGTCTTAAATCCTATGAGATTTTGAGCAGGCTCTATAAATCACCAGCGAAAAACCCCTTTTTCGATGATAGTAAAATCAGTTAATTTAAAAAGACTGCCGTTGGCAGTCTTTTTAAATTAAGGAAAGTCTGGGTTTAAGTAATTGTAATTTTATCTGTAAAAATTCTGTTTCCCTTCTTGAATTTAATGGTGTACACTCCTTTCGGCACTTCAGAAAAATCAAGAGTTCTCGTAAAAATATCACGTCGATCTTTAACCGAACAAACAATTTTTCCCTGGGAATCAAAGACTTCCATTCTGGTGTTTTCCTTTTCAGGGTTATTAAGAAAAACCATTACTATTTTCTCGTCAATCTTTAAACGGGGTTTGAAAACAGTTTTAGAAGAATCACCTTTGAAAACCAGTCCGTCTTCATTTTTAATAATAATGGAGCTGTGAATCACAAAATCCTTCTCAATATCCAGGTAATAAACCCCTTTTGGAAGCACTTCTAAGTTTAGTGTAGTTCTATAAGGTTTATTGTTGGTAAGGCTGTCCTGAAACAGGATTTCGCCTTTTTGATCTTTGAATGATAAAAATGCACTACTTTGCATGTTCTCAAACTCCACTACCAGGTTTTGTTCTTCCTGGATCTTCACTTCTACATCTTTTCCGGCTCGTGCGTGGAAAGTAAACAGAAACAAAAATACGGCTACTGCAATTTTACTTAGCTTTTTCATAATTTTCAGTTTTTTAATTAATACTCTGAATTTTATGTAACTAATATAAGTTGTAAAAACGCCTGTATACTAATAGTAGATTTGTCTATTTATATCCAATATTAACCGCACACTCCCCTATACTACAACGTTTTAGTGTAAATAAAACATATTTAGGGTAAATTTGCATAAATGATCCGTAAAAATTACATTTACATTATATTCACTAAAAACTGGATATCATGAAATTATCTTCAAAACCAGAATTCGAAAAAATAGAGCCGGCATTTGGCAGCTCTTTTTCATATAGAACATATAATAAGGACCACCAGAACAAGAACCATACTTTTTGGCATTACCACCCCGAACTTGAACTTGTATATGTAAACGGGGGTTCCGGTAAGCGTCAAATTGGTAGCCACGTCTCCTATTATCAAAGGGGAGACCTTATCCTTATTGGATCTAACCTGCCGCATTGCGGGTTTACCGACAGCCTTACGGAATATGAGAACGAGACTGTTATTCAAATGAAGCCCGACTTTTTAGGGCAGGATTTCTTTAATATATCCGAAATGAAGAACATAAGATCCCTTTTTGAAAGGGCTAAAATGGGAATTGTCTATCATGGCATCGCTAAGAGAAGCATTGGAAAAAAAATAGAAGCCATGAGAGATAGAGATCATTATGAAAGGCTTCTCAGGCTTCTGGAGATCCTAAATTTACTTCAGCGGAGCGAAGATTACACCGTGCTCAACGCCCAGGGATTCATTCTTGAAACCGAGCTGCATGACAATAACCGTGTAAACGTCATCTTTAATTTTGTAAAGGAAGAATTCCGCAGGCCCATAAGCCTGGAGGAAATTGCAGACCTGGTGAGTATGACTGTACCCGCCTTTTGCAGGTATTTCAAGAAAATTACAGGAAAAACTTTTACTGAATTTGTGAATGAATACCGCCTTACACACGCAGCCAAATTATTGCATGAAAAACAGGTTAGCATTACTGAAATCTGTTATGACAGTGGTTTCAACAACTTTAGCCACTTCAACAAAAGGTTCAAAAAATTCACCGGAAAAGCACCTTCGGTTTACCGAAACGAGCTTAAAGTAGTCTTATCATAAAGAAGATGTATTCCAGGCGCTCTTAGCAAGTGTATATATTAAAGCCTGGAGTACAACTTTTTTTACCGCGGAATCCATCTGGTTGTCCCTGACAAATTTTTGGTTTACCTCCAGCTCTATTCCGGAATAATTCTGAGGATACTTTTTTCGGAGATAAGTGGTAAAACCATCTGCTTTTCCAATGTATGGATAGTTAAACCTGATTTTTAAACCGGGCGCTTCCTTTAGTATTTCCGCTTTGAAATCGGCAGAAAATTTCTTTTCAGTGTTATGAGCAGGATCGTACAACAAACCAATATCTGCATTGCGCTGCATCCCGTCCAGCACATTGGTAAAGCTGTGTACCGAAAAATGAATAATTTTTTCCCCTTTTTGAAGCGTATCAATAATATCTACTTCAACTTTGTTGCGATATGGCAGGTAAACTTTTGTTATTAATTCCTGTTTTTCTTCTGAAGACAATTTCCCACTGAATTCCGAAAAAAGCGCCGGATGATGCAAACTTCGGTTCACTTCAATCAAAAGCCGACTTACCTCTTGAAAATGGCAAAAATCTGCTACATTTTTTAATGCTGAATAAAGATCAAAAGCACCTGGATCAAATCCGCGGTGAGTTTTAAGAACTTCTTCCTGCCCATGGAAAAGATGTTCATACTCCTGCGGAATTTCATTTCCCGCATGTTCACAGGTGAGGATCAATTTCACGCTTGAAAGAACTCATTTTCCGCCAGGCATTCGCCAATTTGCCTGTAAGTTTTCACAATTTCTTCCGAAATAAAATTGTTACCTAAAGCTCTCAAAATCCGCGTAGAAAGACTTCCATTTTCAAGAAGAAATTCAATACTGGTTTGGTGCTTTTTAGATATGTTCATTTTAACCAGCGAGTATATCTTTTTCCACACTGCATCTACAGTAGCTTGTCCTTCAAGGTCAAAAACAGCAAGATATCGCTCATTAGAGATCATTGTTCCTTCAGCATCTTTTATCACCGCATCAAAGATCTCAAAAAGGTCATTTTCATGCCAGCTTTTTTGATCTTCAAGAGAAACCAGTTCTTCGCTCACCAACAGCTTTAAAGCTTCAATAATAAATACGGCTATGGCAAGATCGGCTTTGGGACATTCCTGAAGGTCAATCACCCTTATCTCTACAGCACCCCTGTCAAAACGGGCGATGGCACCTCTGGAATTTAAAAAGTGATGATCGAGAATATTTTCAGAATCATGAGGTTTTATAGCCTTGTTGATAGGTTCAAAAATGGTTTTAAAATACTCTTTTCTGGAGAAAACCTGCTCGGGAATTACTTTTCCGGTCATTTCCGGAATTTCCTTCTGGTTTGTTTTATAAACCTGCATTCGAGCATCTTTAAATCTGGAAAATGCACCTTCAAAAATGGCGGAACTGGCGCTCAAACCGGGTATAATGGGTAAAAGCAATCTAACCGCCGCATGAAGCTTTTCAAATTCGGCATCTGTAGCAAAAGGAAGGTTGATGTGCATGCTTTGCACATTGCTCCAGCCATGCCCGCGGCAGTCAAAAATGCGGTTATACAGCGCATATATTTTGCTGTAATTATGTTGCCACAGTTGCATTTCTTTTTCAGGATCCATTAACGGGTGAGCGGCTGTTGATAAAAGTTGAGCATCAAAATCCTGCAAAAGTGCATTCACTTCCCGTACGTTTTCAGCAAAAAGTTCATCGAGCGACTCAAGATCGACAGTTGGGCCATTAGTTTTGAGTTCCAACACATGAGCGACCAGCTCATTGCTCCACTCGATCTTGCCATTATCCACGTCAGATGTTAGCACACCACCATTCTTCCTGGTAAGCAATTTATCTACAATAGGGGTCACACGAAGGTCTTGTTTTCGAACCAACATATATTCCAGCTCGATACCAACTACTTCAAAAAGATGATAACTCATTCTATTTTTTTGTCTAAGCGGTTTTTTAAAGCCGATAATATTTCCATATAAACCTGGTCGCCGTAATAGGCATCTTCCACGCCAAAATCTATGTTTGGATTATCGTTTATTTCAATGACCAACGGCTTCCCATTTACTTCTTTTACATCAATCCCATAAAGCCCTTTGCCCATCAATTTAGCCGATTTTAAAGCTACTTCGAGGATCTTCTTCGGAACTTTTTCTATAGGTAAACAGTCGGCATTCCCGTCCTGGTCGTCTTTCTTTTTTGCATCCCAGTTATAGATCTGCCAGTGCCCTTTGGCCATGTAATATCTGCAGGCGAAAAGCGGCTTATCGTCCAGGATGCCGATACGCCAGTCATATTCTGAAGGAGAAAACTCCTGGGCAATGACCAGCTCTGATTTTTTGAGCATTTGTTTTACCAGAATGTCATATTCCTCCTCTGTAGCGGCTTTTTTAACGCCAAAAGAGAAAGTAGAATCGGGTGATTTTAGCACCACCGGTAAGCCTGTTTTTTCCAGTACGCTGTTCTTGTTGTCCTTGTGAACAATGATGGTTTTTGGGGTGGGAATATTCGCATTTTGCAAGGCTTCAGCCATGAAGACCTTGTTGCAGCATTTGAGAATGGCATCGGGATAATCTACGATAGCAATACCCTCCTGTTGGGCTTTTCTTGCAAAAGCATAGGCCTCATTATTCACTTCGGTACTTTGCCTAATTAATAAAGCGTCAAAGGCCGATAGCCTGGAAAGGTCATTCGGCGAAACAATTTCAACATAGAAGTTCATCTTTTCTGCAATGTCCACAAACCTTTTGATTGCTTTTGCGTTACTTGGCGGTGCAACATCTTCAGGATGCACAAGAATTGCTAGATCATAGTCGTAACTTGTGTTCTTCGGAATATCGTAACGCTTCTTAGCAAAATACTGTTCTGCAAAGTAATGCATGCTTTCCTTGTGCTCCTGCGGAATTTCAGCTTCAGAAATAGCTTTTATGGATTTAATATTCCATTTGGTGCTGTAGTTAAACTTGATCCGCAAGAATGGGATCTGGAAATGCCGGTGAAACATGGCACTCAATTCCCTGTACTTTTGAGCAACATTTTGACCAAAATATATACTAAGGGTAAATTCCTGCGACTTGATGTTCTTTAAACTTTGCTGTATTACATCATCAAACTCATCTGAAACGATCCTTACCAGCTTTGGTTCCCGCAAATCCACAATATTTTTGACCGTGGGAATCGCTAAATGCCCGCGCGCTTCTGCAAGGAGAGAAACATAATAGCCTTTGGACTGGTATGAATAATCTTTACAGAGATTAAAGATCCTCGCGTTCCTTAGCTTTGCAAAATCGGGGTTGGTGAGATAATCCCGCGCAGAAATGATCTCTACATTCTCAAGGTAAATTTTCCAATTTTCAGGATGATTTACGACTATATATTTCTTCATTCAGGTTTTAAAAATTAAATCAAATTTAGAGATAAAATAAATCCAAAAAGCAAAATAATCAGCAGGTCAGGAAAATATTTTACGATTCAAAAGGCGCTCCTTCTATCTTGAAGAATAGTGTTTTGAGCTTGTTATAAAATTGCGATAAAACCTCTTTTTAACTGTATTTATTAAAATCTTTGCTTCAGAAGAAATTCTTTGTGCAGGTTCCAGTTTTTCCCATCGTGCCGGAACAGTACCATAATTTTAGCACAGAATGTTGCTTCAAAATCCCTTTTTTTGAACTCATTCCAGGCTTTCTTAAAAGTTTCCTTATCAAGATCTCTTGTTGCCACTGTGATGTGAGGGTGAAAAGCTTTTTTCTTCTTGTTATCCTCATCTTTTAAAAGAAAATCTTTCATTACATCCTGCAAACGTTCCTGAAGCAGTTGCAAAGGCTTTTCATTTTCTACTTTTAAAAAGATCACCCGCGGCGGAAAACTTCCGAATCCGGTAAGATTTACCGAAAAAGCCTTTTGATCTTCAGCAAATGAAGCCAGAGAAGAAATCAATCTTTCCTCCTCTTCTTCCGGAAATTTGAACGGAATTTGCAACGTGATATGCGCGGGAAGTTTCATTGCCTTTTTCACATTATACAGCTCCTTCACCTCTTCCTTTATCTTTTTGATGCGTTGCCTCAAACCAGGATCGGGCAGGATTGCGATGAAATAAAGTTTCATAAATAGCTGTTTAGCTCACGGCCTTAAAGAAATCTTCAATTTGTTGTTGGTCTCCACTTATGAAGACCAAATCATTAAGCAACATCTTCTCATCGGGATCTATGGAAGAAATGAGCTGCTCCTTACGATTGATCGCCAGGATATTTACCCCGTATTTCCTTCTCACATTTGCTTCGGAAATGGTCTTTCCTACTATTTTCCCGCTGTCTGCAACTAACCGTACACATGTTATCTTGAAATCGGGAATCTTGGAAGAAGTAATGGTTCTGGGAGTTTTATTCCGACTTTGGAAAATCTCATAATTATCTGCCCGCACCCTTTCAATCAAATTTTCAAGCTCGTCAATAGGAACGAGGTAGTTATGCAAAACCCGGGAGAATATTTCAATTGAAGTTTCGAATTCTTCAGGAATAACTTCATCTGCTCCCAAAGCGATCAAAGCATCTATTTCCTTGACGTATCTTGTTCTTACGACAATAAAAACAGATTGTGAAAGGTTCCTGATATTTGTAATAATAGCTTTTGTCGCGGCAGGATCTGAAATTGCAATGACCACTACCCGCGCTTTTTGAACTTCCACCGATTCCAGAATGTGTTCATGAACAGCATCTCCATAAATAATGGGTTCTCCTTTGGCTTTTTCAGCTCTCACGGTGTCGGCATTTAATTCCAGGATCACGTATGGAATACTGGCGTAACGGGCTGCTTTTGCCAGGTTTGTTCCATTTATTCCGAAGCCAATAATGAGCAGGTGATTTTCCAGTCCTTCCAGTTCTTCATGTTGCTGCGGTTCTAAAGAAGCCGCTTTTCCATTCCACTTTTGTGAGCGAATGATAAAGGCGGAGATCCTTTCAGAAAACATGAGAACGAATGGCGTAAGCAGCATGGTCCCAATAGAAACCGAAAGAAAATACTGGTTCATTTGTGCGGTAAGAAGGCCATTTTCTATACCAACTCTGGAAAGGATAAAGGCAAATTCTCCAATCTGAAAAAGAGCCAGGCCTGTAAGCGCCACTGTTCTTGGCGGATATTTTAGAAAGATAGTAGCAACCGCAGCGATGCAACCTTTCAAAATAAACACCACCACCACCAGTAAAAGAATAACCGGTGCATGTGCCATGAAAAATGACAAATTCAGCAGCATTCCTATAGAAATAAAGAAAAAACTGGTGAACAGCTCCCTAAAAGGTAATATGGTGCTGGTTGCCTGGTGGCTGTAATCTGATTCCGAAATGATTAGTCCGGCGAGGAATGCTCCAAAAGCGAGCGAAAGACCGGCTTCCGCTGTTAGAAAAGCCACGGCAAAACAAAGGGTGATAGTAGTAAGCAAAAAGAGCTCTTTACTTTTAGTTCTTGCGATAACATACATTAATCGGGGTACGAGATACCTGGCGCTTACATAAGTAATTGCAACTACAAGAGCAGATTTGATCAATAACTCGAGTACTTCGAAGCCAACATCTGTTGACCGGCCTGCAAGAATTGGGGTGACCAGCATCATGGGCACCACAATAATATCCTGAAAAATGAGAATTCCAAGAGCATTTCTGCCATGTGGAGCCGTAATTTCATTTCGATCCTGCAACACTTTAAGAACAATCGCCGTACTTGACAGGGAAAAAAGGAAACCTACAAAAACAGCTTCATTCCATTTAAAACCAAGAAACAAATAGATGAGAAAAGTGACTGCAACGGTAAGCCCTACCTGTAAAAACCCTCCAAAAAAGACGGTTTTTCGCATAGATTTTAATTGCTTGATGGATAGTTCCATACCTATGACAAAAAGCAGCAGAATAACTCCAATCTCTGCAAGAATTTCTACCTCGTGTACGGCTTTGATTAAACTTAAACCATAAGGGCCAATGATGATACCTGTAAGGATAAATCCTAAAATAGAAGGCAGCTTAAAACGTTGTAGCATCAATACTACCACGACAGATAAACCAAGTATAATTACAATGTCCTGTAGTAAAGGAAAATCCATGCTGATACTGCCTTAAAATATTGAATCATTTGATTTTAGGGAAAGTAAAAATATATAATTTTCTGCTAGTAAGTGTACAGAAATTATAGGTAGCAAGACGCTCCTTCTAGAAACTTTGGAAAAAAGTCGACGAAAATTATTTCTTTTCTACTTCAGTATCAAAATAGAGTTCCCTGATGTAGCCAGATCTGCTTCCGGGTAACATTAATTTCCATATCTCCTTTTTAGAAATTAAGTTCTTTGCGGCAAGTCGCATTCCGTCAATATAAGTACGATAAACAATCAGGTAAAAAAGGAAAAATAGTACGAGGTTTTTAGGACCAATATAACCCAGTTCAGCAGAGGCAAAGAGAATTGCCAGTGGTGCAAGAATGGCGAAGTAGTACTTCGATATGTTTTTCATAACAGTTGTTTTGGAGAAACTGCTACAGCTTTTGTCCCGCAACAGAAAAAATTCTTTTTCAACTTCTATAGAACTAAATTAATTAAAATTCTGTTAAATACAAATCCTGATACTTTTTTGGCAACTACAGGTAACCCGCTGCCTGTAGATTAAACAACTCTGCATAGAGTTTTTCATTTCTCATAAGTTCTTCGTGAGTGCCTATCTCCAGTACAGCGCCATCTTTTAGAACCATAATTCTGTCGGCAATTCGTACCGTGCTAAAACGATGTGAAATGATCACTGCAGTTTTTCCTTCAGTGAGTTTTATAAAGCGATCAAAAGCCTCTGTTTCAGCCCTGGCATCCAATGCTGAAGTTGGTTCATCTAAAATAAGAACTTCCGCATCTTTCATATAAGCCCTGGCAATGGCTATCTTTTGCCACTGTCCTCCCGAAAGATCTTTCCCCTGCTTAAATCTTTTTCCCAGCTGTTGTTCATAACCTCCTGGCAATTGAGCCACAACTTCTTTCGCCAGACTTTTATCGGCTGCCGAATCAATTCTTGACTGATTTTTAATCTCCTTAATCTCTCCCATCGCAATGTTTTCGCGGAGCGTCAACTCAAATTTTACAAAATCCTGAAAAATCACCCCGAAATATTGTTGATAAGCGGTTCGGTCATAACGTTCTACAGGAATATCATCCAGCAAAATTTTACCCTCTGTTGGTTCATAAAACTGAAGCAGTAATTTGATCAAAGTTGTTTTTCCCGCACCGTTTTCGCCCACAAAAGCCAACTTCTCCCCTGCTTTTAAATTAAAATTGACATTTCTCACCACCCATGTTTCTGATTTAGGATATTTGAATCCAACATTAACGAATTCAAAACCTTTTTTGATCTTCTCCGGAAGCGGAAGCTTTTCCTCCTTAGATCTTTCTTCATAAACCAAATCAAGAAATTCAAAATAATCCTGAAGATACAGGGCGCTTTCTGTGATTGCTGTAAACCGTGTAAAGAAACCCTGAAGTTTTTGCCTTAATCCGCGGAAGGCTCCTGCCAAAAAAGTAAGATCTCCAAGGGAAAATATACCTGCCACGGTCCTGAAAATGATCAGTACATAAGCAGCATAATAGGCGACCGTTCCAATGACATTAAAAACAGATCCCCAACCAGCCCGCTGCTTTGCCAGTTTTTTACTCTGCGCATAATACTTTTCTGAAAGTCCTTTAAAACGCTGCCCAAGATAATCTGAGAGGCCAAATAGTTTCACCTCCTTTGCCGTAACATCACTTGCCCCTGCATAACGAAGATAATCCAGCTCCCGCCGCTCCTGTGTCCAGCTCCTTGAAAGGGAGTAACTGGTGCCGCTAAATTTTATCTCGTTTAAGATAGTTGGAATAATGGATACAACAAGCAGCAGTACGAGCCATGGCTCGAAAGCGACCACTCCGGCCAGTAACGAAAAAATTGTTACAAGATCTTCACCCTGGGTTAAGATATTTGACATCAAACCTACCCGGCCCGTCGTTTGCTGTCTTGCCCTTTCTAGTTTATCATAAAACTCGGAATCCTCGAGCTGGTCAAGACCCAATTCAGAAGTTTTACGAATAATCTTGACCGAAGTGTTGATAGAGTATTGGTCCCCCAACAAAGCATCGCTCAGGCTAATTCCCCTGCTTAACAAATCGCTAAAAACGGCCAGTCCAAACTCCACCGCCACCAGCATCCAGAGCCGGTCAAGATCTTTTACTTCTGCAGAAATTTGCAGCACCACCTCATCTATGATCAACTTTCCAATCCATAGCATGAGCATTGGCACAAAAGCATTGGCTATTCGGGATAGAAGATTGGCATAGAAAAGCAAAGGGTTCACTTTTCTTATTTCTTTAAAGAACCGCGGCACATACTTCAAGGAGGCGAAACTCTCCCTAAAGTTGATTTTTTGAGGTTCTATGGATTGTTTTTTTCTTGGCAAAGCAGAATTTTTGCGCAAGTTAAGAATGAAATTTTAGTCTATAATAGAAAAAAATCCGGGAAGAATCGAACGTTAAGTAAATACGATTAGGACCTATTCCTCCTGTTTCTCCTTAGATTCTATCCTAATCAATTTGTAATTTACTGAAGAAGCATCCATTGGCGGATTTTCTATTTCAGATTTCTCTACTATAAGGTCGTAAATATATCCTTCTTCGTAATCAAATCCCTCTATATCATCTTTGTAATAAAAGAGTTCCCAATCATCTGTTCCTATCGCGTTTCCTTCCTGAACCAAAAGGCACTCTCCCTCCATTTCGCCAATGCAGGAAACGGTATAACTATTTACCCTCAACGGAGTTTCCAGAACTGCATCCTCAGTTGAACCGCAACCCCAAAAGAAAAGTATTAAGATGTATGCCACTGTAATTTTCATGTTTTAAATATACGCATTCTCTGCGCACAAAAATCATTGATATATAGATTGTTACCCAAAAATGTCATTTAAAAGAAGTATTCTAAAAAGTTGTTATTTATGACGCATTTCTTCCGACGAGAAAAATTCCAATGCTTCTGCTTTAAAATATTATTACTATTTTGAACCCTTAAAAACCAACCCACATATGAAAATTTCAGGATTATGTTTGCTCCTCTTAACAGTTTCCTTAGGAGTGCAGGCACAAACTTCAGAAGAACAACTTAAAGAAAAAGCCAGAAAAATACATGAAGATGTGATCACCATAGATACCCATGATGACATTAATGTAGCGAATTTCACGGCCGAAAAAAATTACACACAGGATCTTGATACTCAAATAACGCTGCCAAAAATGAAAAAAGGCGGATTGGACGTGGCATGGCTCGTAGTTTACACCGGCCAGGGAGAACTTAACGCTGCAGGTTATAAAAAGGCGTACGAAAATGCCATTTCTAAATTTGATGCAATTCACCGCCTCGCAGATGAGTATGCGCCAAACCAGGTGGAACTGGCTACTAACTCCCAGGATGTTAGAGACGCCATTTCTTCGGGAAAAATGGCAGTGATGATTGGAGTTGAAAACGGATATGCTATTGGAACCGACATAAAGAACGTTGAAAAATTTTATGATCGCGGAGCTCGTTACATGTCGCTTGCACACCAGGGGCACAGTCAGTTAAGCGACTCAAATACAGGTGAAGAAGACGGAAAATGGCTACACAACGGGCTTAGCAAACTGGGGCGTGAAGTGATTAAGGAGATGAACCGCTTAGGGATGATGATAGACATTTCACATCCTTCTAAGGAAGCAATACGGCAAATGATCGAACTTTCCAAAGCACCTGTGATTGCTTCCCACTCTTCGGCAAGACAACTAGGGCATCATAGCAGGAATCTTGATGATGAAATGCTACAATGGGTAAAAGATAACGGTGGCGTCGTGCAAACGGTGGCTTTTAGATCTTACGTCAATACAGAAAAACAAGCTGATTATGAAAAAGCCGTTGAAGATGTTTACCGGCAGGTAGGCGAAAAAGTTGATTTTAAGATCATCTCCAGGGACAGCATTCGAAGCATGGATGAACAGGCGCAAACGGCTTACTTTAAAAAATACCGTGAAGTCAGAAAACTATCTAAGCCAAGAGTGGTTAAACTACATGAAGAGGTCCCGCCGGTTGATGTATCTGATTTTGTGGATCATATCGATTATATGGTAGAGAAAATCGGGATCGAGCACGTAGGAATAAGTTCAGACTTTGATGGTGGCGGCGGAGTTGAAGGCTGGAATGACGCTTCTGAAACTTTCAACATTACCCTTGAACTGGTAAAAAGAGGGTATACCGCAGAAGAAATAAAAATGCTTTGGGGTGAAAATTTATTACGGGTTTTAGATGAAGTAGAGGCTGTTGCTCAAAAGATTCAGAAGGGTTAACTCACTGTTCCTTTGAATTATTTCCGCCGAAAATGATCTGAAAAACTTAAGAAGACAATTCTTCAAAAATAGCAAAAGGTGCGGCTCTCTCTTTGAGGCCGCACCTTTTTATATGTAAAAATCAAAAACATTAGGGTTTATTTTTTCGTACCTTTTTATCCCACCATACAAAAAGAACAAACAGCACAATACTAATTATTGAAGTCCAGATGAGTCCGGTTTTGAGCCTTTCATAATTCCCTCCTAAATAAGCAATAAAAATGATAAGTGGGGAAATTCCCAGCATTGTTGCGCCAATGAACCTCCAATACCCCATTTTCAGAACCCCGCCTACAAAACTTATAGCATCGTTGGAAAGAAAAGGACTCAGTCGTACAACGATCACTGTCCAGAAACCGTAATCATCAATGAAGGAAGATATCTTTTTTTCAGTTTTGCCTCCAATCAACTTCTCCACGATGACCGGCCCAAAGTAGCGCCCAATAAAATAACCTATAGAAGAAGCCAGGAAAACGGCCACAAATAAAATAATACTTCCCCAAATAGGACCGTATGCTAAAATCGACACTACCATGAGAATGGGTGTGGGAATGACTAACAGGAACATCTGGAGGATCATCACCAAAATAATCATAACTGGTCCCAACCACCCGAATTGTGATACCCATTCTCTAGTTCTAACCTTATCGCCACTGGTAAGCACATCCCAGCCATTGCTCATGAAATCCTGTACCTGCGGAATGAAGAAATAACTCAAAACAAGCGCCAGGATAACCGCTGCAGAAATGTATAAAGGTGCTTTGCTTTGTTTAACCGTGGGGCTTTCGATTTCTTCAGCCATGAATGCATTAATTTTTGTGGATTGAGATTTTATGAATAGTTGCTTTATTTCCTTCATTTGAAATGTACATTCCTCCTGAAGCATCAAAGGCCAAACCTTCGGGCTGTGGAAAATTATCACTGTCTAAAATGTACAATTTCTTCGGATTTCCATCAGAATCTAGCACAAGAAGCTTTGGATGATGCCCTTCCAGGACATAAATTTCTCCCGTAATTGGATGGATGTTTAATTCTGAAGGTTTAAGATCTTCCATGGATTCCTTCTCCTCTTCGGTCTCAAAAATGGCATTTTCCAATGGTATTTTATAAACCGGCTCTTCCTGAAGCTTCATAGTTTCAGGATCTACCACATAAATACTTTTAAAGCCCGACTTATTAGCATCTTTTTCTTTATTCACCAACCATAATTTATTAGAAGAAGAATTCCAGGTCATTCCTTCCATGTCAGGATCATCTTTTAAAGGTAATTCATGTTCGGTAACTACGGGATTTGACAAATACTGAGTAATTTTGAAGATTGTGCCGTCACTTCTAAGAACGTAAGCCGTATTTTCTGAAATACTTATAGCTTCATAATCGCCACCGCCGGCAAAATCAATTTCTTCTACTATTTTTGAAGCTTTTAGATCATAAACGAAAATGGTTCCATCCTCATCCTGGATGCAAGCTACTCTTTGATCATCCAAAAATGCGATTCCTGAGACTTCTTCTAAGATGTTAGGTAATTCCCAGGTTTCTTCGATTATAATTTCCTGCGAAGGAGTTATTTCTGCGGCATCGTTTTTCCGTAGGAAAGAAAAATAAAGGATGCCTACTAACAAGATCAGGCCCGTACTTATTGAAATAACAGCTTTATAAACACTCATATTTATAAAGTTAGACAGATTATAAGGTTTGATAAAGCCATTTTCCTATATTTCTCAAAGTTTAATGAAAGTTTAAGAATTCAGGGATCTTGTGCTAAAGCACAACTTTCCCCCACCTCTCTAAATTTTCTATATGAAGGATTATCCCTTAATAATTGCCATTCCACCTATTAATTAGCTACAATGGCATTATACTTGCTCGCATCTGCACTTCATAAAGTTTACTTAAAAGAAAAAAAGACTTTGTACAGAATCGTTTTCTTTGTACGCCCATCCAAATGATCATGTTAAAAAAGCTAAAGTTACCCCGTTACGCCCGTTGGATCCTTAGAATCTTTTTAGGTTTTTTCCTGGCAGGCTGCATCTTTTATCTAAGCATTTATCTGGGGATGTGGGGCGAAATACCCGATAGTGCCGAGCTTAAAAACCTGAAACAAAATGAAGCCACCGAGATCTTTGCTTCTGAAGGAGAACTTTTAGGGAAATATTACATTTTTGACCGTCAACCTGTTTTTCAGGAAGATATTCCACAACATTTGCTCGATGCGCTTATTGCTACAGAAGATCTTCGGTTTTATGAACATTCCGGGATAGATTCCAGAAGTTTGCTCCGGGTTTTCTTTAAAACCTTATTAATGGGTGATGAATCCTCTGGTGGGGGAAGTACCATCACCCTGCAACTGGCAAAGAATTTATTCGGAAGAAATGACTATGCTGCTGTGAGCATTGTGGTGAACAAAGTACGGGAATCAATAATTGCAAGACGGCTGGAAGATCTCTATTCCAAAGAGGAAATTCTCACTTTGTACCTTAACACCGTTCCTTTTAGTGATAACACCTTTGGGATTGAAAGTGCGGCGCGAAAATTCTTTAATAAGACCACGAAAGATCTAAACCTGAAGGAAGCGGCAACCCTGGTGGGAACTTTAAAAGCTTCCCATTACTACAATCCACGAATTTACCCAGAGAGGAGCCAGTCTCGCAGAAACGTAGTGTTGCACCAAATGCAAAAATACGGTTTCCTTTCTCCAGAAGAATATGATCAATTAAAGGAAGAACCTATTGAGCTAAATTACCAGTACTTTAACAATAACAGCGGTACGGCAGCTTATTTTAGAAGCCAGTTGCAAAAAGATGTAAAGTCAATCCTAGATACGCTAAAAACAGAAAATGGGGAAAAATATGACCTTTACCAGGACGGACTACAAATTTACACTACCATTGATTACAAGATGCAAAAGCTGGCAGAAGAAGCCATGACAGAACACATGTCTGTGCTTCAAGAGCAGTTCGAAAGATCCTACGGAAAAAACGCCCCGTGGCTAAGAAAGGAACTCATAGCAGAAGCACTTCCAAAAACTAAAGCATACCAGTCTCTCGCTGCGGCCGGTTGGACGAAAGAAAAAATACTGGATTCCCTTAACGGAAAGACAGAAATGGAACTGTTCGACTGGGGAAAAAAAGAGATGGTACAGGCAAGTATCGCAGACAGCCTGCAGCATTATATGAAATTTCTAAATATGGGAATGCTTAACCTGGAGCCGCAAACAGGTGCTGTAAAATCGTGGATTGGCGGTATCAACCATGAGTACTTTAAATACGACCATGTCGCCCAAAGTCAGCGACAAGTAGGTTCTACCTTTAAACCTGTGGTTTATACAGCCGCAATTGAAGCGGGTATAGACCCTTGTACTTATTACTCTGTTCGTGAGGTGACTTATGCCGAAGGCTGGACCCCGTCCAATTCTTCTTCCGAAGAAGAAGATCCTCATATGAATTACAGTATGGAAGCTGCGCTTAGTCAATCTATGAATACCATTGCCGTAAAGGTGTTATTTGATGTGGGATTGAAAAATGTCATTTCACAGGCGCGTAAAATGGGTATTTCGTCCACACTTCCGGAGTATCCTTCACTTGCTTTGGGAACTGCCGAAATGAGCGTAGAGGAACTTGCAGGCGCCTATACAGGATATGTAAATGCTGGCCACCCTGCAAAACCTTATTATATCTCGAAGATCACAGATAAATTTGGGAATACGCTCGTCAATTTTGAACCGGAAGTTGCCAAAAAACAGGCGTTTTCAACAACTACCGCAGCTCTTATGCTGGAGATGATGAAAACCACCGTAAATGAAGGAACAGCGGCAAGGCTGCGATACAAATATAACCTACGAAATGATATTGCTGGTAAAACGGGAACCACCCAAAATAACAAAGACGGCTGGTTTGTAGGCATAACGCCAAACTTGGTTTCAGTCACCTGGGTGGGCGCAGATGATCACCGCATTGGCTTTAGGAACACCAGCACAGGACAGGGCGCAAATTCGGCTTTGCCAGCATTTGCCCTGCTTATGCAAAAAATGAACAATGATAGCTCCTTTAACGAGATCACGCAGGCAAAATTCCCCGCGCCTTCTGCTACCGTTCAGGCGCTGCTTGATTGTGAACCTTCAGAAAGAGATAATTTCCTTGAACGTCTTTTCACCAATGCAAAAGAACCAAAGCAACACGAAGAAAAGGAAGAGAAAAAAGGATTTTTTTCGAAGATCAAAGGACTTTTTAAAAAGAACAACTAATGTTCTTCTTATCCTAAAATTCACCCTGGTTGATGCGCAACCTCAATTTTCGCTTATAATCCTCTTTTAACCAGTCCCTGTAATTCTTGGTGCTATTACTAATACAATAGGAATACCGCCTTATTCTGTATGCAATATCTTCATCCAGCTCTTTTGCCAGAATCCGGGCGTCAAATACATCTTCACTGTTCTCGATACACATTTGAGCATGCTGCTCTATAGAACGTTCCAGAACAGTTTTTGACTTTAGACCTTTCTTAATCGTATCGTCATATTCGTCCTCCACATCAAATGCCACGTCTTCAGATTTTGCGAACTGCTTTCGAACATCTGGCGGCATTTCATACTTGAAGTTTTGCTCTATTTCTTCGTCGCTCACCAGGTTCTCCAGGTAATAATCTGGCGACCTGAAGATTTGTTTCCAATCTACGGGAGCGCTCCACAGGCCAAAACGGGCTGCGTTATTCCCAAGATCGATCACCGTGAATTCTTTCTTCCCAGGAATAATTCGGGAACCACGGCCTATCATCTGGTAATAAAGCGTCAATGATTTAGTGGCTCTGTTCAGGATAATAGTTTCTACGGTGGGCTCATCAAACCCGGTAGTAAGAATACTTACCGAAGTAAGAATCGCATCGGGCGTATGTTTAAACCATTTTAAAATTGCTCTACGGTCTTGTTTGCTCGTGGTATTGTCTAGATGCCGAACATCATAACCTGCATTTTTAAAGGTCTCGTAAACCTCTCGTGAAGTATTGATCCCGTTGTTGAAAATCAGCGTCTTTTTTCCCTGAGATTTTTCCATGTAAGCATCCAAAAGCTTTTCCTGCATGGAAAAATTGGAATACAGCTCTTCAGAAGATTTTACTGTGTAATCTCCGTTAATTCCAATTTTCAAAGAGGAAAGTCCTACATCATAACTGTAAGTATTTGCTTTTGCCAGAAAGCCTTTATCAATAAGTGAACTAATAGAATCTCCTACAATTAACTCCCTGTAATTATCTTTCATGGGAAGCTTTATGTTGGAACTCAAAGGAGTCGCTGTAACTCCTAAAATAAAGGATTTTTCAAAAAATTTAAAAAGTTTCCTGAAGGAGTTATAATGTGCTTCATCAATAATTACCAGCCCCACATTCTCCAGCTCTACCTTCTCGTCATTAAGCCGGTTGTTGAGTGTCTCCACCATCGCCACAAAGCACATAAACTCATCCTGATCTGGCAGCTCCTTGATCTTACTGTTAATGATCTTGTTGCGCACTCCAAACCCCGACAGCATTTTTGATGTTTGCCTGCACAATTCAATCCTGTGGGTAAGAATAAGAACTTTTTGATTCGTTCTCTGGATATATTCCCGCACAATCTGAGAGAAAATTACGGTTTTCCCTCCACCAGTGGGCAACTGGTATAAAAGGTTATAATGCTGCGGATGAGCATCTATAACATTAAATATCTTATCAATGTCTTTTTGTTGATAATCATAAAGTTCTTTATCAACTGTTTTTTCTTCAATTCCAAAAGTATCCTGCGCCATTCTTCTTTTATTTCATAAGCAATTTTGCAAAAATAGCAGATTTTTGAGGTAAATGGAAATCTTTCAAAGGTTTTTCAGGTAAAACAAGAGTTACGGCTTCATTTTGAGGAGGTAACAAGCTCTTTACAAGCTCTTTATATCTCGAATTTTCCGCATTACCAGCAAATAATCTGGCTTAGAAAATACCATTTCCTTATAAAAAAGAAAAGTCTTCAAAAATGACATTTTTGAAGACTTATTAATTACTTCTTTTCTTCTTCTTCAGAAAATTCTGAAGCCTTTGTCTTACTCAAAAAGATCTGAAGACAAATACCGGTCTCCCCTATCGCAAACAATGCTTACCACGACACCTTCCTCCAGCTCTTCACACAGGCGGACAGCAGCTGCAGTGGCACCTCCACTGCTCATTCCGGCGAATATTCCTTCTTCTTTGGCCAGACGCACCGTCATTTTCTTTGCTTCGTCTTCGCTTACTTCCAGCACACGATCAACTTTCTTCGGGTTAAATATCTTCGGAAGATAAGCCTGCGGCCATTTTCTAATTCCTGGGATTCTTGCTTCATCTGCAGGCTGCACTCCAACAATTTGAACATCCTTGTTCTTTTCCTTGAGATATGTAGAAGTTCCCATGATAGTCCCCGTGGTACCCATAGAAGACACAAAATGGGTGATTTTACCTTTAGTATCCTCCCATATTTCAGGTCCGGTGGTTTTATAATGTGCCTGCCAGTTATCATTATTGGCAAACTGATTAAGCATAAAATATTCCCCCTCCTGCATCCTCTTTTCTGCATAATCCCTGGCTCCTTCAATTCCACCGTCGCTACTGGTCAAAATTACTTTCGCACCATAAGCCCGCATGGTTTGCACCCTTTCAATGGTGGAGTTTTCGGGCATTACAAGTTCGATGTCAAGACCAAATATGCCAGCGATCATTGCCAGGGCAATACCGGTGTTTCCACTTGTTGCCTCGATGAGTTTTGTCTCTTTTGTAATCTCTCCACGCTCCATCCCGCTTTTTATCATATTGTAAGCAGCACGATCTTTTACACTGCCTCCGGGATTCTGTCCTTCCAGTTTCAAAAAGAGGGTTACATTAGGATTTTTCACTAAACCTACTGTCTTTACCAGAGGTGTATTACCAATTAGATCTATAATGGAATTGCTCATTTCTGAAATTTTTTAATGTTGATTTGTGGAGAGTGTGTTACCATAGAATTCTCTGGAATTGAAGAAGTAAGCCAGGCATTTCCACCGATGATACTATTTGAACCAATCACGGTATTCCCACCAAGAATGGTCGCATTGGCATAAATGGTTACATTATCTTCTATTGTAGGATGCCTTTTCATATTGCGAAGGCTGCGTTCCACGCTTAAAGCTCCAAGGGTCACCCCCTGGTAAATTTTCACATGATTTTTAATTACTGCAGTTTCGCCAATTACTACTCCCGTGGCATGATCTATAAAAAAGGATTTTCCAATGATTGCACCGGGATTTATATCAGTTCCGGTAAGACGGTGGGCGCATTCTGTCATTAAACGCGGTACCAGTGGCAAACCAATCTTATATAATTCATGGCTAAGCCTGTAAACGGCTATGGCAAAAAAACCCGGGTACGACAAATAAACTTCCTCTACAGAATTGGCTGCTGGGTCATTTTCTGCGATCGCCAGCGCATCTAGATTCAGCATTTCAAGCACTTTGGGTAACTTCTCAAGGTATTGCTGCCATAACTCCCTACAACTTTGCTCAGGGTTCCAGCAAACAAGATCTGCCAGCTCCTTAAAATTCCTCCCCAATAATTCGATATTTGCTTCTACGGGAGTGTCTACATCAAAAAGCGTATAAAACAGCTTTTTTGTAAATGCCTCAGTCTTCTCCTTTATGTCAAATTTGAGATTTGGAAGTTGCTTGTGCCTTATAATTTCTTCTATAATTTCTTTATTCTCCATATCATCCAGATTTCCGAAAAGAACTTCGGAATTATTATCAAAACTAAGAAATAGAATTTTCTTTACAGTACTTCATGTGCTAATGATCTCAATAAATGAGATTCGCATTCTTAATTAGTAATTCCTTCCATTTCCAAAAGCACAAAATTGAGCAGATTTTTAACTATACTTTGGAAGTTAAAGTTTCCTGAAATTTGAAATAATCTTGCTTTTTTGGTCTACTTTTAAAGAGTTACAAACTTTAATTACAGTGTATTATGGCACAAGAAAGTCAAAAAACAGGACAAAGGCAGCAGAAATCTGATGACAGAAAGAATGAGCCGAAAAAACAGGAATCTAAAAAGCAGGACAGCAAAGCTAAGAAGTAAGCGTCCTTAAAGCAATTCACTTACCGAAATTTTCTCAGGCCACCTCTCAAGGGTGGCTTTTTATAATAGATTCTTTTCTGGAGGCCTGGTTCTTTAGGTTTTCTGAAATCTGTAAAAGCCATTTCAACTGCTCCCTTACCAGCTGCACCTCCTGTAACTGACTATTACTCTCATTATTGAACTGCCGCATCAATATTTTTCCTTCCTGAACATGGTTCTTTAGAACCTCTTCATATTTTTCATTGAAGTATTTAGTAGCTTTTAAAAGCGCTTTATCTTGGGGAACTTCCTGTACTTCCCTGTTCTCAAGAAGCTCTACTGCTTCGATAAGATTATGCTGGATTGCCGATATATAAGTTTTAAAATGTGTAGAAGCCTCTGTAGTGGCATGGGTTCTAATAAAAGTTCCCAAGGACGCAACCGCCGACAAAAATTCCTGATTAAGGCCTACAATTTCATAGATCGTTCCCACCTCCTTCTGCTTGGAAAGCGGTTCCTGTGTCATCCTTTGAAATGCAGCATTTAAATTTCCTATTGCTAAAAAGGCCTGTTTTCGTGCAAGTTTATAAGAAGTTGGGATCAATTGTTTCTTCTGGTAATAGTCATTGATCTCTTCCAGATAAGCCGAATTGGCCTTTAAACTTTGTTCAATGAAATTTTTTATTCCGCGGTATTCCCAGGAAGGCCATAAAAACGAATTTGCTAAAAAGGCAAGCGCCGCACCCAGCAAAGTATCCATTACTCGAAACTGTATGACCTTGAAAGGATCTGGGGTAATTAAACTGTAAAGTAGTACAATATTGATCGTAATAAAGATTGCCGATGCCCTGTAGTTTCGCTGGAGAGTGGCAAGAGCAAAAATGAGCATGATGACAGAAAGAACGCCAAAGAAAATAACATTTTGAGTGACCATTACAATGCTCACTGCGATCGCTGCCCCTATAAAGGTTCCTAAAAGCCGTTGTTTAGAACGTTCCCTGGTCAAAGAATAACCGGGTCTCATGATTACGAGGCTGGTAAGCAATATCCAGTACGTATTTTGAAGTTCAAAATAAAAACCTATAAGATAACCTGCTACAACAACTATAGCCAGACGTAGTGAATGCCTGAAGATAGGTGAATTAAAATCCAGATTGTCCTGCAAGGTTTTAAAATTGTATTCCCGGCCGGTGATAAACTTCACCGCCTCCTTTTGTTTCATTGTTAAGTCTTCTCCAACTGTAAGATCCTGCATGAGACGGGAAATGGAAATAATTTTTTCCTGCTGCTTTTCTTTAAAGTCGATCATGTTTTGAAGCACCAAAAATGCATGTGCCGCCTTAGGGTCTTCACTTTCCTTTTCACAAACATTCATAGAGGTAATCGCTCTTAAGCGGAATGTCTCCAGCGCCGGATTAGCGTGAAATTTTCTAGAATTTCCTATAGCTTCGGCAATTAACTGCAACTCACCTGCCATTAAAAAGCTCCAGTCCTTTAAAACCTGAAGCGCTTCTTTTCTTTGACTAAACACCCGTGACATCTGCTCATAATTCACAGGATTTGCCATGCTAAGCTCTAGAATGTCCACCAGCTCAATAAAGATCAACATTTTCTTCCTGGCATCTCCAGATCTTCCCGATTTTATCCGCCGGGAGATGACAAGTTCACGAATCATTTCGTGTTTTTCGTTGATCCTGGATTGCAGGGTGGAAAGTTCATTTTTGAGTCTTTGCCTTTCCTCTTCGGAAGCATCCAATAACGCTGCCCGAACTTTGAGATATTCTGAAGTAAGACTGAAACCTTCTGATAAAAGTTCTTCTGTAGGTTTCCTGGGGTTCATAAGATAATACAGCATGGAAAAAACCAGGTACCAGATTCCGCCGGCACCAATCCAAAGGGCGTGAATGAACATTGTCTCTCCTTCCGGGATCCTCACCATACTTAAAACCACAGCAAACATCCCCGAAAAAGCGATTAAAGAAGCCCTGAAGCCGTAAACAGCCATAATAGATATGGAGAACATAAGAAAACCAAGAACAGGCACGAATAAATAAATATTCTGCCGGGCATAGCCTGCAATTATTGTAGTAAGAATCGCAAGAAGAATAGCCAGAAAAACACCTGAAAATCTCCGTTTAAAACTCCCCGGGACATCACTGGGGGAAGCCAGCAACGCACCAATAGCCATTGCAATTCCCACACTTACGTCCCCAAAGTAATTTGCTGCACCCAAAGCAGTAACAGCTGCAAAAGCCATAATCACCCCGCGGGAGAAATCCATGCTTCTAACAAACTTAAGAAAAGTGTCTAGTTGACTGGAGAAATATTGCAAAGTAGCAGTGAGATTAATTAGATAATAAGTTGCAAAGGTACACTCTGTTTTCTTCTGTTCAATAAGCAATGAGGAAAAAGCGGTAGGCAATTAAGTTTAAACAGGCTCATTTAACCATAAATTATGAGTTCCATTTTGGTAGGCGGTGGTTACGGTTGTAATTTTAATCTCAACACAAAAAAGATCCTGATGGGGTCTCAATAAAAATAAATCTTAAGAATAAAACAGACTATGAAAGTATTAATGGTTTTGACTTCTCATGATAAATTAGGAGATACCGGTAAAAAAACAGGTTTTTGGGTAGAGGAATTTGCAGCTCCATATTATATTTTGGCAGACGCAGGAGCCGATATTACACTAGCCTCCCCAAAAGGAGGACAACCTCCAATAGACCCTTCAAGTACTACAGAAGATGCCCAGACTGAAGCTACGAAAAGATTTGATAAAGATGAAGAATTACAGAAAAAACTCGCCAGCACCAAGAAACTTGAATACATAAATGCTTCAGACTTTGACGGTGTTTTTTATCCGGGTGGACACGGCCCACTATGGGATCTTGCAGTAGATCTCAAATCAATTGCCCTTATTGAAGATTTTCATTCCCAAATGAAACCTATGGCATTTGTTTGCCATGCACCCGGAGTGTTGGGTAATGTTGAAGATCATAAGGAGCCTTTAGTAAGAGGAAAAGATGTGACGGGGTTTGCAAATTCCGAAGAAGAAGCGGTAGGCCTGACAGAGGTAGTTCCATTCCTTGTTGAAGATAAAATGAACCAAATGGGCGCCAACTACAGCAAAGGAGAAGACTGGAGTTCTTATGTGCGTATTGATGGAAAGTTAATTACGGGACAAAACCCGGCCTCTTCTGAGGAAGCTGCGCGTGCATTATTGAGAATGTTATAAAATTGAAGTTATGGATAGTTCGGAAAGCAGAAGTGTCAAAAATGTCATTCAGGAGCATGAATCTTCAGGAAAATATTTTGAAGTTGAGGGTTTACGCACTTTTGCTCTCGATTATGGCGATAAAGAAGCAGAAACAGTTTTTTGCATTCACGGCGTTCCAACTTCCTCATTTCTTTACCGGAAAGTCTTAAAATCTCTTGCTAAAAAAGGATATCGTGCCGTATCAGTTGATCTTCCCGGACTTGGACTTTCTGCCAGACCCGAAAATTATGATTATTCATTTCCGAATTTCGCAGATTTTCTTTCAAAAGCCGCAAAAGAACTGAACATTCAAAAATATCATTTGGTGGTACATGACGTTGGCGGACCGGTGGGTTTTGCCCTGGCTGCCAACGAACCCAAAAAGGTCCTTTCCATTACTATTTTAAATACCTGGATTGATGTGGAAAATTTTCAAAAGCCACTGGTGATGCGTCCTTTTGAGAAAAAATTTGTTGGGGAAGCCGAACTAAAAATGATCTCTCATACCACCTGGCCGGTGATGTTCAGTAAAATGGGTGTAAATAGTAATGAGGGAATCCCTTCGGAAGAAATTAATGCTTATGTGGATCTTTTAAAACGCGAAGACGACGGAAAAGCTTTTTTAAAGATCATGAGAAATTTTAACGATTCTGAAGAATTCCAGAAGTTGTGCTATACGGCAGTTCAAAATGTTGATTATCCCGTGCAGGCCGTTTGGGGCGCAGACGATCCTGCTTTGACCCTCGAGAGATACGGCGCCGAAATAAAAGAAGTAGCACGACTTGAAGAAGTGACGGAGTTACCTTCCCGGCATTTTCTTCAGGAAGAAGTCTGGCTTTCCATAGCCGATAAAATTGATGCCATTGCCAAAGCACGAGTTTAAAAATTTACCAGAGGCTAAGAATTTTCAGAGCAAAATAAATGTCCGGAGAAAGCCTCCGGAAATTTATTTTAAAAAGCAGCTCCAAAACCTATTTTTTGGGTGGTGTGGTAGGACGAATTTCTATTTTACTTGGTAATGCCCTGTGGTTCATTTTTAGAAGATCTACTACCAGTTCTCCGATGTCTTCCTTCTGAATTTTCCAAGAATCGGCATCTGACGGAGTGTGATCGTTAAAATGCGTGGCAACAGAGCCCGGCATTATCGTACTCACTTTTATTCCGTAGTTCCTTAGATCAAGCATTACCGCCTGTGTAAATCCTGTAACGCCGAATTTACTTGCATTGTAAGCCGCTCCCCCTGCAAAAAAGTTCGTTCCTGCCAGGCTTGAAATCGTAAAGACGTATCCCTGTGATTGCTTAAGAGCAGGTACCGCAGCTTTTATGCTGTAGAAAACACCTGTAAGATTCGTATCAATGGTTTGCTGCCATTGCTCTGGTGTAAGTTCTTCTATTGAACCAAAATGGCCGATCCCGGCATTTGCCACGAGCACATCAAGTTGTCCCCATTTATTGGCCACTTCCTCTATTGCTTTCTTTTGACTTTCAAAATCGCGTACATCAGCCTGGAGTCCGAAGACTTCTCCTTTTCCTTTAGCACTTATTTCTTTTGCAGCTTTTTCGGCTTCTTCTTTCTTTCGGCTGGTAATTGCCACCTTCATTCCCATTTGGGCGAGCGATTCAGCAATACCATATCCTATTCCTTTGCTTCCGCCGGTGACAAAAGCAACTTTTGCATCTAAATTTTCCATTTTAAATTGTTTTAATATAGGTTAAAGCTAACCATTCTCGTATTACTTATAAAAACAGGAGCATTTAAGAATTTGTTAATTGTTTTCTGCTCCTGGAATGTTTAAAAATAATTTCTTCTGAAGCCAAAATCTTTAAAAAATCTAGCTGAAAAAATAAGTTTATTGAATTACCTTTGCAGCCTGAAAACTTGTTCAAAAAAGACATTTTTGAAGAGCAAGTATTATTAACACTTCAAAAAACAGCTGCTTTGGAAAATCAAAAGGCCCAAAAACTTTTAAATAAAATTCAACGTGATCTTTTACGCAATGGTATTGTCACCAACACACTTGTTGAAGATCTAAAAGACCTTAGGCCATATGCTGTTGAAGAGAAAAATCCGCTTCTTGCTAAAGTAATCCGTCTCACTTATGAACACGTGGAAACTTATGGAACATTTGCTATCGCCATCCCACAAGATGAACCTGTTGAAGGTTTTGAAGAAGAGGAAGATGTTCAGGAAAATGAAGTAGACCCACAGGAAAGCCTCGATTATCTGCTTTCTCTGATGGCTGAACCTCATAACAAAGTGAACGCTTTGGAATTGAGAGAATACAGCAATGCTTTGATCGCGTACGCCGAAGAAAATTAAACAGGTTTTTAAGTACTTGGCCTGATGTTTGAAATTATGGAGGTTAAAAAGGCATCTGTATTAATGAAGAAGAAAGAATCCAGGAAAAATAATTCCTCTTCCCGAAAACCACGTTGGAAATTACTCCATCAATATTATAATTACACCGGTTTTTACACTTTTGTGGGCTCCAGCCTTCGAAAAGCGATTATTCCAATTCTTTTATTTGTCGCCATTTTATTAGGTGTAAATGAATACGTGATTAATCTCAATGATATTCTTGTCAACGTTACTAAAACTTATTCGCCGGTAGGAATTCTTTCCGTATTTTTTGTTTCAGAATCTCTTTTAGGTCTTATTCCTCCCGAACTTTTTATTGCCTGGGCTGGAAAATCAACCTCTCCCGTACTATTTTTGACACTGCTGGCTATCGCATCTTATTTGGGTGGGGTGGTTTCTTATTTTATGGGTCGGGCTATTACCAAAATACCTTCTGTGCATATCTACATGGAAGAGAAAATGGCAAAACACATTAAAATGATCAGGAAATGGGGTGGTTTTCTCATAATCGTGGGGGCTTTGCTTCCAATTCCTTTTGCGATCACCAGTGTCGCCGCCGGGATTATTAAATTCAGGTTTCTCTCTTACCTATTATTTGGACTGTTGAGGTTTGTACGCTTTTATGCTTATGCTCTCGTGATCTTTGAAATGGTATAACCTTCAAAAATGGCATTTTCAGAGGGAATTATATTCTGAAGACTTTCTGCTGAATCATCCTATTTTCGCTAAATTTGAGTGACCGTTTAAATTTCTTCGGTCAGGAAAAGTTTAGCCCAATGCCACACAATCATGACCACCATCACTCCGGAAAGAACCTAAAGCTTGCGTTCTTCCTGAATTTAATTTTCACCATTTTTGAAATCATCGGCGGATTGTATGTAAATAGTGTTGCAATTCTTTCTGATGCCATTCATGACCTGGGAGACAGTTTGTCCCTGGGAACTTCCTGGTACCTTCAGAAGAAGTCTGAAAAAAGTGGCAATAACAAATTTTCCTTTGGCTACAAACGGTTTTCCCTTCTTGGTGCGCTCATAAACAGCATTGTTCTAATAGGAGGTTCAGTTTATGTGGTCATAGAAGCCGTAAAAAGAATTATGGCTCCCGAACCTTCAGATGCTCAGGGAATGGTAATTTTCGCCATTGTAGGTGTGGCGGTGAACGGTTATGCAGCATATAAACTTTCCGGCGGAAAATCAATGAACGAAAAGGTGGTCTCATTGCACCTTTTGGAAGATGTTCTTGGATGGGTTGCAGTACTGGTAGTAGCCATTATCCTCCTTTTTACAGACCTTTACATCCTTGATCCTATACTTTCCCTGCTCATTACCATTTATATTCTTTGGGGAGTTTTTAATAGGTTAAAGGAAACGCTGTTCATTTTTTTACAGGGAGTTCCCAAAGATATCAACCTGAAAGAACTTAAAGATAGGCTACTCACTGTAGATAATATCTCTTCGCTCCACCACACGCACGTCTGGTCACAGGAAGGAGACAGTCATGTTTTTACAACTCATATCAAACTGAAAAACATTCACAGCTTTCAGCAACTTCTAGATGTAAAAAAAGAAGTAAAGAAAAGATTAAAAGACTATCATTTTGACCACTACACGATCGAAACTGAACTGGATACTGAAACCTGTGAACTTCAGAAAAAGCAATAAAACTTACCTGACCTGGGTAAACCTGATGCCAAGTTCTTTTTCAATTTCCCGCAGTTTTTTGAGCTCATATTGATTCACAAGAGCCAACGAAGTACCGGTATTTCCAGCTCTCGCTGTACGACCGCTGCGATGCGTGTAATATTCGGTTTGTTCTGGCATTTGATAATGCACCACAAAAGCAAGGTTGGCAACATCAATTCCGCGGGCGGCAACATCTGTAGAAACCAGTAGGCGCAGTGATTTATTTTTAAAAGCGCGCATTACTTTATCTCGCTCCTTCTGTAACATATCACCTTCCAAAAGTCCCACTTCATAATTCTTTGCGGCCAGCTGCTTTGAAAGTGTGCGTGCGGTAGCTTTAGTTTTGGTGAAAATAATTCCTCTTTGATGCTTCCCGACTGATTTTAGATAATATGCAAGGGTATCCAGTTTTCCGTTATCATCTTGCATAACAAATTTATGTTCAATGCCAGTGTTCACAGCGTCAGCTTTATCAATGCTTACGCGCCTTACATTCTTCCCTACATATCTATTGATGATCTCGTTCAATTCCTGAGGAATGGTCGCTGAAAAAAGCCAAACGCTCCTGTTTCCTTTAGTAGCATCCAGAATTGTGGTAAGGTCTTTTTTAAAACCCATACTCAGCATTTCATCGGCTTCATCAAGAACAAGGGTGTTAATATGAGAAATATCCACTGCTTTTCTTTGGAGCAAATCCACGAGTCGCCCGGGGGTGGCCACCACAATTTGTGTGGGGCGTTTTAATTTACTTATCTGGATATCTATTTTCTCTCCACCATATACGGCTTCAGTAAAAATCTTGTTGGTATATTTTGTGAATTTAAAAAGTTGTTTTGCAATCTGCTGCCCAAGTTCCCGTGTAGGCGCAAGAATTAAAGCCTGTACCTCATCTTTTTCTGGATTGATCTGCGCGAGTAAAGGCAATCCAAAAGCAGCAGTTTTTCCGGTTCCGGTTTGTGCCTGTCCAACAAAATCAATAGTTCCTTCAGAAAGTATAGGAATAGAAGCTTCCTGTATTTTAGTGGGAGTATTTATTCCCATTTCTTTTAATCCCTTAATAATCTCTTCTGAAACTCCTAATTCCTTAAATGTCATACCTAAAAATTTGCTGCGAAGATAATCTTATTCCTTTCCGTAGAAGTAAAATAACGGAATATAATTTATGAAGAATTCCGCATTTTTCACATCTCTTTCAAAATTATTAAGAACTCATGAAAACCGCTGTTAAACTGAAGCTAAACCTCTAAAAACAGCAATTCCAGCCTACATTTTTAAGTAACTTTCCATTATAACCAAAAAGAAATATTATGTTAACGATTATATTGAACATTCTTTTACCACCGCTTTCAGTTTATTTGAACCACGGGCTGGGAACCACTTTTTTAATTAGCCTTGTACTTACCATTATTGGCTGGTTGCCAGGTGTGATCCATGCTTTTATTGTGAATTAAGAGAAAACGAAATAAAAAGGAAAGGGAGCTAAAAATTTAGCTCCCTTTTTTATAAAATAACTCTTACTATATCTCATTTTCTTTCTTCTCCTCTAATGTTTGTTGCCACTTCCATGCGCTTGCCAGTGCATCATCAAGAGTAAAATCTGCTTTCCATTTAAGTACATCGTTTGCTTTAGATGTATCGGCGTAAGCTGCGACCACATCTCCTTCTCTCCTATCGGTAATTTTATAGGGTAATTCTTCTCCTGAAACTTTTTCAAAGGATTTAATCACTTCGAGCACCGAATTTCCTGTACCGGTTCCCAAATTGAAAACTTCGTAATTGCTGCTTTGCTCTTCTTCAAGAAGCCGCTCCAATGCAATAACGTGTGCACGCGCAAGATCCATCACATGAATATAATCGCGAATGCAGGTACCATCTGGCGTTGGATAATCATCACCAAAAACCGATAATTGCTTTCTCTTTCCTGCGGCTGTTTGAGTAATAAATGGAATTAAATTTTGTGGGGTACCAATTGGAAGTTCCCCAATATTTGCTGTGGGATGCGCTCCAATAGGGTTAAAGTATCTAAGTGAAATCGCACTGAGGTTATCATTTACTTTGCAGGTGTCTTTTATTATCTCCTCTCCTATTTGCTTGGTATTTCCGTAAGGGGATTCTGCTTTCTTAACAGGGGCAGATTCAGTAATAGGCAGCTCATCTGCCTGGCCATATACGGTACACGAAGAGCTAAAAATAAACTTTGCACGGTCCTTTTCTTTTAATTGCTGAAGAAGGTATACCAGCGTATTAATATTGTTTTCGTAGTAAAGTAGAGGGTTTTCAACGCTTTCCCCCACGGCCTTTGATGCAGCAAAATGAATAACGGCATCAATATCTGAATACTTCTCGAAAAACTTTTTTACCGCAACCTTGTCCCTAAGATCAATGTTCTCAAAATCTGGTGAGGACTTGGTGATCTTGGTAATTCCTCCAAGAACGCTAAGCGAAGAATTGGAAAGGTTATCAATAACTACTACTTCATATCCCTTTTCCTGTAGAGCCACCACCGTATGAGAACCTATAAAACCAAGACCGCCGGTAACCAGTATTTTTTTACTCATCTTTTACATTTTGATAGAACCTGCAAATTAATAAATTACTTGGTCTTTACTTCAGCGTATTCTTTAAATACCTCAGTTTTTTTTCATCATTTCGACGTCTTTTTACAAAAAAACATTTTCAGAAAATAGCATAAGCCGACTTAATAAAACTGTCAAAAGATGCATCTAAATTTCACTCAAAAAGAGCAAAAACAAGGCATATTTTTCAGCATATAAGAAGTATATTTGCAGCATAAAAATTAATAGACTATGACACTGAATCAACAGGTTAGAATCTTCAAATGGATCAGTATATTAGAGGGGTTATCTTTTTTACTTCTTCTGTTTATTGCAATGCCTTTAAAATATATATGGGATCTTCCTCAAATGGTACAGGTTACGGGAATGTTTCATGGTATTCTCTTCGTAGCATATATAATGGGTGCGGTATACTTTTACAAACCGCTTAACTGGAACATGAAAACCTTTCTTATTGTTTGCCTTAGTTCTGTACTTCCCTTTGGACCATTTTACGTGGAAAAAAAGTATTTATAAGTGATGCTTAACGATGGTGAAAATCTCACTTCCCTCCTGACCGATTATCTGGCAGAGACAGGCATGAATGAAACCATGGCTCATATAACCAGTATGGCCATAAGCGTAGCGGTGCTTTTTTTATTACTTTTTGTAATTCAACTTATTACGAAAAAAGTAGTAATCCGCATGTTTGAAGCTTTTTCCAATAAGACGGTTACCACATTTGATGATTTTCTTGTTAAAAGTAATTTTCCAAGATTTGTAAGCAATATTTTGCCCTTACTCCTGGTGATGGTTACTGTGCCGCTAATATTCGCCGGATACGACCGTTTTCTTGGCATTTTTGAATCCCTGGTGAATGTTTACATCATCATCCTTTCGGTGCTCATCATCCGTAGTATCTTAAGAACCTCCAAGAATTACCTCAAAACCAGGGAGGAGTTTATGGACAAACCCATTGAAAGTTATATCCAGGTAATGATGATCTTTCTTTGGATTATTGGATTTGTTTTCATTTTTTCTGAAATCTTCAATAAATCTGTTCTTAATTTCCTCTTTTCTCTGGGTGCAGCCTCGGCCATCATCCTACTTATCTTTAAGGATACTATATTAGGATTTGTTGCTTCTATACAGGTTTCAGTAAATGATATTGTACGAATTGGGGACTGGATCACCTTTAGTAAATATGGAGCAGACGGTTTTGTCACCGAAATAAATCTTGCTACCGTACGTGTCCAGAACTGGGATAAAACCTTCACCACCATTCCAACCTATAACCTCATCGCCGATTCATTTCAAAACTGGCGTGGAATGCAGGAATCGCCCGGAAGAAGGATTAAACGTTCTCTTTTTATAAAACAAAATTCTATACGCTTTATCTCTTCTGAAGATATTGAAAAATTTCAAAAATTTCAGTTAATCGCACCATATATAAAAGAGCGGCAACTGGAGATCGAAGATTTTAACAAGCACCACAACTTCGACCGCTCGACCGTTATAAATGGCAGAAACCAGACGAATTTAGGTGTTTTCAGAAAGTATGTAGATGCCTATTTGCATAAACATCCCCATGTTAGCAAAGAACTTACTATTATGGTGCGGCATCTCGCTCCCACTACGCAGGGAATTCCGCTGGAAATCTATTGTTTTAGTACCGAAAAGGCTTGGGAAGTTTACGAACAGATCACTGCAGATATTTTTGACCATCTCATTGCTGCGATTCCATATTTTGATCTTCAGTTATTCGAATCGCCTTCCGGAGATGATATTATAAAGTCAATTGCTGTTATGAAAAAGGAAAGCAATTTACCTGAAACAAAAAAAGAGGCTTAAAAGCCCCTTTTTGGATAGCTATTTATAACAACTTACCTCAGCTCATAATCGTCATCCCTGTCTCGAGTACGTGTTGGACGCGTTATATGAGAACGATGAGTATCGTCTCTGCGGTCATAGTCCCCATCCCTGTCATAGGGTTCGTGAACATAATGAGTATTGGCGTAATCATGACGCAGACTTTTCACTCCGGCGTATCCACCTGCCGCAGCTACGATAAGTCCAAGAATAAGTGCAATTGCCAGGTAAAGTGCTGCATCGGCAATTGCATCGGCAATATTACCTGCCGTTTGATTAGCCTGATCTTTCGCATTCTGAAGGAATTCTTCGGCTTGTTGACGTAGGTTTTCATATTGAATCAGGTAGTTATCTACAGCTCTTTCGGCTTCGGCTTCAGACATATCTGTGCGTTCGGTAAGCACGTTTACAAGCGCCTGCTTGTCAACAGCCTCAAATGTTCCCTGGAATTCATTTCTTGCTTCGTTAAAAATCTGTTCCACCTGGTTGTCAATTTTTCCGGGTTGTCTTGCTGAAGTTCTTGCTGCCTCTCTTGCTTCCGAAGTCATTTCGTTAGCCTGTCTTTGCAGTAAATCTGGATCAAGGCTGTCTTTTTGAGTATCCTCCAAAAGTGCATAGAATTGTTCTTTTGCCTGTTGAAGGGAAATATTCAAGCCTTCGTTTTGCTGCTGCCTTTGCTGCTGTATTTGTTCCTGGTTCTGGTTTTCACTGCCACCACCAATATTTCCTATGGCCTGTCCTGTTGTTGAAATGACACTACCTACAGCATTTCCTACCCCGGAAACTATACTGCCTACAGCAGAGGTTACAAGCCAAGCTGAAATAAATGTATACAGCGCCCAGGTCATAATTCCCTGGATCATCCCACTTTTATTGGAAAAAGAAACACCTACACGTGCTGCCACATAACCACCCAGAAACAATGCTATTAGACAACTTATGATCCACCAGATAAGACTGCCGGTGCCAAGACCACTTAAAGGATTGCTCTCTTCTGTAGGTTCAATACTGCCAAATCCTATAGCCAGCCCAATAAGATTTAAAAGGAGCATTGTTGCAAGAATGGTTACCACACCTGCAAAAATTGCTCTCCAGGAAATGCCTTTTCGGGGTACTGCGTTGTAGGAGTTCAAATGATTAACATCTTTCATTAGTTAGGTTTTTATGTTTAACCACATACAATAGCTAAACGGTTAGTACACTTAAAGTTATAGGATAAATAGTGGATATTTCTTAAAATTTTGTAAAGCTTGTTGCTTCCCCTTACGTTTGTTGACCATGTTTAACATCTTCTAGATTCACCTTATTATTTTCTTTAGAAAAATGCTCTTTAGACTTGGTTTTTTAGCCTTAATTAGTGGGCATCAAAAATGGCTTTTTTGGCGCCTGTTTTGAGCGAGTTTAATATTCGGACGGTAATCCTAACATTCTATTAGGAATCGATACTATTTATAATTGGTATTTTAGGGAGCAAACATTTAATAATGCTTCAGGAAAATGAAATCCGCCCAACAAGAAATCTCTCAGAATCATTCGAAAGATTTTATGACAATCTCATTGATCAGCTCCCTGGTATAGCAATAGGCCTGCTCATCATAGTATTGGGAGTTTTAATAGGTACCTATATTGGCCGCTTTGCAACACGAAGAATCTCAAAAAGAACCAAAGACCCTTTGATGAGCCGCTTTTTGGGAAAAACCATCAGGTTTGGTTTTATTATTATAGCCATCATGCTGGGGTTAAGAGCTGCAGGACTCGGCGGGATCGCGACGGCAATACTTACTGCTGCTGGTGCCAGTGCCCTGGTGCTGGGGTTTGCCTTTAAGGATATTGGCGAAAATTTTATTGCGGGGATCATCCTCGCCTTTAACCGCCCCTTTAATATTCATGACACAGTAGAAATTGGAGAAAACTTCGGAAAGGTAAAAGGACTGGAATTCCGCTATACAAAATTAAAAACTTTTGATGGAAAAGATGTTTACATACCTAACAGTGATGTGTTAAATGAGCCGGTTACCAATTTTACCGAAGATGGATTTTTTAGATGGGATTTTACGGTTGGGATTGCATATGAAGATAATATTGAAGGTGCCAAAAAGATCATTCTTGAAGTACTTCGAGAGGAACCCACCGTTATTGAGGACATGGAGCATACAAATTTTATCGTTGAGGACGAACTTGCGACCAGCACCATGAACCTGAAAGTCTTCTTTTGGGTAGACACTACAGATTTTAGAAGGTTTGCTCTGGTTACCAAAGGAATTATAATTCGTGAGGTAAAAGAAGCTTTAGAACAAAATGGTTATTACCTCCCAGCCGACATCCAGGAGATCAAATTGTATAACCAGGAGAAAGATTTTCCTGTACGATTATCTAAAGATCCAGAGGAAAGAAAATAGTAAATCTAATCCTGCCGTAAACGATCTTTTACAAACTCAATTTTTGATTTCCCGTGCGGTTTTGCCTTTCCATTTTCATCTAAAGAAACCATCACGATCTTATCTATGGTAATAATACTTTCATGGGTCATCTTATTTCGAACTTCGCAGGTAAGGGTGAGCGAAGCATTTCCAAATTTCACCACATCAATTCCTATTTCCACAATATCTCCCTGCCGCGCAGAACTTTTAAAATCTATTTCACTCATATACTTGGTAACCGTGTGTGGATTTTCAAGCTGAATTATGGAGTATAATGCGGCTTCTTCATCAATCCATTCAAGTATCCTGCCTCCAAAGAGGGAGCCATTCGCGTTCAAATCTTGGGGTTTGATCCATTTCCTTGTATGAAATCTCATGCATATTTTATTTTAAAAACCTGTTATTAATTACTTTTTTTGGAGCTGTACTTTTGAAATGCTTCCTCTACGATAAGATCATGATCAAAAGCAAGCTTCGGAAGTTTTTGTACATCATGCCAGTCTGCAAGCTCGGCATCATCGTTTCCTTTTACTTCAACTTTTTCTTTTAACTCCCCCCAAAATCCGATGCTTACTGTTCGCCCCCGCGGATTACGGTCTGGAATTCCGTAGGCTCTTATTTGTTCCAGGCGCTCCACTTTCAATCCTGTTTCTTCTTCGAGCTCTCTTTTCGCACCATCTTCAAGGGTTTCGTCATCTTTTAAGAAACCTCCCGGCAGCGCCCATAAACCTTTATAAGGATCATATTTGCGCTGAACCAGTAAGAGCTCTGTTCTTTCTCCTTCTGAACGAAAAATAGCACTATCTGCCGTTAATGAAATGTTCTGGTTTGACATATTTTAAAACTTATTTATGTACACGGTTTTAATATTTACAAATTCCCTTATTCCGTGGAAAGAAAGCTCCCGTCCATAACCGGAATTTTTGGTGCCGCCAAAAGGCAGCCGGGGATCACTTTTCACCTTTTCATTGACAAAGACAGCTCCGTCTTCAAATTGAGGAACCAGCCTTTTAGCCTTCTGAAGATCCTCGGTAAAAATTGACACTCCGAGTCCGTATTCAGAATTATTCACAAGTTCTACCGCTTCCTCTTCGGTTTTAAAATTCATGACAGCAATTGCCGGTCCAAAAGTTTCTTCCTTCCATACCGGCATTTCCTGTGTTACATTAGTTATAATGGCCGGCTCCAGGTAAGCTCCTTTCCTCTTTCCCCCTAACAACACTTTTGCCCCCTGCTCTACCGATTCTTTGATTTGCTTTTCAAGATCCTCGGCCAGGTCCTCACGGGCTTGCACCCCTACATAGGTGTCTTTGTTCATGGGGTCACCACTCTGCAAATCTTCAACCTGTTTCTTAAACTTCTTCAGGAATTTTTCTGCAATAGGTTCATGCAGCAACAATCTCTTACCGGCAATACAACTTTGCCCCGTATTTTGAAATCTTGCCTGCACGCAAACCTCTACGGCCTCGTCAATATCTGCATCATCAAAAACGACCAGGGCATTGCTACCACCAAGTTCCAAAACGGTTTTTTTAATTTCATTACCGGCCGTTGCAGCCACAGATTTTCCTGCACCCACGCTTCCCGTTAAAGTGACTGCTTTTACGATTTTATGTTTGATGACTTCCTCTACCTTTTTACTTCCAATAGCGAGATTCTGAAAACTTCCCTTCGGAAAACCTGCTTTTTCAAACACTTTTTGAATATTAAAACCACAGCGCATCACATTGCTCGAATGTTTGAGAACGCCGACATTTCCCGCCATTAAAGCTGGTGCCGCAAATCTGAAAACCTGCCATAAAGGATAATTCCACGGCATTACAGCCAGCACAACCCCTAGGGGTTCATAACTTATATAACTTTTATAAGCATCGGTCTCTATTTCTTCAGATTCAAGATGATCTTCGGCATTTTCGGCATAATAATTACAGACCCAGGCACATTTTTCAACTTCGGCGAGGGATTGTGTAATGGGTTTTCCCATTTCTGCCGTGATAGCTTCAGCATATTCCTTATTATTGTTCCGAAGTTCTTTTGCTGCTTTTTTCATAAGCTTCGATCTTTCAGAAAAGTCGGTTTTTTTCCACTTTTTGAAACAGTTGTCTGCAATTATTAAGGCCTCATCTATTTCAGAAGAAGATAATTCCTCAAAGTTTTCCAGTTCTTTTCCCGTATATGGATTTTTTGAAGTGATCATAGAATTCAAGTTTTTCTAAAGGTAAAAAGAAGGCTGCAGGTTTGAAAAAACATTAAGGTTCTTTAACGCTACGCTCCTGTTGTTTATAACTCCTTAATAAGAATGGCAGCTTTTCAATTTTGCAGGCATTGAATATGCTATCTTTAGGAAAACAGCTGTCATGAAAGATCGAAAGCAACATTTAATTGAAATGCGCCCAGACATTCCTTCTGCCCTTTTAACTGATAGGATGGGAGCAGAAGAATTTTTTCAGAACAAGACTTTAAGGCCGGTTATTAAATTGCAGCGGGAATTGTTGATAGAGGCTTTTAAGAACTACACCCGGAAGCATAAAAATGCTTTTTTAAAGCTTTCAATTGAGAAGCGCCTTCTTTATATAGAGAATGCTATTCAGAAAGATATAAAATTCAGAAACAGCCTTAAAGGAATGATTATAGGGATGTTTACAGTAGAAGAATATGTGCTTTATACAGAAAACTCTTCTGCTTTGAATAAGCGTATGATGAAGCTGGTCAAGAATTCGCTTCAGGATAACATTCAGTTGCTAGAAAGTGATATGGTATGTGAGCAAACCTAAGAGAATAGTAATTGCAAAGCTCATCAAGGTTCCAATAAGAACATACTCTGTCTGCTTTCTTGCGCCTGTTTCTGTTTTATCACTAAATCTAAGAATTGATTTTGCGGCGATTAAAAATCCTATGGCAGAAAAATACCCCGTAAGAATAAAGGTAAGTACCAGGATGCGCTCAAAAATGCCAATGTACAGCCCTGCATCCTGAAGCCCCGTTCTCTCTTCTACATCACTAATTTCATTTTGCCAACGGGCAGTTGCTTTTCCTATAATAAAACCCACCGGAAAAATGACAAATAAATAAGCTGAAATAATAAGAAGTAGACGCTCAGAATTCATGATCCCCGTCAAAAATGGAAGTACATCTGAAGTGTAATCTGCCAAAACCAGCCATACCATCAAAATGACCACCATGTGAAAAAATTGATCTAAAAGAAAGATCTTGAGATTGTCTTTTTTCTGTTGAAGTTTCCACCAGTCAATCAAAAAGTGGCTCACACTTATCACCACAGGCACGAGCCATAAATGCCATTTTTGAAGCAATAAATAAGTGAGCAGCCCTGCAATGATTGAATGCACATATAAGTATCCTGAAGTGGCTTTTCGCTCTCTTTTGTGCTCGACCCAGGAAGTTGGCTGCAGCACAAAATCTGTTAAAATATGAGCCAGCAATAACTGTATAAGGATGAGAAGAGGACTATTCATGGGCGAAGCTTCTTATTCATAACATTTTCATACCTTTCAACCAATTTTGCAATAGCTTCCCAGCCCGAAGCTTTTTTGCGTTGATTTACTGCCGACTGGCTGATTTTTAATTTTTCCGCTATTTCTCTTTCCTTCAATCCCTGCATTAAGTAATAAACCACCTCTGCAGAAGCCGTACTCCATTTTTCCATTAAAAGATCCATTAAAAAGAAACTTGTATTGAACTCTTCATTAATGTCCTCATCAATGGTTTTTATTTTTGTACGCTGTGTTTCCGACTTCATTCCATCTAAGGTCCTACCGGAAAACTGGAATGCCTGCCCGTTTGATTCTGCAATAGAATCCCGCTGAAGATCTAATGATCCAATCCCCAGCGCCAAGTTGAAGTCGGCCAACTTAGATAATGCTCTGCCCGAAGACGTTTCACGGGAGGGAATTTGATTGACAGCTGTTTTTATTTGCAGTGCCATACGTAATGCCCATTTAGGATCTTGAATAATACCCTGAAAACTATCTCCCCGGTAAATCTCGAACTGCACATTTTTGATCCCATGCTCTTGCTGGATTTTCTTAAATTCTGACTGTAGCGTGTTTAACACACTGTTCAAAAATTCTTCTTCATAGAGAGATGAATCAACAAGATCTGCTGTAATAATGGCTACCATTCTTCAAATATAGAAAAATAAGTTTAAAAACTTATTATTTATTAATATAAGCTTAAAAACTTATAATTGAAATGAAGTGGATATTAAACTTTTCCTAATTGTTCTTTATTCCCAGGCTCGTTCAATAAATTTATAAAAAACGATAACATGAGCATTAATAAGGAAGAATTATTCAACAAATGTCTTGATTCTGTCAATGAACAAATTGAAAAATACCGCGGTAAAATGGATGAAATAAGCGGCCAGAATGAAGAAAGTAAAATGCATCCAGATTTTGATGAATACGGCAACAAAGGAGAGATGCTTACCAATTATGAAAAAAATGCGGGTTACCTGGACAATGCGCGCGAAATGAAGGAAACTCTAGCTAACCTGGACCGTAATCATATTAGCGAAACCGTACGTCCCGGCAGCCTGGTAGAAACAAAAAAAGGATTCTACTATATCTCAGTACCCTTAGGTCAAATAGATTTAGAAGATGGTACAAGTGTTTATGCAATATCCACAGATGCGCCTATTTATGAACACCTGGAAGGCAAGAAAGCCGGAGACGAGTTCACATTTAAAGATGACAAAATAGAAGTTGTAAAGGTGTATTAGAATTCCTATTCCGGGTATTCTATTCGCAAATGGAAGATGTTCTTCAATTTCCTTTTCAGCACCTTTTTGATAAGCTGAATTTCCATAAAGGTAATATCCGAATTCAGGAATTGCTCCTCTTCCATTTGCTTATTAATAATCTTTTCCACAAAATTATCTATTAATTTTGCAGTAGGTTCTTTTAAACTTCTACTGGCTGCCTCCACACTATCACACATCATTAAAATAGCGGTTTCCTTACTAAAAGGAAGAGGTCCGGGATATCTAAAATCTTCAGGATTCACTTTGTCATTGGTTTCCTGTTCTTTCTTGAAGAAGTAGTATACCGTAGTGGTCCCATGATGAGTACGAATAAAATCGATCACCCTGTCTGGAAGGTTTCTCTTCTTGGCAATTTCTATCCCATTAATTACGTGTTCAATGATAAGTTGTGCGCTTTCCTGTGGAGAAAGTTCATCATGAGAGTTAACAGATGTCGTTTGATTTTCGGTAAAGTAGGTAGGATTTCTCATTTTACCAATGTCATGATAGAGCGCTCCTACTCTCACCAACATCGCATTGGCACCAACCTCATTGGCTGCAGCTTCGGCTAAATTGGCAACATTGAGAGAATGGTGAAAAGTCCCCGGTGCCTTGTCTGAAAGCTCCTTTAAAAGCTTACTATTTGTATCTGAAAGCTCCAGCAATGACATATCGGAAACCAATCCGAATATTTTTTCATAAGCATAGATCAATGGCTGCACAAACAGCGTGGCCAATCCGTTAAGAAGGAACATAAGGAATACTTCGGGGTTAATTTCAGAAATTGCACCTTCCTGTATAATAGTAAACGCAAAGTAGGAAATAATATAGATAAGAGTGATTTGTCCTACAGAGATGAACAAATTTGCCCTTTTGTAAAGTTCAGAAACTGTAAGAATGGTTACGATCCCCGCAATGATTTGCAGGAACATATATTCATAACTGTCTGGAACCACAAAGCCCAATAGTACCACAGTTATGACATGAGTAAACAACCCAAGACGTGAATCAAAAAAGCCTTTTAAAGTAAGGGGCAGAATACACAATGGAACCACGTAAACGTAATTTACATTGAAGTTGATTACTCCAATGGTAAGAAGCACCATCAAGAGCAAATTGAAAAATATAAAAGTAACCTTGATGTTATTTTGAAAAATATCTGGTCTATATTTCCTGATAAACAGGAGCAACATCAGCAAAGCCAGGAAAACCAGGACACTGTAACCAAAGATCACCCAATTATAATTGGCTTCACTCCATACCTGCGATTCATACTCAGCCTTGAGGGAATTTAGGATTTTAAGTTTATCGCCTTCCACGATTTCTCCTTTAGCCACAATAATGGTCCCTCGTTCTACACTTCCGCGGGTATAGGAGATCTGGTTGTACTTGCTTTCGAGCTCCCTAAGAGTTAGCTCCTCATCATAACTTACATTAGGGCGTACAGAATTAAAAAACAGTCCCAGCAGTTCATCGCGAAATAATTGCAACTGCCTTTCTTCTATCCTGCTATTCAAAAATGACCTTAATTCATTTTGTTTCAGAATATGTTGGTAGGAAACTTCATTCGCTTCATTTCCCCTACGTAGATATACCAGTTCCTCGCCCCCTACAGGAATGATTTCTTGAATGAGTCCGTAGTTATAGATGTTCTGGGTGGTCTCCTCTACAAAATTCTGCAAACGGTTCTTCTGCACCCTGTGAAGAGAATCTGGAAATATGCCAGAAAATTCAATTGCAATGGCCTTTTTGACGCTGTCAACTACCTGCTCATCATATTCATAATATGGAATATGACTTTCATTGATTTGTTCTTTTTCAGCTTCAATTTCCTGTGGGGTCTTAAGAATGGCAAAATCAAAGGGAGCATAAAGGTTATCATACTGCCAGGGCTTCCCACGTGGAATTTCATATTTAAATTTTCCTCCCTTCGGAAACAAATAAACAACCAGGAAAGTAGTAAGTAGAAATAAAAAAATTTTATAAAATAGGGCCTGGTTCTTATAGAGAAAATTTACAAGTCGTTCCATATAATTTTTAGCTGAATTCAAATGTACTAAAAATTCACTGCTGAAAGTCTTTACCTTGGTTTGTTCCTCATAAAATGATTAAATTCGCCATAGAAATCTAAATTAGATATGATGAGCAAAGAAGTAGTAATAGTAAGCGCCGCAAGAACTCCAATTGGTAGCTTTTTAGGCAGCTTATCGACTGTCCCGGCAACCAAGCTTGGATCTATAGCAATTAAAGGAGCACTTGATAAAATAAACCTGAAGCCTGAACTCGTGGAAGAAGTTCTCATGGGAAATGTAGTGCAGGCAGGAACGGGCCAAGCGCCGGCACGGCAGGCAGCAGTAGGTGCAGGTATTCCATATAATGTACCTTGTACAACAGTTAATAAAGTTTGTGCCAGTGGCATGAAAGCTGTCACTCAAGGTGCACAGTCTATAATGCTGGGAGATGCCGATATTATAGTAGCCGGTGGAATGGAAAATATGAGTATGATCCCTCATTATCTTCATTTAAGAAACGGACAGAAATTTGGGCCAGCCACGATGATCGACGGATTACAGAAGGATGGTCTGACAGATGTATACGGGCAAATGGCAATGGGAGTTTGTGCAGACGAATGTGCCGTAGAGCATGAGTTTACAAGAGAGGATCAGGACAAGTTCGCTATCCAGTCATACCAGAGATCGGCCAAGGCGTGGGAGGAAGGAAAATTTGACAACGAAGTAGTTCCTGTTGAAGTCCCCCAAAGAAGAGGCGATGCTTTGGTTATTAAAGAAGATGAAGAATATAAGAAAGTCAATCTTGACAAGGTTACTTCCCTAAGGCCCGCTTTTTCCAAAGAAGGTACGGTAACTGCTGCAAATGCTTCTACTATTAACGACGGTGCCGGTGCCGTTGTGCTTATGAGCCGAGAAAAAGCCGAGGAAATGGGATTAAAGATCCTTGGGACGATCAAAGGTTACGCTGATGCAGCGCAAGATCCAAACAAATTTACTACTGCACCGGCTATAGCATTACCGAAAGCATTGAAAAAAGCAGGTATTTCACAAGAAGAAGTAGATTATTTTGAATTTAATGAAGCATTTTCTGTTGTCGGCCTGGCGAACATGAAGATACTAGGATTAACAGATAAGAATACAAACGTAAACGGTGGTGCCGTTTCTTTGGGACATCCTCTTGGCTGTTCGGGAGTAAGAATACTTATTACCTTGCTAAATGTATTAGAACAAAACAATGGGAAAATTGGGGCTGCTGCAATCTGTAATGGCGGCGGTGGTGCTTCAGCAATAGTGGTAGAAAGGAGCTAATTTTCAAAAGATTCTTCATGCAATACGGAATTTGCAACCTAAGTGCAGTCTCCCTTAGATTAGAGCCTTCGGAACGCAGTGAAATGACCAGCCAGCTCTTATATGGAGAACATTTTAAAGTGCTCGAAAACCGAGACAAATGGTCAAAAATTAGGGTTGCACATGATCTTTTTGAAGGTTGGATCAACAACAGTCAATATCTTCTTATTTCTGAAGAGAATTATTCGAAATTTGATGCGGCAGAACCGGTATTTTCGGCAGACCTGGTTGAATTAATTTTTGATGAAAAGCAAAATTTATTACCGATTCCACTGGGATCGGTAATAAATTTTCATTCATTTTTAGCACATAAATACGACGGAAAGAAAATCAGCGGAAAAACTGCTAAAACAAAATTACTGGAAACAGCATTTCTATATTTAAATACGCCATTCCTATGGGGTGGAAAATCTCCTTTTGGCATAGATGCCAGTGGCCTAACACAAATGGTTTATCGTCTTAGTGGTTATCAAATTTCGAGGAATGCAGCCCAACAGGCGCAACAAGGGGAATCCCTTAGTTTTATTGAAGAAAGTGAACCAGGAGATCTGGCATTTTTTGATGACAAAGAAGGCATAATTAATCATGTGGGCCTAATGATGCATAATAATTATATCATCCACGCCTTCGGAAAAGTGAGAGTAGATAGAATCGACCACTCCGGAATTTACAATGCCGAACTTAGACGGCACACTCACAAATTAAGAGTGATTAAAAAAATCATATAAGCATAAAAAAACCCGCAAATGCGGGTTTTTTTATGCTTACAAATTCTAGTGCTTATTGTTGAGCTTCAATTTCAGCAATTTTCTGCTTCATCTTTTCAGCATTTTCCGGCTCGTTTAGCTGATAGTATATGTTCATCATTGTTCTTGCCGCCTCTACATTGTCCGGATTTTTTTCCAGAACCTGCTCAAGATGAGGAATAGCATCACGATATACCGAACGTCGTTCTTCTGCTAGCTCATCATAGCGCTTATTCTCTGCAGCACTTGTTCCAAGTGTATTCATTTCCTCAACGATTGGCTGCTCTCTAGACAAAATTACATGGGCAATGTTAATTCTGGCATTTGTCATTTCAGGGTCAAGTTCTAAAGCCTTCTTATAAAATTCAATTGCTCTATCTCTTTCACCAAGCTCGGCAGAACTTACTCCCAAATTGTAAAGAAGTACAGCATTCTCCGGATCCTGCTCAACTACCTGCTCCATGATGTCACGATACTTTTCCATATCTCCCATGGAATAATACATATCTGCTTCAGATTGCAAGAGAGCAACATCATTCGGGTTTTCCCTTTTAGCATCTTCCATAGCAGCCACAGCTTTCTCATTTTCTCCTTTTTCCATGTAGATCAAGGCAACATTTTTAGCAATTTCCCCAGTTTTTGATTCGGTCTTCCGATCTTGTGGATCTGTATAATCACCACTTTTCACAAAAAGATCACGCTGTTCCTTAGAGGTCATCACTTCGGTCTCTCCTGTTTCTTTATTTACAGCAGTATATTCTGTTTGTTCTCCGGAAAAACCAAGATCTTTTAATGTCTCATAAAAATCTAGAGCTTTATCATAATTACCTGCGTTAACTGCGTTTGAAGCAGCGTAGTATAGGTATAGCGTGTCCTGCTTATTCAATTCATAGCTTTCATAAAGCTTATCAGCAGCACCTTCGAAATTCTTTGCGTTTTGATCTGCAATAGCCGCATTCACCAAGGCGTTACTGGCAGCAGTGATTCCCTGAGCCGCTTCATCATGTCCTAACTGCTGAGCTTGTTTAAAAGCTTCAGTAGCCGCAGACAGATCCTGAGGCGGTACGTTTTCACCATTACCAATTAATGCATAACCTTTGTAAAGGTAGTAATCGGCTTTTTCATCTTCATCAGCTCCTGCCAATTCGGCTTCTGCTTCATTCAGATAATCTTTTGCTTTCTGCCATTCGCCCTTTTCAACGGCTTTTCCGGCCCTGCGTATTTCTTTCTTTTGGGCAAATGCCACGACAGTAAACATAGCTAGTACCGCCGTTAAAATTCGTGTTTTCATTTTTCTTGGTTTTGTATTTGACTTATTCTTCGCTATCATTTGCAATAGTTGTGCCATCCTGGTTGTCACCTGTCATATCAAGCTCTTCCTGATCACAAACGTTCTCTACGTCTTCCTCTTCGTTCATTACTTTTGCAACAGCTGCAATGGAATCGTTTCCTTTAAGATTTATAAGTCTTACCCCCTGAGTGGCCCGGCCCATAACTCTCAAGCTATCTACAGAAGTTCGAATGGCAATTCCTGATTTGTTGATGATCATAAGGTCATCCAGATCTGAGACGTTTTTGATAGCGACAAGACTTCCGGTTTTTGGAGTAATAGAAATAGTTTTCACTCCTTTCCCCCCACGGTTGGTGATGCGGTAGATTGGTTCTCCATCTTCAGGATCGTCTATATAAGTACGTTTTCCATATCCATTTTCAGAAACCACTAAAACTGTTTCCTCCTGCGGATTCTGAACGGCAATCATTCCAACTACTTCATCTTTGTCATCAGCAAGGGTAATTCCTCGAACTCCAGATGCATTTCTTCCCATTGGTCTAGTCTTGCTTTCCTCAAACCTAATGGCTTTCCCGCTCTTAAGCGCGAGCATTACCTGGCTGTTTCCATTGGTTAATCTGGCCTCCAGCAACTCATCCCCTTCCCTAATGGTAATGGCATTGATTCCATTGGTTCGCGGTCTTGAATACTGCTCCAGAGAAGTCTTCTTAACCTGCCCTTTTTTAGTCGCCATGATTACATAGTGACTGTTAATGTACTCTTCATCTTTAAGATCTTTGGTACAAATAAAGGCCTTAAGCTTATCATCTGGTTCCAGATTAATAAGATTCTGGATTGCTCTTCCCTTTGAAGTTTTACTTCCTTCAGGGATCTCAAAAACCCTCATCCAGAAGCATTTACCTTTTTCTGTAAAGAACAGCATGTACTGGTGATTTGTTCCTACGAAAAGGTTCTCCAGAAAGTCTTCATTTCGGGTCGTAGATCCTTTTTGTCCCACACCTCCCCTGTTCTGGGTTTTATATTCAGTAAGTGAAGTTCGTTTAATATAGCCTGCATGAGAAATTGTAATGACCACCTGTTCATCGGGGATCATATCTTCCATACTCAGGTCTCCTCCGGAATATTCTATTGTAGAGCGTCTTTCATCACCGTATTTTTCCTTTACCTCAAGCAGCTCATCCTTGATCACCTGCATTCTTCGCTCTTTTCTCGCAAGAATATCTTTAAGATCTTCAATGGTAGCCATCAACTCATTATATTCTGCCCTTAACTTATCCTGCTCCAGACCTGTAAGCTGTCTCAATCGCATTTCAACAATCGCTTTGGCCTGAATTTCTGTAAGTTCAAAACGTTCGATCAATTTAGCACGCGCCTCGTCTGCATTATTAGAAGCTCTAATAAGTGCTATTACTTCATCAATATTATCTGAAGCTATGATCAATCCCTCCAAGATGTGAGCTCTTTCTTCAGCCTTACGCAGTTCATAGGTGGTACGGCGAACAACTACGTCATGTCTGTGCTCTACGAAATGATAAATCATGTCTTTGAGATTCAGCATTTCGGGACGCCCCTTCACCAAAGCAATATTATTTACACTAAAGGAAGATTGTAAAGCGGTGTGTTTATATAAGGTATTAAGGACAATATTTGGAATGGCATCACGCTTAAGGATATAAACGATTCGCATTCCATTCCTGTCAGATTCATCCCTAATGAGGGAGATCCCTTCAATTTTCTTGTCATTGACCAGTTCTGCCGTTTTTTTAATCATTTCGGCTTTATTGACCTGGTAAGGAATTTCGGTAACCACCAAAGCCTCTTTTCCATTCACTTCCTCAACGCTTGCCTTGGCCCGAACTACTATTCTTCCTCGGCCCGTTTTAAAGGCTTCTCGTACGCCATCATATCCGTAAATGGTACCGCCGGTTGGAAAATCGGGAGCTTTAATATGCTGGATAAGTTCGTCAATCTCAATGTCGTGGTTATCAATATATGCCACAGTACCATCTACAACTTCAGAAAGGTTATGAGGTGGCATATTTGTCGCCATTCCAACGGCAATACCACTTGCACCATTCACCAAAAGGTTTGGAATTCTTGTCGGCAGAACTTTCGGTTCCTTAATAGTATCGTCAAAGTTCAATTGAGTATCAACAGTCTCCTTGTCAATATCTGCAAGCATATCTTCACTAATCTTGCGCATACGGGCTTCTGTATAACGCATCGCCGCCGGACTGTCACCGTCAACAGAACCAAAGTTACCCTGACCGTCAACTAACATATAACGAAGGCTCCATTCCTGAGCCATCCTTACCATCGTGTCATAAACCGAAGAATCTCCGTGCGGGTGATACTTACCTAAAACTTCCCCTACGATTCTCGCTGATTTTTTATGAGCTCTGTTTGAGAGAACCCCAAGTTCATACATCCCATATAAAACCCTCCTGTGCACAGGTTTTAAACCATCACGCACGTCTGGCAGAGCACGTGACACAATGACCGACATTGAATAATCAATGTAAGCCGATTTCATTTCATCTTCAATGTTGATAGGAATTAACTTTTCTCCTTCAGCCATATATTCATTTATTTTGGTTCAAAAAACTAACGTGCCAATTTACGCATTTTGGGCAAGCTATTACCTATCACAGCCTATGTTTTCCCTTATTTTATTAACAAATTTTTATGGGTGCTTCGTTAATAAGTTCATTACTTTCTGTTTTGATTTATGAGAGTTATTTTGTCAATTAGCTATAACTCATAAAAGGTATGGTTTTTGAAACTTGAGTTAATACAAATTAGAGAGAAAGGAATAACATGGATGATAATTTTTCCCCAAGAGTAAAAGATGTCATAGCCTATAGCAAAGAAGAAGCTTTAAGGCTAGGCCATAGTTTTATAGGAACAGAACATTTAATGCTTGGTTTACTTCGTGATGGAGATGGCAAGGCAATTAATATACTACACGCCCTGGATATAGATTTAACGCACCTAAGGCGCAAAGTGGAAATTTTGAGCCCCGCAGAGCCTGATGCCGCAGTGAATTCAAACGAAAAAAGGAATCTGCATCTTACCCGGCAGGCAGAACGTGCATTAAAAACCACATTTTTGGAGGCAAAGCTTTTCCAAAGCTCTTCGATCAACACAGCTCACCTACTGCTTTGTATATTGAGGAATGAGAATGACCCCACTACAAAGCTGCTGAATAAGCTAAAAGTGGATTATGACGGAGTAAAAGATCAGTTCAAATATATGATCACTAATGAAGATGATTATAACATGGACACGCCCTCTGCCGAATCATTTTCTGATGAAGATGCTACTGCAGATGATTCAGGTAAAAGCAATCCCTTTTCGGGAACTACCGGGAAGTCCACAAAAAAATCAAAAACACCGGTTCTTGATAACTTCGGAAGGGATCTAACGGCTATGGCAGAACTGGATAAACTTGACCCTGTTGTGGGAAGAGAAAAAGAAATTGAAAGAGTTTCTCAAATCCTTAGTCGTCGTAAGAAAAACAACCCATTGTTAATTGGAGAACCCGGAGTTGGTAAATCAGCTATTGCCGAAGGTTTAGCACTTCGCATTGTGAAAAGAAAAGTATCTAGAATACTTTTTGATAAACGTGTAGTAACGCTTGATCTTGCAAGCCTGGTCGCCGGCACCAAATATCGCGGACAATTTGAGGAGCGAATGAAGGCGGTGATGAACGAACTTGAGAAGAATGATGATATCATCCTTTTCATTGATGAAATTCACACCATTGTAGGTGCCGGTGGCGCTACGGGAAGCCTGGATGCCAGCAATATGTTTAAACCTGCCCTTGCCAGGGGAGAAATTCAATGTATTGGGGCTACAACCTTAGATGAGTACAGGCAGTACATTGAAAAAGACGGAGCTTTAGAAAGACGCTTTCAAAAGGTAATTGTGGAGCCTACCACCGTAGAAGAAACAATACAGATCCTGAACAACATCAAAAATAAATACGAAGAACATCATCACGTAACGTATACAGATGAAGCGATTGAAGCCTGTGTAAAACTCACCAACAGGTACATGACAGATCGTTTTCTTCCAGATAAGGCTATTGATGCCTTAGACGAGGCTGGTTCCAGAGTCCACATCACGAATATTGACGTTCCAAAGCAAATACTGGAGCTGGAAAGAAAACTTGAAGAAGTTCGTGAAAGTAAAAATTCTGTAGTTAAAAAACAGAAATATGAAGAGGCAGCTAAACTTAGGGATGATGAAAAAAATCTTGAAAAAGAGCTTGCCATAGCCCAGGAACGCTGGGAGGAAGAATCAAAATCCCACCGGGAAACAGTTTCAGAAGATAACGTGGCCGATGTCGTTTCCATGATGACAGGAATTCCCGTCAACAGGATTGCGCAAACAGAGATCAATAAACTCGCAGAATTACCTAACCTCATCAAAGGAAAGGTAATTGGGCAGGATGAAGCTGTTGGAAAAGTGGTAAAAGCGATTCAAAGGAACCGTGCCGGACTTAAAGATCCGAATAAACCAATTGGCTCCTTCATTTTCCTAGGACAAACGGGAGTTGGGAAAACGCAGCTTGCAAAGATCCTTTCCCGCGAATTGTTTGACAGTGAAGACGCGCTCATTAGAATTGACATGAGTGAGTATATGGAGAAATTTGCGGTAAGTAGATTGATTGGGGCACCTCCGGGATACGTGGGTTACGAAGAAGGTGGACAGCTAACTGAAAAAGTGAGACGTAAGCCTTATGCGGTGATCCTGCTTGATGAAGTTGAGAAAGCGCATCCAGATGTTTTCAACATGCTCTTACAGGTTCTTGATGACGGATATTTAACGGATAGTCTTGGACGAAAAATTGACTTCCGGAATACCATTATCATCATGACTTCTAATATTGGAGCGAGAAAACTAAAAGATTTTGGACAGGGAGTTGGATTTGGAACTGCCGCCAAAAAATCTCAGGTTGATGAAAATGCAAGAGGTGTGATTGAAAATGCTTTAAAAAAGGCATTTGCACCCGAGTTTCTGAACAGGGTTGATGACGTTGTAATCTTCAATGCCCTTGAACAGGAACACATCCATAAGATCATTGATATTGAACTTCAAAAACTCTTCGGACGAATTGGAACGCTTGGATACGATCTTAAATTAAGTGATAAAGCGAAAGATTATATCGCCGAAAAAGGATTTGACCGCCAGTTTGGTGCCAGACCTTTAAACAGAGCGATTCAGAAGTATATTGAAGATGCGCTGGCAGAGGAGATCATCACCTCCAATGTTTCCGAAGGAGATAAGATCTTTATGGATTTTGATGAGGAGAAAAAAGAGCTCACCATCAATATCGAAAAGACTAAAAAGGAAACAGAATCTTAAATTCTGTAGAATTATAAAAAAGAAAACCTGTGAGAATCTCACAGGTTTTTTTATGTTCAAATTTATACCTACTTGTGCCTTTTTTGAAGCACTTCCACGACATCTTTGAGGGAATAACCTTTTTGTTGCAAAAGGATTAGGTAATGGAACAACAAATCGGCACTTTCATTTAAAAATAGATCGTCATTTTGATCTTTTGCTTCAATAACGACTTCCACAGCCTCTTCACCTACTTTTTGAGCTATTTTGTTGATCCCACTTTTAAAAAGAGAGGCCACGTAACTCTTTTCATTTTCAGGATTATTTTTCCTTTCAGAAATGACATTTTCGAGGGTCGATATAAATCCGAAGTTTTGTTCATTCCCTTCTCCCCAACACGTAGCCGTTCCTTTGTGACAGGTTGGCCCCTGCGGATTTACACTTAGCAACAGCGTGTCATTGTCACAATCTTCTTTTAGATCAACAAGGTGCAAAAAGTTGCCACTTTCCTCTCCTTTTGTCCATAACCGTTGTTTACTGCGGCTGAAAAATGTAACTTTCTTAGTATCTAGGGTTTTTTGGTAAGCTTCTTCGTTCATATAGCCCAGCATCAGCACATTTTTCGTGATTGCATCCTGAACAATTGCCGGTACCAAACCATCTTTATCTTTACTAAAATCTATGTTCATCTTGTCTTGTCTCTTGGTTCTTTTCTCTTTTTCTAACCTCTGAATTTTTAATCTCGCAACTTCGCTTTATAGTCTCACCTCAATATCCTGCGCTTTCATTTCCTTTTTTAAATCAATAATCTCAATTTCCTTGAAATGGAAAACACTGGCCGCAAGAGCTGCATCGGCTTTTCCTTCTATAAAAGTATCGCAAAAATGTTGAATGTTTCCTGCACCTCCCGAAGCTATTATTGGAATATTCAATTCTGAAGAAAGTTTTGCCAAAGCTTCATTCGCAAAGCCAGATTTTGTTCCGTCATTGTTCATTGATGTAAATAAAATCTCACCGGCACCACGCTTTTCCACTTCCCTGGCCCATTCGAAAAGATTCAAATCTGTGGGAATTTTTCCACCCACTAAATGTACCATCCATTCTCCGTCTACTTCTTTCGCATCAATTGCGACGGTAATACATTGGCTCCCAAACTTTGCCACCAGCTCATTGATCAATTGAGGGTTTTTCACTGCTGAAGAATTGATGGAAACTTTGTCTGCTCCGTTTTGCAACAGTACGTCCACATCTTCTACAGAGGAAATTCCACCGCCAACGGTAAAAGGAATGTTCACAGTAGCGGCCACCCGAAGCACCAAATCAGCTAAGGTTTTTCTCTTTTGTTCCGTAGCAGTGATATCCAGAAATACCAGTTCATCGGCACCGGAATCTGAATATATCTTTGCGAGTTCTACAGGATCACCGGCATCACGGAGTTCGACGAAATTTACGCCTTTCACAGTGCGCCCATTTTTTATATCCAGGCAGGGAATGATTCTTTTTGTCAGCATAGTGTCTATTTCTTGTAATATCTCAGCAAGTCGGTCATTCTAAACTTGTTTCAGAATCTCTAGTATAAGAAGCTGAAATACATTCAGCTTGACTTTTACACTATTAATATTACTTATTGATTCTGAAGAATAAATTTCTCCAGTTGCTTCAAACTTATTCTTCCTTCATAAATGGCTTTACCCAAGATCGCACCTTCACATCCGATTTCTGCGAGTAAAGGAAGATCGTCAAAAGTGGCTATTCCTCCGGAAGCAATCAGCTTAATATTCTTTGTTTCTTCTAAAATTCTTCGGTAAAGATGTGTTGAAGGCCCCTGCAACATTCCGTCTTTAGAAATATCTGTACAAATCACATTTTCCACCCCCTTTTGCTCGTACTGCTGAATAAAAGGAACCAGTTCTAATTCAGATTCATCCAGCCAGCCGTTTGTTGCCACTTTCTCATTATTCGCATCTGCCCCTAAAATGATCTTTTCACTTCCAAATTTCTGAAGCCAACTTTCAAATATTTCAGGGTTTTTCACGGCAATGCTCCCACCTGTAACTTGGGAAGCTCCGCTTTCAAACGCTATTTTCAAATCTTCATCAGATTTTAATCCGCCGCCAAAATCAATTCGTAAAGTGGTTTTAGTAGCAATTTGCTCCAGTACTTTGTGGTTCACAATATGTTTTGACTTTGCACCATCAAGGTCTACCAGGTGCAGATATTGGATACCGTGATCCTGGAATTCCTTTGCTACCTCCAGCGGATTCTCATTGTATATTTTTTTCGTATTATAGTCCCCTTGGGAAAGTCTTACACACTTTCCGTCAATAATGTCTATAGCTGGGATTATTTTCATTTGACGTTAGATCTTAGAAGTTAAAGGGTATAGTCTTCCCTATTTATATTTTTTATCATGTATAATTTCAAACCTCTAGCCTCAGAAAGTTCTCCAAAATTTGTTCTCCTGCATTGCTGCTCTTTTCGGGGTGAAACTGTACTCCGTAAAAATTGTCTTTTTTTAGCGCCGATGCATATTCCACTCCATATTCTGTAGTGGCGATAGCTTCTTTGCAGAGCGGAACATAAAAACTGTGCACGAGGTAAATATACTCCTGTTCTCTTATTCCTTCAAAAATGGGAGTTTTTAGATTATAGATATGATTCCACCCAATTTGCGGCACTTTTACCTCTCCAGAGAACTTCTTGACAGGAGCATCAAAAATGCTTAATCCTGTAGTATTTCCTTCTTCAGAATGGCTGCACATCAACTGCATCCCGAGACAAATTCCAAGCACCGGCTGAGTAAGTTGAGGGATAAGCTTATCCAATCCCATGGCTTTCAATTTTCGCATTGCACTACTCGCTTCTCCCACACCGGGAAAAATAACTTTGTCAGCGGCACGAATCTCTTCAGCATCATTTGTAAGAATACCTTCATAACCGTGGCGTTGAAGAGCAAACTTAATACTCTGTATATTCCCCGCCCCATAATCAATTATTGCAATTTTCACTCTTTCTTATTTACTTGGTTTGAAATCTACAACATCCCTTTTGTGGAAGGTAAAATCATCTTTTCCAGATCTTGCTTTACCGCTACTTTTATGGCTTTGGCAAAGGCTTTAAAAATGGCTTCTATCTTGTGATGTTCATTGGTTCCTTCGGCTTTGATATTCAGGTTAGCTTTGGCTCCGTCTGTAAAAGATTTAAAAAAGTGGTAAAACATTTCCGTTGGCATTTCACCAATTTTTTCTCTCTTAAATTCTGCTTCCCAAACCAACCAGTTTCTTCCACCAAAATCTATTGCAACCTGCGCCAGGCAATCATCCATTGGCAAAGTGAAACCATAACGCTCAATACCCATCTTATTCCCTAGAGCCTTAGAGAAAACTTCTCCTAGTGCTATTGCAGTATCTTCAATAGTGTGGTGTTCATCTACTTCAAGATCTCCTTTTACACGAACTTCGAGGTCCATTTGTCCATGCCGCGCGATCTGGTCCAGCATGTGGTCGAAAAATTTGAGTCCGGTATCAATATCGGCTTTTCCCGTGCCATCAAGATTTAGGTTGATGTAAATATCAGTTTCATTGGTTTTGCGGCTAATTTCTGCAGAACGTTCTTTCAGCTTCAAAAATTCATAGATCTCTTTCCAGCTTTCTGTTTGAAGTGAAATTACATCTTCCAGCTCCTTCCTGTCGACTGAAACTTCCGTACTTCCAAGATCTTCATGGGTTTTGATGAAAATGCCTTTTGCGCCAAGATTTTTGGCAAGCTCAATATCTGTCAACCTATCGCCAATCACGAAAGAATTTTCCAGATCATAATCACCACTTTCCATATAGCGGGTAAGCAAACCTGTTCTTGGTTTTCTGGTTTCGGCGTTTTCTTCAGGAAAAGTTCGGTCTATGCAAATTTCAGAAAACGTTACTCCTTCATTTTCAAAAACCTTCAGTATAAAATTCTGAACGGGCCAAAAAGTATCTTCAGGAAAAGAATCTGTTCCCAATCCATCCTGATTAGTGACCATCACCAGCTCATAATCCAATTCATTTGCAATTCTTGCCAGGTATTGGAAACAATTAGGATAAAATTCCAGCTTATCTAAATGATCGAGCTGATAGTCTTCCGGTTCAAGTACAATGGTGCCGTCCCTGTCTATAAACAATACTTTTTTCATAGATTCTATTAGATTAATTTCTGAAGAAATTTTATTGATTTTGTTGGTTGACTGCTTCTACTTCCAGGTTTTTCAGAGCATTCAGTAATATCTCATTTTCCATTGCAGTTCCCACCGTAAAGCGTAAGCTGTTCTCACACAACGGTTGGGTGGTACGATTCCGGATGACGATTCCCTGTTCAAGTAATTGCTGATATCTCGTTGTCGCATCATCCACTTTTACCAGAATAAAATTGGCATCTGAAGGGTATACTTCTTCCACAAAAGATATTTTGCACAATTCCTCATCCAACAATTCCCGCTGACCTAAAAGGTGGGCAATTTCAGATTTTACAGCATCTACATCCTTCAACCGTTCTAAAGCTCTTTGTTGCGTTAGTTCGTTGATGTTGTATGGCGGTTTTATTTTATTCAGGATCTGGATAATTTCTTGGGAAGCATAACAAATTCCAAGGCGTATTCCTGCAAGTCCGTATGCTTTGGAAAGCGTTTGTGTGATAACCAGGTTTGGAAATTGTTCCAGTTTTTCCAGCCAGCTCTTTTCTTCGGAAAAATCTATGTACGCTTCATCAATGACTACAAGCCCATTAAACTTCTGAAGCAATTCAGTAACAGCAGTTTCAGAAAAGCTATTTCCCGTGGGATTATTGGGAGAACATAAAAATATTATTTTCGTTTTATCATCTACTTTTTCAAAGATCTGCGCTGCATCTGGCTGAAAATTAGAAGTCAGCAAAACTTCCCTTTCCTCCACATCATTTACATTGGCCAAAACTTTATACATCCCATAAGTTGGCGGTAACGTAATAATATTATCTTTTTTAGGTTCGCAGAAAGCGCGAAAAATAAGATCCAGCACTTCATCGCTTCCGTTTCCTAATAAGATTTGGGAAGGATTTACATTTTTTTGCTTCGCCAACTCCTGTTTCAATCTGTTCTGCTGCGGATCTGGATATCGATTCACGCCATTCTCAAACGGATTTTCATTGGCATCCAAAAACACCATTTTTCGATCCTCAGCCGTAAATTCATCGCGTGCCGAGGAATAAGGTTTCAGCCGGTTGACATTCTCCCGGATTAATGTATTTATATTGAAGCTTTTCTTCATCTTACTTAAGACTATTTAGGCGTAATGTTACTGCGTTCTTGTGAGCCTGTAATCCTTCGGCTTCTGCCATAAGTTCTATTGCTGAACCAATGTTTTTTATTCCTTCTTCAGAAATTCTTTGAAAAGTTACCGCTCTCATAAAACTATCCAAATTTACGCCGCTGTATTGCTTTGCATATCCATTGGTCGGTAAGGTATGGTTCGTCCCCGAAGCATAATCCCCAGCACTTTCGGGAGTGAAATTTCCAATAAAGACAGAACCTGCATTGATAATTCCGTTGATGAAAAAATCTTCTTTGTCAGCACAAATAATAAAATGCTCCGGCCCGTATTCATTGATCATTTCCAAAGCTTCCCGTTCATTGTCAACAAAGATCAACCTTGAATTTTCCATTGCCGCTTTTGCGATTTCATTTCTTGGCAGCTCAGGAAGCTGTTTATTGATCTCTTTTTCCACTTCATCAAGGAAACGTTTTGAAAGTGAAATTAAAATTACCTGACTGTCAATTCCATGCTCTGCCTGTGATAACAAATCTGATGCTACAAAAGCCGCATTTGCCGATTCATCTGCCACCACCAACAGTTCTGAAGGTCCTGCAGGCATATCTATAGCTACATTATATTTTGTAGCCAGCTGCTTGGCAACAGTCACAAATTGGTTTCCGGGACCAAAAATCTTATTTACTTTAGGAATGGTTTCAGTTCCAAAAGTAAGTGCAGCAATTGCCTGGATTCCTCCCACTTTGAAAATCTTTGAAACCCCGCAGAGATTTGCCGCATACAATATAGCCGGATTCAATTCTCCTTTTTTATTGGGCGGACTACATAAAACTATCTCTTCGCATCCTGCTATTTTTGCGGGAACAGCCAACATTAAAATGGTTGAGAACAATGGAGCAGTCCCTCCGGGAATGTAGAGTCCAACTTTTTGAATCGCCTTTTTCTCCTGCCAGCATTGTACTCCAGGTGTGGTCTCCACAGAAACTTTTTCGGTTCTCTGGGCCGCATGGAATCGCTCAATATTGTTCTTTGCGAGTTGAATTGCCTCTTTTAACTCTTCTGAAATATGAGCCTCTGCATTTCTTATTTCTTCAGCTGAAACAACTTCAGTCTCAAGGGAAATTCCGTCGAAGAGCTGCGTATATTTGGCAACTGCTTCATTCCCTTTATCTTTTACTTCACCAAAAATCTGATAAACAGTTTTCTCAACATCCTCTACACTTTTGGTAGGACGTTTTAAGATTTTCTCCCATTCATTTTTATCTGGATCTATTATTTTCCTCATCTGAAATCGTTTTAAAGTACCATTTTTTCAATAGAAGTCACTAAAATCCCTTCGGCACCGTTTCGTTTCAGCTCATCAATGACTTCCCAGAAACGCTCTTCTTCGATCACAGTGTGAATGGAACTCCAGCCTTCTTCAGCTAAAGGAAGAACTGTAGGACTCCTCATTCCCGGCAGTAATTCAATCACCTCCTCCACTTTATCATTTGGAATGTTCATTAGGATGTACTTCGAGTTTCTAGCCCTCAAAACAGATTTAATCCTGAATTGCAATTTTTGAAGAATTTCATTCCTTTCCTCATCAATCATTGGAGAAACTGCCAGCACTGCTTCACTTTTTAGCATCACTTCCACTTCTTTAAGATTGTTCTTAAAAAGTGTACTTCCACTGGAAACAATATCGCAAATCGCATCGGCCAGGCCAATATTTGGTGCAATCTCTACAGATCCATTAATTATATGAAGTTCTGCTGAAATGCCATTTTTGGATAGGAAGGAGTTAACGGTGTTGGGATAAGAAGTCGCGATCTTTTTTCCATCTAAATCTTTCAATCCGCTGTACTGCATAGACTTGGGTACAGCAAGGGAAACGCGACATTTTGAAAATCCAAGCTTTTCAGCAGTGATAATATCCTCTCCTTTTTCTATCAGCACGTTTTCTCCAATAATTGCGATATCTACCACTCCGTCGCGAAGATACTGTGGAATGTCACCATTTCGCAGATAAAAAATTTCTAACGGAAAATTTCTGGAAGTTGCCTTAAGCTGTTCTTTCCCATTGTCTATAGAGATTCCCGCATCTTTTAAAAGGTTCAGGGAATCATCATGTAACCTGCCAGATTTCTGTACTGCAATTCTAATTTTTTTCATTTTATTTTAAGTTTTGTTTCAGCAGATCACAACGGAAAATAAAAAACCCGTTTGAGCTGCTCAAACGGGTTTTCAAAATATGATTTATACACATATCAATCTCACCTCGCAAGAGCGAACAAATGAGAATGATGATGATGTACTTGTTGTGTTTTCATTATAGATGCGAATTTAAACAAAATATTTAAAAGTAAAATAATTTTTAATTGATTTTTAATTCAGCACCAAAATGAAATTAGTTGTTTCCTAGAATAAGTGGCATTCCTTCATCCCCGGAACCAATGACAACCACTTTTGCATTTGGAGATTTCGCCAGCTCAATCGTTGCCTGAATTCCTTTTTCACGCAACACCATATCCGTTAGGGAAGCATCCAAAATCTGGTTTGCACGCGCTTTTCCTTCGGCATCAATTCGCTGTCTTTCTGCTTCCTGCTCTGCTTTGGTAAGCCTGAATTCATATTCAAGAGACTCCTGTTCCTGCCTCAACTTTCTTTCAATCGCTTCTTTGATCGTGGGCGGCAAAGAAACGTCACGCACGAGAACTTCATTGATCTGTACATGCTGGTCTGCCAATAAAATTTCTGTCTCTTCAAAAATTTCTCTTTGAATTGTTTCTCTTTTACTGGCGTAAAGCTGTTCGGGTTGATATCTTCCAACCACAGCACGCGCGGCAGATCTTACTGCAGGCTGCAATACCCGCTGTATATATTCAACCCCTTTTTCTTTATGAAGCGCTCCCAGCTCATCATAAACGGGTTGAAACCATATAGAAGCATCTAATTTAATTTCCAAACCGTTTGAGGATAGAACCTGCATTTTTTCCTCCAGTGATTGCTGTCTAACTTCATAAACAAAAATCCTGTTCCAGGGCGCTACAAGGTGGAAACCTTCTCCCATAGGTGGTTCATCTGTAACAACTCCTCCCCCAAACCTTTCATACAAAACTCCTGCTTCACCAGAATCAATGGTAACCGTTGATTTGGAAATCAGGATGATCAAAACAATAACTAAAAATAAAATCGGAAGTCCGATTTTTGGTAAATTATTCATAAAATTTATTAAAAATGTTAATTATACATAACCGTAATATTTTCTAAGAAACCACTCCACACTTAAAGAAAAAATGATAATTCCTAGTAAATAATACCATTCAATCAAAGATACGGCCTTTTCCTCTCTTTTCTGCACGGGAGTATAATTATTATTCGAAATCAAATTGTTAACTATTTTTTTAGAATCTTTTAAGAGGTAAAGCCCCTGACCATGTTCTTCTGAAATTCGCAGCATGCTCTCCAGGTTCGCCCTGCTGAACTGCTGTTCCACTTCATATTGAACCACCTCAAACTGGCCTTGTTCTATAAAATCTTCACCCTCAACCCGAACATTAAAATCATATTCTGAAGCAGGAAGATCGCTCAGCACCACTTCGTACGTATTATCCTTTAGCAAAAACGGAAGGCTTCTGGTATCCTGTGTTTCCCAGTTGGTTATTCCTAAAAGCAGCTCCCCACGCGGATCAAATCGATAATTTCGATCGAAATATTCGGCTGAAATTACCACCGTTTCGTTTGCATAGTAAAAAGGTTCATGCGCAACATTTAGCCGATCCTTTTTTTGGCGCATTTCCAGGAACTGAATGAGTTTCCCAATGAATTCATCAAACTCTTCAAAAGTTCCATTCCCTACATACGAAGCAACTCGCCATTTCCAGATATTGGCACCAAACAATACTGCTCTTTTCACATTTTCCTGTTCAGTAATAGCAAGCAGCGGGGCTTCTGTATCAATTCCTTGGATGCGTTGGTATAGAATCGGAGTTGCCGGAACCGTAAGGAAACTCTCTCCAAAAGCACCTGTTAGAGGGGGGAGTTCAGAAAAACCTATATCCTCAATTTGGTAAATACCAAAATTTGAATTGATGCGCGGAAAATATTCCTCTGTTTGTCCGGTGATTTCCTTTTGGAAGAAACTTTGTAAACTATTAAGGACCCTGAAATTTGTTTCCGGACCGGTGATCATCCAGTAATTACTCTTCTTCTCTTCAATTTGTTCCAGAAGCAACCTGGAATTTTCATCGGGCTGATAAAGTAAGATCAACTGGTATTCATCAAGATCTACCGGTTTTTCACCAATCAGTACGATTTCCACCTTACGCTGCTGGTTAGATTCTATAGACCTTTTTATCGCCCCAAGATCTGGATGAAGAATGCTTGTTGCCAAAAGAACTGTAGTGCGTTCACCTAGTATTTCAACGGCAAAATTTTTCTGATTGTTGAGTGTATCCTGCTCCCCCTCCACGGGCAAAACAGTAGCTTTATAGGTGAAAATTCCTTTTCTGGAAGCCGGTAAAGTAGTGGTTATCACCTGAGAACTGGCTTCGCCATCCACTACAATTTCTTCAGAAAAAACTACAGAATTACCCGAAGTTATTTGCAGTCTCGTTTCTACCTTTTCATCTCCTGCATAATTCACAAAGATCTCCACCGGAAATTCATTGTTGATATAAGCATATTTGTTGACATTTACCCGATTCAGCGCAAGATCCTGAAGCGCAGTAGTATCCCCCACCACCACCGGAAAGATCGCACTGGAATAATTGGCTGCCGCATAAGCGAAATCCTCACCATACGTCTGATTTCCGTCTGTGATCAAAATCACAGGCGCATTTTTATCTCTGTAAACTCTGTTTAGGGAGCTTAAAGCTTCATGTATATTTGTTTGTTTATCAGAAAAATCAAAACTGTCCTTCTGCTGCAGTTGATCTCCAAAAATGTAATTTTTCACCTCAAATCTTTCCCGAATTTCCGGGTCTTGTTGTAGTGACTGCACAAAACTTCTTACTACTTGCGAAGCACCTAAATTTTGTATGGAACCAGAATTATCTACCGCCAAAATGAGCGCCGGTTTGTCAATAAAATAGTCGCTTTTAACTATTTTCGGATTTATTAGCAATAAAAAAAGACAGAAATAGCTAATGAACCTCAAAAAGGTGAAAAGCAAAGAGAATTTTTGGGAGAAACGGGATTTGTAAAAGTACTGAAACGCAGCCAGGCCAAGAGAAACGACCAGAGCAAGCAAAATAAGTAGAACTGAATTGGACAGCATTAAACCTATGAATTAGGAGTCCTCAAGATAGGAGTAATTCTTCACTTTTAAGATTTCCTGAAGAATAAGATTTTCCGCCGCTGCAGCAACTGCAGGGCGGAAAATGTCAATTTAAGTTAGCATTCCTCCATCAACGTGAAGTACCTGCCCAGTAACATATGCACTAAGGTCGCTTCCAAAGAAGACGCATGCATTGGCAATATCTTCAGGCGTTCCTCCTCTTTTCAATGGAATTGCCTCTCTCCATCCTTCTACAACTTTTTCATCCAGTTTTCCGGTCATTTGAGTTTCAATAAATCCGGGAGCAATTACGTTCGTCCTGATGTTTCTGGAACCCAACTCAAGCGCCATAGATTTTGAGAAACCAATCATTCCCGCTTTAGATGCAGCGTAATTCGCCTGTCCTGCATTTCCTTTTACCCCTACCACACTACTCATATTGATGATACTTCCGCGGCGTTGCTTCAGCATAGTACGCTGTACGGCTTTGGTCATATTGAAAATTGACTTCAGGTTTACTTCAATTACTTTATCAAAATCTTCTTCGCTCATTCTCATTAGCAGGTTATCTTTCGTAATCCCGGCGTTGTTTACAAGAATGTCTATGCTTCCGAAGTCTTCCTGCACATTCTTTACCAGTTCCTGCGCTTCTTCAAAGTTCGCAGCATTAGATTTGTAGCCTTTTGCCTTGATCCCCAAATCTTGAAGTTCCTTTTCTAACTCATTGGCGGCTTCTACAGAAGAACTGTAGGTAAAAGCCACATTTGCTCCGTGTTTAGCGTAAACCTCAGCTATACCTTTTCCAATACCTCTACTCGCACCGGTAATTATTGCATTCTTTCCTTCTAAAAGTTTCATATGTACAATTGATTGTCTGTTATAAATTTTGCTCTGTAATACTTTCAAATATAATAAAACCTGAATGGCTGCTATTAAAAAAACCTCCTGAAGTTCCTGAATTGAAATTCAGAAAAAACAGAAGGTTTTTAAATAATATTCAGTAAATGGATTATCCCATTACTTCTTTTACTTTTTTACCAATCTCGGCCGGAGAATCTACCACGTGAATACCATTTTCTTTCAAAATGGCTTTTTTCGCCTGGGCTGTATCTTCACTACCACCAACGATAGCACCCGCGTGACCCATAGTACGACCTGCAGGAGCAGTTTCACCTGCAATAAATCCTACAACAGGCTTTTTATTTCCGTTTTCCTTTACCCAGCGGGCAGCATCGGCTTCCAACTGACCCCCAATTTCACCAATCATGACGATACATTCAGTTTCGTCATCGTTCATTAACAATTCCACGGCTTCTTTGGTTGTAGTACCGATAATTGGATCTCCACCAATTCCAATAGCGGTGGTAATTCCAAGACCTTGTTTTACAACCTGGTCTGCAGCTTCATAAGTAAGTGTTCCAGATTTAGAAACGATCCCTACTTTACCCTTTTTGAATACGAAGCCCGGCATAATTCCAACTTTAGCTTCTCCCGGAGTGATCACCCCAGGACAGTTAGGACCAATGAGTCGACAGCTTTTATCTTTTATGTAATCTGCAGCCTTGATCATATCGGCAACAGGAATTCCTTCCGTAATAGTAATAATCACTTTAATACCGGCATTGGCAGCTTCCATAATGGCATCTGCAGCGAACGCGGGAGGAACAAAAATAATAGATACATCGGCTCCGGTTTCTTTTACAGCATCTTCCACCGTATTAAAAACAGGCTTATCAAGGTGCTTTTGCCCACCTTTTCCGGGAGTAACACCACCAACTACATTGGTGCCATACTCGATCATTTGTTCAGCGTGAAAAGTACCTTCGCTTCCGGTAAATCCTTGTACAATTATTTTTGAATCTTTATTAACTAAAACACTCATAGTTTCTTTTTGGTTTTTGCGTTGCTAAATTAGGTTATTCTGAATAAACCCAAAAACGTTTTTAAATATTACTTCTTAGAAAGGAGCTGAGATTTTCGGGGCTGTCATCAGCCTGCTGACTTATTTGATAACCCTTGTGCATTTTGCCTTCTTTAAACTCCCAAATACATATAAAATGGGCCATTGGCAGTTCCTCATCGGGATTCTCCTTCGTCTCTACATAATAGGTAAACCGAATGGTAACTGTATCATCTTCTTTTAAAAGATGACTCACCTCTGCCCGAAGAGAATTAAAAGACCTGGAAAGTTCTACAGACAGCTTTTTGATCTCCTCAAAGTTCAACTTGTTGAATCCACCAGAGCTATTCCAGAAAAGGGTAGCTTCTGGATGAAGATACTGTGATAGAGTATCTACATCCTGGAAAAAATCTGTGGTGTAAAATTTTTCGACGCATTGTTTGGGTTCTAAGCTCATATTAACCTTTTAATTTTTCCATCAATTTAGGCAATTGTCTTAAGAGTGCCAATTCCTTTAATTTTGCTCGCGATTCCATCGCAGGATTCCCGGTGTATATCTTATTTTCTTGGGTAGATTTTGTAATTCCTGCCTGCCCCATCATGACGCCACCTTTACGCACCACAATTCCACTGCGCATTCCAACCTGCCCCCATACAGTTACATCGTCTTCAATCACCACTGCTCCTGCAATTCCTGTTTGGGAAGCGATCAAACAATTCTCTCCAATTACCGTATCGTGGCCAATCTGGATCAAATTGTCCAGCTTTGTACCTTTTCCAATAGTAGTATCGCCGGTTACCCCTTTATCTATGGTACAATTAGCTCCAATATCTACATTGTCTTTTATAACCACCCTTCCTCCGGAAATCAACTTATCATAACCGGTAGGCCGTTTCTTGTAGTAAAAAGCATCTCCACCAATCACAGTACCGGCATGAATAGTTACATTATTCCCAATCACCGTATTGTCATACAGACTAACATTTGAATGAATCACACAATCATCACCAATTTTGACATTGTTGCCAACAAAAGCATTTGGCTGAATGATCGTATTGGCTCCAATTTCTGCGGAAGCGGACTGGGAAATTTCAGCTTTTTTAAAAGGCCTGAAATATTTCGTTAGTTTATTAAAATCTCTGAAAGGATCATCAGAAACAAGCAAAGCCTTCCCTTCAGGGCACTCTACTTCTTTATTGATCAAAATAACAGTAGCAGCAGAATTTAAAGCTTTGTCGTAGTACTTCGGGTGATCAACAAAAACAATATCTCCCGGCGTCACCACATGGATTTCGTTCATTCCGGCCACCGGAAAGTCTGGATCTCCAATAAATTCCGCAGAAATTATTGTAGCGATCTGCTGGAGTGTATGTTTTTGAGTAAACTTCATGTTCTACTGTTACTATAAGAATGCATAAAACAAAGGAAAATTACTTACTCAAAAAGGGCATTATTTATACCTTTTTTGAATCTTCAGCTTCCGCTTTCAATTCTTCAATCTTATTCTTTAATCCTTTCTTTGTAGGTTCCTTTATCAGTTTCGATCTTGATCTTATCGCCTTCATTAATAAATAACGGAACATTCACTTCTGCCCCCGTCTCAACCGTTGCCGGTTTGGTCGCATTTGTGGCAGTATTCCCCTTTACACCTGGTTCTGTATGGGTAACTTCCAATATAACACTAGCAGGCATATCTACAGAAAGTGGCATATTGTCTTCGGTGTTGACCAAAACGGTCACCACTTCACCTTCTTTCAAAAGATTTGGTGCATCAAGTGCATTTTCGGTCAACCTGATTTGCGTATAATCCTCAGTATTCATGAAATGGTAAAATTCGCCATCGCTGTACAAAAACTGAAATTTATGAGTTTCTACTCGAACGTCATCTATCTTGTGACCTGCAGAAAAGGTGTTATCAATTACTTTTCCTGTGGTAACACTTTTGAGTTTAGTTCGAACAAAAGCAGGTCCTTTTCCCGGTTTTACGTGTAAAAACTCAATAACTTTAAAGATGTCATGGTTATATCGAATGCATAAACCATTTCTAATATCACTTGTACTTGCCATTTTCTGAATTAATTAATTTGTGCTAAAATATCCTTTCATGATTCCACGCTGGGAATTCTTGATAAATTCTAAAATATCGTCTCTTTCTGGCGTTGCTTCCATTTCAGCTTCAATGATCGTGACCGCCTGTGAGTTGTTATAATTTTTCTGGTATAAAATGCGGTAAATATCCTGAATTTCCCTGATTTTATCTGTAGAAAATCCTCTTCTTCTAAGTCCTATAGAGTTCACTCCCACATACGAAAGTGGTTCCCTCCCGGCCTTTACAAACGGAGGCACATCTTTTCTTACCAAAGAACCACCAGTAACGAAGGCATGGTTTCCTATACTGCAGAATTGCTGTACTGCTGCCATTCCAGCAAGCACCACATAGTCTCCAACATTGATATGTCCCGCGAGGGTGCTGTTATTTGAAAAAATACAGTTATCACCTACCACACAATCGTGTGCTATGTGACAATAGGCCATAATCCAGCAGTTTGCACCAATTTTCGTCTTCATCCTGTCGGATGTTCCACGGTTGATGGTCACACACTCGCGAATGGTTGTATTGTCTCCTATTTCGGTAGTAGTATCTTCGTCATTGAATTTTTTATCCTGCGGAATCGCAGAAATTACAGCGCCCGGAAAAATATTACAATTCTTTCCGATTCTTGCCCCTTCCATGATCGTTACATTCGACCCAATCCAGGTTCCTTCACCAATTACTACATTGTTGTGAATTGTGGTAAAAGGTTCTATTACCACATTTTTCGCAATCTTTGCCCCTGGATGTACGTATGCTAAGGGTTGATTCATTCTTCTTATTTTTGTTTTACTATTTGTGCCATTAAAATGGCTTCTGTGGCAAGTTTTCCATTTGCATAGGCGTAGGCCTGCATCTGGCAAATTCCACGTCTTATTGGAGCAAGGAGCTCTAATTTAAATATTAATGTATCTCCCGGAACTACCTGTTGTTTAAACTTCACATTATCAATTTTCATGAAAAAAGTAAGGTAATTCTCAGGGTCGGGAACAGATTTTAATGCAAGAATGCCTCCAGTCTGCGCCATAGCCTCTACCTGCAATACTCCGGGCATCACAGGTTTCCCAGGGAAATGTCCCACAAAGAAAGGTTCGTTCATAGTGACATTTTTGACACCTACGACAGTCGTATCTGTCAACTCCACAATTTTATCTACCAAAAGAAACGGAGAACGATGCGGAAGGATTTCCATGATTTGATTCACATCCATTAAAGGAGGTTGATCCAAATCATACTTCGGAACATTATTACGCTTTTCGACTTTAATTATTTTTGCTAGTTTTTTAGCAAAATCGGTGTTGATTTTATGCCCTGGCTTATTTGCAATTACCTTCCCTCTAATTCTTGTACCCACTAAGGCCAGATCGCCAATAACATCCAGCAATTTATGACGCGCCGCCTCATTGGGATAATGCAGGGTAAGATTGTCAAGAATTCCATTTGGCTTAACCGAGATAGAGTCTTTCTTAAAAGCAGCCCTTAGTTTCTCCATAGTTTCAGGACTAATCTCTTTGTCTACATAAACAATAGCATTTTGAAGATCACCGCCTTTAATAAGTCCATGATCAAGTAACATCTCCAGCTCATGTAAAAAGCTGAAGGTACGAGCATCTGCTATTTCTTCCTTGAACTGTGAAATCTTACTTATTGAAGCATTTTGGGTGCCAAGAACAGCAGTTTCAAAGTCAACCATGGTAGTTACCTGATACTCATCTGCAGGAAGAACTACGAGTTCGCTTCCGGTTTCTTCATCTTTGAAGCAAATTACTTCATTCACCACAAATTCTTCTCTTTCCGCTTCCTGCTCTTGGATACCGGCATTCTCCAGGGCTTCTATGAAAAATTTAGAAGATCCATCCATGATAGGTGGTTCAGAAGCATCAAGTTCAATATATAAATTATCTATTTCCAACCCTACGCACGCTGCAAGAACGTGTTCTGAAGTTTGAATGGTCACTCCTTCTTTTTGAAGATTGGTCCCTCTTTGAGTACTAACTACGTAACTTACGTCTGCCTCAACAACAGGTTCACCTTCGATATCCTTGCGCACAAAACAGTATCCGCTGTTTTCGGGTGCGGGTTTAAAAGTAAGGTTTACTTCCTGCCCCGTGTGCAGCCCCACTCCTTTTAAAGAAATCTCTTTCTTAATGGTTTGCTGTTTAGCCATTATCCGTGGATTTTTTTTCTAACTTATTTAATCTGTCTACTATTTTTGGAAAATTCTTGAAATGAACATAGGACTTGTTATAGTCTCCATACCCAAATGCCGGTGAACCCTGTATCATTTCCCCATCTTTCAGGTTCCTTCCAACGCCAGATTGCGCCTGCACTTTCACTCCATCACCAATTGTAAGATGCCCTACAATACCAACCTGCCCACCAATGATGCAATTCTTTCCAATCCTGGTAGAGCCCGCAATTCCTGTTTGTGCAGCAATAGCAGTATTTTCACCAATTTCAACATTATGAGCTACCTGAATTTGATTATCCAGCTTCACCCCTTTTCGTATAATGGTAGATCCCAGAGTGGCTCTGTCTATTGTAGTACCGGCACCAACATCTACATTATCTTCAATGATTACGTTTCCAATTTGAGGCACTTTACTATAAACTCCTTCAGGATTGGGAGTAAAACCGAATCCGTCGGCTCCTACTACGGCACCTCCATGAATTACGCAGTTATTCCCAATCACCGTTTCAGAATATATTTTCGCTCCGGCAAATATGATAACATTGTCACCAATTACCACATTATCTCCCAGATATGCGTTTGGATAAATCTTGACGTTGTCTCCCACTACCACATTTGACCCCATATAAGAGAAGGCTCCAAAATACAGGTTTTCGCCATATTTAGCTGAATCGGAAATATAATTGGGTTCTTCTATACCTGCTTTATTCAATTTTACCTGGTTGTAATATTCCAGGAGCTTGGAAAAGGCAGTATAGGCGTCCTTTACTTGTATCAAGGTTGTGGATATTGCTTCTTCTGCCTTAAAATCTTCATTAACAATAGTTATAGAAGCTTTGGTGGAATATATATAGGAAGTGTATTTCGGGTTTGCCAAAAAGGTTATAGCACCTTCGCTCCCTTCTTCTATTTTTGATAATTTATAGACTTCAACATCAGGATTACCCTGAATATCACCTTCTAAAATATCTGCTATTTGTGATGCTGTGAACTTCATTCTGGCAAAAGTAAAAAAAATGTGTCAATCTTGCGGTTTAGGATAGCATATATAATATTTGGTAACGGGTTTTGACAGGGCTTTGAGATTGAAATGATCTGAAGCTTTTAAAACATCTGTCACCTTTCCGGTTTTATATAGAATAAGGATTTTTTCTTCTTCCTTCTTATATGCCAGATTCGATATTTCTCCACTAAACACAAAATATTCAGCCTCTTCTGAAGAAATGCCGTAACGCTGCTGCAATTTTTCGAGATGCCTTTGAAGTTTTTCAGGTTTTATTTCTTTCTTTTTCAATTTCACTTTCAAAAGATCCCTGTTGATGATCATTTCACACAAATTCCGAAGCACAAAATCATCTACATTCATCCACTCTTTCATTGCAGAAATAATATCATAATCATCCAGCTTAGAAAAAGTTTCAAGCACCTCATGGTCAAAATCCTCCTCTGTAATCCTCTTTTTGAGAAAGTAAGAAAGTGCGGCACCGGCATAGAGTTCATGACCTTCTTCCACGAGTTCCTTGGCACGCTTTAATACCCGAATAAGCAATTGCTCTGCAACAACACCGGTTTTATGAAGGTAAACCTGCCAATACATTAAGCGCCGCGCCAACAGAAATTTTTCGACAGAATAAATTCCTTTTTCTTCTACCATTAATTCGTCATTCACCACGGTTAACATGCTAATTAATCGCTCACTATTAATGTTACCTTCGGCTACACCTGTATAAAAACTGTCTCTTTTGAGGTAATCCAGGCGGTCCATATCTAACTGGCTAGAGATTAGCTGACATAAAAATTTCCGCTCATATTTACCATTGAAGATTTCCAGAGCAAGATTCAGTTGGCCATCAAAATCTTTGTTCATTTCCTGCATAAAAAGGAAAGAAATTCTTTCATGACTTACATCTTCTACAATACTGTGTTCCATGGCATGAGAAAATGGTCCGTGCCCTATATCATGTAGTAAAATAGCTATTTGTAATGCTTCCTCTTCTTCGGCAGAAATCTCCACTCCTTTCAATTTCAATACACGTATGGCTTTCTGCATGAGGTGCAAACATCCAAGCGCATGATGAAACCTTGTATGGTGCGCACCCGGATATACAAGATACGAAAGCCCCATTTGAGAAATGCGGCGTAATCTTTGGAAGTATTTATGTTCTACGATTTCATACAGCAATTCATTTGGAATGGTAATAAATCCGTAAATTGGGTCGTTTAAAATCTTGAGTTTGTTTCCTGAAATCAAGCTGAAATTTTCTAAATTAAATAAACAAAGATACATATATGAATAATATCAAAATACTTTGGGTAGATGATGAAATTGATTTGCTAAAACCGCATATTCTCTTTCTCGAGGGGAAAGGATATGAAGTTCACAAATGCCAGAGTGGAACAGAAGCGCTTGAGGAAGTCGAAAATGTGAATTTTGATATTGTTTTTTTAGACGAAAATATGCCGGGTCTCAGCGGCCTCGAAACTCTTTCTGAAATTAAGGAGAAGCAGGCCAATCTTCCGGTGGTTATGATCACGAAAAGTGAAGAGGAATACATCATGGAGGAAGCCATAGGCTCCAAAATAGCAGATTATCTTATAAAACCGGTAAACCCAAACCAGATTCTGTTAAGCCTGAAGAAAAATCTCGATCATTCCCGGCTGGTTTCAGAAAAGACTACCTCCAGCTATCAGCAGGAGTTTAGAAAAATAGCGATGGAAATGGCCATGATCAATGACCACAAAGGATGGGCAGATCTTTATCAAAAATTGATCTATTGGGAACTGGAGCTTGAAAATATTGAAGACCCGGGAATGTTTGAAATCCTGGAGTCTCAAAAAGTGGAAGCAAACTCTCAATTTTTTAAGTTCATTGAAAAAAATTATCCGGGCTGGTTTGAAAAAGATGCCGATGCCCCAATTATGTCTCATACCCTGTTTAGGGAAAAAGTTTTGCCCGAAATAAGTAAGGAAAGACCTACTCTTCTTGTAGTTATAGACAATATGAGATATGACCAGTGGAAGGCTTTTGAACCTGTGGTAAACAATTACTATAAAAAGGAGCAGGAAATGCCATTTTACAGCATTCTTCCAACCGCTACTCAATACGCCAGGAATGCCATTTTCTCTGGATTGATGCCTAGTGAGATGCAAAAATTACATCCCGATCTCTGGAAAAACGATACAGATGAAGGAGGTAAAAACATGCACGAAAATGACTTCTTGGAGGGACAACTAAAAAGACTGGGGAAAAATATAAAATACGAGTATCATAAAATAAGCAGTCTTAAAGCCGGAAAAAAGCTGGTCGAAAATTTTAAAAGTCAGAAGGACAATGACCTTACTGCGGTGGTTTATAATTTTGTAGACATGCTTTCCCACTCCAAAACAGAAATGGAAGTCATTAAGGAACTTGCTTCCACCAACAAATCATATCGCTCATTAACTCACAGTTGGTTTAAGAATTCACCATTGCTAGAAATCATTCAGCAGGCACAGCAACTAGGCTTTAAACTCATCCTAACGACAGACCACGGTACTATTAACGTTAAAAATCCTTCGAAGGTTATAGGTGATAAAGAAACCAGTTTGAATCTTCGGTACAAAACAGGAAAGAGCCTTACTTATGAAGATAAAGAAGTTTTAGCAGCAAAAAATCCAAAATCTATTGGTTTACCTACAATAAATATGAGCAGTTCGTATATTTTTGCCCGTGGAGATCTTTTCTTTGCCTACCCTAACAACTACAATCATTATGTAAGTTATTACAGGAATACCTTCCAGCATGGAGGGGTCTCTCTTGAGGAAATGATCATTCCGTTCGTAGTGTTATCTCCTAGGTAACAATTAATTACATATATTTACAACTTTAAATCTTTTGAAATAAATGGTAAAGACCTACCTGCTGTCAGAAATTGATTCTGTTGCCCGGGAGATCCTTGACAACACCAAAAGCAAGACCCTCTTGTTCTATGGAGAAATGGGCGCCGGAAAGACGACTCTCATCAAATCCCTTGTAAAAGCCTTAGGAGCTACTGATATTGCCTCCAGCCCTACCTTTTCTTTAGTAAACGAATACGAAACTGAAATTGAACCCATTTATCATTTCGATTTCTACAGAATTGAAAATGAAAATGAAGCTTTAGACATGGGAATTGAAGATTATTTAAATTCCACCGCCTGGAAATTTATTGAATGGCCTCAAAAAATTGAGAAATTTATTGAAAGTGAGGTGCAGAAAGTGGAAATTTCGAGCTTAGACAAAGCTTCAAGAATGTTAAAATTAAGTTAAAAAAATAAGGATTTTTCTAATTGCCCTCACCCTTCGTTTTGTAGGTTTTTTCTTTCCTAAACAGGATTATCGGAAATAATCATTTTTTTATTTGTGCAGTTGAACTAAAAATTGACTAATTTTAACAGAAATGAAACGATATTTGCATTGTAAAAAAGACGAAAAAATTGCTCAAAAAAGGGCGCAAAAGTACGAATAATGTATTTATAATTAGCGTGTTGTAATTTTATAGGTTTGCTTCAGTAATCAAAACAAAAACCCTTAAAAACCTTATAAAATGAAAATCAAAGCTATTATCTTCGCCGCAACTATTTTTGGAGCTACTTTATTTGCAACTTCAAACACTGGTAACAACGATAATCAGAATGAAATTAAAAAATCGGCAATCGATAGAAGACTCATCAAAGTTCCTACTAACGGGTAGTATTATAGCTTTAATAATTGCTCTAACACCATTTATTTTTTATTTATATGAGATTTTCCCAAGCGGTTCCGTTTGGGAAACTTCTTTTTTTACATATGAGAGCCTTTATTATAAAAGTGTTCTAGCTGCAGCATGGACCTATTTAGGTAAATTAATTCCACTCATGTTATTGCTAATATGGTTTTTCACCTGTAAACACTGGTGGTATCATGTAATACTCGTTCCTCTAGTTATGTATGGGTATCAACTTCTCTCTGCATTTTATGAAGATTATTATTTAAATACCATCGATTTAGACAACGGGGATTTAATTTATCTTGCACCATTTTTCATCATTATTCTCTCTATAGTATATTTAGTAAGAATAAGAATTTTTGACCGCATATATGGAATAGATCTCAGCGAAATCGAAGAGGAAAATCTTTCCCCTTTTTCAAATCTTTCAGATAAGGATTTCAATGACGTAAAAGAGTTTAGAGAATCGGAAAAAGCTAATGAGCTTCCTGAGGAAGATTATTACGTCAAGCTTTAATATCCTTGCTTTTCTGTCTAAAAAAGTCGTAATTTAAATTCTGTTATTTTTGAATTATGACCGACCAAGTTTCTCCGTTCACAAAAGAACAACTTATTCCGCAGGAAGAAACCTTAGAAATCTACAAACATAAAGGGGAGTTGTTTATTGGGATTCCCCGGGAAAACGCCTACCAGGAAAAACGGGTTTGCCTTACACCAGATGCCGTTGCAGCTATGACTGCACACGGTCACCGCGTCATCGTTGAATCGGGTGCAGGAAACGGCGCAAGTTTTACAGACAAAGATTATTCTGAAGCCGGTGCTGAGATAACTGCCGATACGAAGAAGGTTTTCTCGTGCCCCATGATCCTTAAAGTTGAGCCTCCTACCCTTAAAGAGTTGGATTTGGTCAATCCTCAAACTACCATTATTTCAGCTCTTCAGTTAAAGACCCAGGAAAAGAGTTTTTTTCAGAAGCTGGCGGCAAAAAGAGTTACCGCGCTCGCTTTTGAATTCATTAGGGATGATGATGGATCTTATCCCGCTGTGCGCGCCTTGAGCGAAATCGCAGGAACAGCATCTGTACTCATCGCTTCAGAAATAATGAGTAATAATGCCCAGGGAAATGGGCTTATGTTTGGAAATATTAGTGGAGTACCTCCTATTGAAGTAGTAATACTTGGTGCTGGTACGGTAGGAGAATTTGCAGCACGGTCTGCTCTAGGACTGGGAGCAAACATCAAAGTATTTGACAATTCTCTTACGAGACTCCGAACAATTCAGGCAAACCTGAGCCGACCGCTGCACACATCTACTATTCAGCCTAAGAACCTCATCAAGGCATTAAAAAAGTGTGATGTTGTCATTGGTGCCGTGAGAGGGAAAGATCGCTCTCCCATTTTGGTTACAGAGACCATGGTAGAAAATATGAAAACCGGTGCTGTAATTATTGATGTGAGTATTGATATGGGTGGATGTATTGAAACCAGTGAGATTACCACCCACGATTCCCCTACTTATGTAAACCACGGGGTGATTCATTACTGCGTACCAAATATTCCCTCACGATATGCAAGAACCTCATCCATTTCTATTAGCAATATTTTCACTCCTTACCTGCTGCATATTTCCGAACAGGGCGGCCTGGAAAATACTCTAAGGTTTGATAAAGGTTTGAGAAATGGTTTGTACTTTTACCACGGAATTTTAACCAACAAATCTATTGCAGATTGGTTTGATCTCACTCACAGGGACATCAATCTCTTAATTTTCTAGACTTTCATGAAATTAATTCACCGAATTGGCTACTACCTTGGTGGTTTTGCCATTGGACTAATTATTCTGGCATTCTTCCTAAGCGGAAAAAAAACTTCCTGTGACTATTCTCCAGATGCCCGCGTCCTGAAAAATATTCGCATCAAAGAACGGGAATACTCCACTCAAGCTTTAGAAGATATGAAGCTTTATAAAATAGATTCGGCTCAAATTACTTACATCCTTAATAACGGGGACGTAGATTTTAGCCGAAGTAATACAGATCTTGATTCCTGTAAAACCTATCTAATTAAAGGAAAAGCTTCGAAAAAAAATATGGAACTGCTTTTTCAAAATTGCGACTCTATTGCTACGCTTCAAAAAGTGGCTTTAGAATAACCTTTTTGACACCTTATACAAGAAAGGCTTCAGAAAACTGAAGCCTTTTTATTTTTTGTTCAGAAGATGTGAACCTAAAGTATTTGAGCTGCGTGATCTTTAGTCTTTACTTTTGAAATTACCTCGGTAATCTTTCCTTCTTCATTGATCACAAATGTGGTTCTATGGATTCCTTCATATTCTTTACCCATAAATTTCTTCGGCCCCCAAACCCCAAATGCATTAATTACTTCTTTGTCTTCATCTGCTAAAAGTGGAAATGGAAGTTCATGTTTATTTTTAAAGTTTTGTTGCCTTTTCATTGAGTCTGCGCTTACTCCCAGGATCTCATACCCTGCAGACCTAAAAGTTTCCCAATTGTCACGCAAATTACATGCTTCGGCTGTACAACCCGGTGTACTTGCTTTAGGATAGAAAAAAACAACCAACTTTTTTCCTTTATAGTCTTCAAGGCTGTGTTGATTCCCGTCCTGGTCCTTTGCTGAAAATTCGGGTGCGTTATCCCCTTCTTTTAATGTTGTCATAATTCTTACTTTTGTCTCAAAGTTAATCATAAATGAACAAGCAGGAAAAAGTACAGTTTGTAATAGACACTCTCAAAGAAATATATCCCACAGTTCCCATCCCTCTTGATCATAAAGATCCTTACACGCTTTTAATTGCCGTCCTCATGTCTGCACAAAGTACAGATGTGCGGGTAAATCAAATTACCCCACTACTCTTCGCCAAGGCAGATAATCCATATTCCATGATCAGGCTGTCAATTGATGAAATAAGGGAAATCATAAAGCCGGTGGGTCTTTCTCCCATGAAAGCCAAAGGAATTTACGGACTTTCAAAAATACTTATTGCAAAACACGACGGGAAGGTTCCAGCAGATATCGAGGCGCTGGAGGAATTGCCCGCTGTAGGACACAAAACAGCAAGCGTGGTGATGTCACAGGCTTTTGATGTGCCCTCTTTTCCTGTGGATACACATATCCATCGTCTCATGTACCGCTGGAATCTTTCTAACGGAAAAAATGTGGTCCAGACAGAAAAGGATGCAAAAAGGCTATTTCCGAAGGAACTTTGGAATGAACTTCACCTTCAAATCATTTGGTACGGTAGAGAATATTCCCCGGCTCGTGGCTGGAACCTAGAAAAAGACGTAATTACCAGAACGATTGGCAGAAAAAGTGTATTGGAGGAATACCTGAAGAAGAAAACCAACACCAGAAAAAAGAAATAAAAAAATCCTGCCCTGGCAGGATTTTTTTAATCAGCTAATTCTAATTTTCACAGCAAAAATTTGGCACCCATAAATCTGGAAACCTCATAAAGTTTAAATTTCTAATTCATAAAAGACTCAAATTGAAGGGTTTTATACCTGCTTATCTTCAAGGCTTTAGAATAATTCAAAAGAAATTGTATACTTTCTTTTTTCGGTTGTAAATAATTCACTTTTAGAGAAGAATTCTTAGAGTAGAGTTTTGCCATTATTACACGATTAAGATTATACCATGAATAACGGATTTAAAACCCGTATATTGTCTTAATTTGTTAAAGTCAAGTTATGTTTTTCTATAACTTTTCTTAAATTTATTAAAGCATACCTCATTCTACCCAATGCCGTATTAATACTTACGCCTGTTCTTTCAGATATTTCCTTAAAGCTCATTTCTTTATAAATACGCATTACAAGCACCTCTAGCTGGTCTTCCGGAAGTTCTTTGATCAACTCCTTTACATCGGCTTCTATTTGATCTTTAATAATTTGCTTTTCAGCATTAAGGTCAGAATCACTTAGAACAGAAAAGATGTTGAAATCACCGCTGGTTTCAAATTTCGGCATCCTTTTATTTTTTCTGAAGTGATCAATAACCAAATTATGGGCAATACGCATAACCCAGGGTAAAAATTTCCCCTCTTCATTATACTTACCTCTCTTTAAGGTACGAATCACCTTAATGAAAGTATCCTGAAAAACATCATCGGCGACATCTTTGTCAAATACTTTGGAATAAATAAAACTGTAAATACGTTGTTGGTGGCGGTCAATTAGAATAGATAATGAATTCTCATTTCCATTCATATATTTCTTTACAAGACAAGCATCGGTTAGCTCAACATGTTCCATAAGAGTTACTTTTTTAACAGGGGTTGGGGAGACCTGTAGGTTAGTTATTAGTTCAAAAAGTAACTTTATATTATAGGCGTTGAGTTTTGGTGTTAACTAGGAGCAAATATAACATGAAAATTTTCACATGCACAAGAAAAAGTTAAATTTTTTAACAAACTAATCTTCAATAGATTGCTTTCCCCACTCCTGCCTCAGAAAACAATTGTTTAAGTATCTTTGCAGCTACAAAGAATTTATGATTATGACAGTCGATGTTTCGCAAATAGATCCCAAAGAAAATATCATAATAAAAGGAGCCAAACTCCATAATCTAAAAAATATTAATGCGGTCATTCCCAGAAATAAACTGATAGTGCTAACAGGACTTTCGGGTTCGGGTAAGTCTTCCCTGGCTTTCGATACGCTCTATGCCGAAGGACAAAGAAGGTATGTGGAAAGTCTTTCGTCTTATGCGCGACAATTTTTAGGCAGGCTGAATAAGCCGCAGGTGGATTATATTAAAGGAATTGCCCCCGCGATAGCGATTGAGCAAAAGGTGAATTCTACCAATCCAAGATCTACAGTTGGCACCTCAACTGAAATATATGATTACCTCAAACTGCTTTTCGCACGCATTGGCAGGACGTACTCCCCTATCTCCGGAAATGAAGTAAAAAAAGATACCGTCACAGATGTCATCAACTTCATAAAATCCTTCCCTGAAGGAGAAAAAATGTTGTTGTTGGCTCCTGTTCATATTGAGGAAGGACGAACTCCGGAAGAGAAATTGAAAGTACTTCTGCAACAAGGCTACAGTAGGATTAAGTTAAAGGATAAGGTTGCGAGAATAGATGAAACGAATCTTTCTAAAATAGAACCCAGGGATCTCTCGCTGGTTGTGGACAGGATAGTTACGAAAGATGATGAGGATTTTTACAATCGCCTCGCCGATGCTGTTCAAACTGCCTTCTTTGAAGGTAAAGGAGAATTAACTATTGAAATATTATCCAAAAAGAAAATAAGGCAATTCAGTAACAAATTCGAGCTGGATGGAATGAGCTTTCTCGAACCCAATGTACATCTTTTCAGTTTTAATAATCCTTATGGCGCCTGTCCAAAATGTGAAGGTTATGGCGATGTAATTGGTATTGATGAGGATTTAGTAATACCCAATACCTCGCTTTCTGTGTACGAAAATGCCATATTTCCGTGGCGGGGAGAGAGCATGAGTTGGTATCGGGATCAGCTGGTGAATAATTCACACAAATTTGATTTCCCAATTCATAAACCATACTTTGAGCTTAGCGAGGAGCAGAAAGATCTCATTTGGAATGGCAATCAGCATTTTGAAGGATTAAACCAATTTTTTGCATTCTTAGAATCCAAAGCATATAAGATCCAGAACCGTGTGATGCTGTCACGCTACCGCGGAAAAACGAGATGTACCGTTTGCAAAGGCAAAAGACTCCGTCCTGAAGCAGGTTATGTGAAAATAGCAGACACAAATATTATGCAACTGGTGGAAATGCCTTTAAACAAGGTGCGGGATTTCTTCAGTAATCTTCAACTCAATGAATACGATGCAAAAATAGGGAAACGTCTTCTTACCGAGATCAATAACAGGCTGGAGTTTCTATCTAAAGTCGGGCTTGATTATCTAACCCTAAACCGAAAATCAAATACGCTTTCTGGAGGGGAATCTCAAAGAATTAATCTTGCTACCTCCCTTGGGAGCAGCCTTGTAGGCTCTATGTACATACTTGATGAACCTTCCATTGGTCTGCATCCGCGGGATACATTGAAATTAATAGAAGTTTTAAAATCATTAAGAGATCTGGGTAATACAGTTATAGTTGTGGAGCATGACGAAGATATCATGAAAGCGGCCGATGAAATTATTGATATTGGTCCCGAAGCAGGAACACAGGGAGGAGAAGTTGTAGCTACGGGAACTTTTGCAGATATTTTAGCTTCGGAATCACTCACAGCACAATACCTCAACGGTAATTTGGAAATCAAAGTTCCCGAGAAACGACGTACTTCAAAATATCACGTTGATGTTATTGGGGCTCGTGAAAATAACCTGAAGAATATTGATGTACGTTTTCCACTGGGCGTCTTCACTGCGGTGACAGGAGTTTCAGGAAGTGGTAAAAGTACGTTGATTAAAAAAATTCTATACCCGGCAATGCTTAAGGAAATAAGTGGTTATGGAGAAAAACCCGGGCAATTCAGCAAAATAGAAGGCGATATCAAAAAGATCTCTACAGTGGAATTTGTAGATCAAAACCCAATTGGCCGTTCCTCAAGGTCAAATCCGGTCACTTACATCAAAGCCTATGACGATATTAGGAATCTCTTTTCAAATCAAAAACTTTCAGACATCCGTGGATACAAACCGAAGCATTTTTCCTTCAACGTGGATGGAGGACGTTGTGAAACCTGCAAAGGTGAAGGCGAAGTTACTATTGAAATGCAATTTATGGCCGATGTTCACCTGGTTTGCGAAACCTGCAACGGGAAAAGATTCAAAAAAGAGATTTTAGAGGTAACTTTTGATGATAAAAATATTGACGACATTCTTAACTTGACTATTGATGATGCAGTAGCGTTCTTTAGCCAAAATAAAGAAAGTAAGATCGTATCCAAACTTAAACCTTTACAGGATGTTGGGTTGGGCTATGTCCAGCTAGGACAAAGTTCCTCTACGCTTTCGGGCGGTGAAGCGCAGCGTATAAAGCTCGCTTCATTTCTGGTAAAAGGGACAACAAAAGAAAAGGCGCTGTTCATTTTTGATGAACCTACCACCGGATTACATTTTCACGATATTCAAAAACTTTTGAAGTCATTCAATGCGCTCCTGGCCAAAGGACATTCAGTAATAGTTATTGAACATAATATGGATCTTGTAAAGTGCGCAGATCATGTGATTGATCTTGGTACTGAAGGTGGAGAAGCGGGTGGAAACCTAATTGCCACCGGTACACCCGAGGATGTTGCTGCAAACGAAACTTCATTTACAGCTCCCTTCTTAAAAGAAAAATTATAATAGTAAATTTTATTTTTAACACCTCCTATTGTATTAATATCATTCTTGGCACAACCTTTGAATGAAATAATTTGAAATTTAGAGACTTATGATCTTCTTATCATCAGTTACCATTTTAGATTAATAATTTTTTTGGTTGGTTAGTTTGGAAACCCCGTTGTGCTTTTTACAGCCTTCGGGGTTTTCTAATATAGTTTCTTCAACATTTTTGGCACGCCGTTTGAAAGAAATCATTTATCGACTCCAATCGCTTTGTTTCATTTAAATTATTTCATTATGAAAAAGATTTACAGCTTACTTTTTGCTCTATTGGTGATTGGAGGCTCTGCCCTGGCTGAACCAAAAATTTTTGAAGAGAATTTAATATATGGCTACGGAGATGCCTTTATCTTCGTTGAAGGTGGTGTTGAATTTGCCATTTATCCAGATGGGCAGTTTGATTTCTTTTACAACTCCAGAAGAACTGGGTATAATGTGAATGTGGTAACGCCACATGTAAACATTAGTTATAATGCGGGATACAATTATGATCCTTATGTACAGTACGATGATTTTGGAGCGGTCATACAGGTAGAGAATGTTCCTGTTTTCTACGATTATTATGGCAGGATCATTCAGGCAGGAAACGTTTATATATCCTACAATCGTTTTGGAAGAGTGGCCACGATTGGCGGTTTACATTTACATTACAATTCACGTCTAAGGGTTACCCGTTTTTCCGGATATATCAACGCTTATAATCCTCGTTATGTATACAGGCCATGGCATAGTTATTATGTACGACCTCACGTAAATCATACGGTGGTTTATCACCAGCCTTATCGGGCACATTATCATCCTAATCGTTTTGCCTATAATTATTATGTAGATTATTATAGGAAACACAGCAGCACTCACAGAAGAAGCTATTATAGGCCGGGTGAAAATGCAACCGCTTATCATAGAGGGAGCAGAACCCGCGAAGTAAGAGACCTTAGACCGCAAAATTTTAATTCTGATTACACTGTAGCAACAAGAATGGAGTCAAGAAATGAAACCAGAAGTAATTCTGGTACTTCAAGAGATGTGAGGAACACCAGGAAACAACCTACTTATGCTACCGAAAACAGAGGAAGAACCAGGGTATCTGTGAACGAACCACCAACAGTAAGAGATACACGGGCATCTAGAAGTCAGGTAGAGCAAAGGAACAACACAAGAGAGACTTCAAGAGACACTGGAACATATTCCCGGGGAAGATATTCCAGCGCAAATACTCCTGCGGCTAGAAATAAAAGCAGTGAAACAACTGTAACAAGGACCTCTAGGTCTTCTGCCCCAACGGCGACAACTAACAGTAATTCCAGAAGCTCGCGCGGAAGGGGAAATTAAGAAATGAATCGATTTTTGGTTGGTTAGTTGAAAAACTCCTCAAATGTGTAAGAACTTTGAGGAGTTTCTTTTGTTAGCGGAATAACTTTTTCAGAAATTTTTCAATGATAATATTGATGTCCTGTGAAAGCTGCATGTAAAAAATTAAAGGCAAATAGAGAAGCCCAAGAATAGCAGACTTCAGAAAAATGTTTACCACCGGATGAAAAGGAAAATCCCAGAAATAAAATCCAAGAGAAAAAGCAAGAACAAGTCCTAAACCATATATGGTCTTCATACTAAATGGGAAGATCTTAAATTTTCTACCTACTATAAAAATTTTAGAGGTGTTGTAGACAGCATAAGCAATGAAGGTTGCCATTGCAGCCCCAAAAATGCCATATTCCGGTATAAATATTAGATTCAGGATAAAAGCTAAAACGGCTAACATCACACCAATGGCAAGTACCAGCCGGTAGTAATCGGAATTAAACAAAATCGCATTGTTGTTTCCCATGAGGTTATCATAAAGTTTAACGCAGGAAATAAGCACCACGATAGAAAAACTAATTTGATATTCATCGGGAATTAATTCATACAGCTGCCGCACATTCGTAACGATCAGTAAAAAAATGAATCCACTCACGAGCAAAAGATTAATAGAGCTTTTTTTATACAGATCATCCAGCCCTGCACGATCTCTGTTATTTAAAAGTGTGGCGGTCATAGGATAAGTGATTTGATGCATCGCGCGGGAAGGAACAGCAATAACAGAAGCTATATACACCGCAATTCCGTAGATGGCGACATTTTCAATTGGCAGAAACCTTTCGATCATCACCTTATCTAAATCCAGAAGCACCATCGCAATAGATCCTGCAATTAGGATCAAAGCCGAATATTTCATTATTGAAGATTTATTCGCAGGTAATTCAAACCTGACCTTCGGAAAATAAAGCGAAAAAGCATAGAGTTTCATTGCTAACGCCCGAAAGATAAAAACTCCGGAAAGGCTGTAAATGAATTCTGATACACTGATCCAGCCTACATATACCATCAACAGTAAAACCGAAACGCACAGTCGGTGAAAAACCTCTTTCATAAAGTTCCCAAAGACGCTTTGATAATTTACTTTTGACCAGGAAAAAAACACTTCAAAATAGGAAGTTGCGACTGCGATCACGAAAATAAGCCACACATACGGCTGTACCAGCTCGTTCCCATCTGAAAAATAATCCAAAATAAACCCGTAGGAAATGTAACCTACTGCTCCCAAAATGATTGAAATTCCTAATGGAAGAATTAAAATGAGGGTAAGAAGTTTGTCTTTTTCATCTTTTGTGGAATAAGAGGAAAAAAATTTCACAAGCGTATTATGAACTCCAAAAGCCATGAGCGGCCAGATAAGGTTTGCTGCGGAAAGCAAAAAACTCACCAGCCCGTAATACTCCTGTTCAAGAAAATTCGTGTACAGAAAAAGGGTATTTATAGCTCCAATCCCAAAGCCGGCATACGTAGTCACCAGATTTTTAGCAGATTGATTGATAATTATTCCCATGAATTTTCTTCGGATTGGCCGACGCTAAAGTAACTTACTTAATTCTCCCGTAAGTGCTTTTCGGTGGTATTTTTGAAGACCAACAGCATTTACTTCAAGATTGTTTTCTTTAAAAGCATTATAGCTCTCCAAGATGTGCATTTTCAGCTCCTTTTTTTCAGAATATTCAAAGAACTTCCCGGTATTCGTTTCGGTAATAATCTTTTTGATATCGGCTCCTGCGGGCCCCACAGCAATAATGGGCCTGCCGCTTACCATATATTCAAATATTTTCCCGGGAATAATTCCACGAGTTTCTTCGCTATCAATTTCTATTAATAGCAGCATTTGAGCGCTTTTCTGAAGCTTTAAGGCTTCCCGGTGGGATACATACCCCTTCAATTCAAGAAAATCTGATAATCCTGCGGCACGAATGGAATTAAGAACCTGTTCTCCTACCGCACCTGCAAGCTTCATTTTAAAATCTTCTTTAAAAGTGTCATTTTCAGATGTCAATTCAGCAATTGCTTTCCAAAGATTTACAGGATTTCTTCCGGAAAGAAGAGAACCAATATGTGAAAGAGTAAATTTTTCATCCCTTTTCACCTCCTGATGATTCTGCACATCATAGCCATTGGTAATTACCGAAACCGGCGTCGTCGTCTTTTCCCTGAACTCATTTCTTGTGGTAAAACTGGTAGTAATAAGATGATCTGCATTATGCAAAACCCTTCTTTCCAGTTCACGATGTTGTAATTGGGAAGTTTCGGTCAATCTCAGCTTTTCATGATAGCCAATGCTCGTCCAGGGGTCTCTAAAGTCAGCGATCCATTTCAGGTCCAGTTCTTCCTTTAACCCAAGTCCGATTAAATGCAGGCTGTGTGGCGGACCGGTAGTAATAATTTTCTTGATCTCGTTGTCCTGTAAATATTCTGAAAGGAATTTTATAGATGGTTTTATCCAGTACTTACGTGCATCAGGAATAAAGAAATTCCCCCGGATAAAAATCATGGCCTTTTGCAGCAGACTTTGTTTTTCCTCTTCAGCAATGATCCCTGAACTTATTTGCTGCGTATTCTTTTTAGAGAAAATCTTTGCCAAAGAATAGGGTTCAAAAATCCTTTTTTTGACTACTGTTACATGCTGTGGCACTTCTTCCTCCAGAGATGAATCCAGCAACGGGTAATGAGGGTTTTCAGGAACATAGACTATGGGATCGTAACCAAAATCCTTGAGGTACTTAGTGAATTTAAGCCATCGCTGCACACCGGGTCCTCCTGCGGGAGGCCAATAATAAGTGATGATCAGGACTTTTTCCATAGGCTGACCTATTAATTATTCCTTGTTCCTGTAACTGAAAACGATGCCTCCTATAAGCAAAATTCCCAGCAATAAAGAACTTACAAGAGCAATTGAACTGCCAGTTTCAACGACTTCGGGCTCAAAGCTGAAGGTAACCTCATGCTCCCCGGCAGGCAAAACCATCGCTCTAAGGGTGTAATTCGCCCTAAAGTGCGGTGCAGGTTCACCATCAATATAGGCCTGCCAGCCATGAGGATAATATATTTCTGAAAAGACCGCTAGCTGCTCCTCCTTTGCTGAATACCTGTACAAAATTTCATTGGGTTCATAATTTACCAGTTCAATGGTCACAGCAGCATCCTTTTTGAAATTCAATTTGGGAAGATATTCTCTGAAGTTTTCATTCACAACTGCCGTTTCTGAAGCATCAAAGTTCTCCAGAGCAAGAATTTCCTCATTGGCATTTTCAACCAGCTGAATATCTTCAACAAACCAGGCATTTCCGAGGGTTTCAGGATTTTGTTGGGCCACCACACCTTCTTCGGTAGGAACTATGAAATATTTGGTGTTTAACATATTCAACACTTTCATATTGTTCTGGGAGATATAGAAATCGTACAACTCCTGCATTCTTCCAGGTTTGGCCGCATGATAGCCACCAATAGAATTATGAAAGTAAGAAGTTCTTGCAGTGTTAAACGGATTTCCGGAGAGATCAAAAACTCTGTAATGTCCATCGTCCTGCATGATCTGTAAATCTGCCTGGTTCGCCTGGAAGGGCTGGTTTACCATTCGGGAGTTCACAAAATCATCATTATTGACATACCTACGATCTACTCCTACAAGATCTACTACAATTAAGACAGCAAAAAGAACAATTGATAGATTTCTGCTCAATTTCTCTTTTAAGTAAAACCAGATCACCGCCGCAGAAAAGAGAACAAAAATGAGTGATCTGAAAGTATCTGCCGTAAAAACCGCTTTTCTATCCTCTTTTAAAGCCCTTAAAAAATCGGGACCCAATTGCTGCAGCATTGCGCCGTCGCCTGTTGCTGAAAAATCAAAGAGAATCGATTTAAACAAGAGAAAGATTACTGAAAGTCCGCCGGTGATGATCGTTGCCCATTTTAAGGCATGCAATTTCACATCTTTTGCTTCTGAAGAATAAAAAAGCTTTGATAAACCAACCACGGCAAGAACCGGGACGCATAGTTCAATAATCACCTGGATAGATGATACCGCCCTGAACTTATTGTACATTGGTACAAAGTCAATGAAAAAGTCTGTTAACAGACCGAAGTTTTTACCCCAGGACAGTAAAAGTGCGAGAATAGAACCTCCCACGATCCACCATTTTAAACGCCCCTTTACAAGGTACAGCGCAAAAATGAAGAAAAAGATTACAGTTGCACCAATATAAGCCGGCGCTCCAACAAAAGGTTGATCTCCCCAATAAGTTGGCGCAGACTGGGCAAAATTGGCTGCCTGTGCAGGGCTTGCTCCTACTTTTAATAAAGCAGCATACATTTTAGATTCTGTTCCCACATCTTCTGCGCTGGAACCACCCATAAACCTTGGAATAAAAAGGTTTAAGCTTTCCAGGACACCATAACTATATTCAGTAATATAGGAATAATCAAGACCTGCAGGTTTGTCTTCTGCTCCTTCGGGCGTGATGGTGAGACCCCTGTCTCCACGTGTACTAAATTCCGCATACTCCTGCGTTGCCAGTAGATTTGTAGCGTTTGCTCCAATAGCGAGAACGACGGCAGCAACCATTACTCCCAAAGCTTTAAAATACTGCGGAAGGATCTTTTTCCTGTAAGCATCAATGAGATAGACGATTCCCAGTACAATGACAAGCAAGAGAAGGTAATAGGTCATCTGGAAGTGATTCGCACTAATTTCCAGGGCCATTCCAAAGGCTAAAAGTAGAAACCCCGGATTAAATCTGTTTCTGAAGCAAAGCAGAATTCCGCCAAGAACCCACGGCATATAAGCAATGGCATGTGCCTTTGCATTGTGACCCACGCCAAGTATTATTATAAGATAAGTAGAAAATCCGAAAGCAAGGGCACCCAAAAATGCCAGTTTATAGTCAAGTTTTAGAACAAGTAACAGGATGTAAATCCCAATAAAATAAAGAAATAGATAATCTGCAGGACGAGGTAAAAATCGTAGGGTACGATCAAGCTTCTTGATGTAATTATGAGGATAATTGGCGCCTAACTGGTAGGTGGGCATCCCACCAAAAGCAGCATCTGTCCAGTAAGGCTCCTGCCCTGTTCTCTCCCTAAAGTCATTTTGCTCCTTGGCCATGCCAATATACTGGGCGATATCACTTTGGAAAATCTCTTTTCCCTGCAGAACCGGATAAAAATATGCAAGTGAAATAATAATAAAACCTGCAAGAACTGCTAAGTGAGGGAGAAATCGCTTTATAGAACCACTCATAAAAAGTACATTTTGGAAGGGAAATTAGTCAATTTCTTCATAATCGATATATTCACCCACGTCATTGTTAGATTTCCTTTTGTTTTTCGGTTTCTTATCGATCGTTACATCTCCTTCTCTTTTTTTGGCTCTGCCAGAAGTATCAAACTGGTTAAATTTCTTTTCAAACTGCTTTCCCACCTTCCGCAGTATATATTTCATTAGAAGCGGACCAAACCAGCGAATAAGTATTTTAATTCCGAAGTAGATAACAAGAATGATTAGAATCACCCTAATCACTTCAGAAAATGAAGCTTCGTACATTATTAAATTTTTGGTAAAATTACTATTCTGCCTAAAGAAAACCACCATTCCAGGCCAAAAAAATATAGAAATATCTATATTTGAGTCGAACAAATTGGTCCGTATTATGCAGCTCTCCCGCATCTTTTTACTTTTTCTTATCTTCGGAAGCTTTTCAATTCAAGCCCAGTATACCGAGACCATAAATTCAAACCGTCCGGGAAATTCACAGGGCGCATTCTCTGTAGGAACAGGAGTATTACAACTGGAAACAGGAGGAAAATTTGGAGAAGACCAGCACAATCTGCTAAATACAACCACGGATCTTTGGGGAATAGATTATGAACTTCGCTTTGGAGTCCTTTTTGAACAGCTGGAAATCAATTTTTCAGGATCTTTTCTTTCCAGCACCACAAACTATATTGTAGCCGGTGAAGAAGAAAGTTATCAAATACGCGACTTTGAAACCAATACCCTGGGAATTAAATACCTCGTATTTGATCCCTATAAAACCTGGCAGGACAGAAAAGTAAATTTGTACAGCTGGAAGGCCAACCAACGTTTTGACTGGCGTAAACTCATTCCCGCAGTCTCACTTTATGCAGGTGCCAATTATTCCTTTAAAGACAATCCTTACTTGTACCAGGGAGAAGGGCAGCTGAGTCCTAAAGTAGCTTTAATTACCCAGCACAACTGGAACGGCGGATGGGTTTTTGTTACCAATGTTATAGCAGACAAAATTGGGCAGGAGTTTCCTACCTATATGGGGATTGCAACCTTGACCCATTCTTTTAGCTCTAAATTTGCAGCTTTTGGAGAATTCCAGACCATTATCAGTGATATATACAGTGACGAAATAGCCAGAGCCGGTCTCGCCTATCTCTTTCACCGCAATTTCCAGGCAGATGTCTCAGGTCTTATAAATTTTAAAGAAACCCCCTCAAGATGGCAGGTTGCTCTGGGAGTTTCTTATCGACTTGACATGCATAAAGAAGAGGAATACCTGGAGAAGACAAATGAATAATCACATTTTTCGACATTCCCTCTAAACTCAAAGAAATTGAGCTGTTGTTCCCCAAGAATTTTTGTAAATTGAAAATGGCAGTAAGTTATAGTCCACAGGGCGCCAAACCAAGAATAAGAAATGTTAGATTTTACAGGTAGTTATACAGACCAGTACCAGATTGCCATGGGGCAGGTTTTTTTTTCAAAAAGGCAGACATCGAAAAAAGCCACTTTTGACTATTTTTTTAGAAAGTTACCCTTTAACGGTGGGTATGCGGTGTTTGCAGGTCTGGAAAATATTCTGGAGATCCTGGAGAACTTTAAGTTTTCTGAAGCGGATCTTGAATTTCTGAAAAGCCTGAACCTGGATGAAAAATATTTGGAGTACCTGAAAGATTTCAAATTCCGGGGAAATATTTACAGTATGCGAGAAGGAGAACTTGTTTTTCCTTCTGAACCTATTCTGCGGGTGGAGGCAAATATTATTGAAGCTCAAATAATTGAAACTTTTCTTCTAAACATCTTAAATTTCCAAACCCTGATAGCCACAAAAGCCAGCAGAATGGCCATCCAGGCGAAAGGTAAAACACTTATAGACTTTGGTCTTCGCCGGGCACAGGGCCCCGGAGGTTATTATGCCAGTCGGGCAGCTGTCATAGGCGGCTTTGATGCCAGTAGTAACACACGGGCAGGAAGGGATTTTAACATTCCTGTTTCCGGAACCATGGCGCATTCTTTTATACAGAGCTATGAAAATGAGCTACAGGCTTTCCGGGATTTTGCTGAAGTTCATCCTGAAAATTCTGTTTTACTGGTTGACACCTATGACACCTTAAAAAGTGGGGTACCCAATGCAATTTTGGTAGGAAAAGAGATGGAGGAAAAGGGGCAGCGCTTAAAAGGAATCAGGCTGGACAGTGGCGATCTTGCATATCTGGCAAGAAAATCCCGGCAACTGCTCGACGAAGCCGGTTTGAATTACGTTAAGATTGCAGTATCCAATCAACTAGATGAACATTTGATTAAAAGCTTACTTGACCAGGAAGCGCCAATAGATATCTTTGGAGTGGGTACAAATCTTGTGACGGGTCATCCTGATGCTGCACTGGACGGAGTATACAAACTTGCTTTTTTTGATGGAAAACCAAACATCAAACTTTCTGAAACTATCAAAAAAGTGACCTTGCCTCACAAAAAGGAAGTTCACAGAATTCTGGATTCCGAAGGTAATTTTAGCGGTGCCGATATTATTACAATGGCCGGGGAAAAGGTTTTTGAAATGATGCATCATATTTCTGATCCGCTGAAGTTCCTTTCTCTGAATGGAAGAAATACTGAAATTATACTCGAAAAAGTTATGGAAAACGGTAAAAGAACAACCGCCCCAAAAACTTTGGATGAAATAAAAAATTTCAGTTATCAAAGACTGAAGAAATTACCTCCTGAATATAAACGTTTTTTTAATCCACATATCTACAAAGTTGGAATTAGCGAAGACCTAAAGCAGAGCAGAGATAGCATCTTGAAAGCACATAAAATGAATTAATCATGAAAACTCTGGTAATTGTAGATGTTCAAAATGATTTTATTCCCGGCGGTGCACTTGCAGTTCCTAAAGGGAATGAGGTAGTCCCCATAATTAATGATCTCCTGCCCCATTTTGAACTTATCGTGGCAACTCAGGACTGGCACCCAAATAACCATAAAAGTTTTGCTTCTAATCATGAAAATAAGCAAACCTTTGATATAATTGAATTAGAAGGGCTGGAACAAAAGCTGTGGCCAGATCATTGTATTCAGGATACACCGGGAGCAGATTTTGTATCCTATCTTGAGAACAGGCCTATAGAGGCCATTTTTCGAAAGGGAATGGACCCGGAAATTGACAGCTACAGCGGATTTTATGACAACGGACATAAAAAAAGCACTGGCCTTGCAGGATATCTTAAAGAAAAAGGCACTTCTGAACTCTATTTCTGCGGGCTGGCAGGTGACATATGCGTTTACTTTACTCTTCTTGATGCTTTAAAAGAAGGTTTTACTGCCACTTTGATTGAAGATGCTTCAAAACCTTTAGATACTTCTGATTATCAAAAAGCTAAAGAAGATATCCTCAAAAAAGGAGGAAAAATCGTCCATTCCAAAGATATTTTAAATACTTATCGGTAATTCTTCAGCAGTTCTTTTCATTTTCGATGCCATTTCCTGGTAAACCACCACACCGCAGCCTGTAAAAAAGCCGTTAAAGCCCCCGAAATGACTATGTTTTGAACTGCAGTGAAAATTCCGTGGCTGTATTGATCCCGAAAGGGAGAAGAAAGGTTGAAATCGTTCACCACTACCTGTGTGTAAAAACCAAAGAGACCAAAAGCTATTAAAAGAAATCCGTAGGTAAAATAGAATAGAAAATTGCCCTTTTTAACCCATTTATAGTAGATCGCAGCTAAAATATAAATTACCCACACGATCCAAATGCTTATTTGAAAATGAAGGAGCCTGTTTTGAGCTAATGCAGCATTTTCCTGAAGCTGGATTGCCGCCTCAAGTTGATAAATAGAATATCCGGGATAAAAAATAGTTATTAAGCATAAAACTATTAGAAGTTGTTTTCCAGACATGGTAGAATTTTATTTTGATATTAGAAAAGGGTACATTTAAAATGCACCCTTAAAAAGTAATTAGAGTATTAAAGACAGGTAATGATTAATCGATGATCTTTTTTACTTTATCTTTTAAACCACCTGTCATTTGCTCTTTTTGGGCAAAGCCAGAAGGATGTGGTGCACCTAAATTAGGTTCTTTTCCAAAAGGTTTCGCTTTGTCGAAACTAAATTCTCCTTTACCGTCTATTGATTTCCCTTCGCTCCACCTACCTTTCGCTTTACTCTCGCCATCTATTTTGGTTGAAATGAAGTTATAGTTGAAGTTCTTGTTTTCATCGGCTTGAGGGAATGTATTTGGAATAGGATGATTACCATTTAAACCTCCAAGTTCTTCCAGTACCGCCAACCATTGATTTTGATGCATGGTATCTCGGGCAATAAGGAAGGAAAGCATGTCTTTCATTCCTTTATCTTCTGTTGATTTCCACAATCGGGTAGCCAATACACGTCCTGCAGATTCTGCCGTTACATTAGCGTACATATCTGCTGCCATATTCCCGGTTCCTATCACCCAGGAGCCGTTGAAAGGTACACCACTCGCATCTACAGCCATTGCTCCCATTCCAGAAGAAAGAATATGTCTAGGGTTTGCCCCGCCCATTACCTGCTCCATGAAAGGGCTACCTTCAGCAATCTCATCTTTAAGTTCGTTTGGTGCTCCTTCAAGATTAAGGGCAACTGCTGTAGCCAGTAATTCAATATGAGCCATTTCCTCTGTTCCGGTATCCAGCAACATATCCCTGTATTTTGCAGGTCCTCTCGCATTCCAGGCCTGGAATAAATACTGCAGGCATACTTTCATTTCTCCTTCAATGCCGCCAATGGCCTGTTGCAGCATTTTAGCAAATTGGGGATTAGGCTTGTCAACTTTCACTTCATACTGAAGCTTTCCATCGTGGTAAAACATATTTAAAGTTTTAAAGGTTAGTAATATCCGAAGGAAAATAGTGTCTTGATTTTCACCTTCGAAGTTCCATTCAAGGTACTCATCAATGAATTGAATACAAGTTAATTAACCTCTAAAAATGTGTTATTCTTGTGATAAGAATTCGTTGCTGAAGCTCAAGAAATTAGCATTTCAATAAAATCTGTAAACAAAAAATCCTGCTTTTGTTAAACAAAAGCAGGATTCCTTATATCACTATTGATGTAGCTTATATTACTTGGCGATATTTACAGCCCTGGTTTCCCTAATTACCGTGATCTTTACCTGTCCTGGATAAGTCATATCTGTCTGGATTTTTTGAGAAATTTCAAACGAAAGATTTGCCGCTTTATCATCGGTAACTTTTTCGCTTTCCACGATCACTCGCAGTTCCCTACCTGCCTGGATAGCATATGCTTTTTTAACTCCGTTAAACCCAAAAGCAATATCTTCAAGATCCTTCAATCTTTGGATGTATGAGTCAAGGACCTGTCTCCTTGCTCCTGGTCTCGCGCCGCTAATAGCATCGCAAACCTGAACAATTGGCGAGAGTAAAGAATTCATTTCTATTTCGTCATGGTGAGCTCCAATAGCGTTACAAACATCTGGTTTCTCACCAAATTTCTCTGCCCACTGCATTCCTAAAATGGCGTGTGGCACTTCAGTTTCAGCATCGGGTACTTTACCAATATCGTGCAGTAATCCTGCCCTTTTTGCAAGTTTTGGGTTAAGACCTAGTTCCGCAGCCATTACTCCACAAAGCTTCGCCACTTCGCGTGAATGCTGTAACAGGTTTTGACCGTATGAAGAACGATATTTCATTCTTCCAACTATTCTTATTAATTCAGGATGCAAACCGTGGATACCGAGGTCTATCACCGTTCGTTTTCCTACTTCAATGATCTCCTCTTCAATTTGTTTTGTGGTTTTCTTCACCACTTCCTCGATTCTGGCAGGGTGAATTCTACCATCTGTAACTAATTTATGAAGGGATAAACGTGCTACTTCTCGTCTCACGGAATCAAAACAGGACAGAATAATGGCTTCAGGGGTGTCATCCACTATTATTTCCACGCCGGTGGCTGCTTCAATCGCACGTATGTTCCTACCTTCTCTACCAATAATGCGCCCTTTAACGTCATCACTTTCCAGGTTGAAAACAGAAACACAATTATCAATAGCCTCTTCTGTCCCAATGCGTTGAATGGTATTGATGATGATCTTTTTAGCTTCCTGTTGGGCTGTAAGTTTAGCCTCTTCAATAGTGTCCTGCACCAAAGCCATGGCATCTGCTTTTGCAGCGTCCTTCAGGGATTCCACAAGTTGGGCTTTGGCCTCTTCTCCCGAAAGTCCGGAGATCACTTCCAGTTGCTGTACTTTACTATTGTGAAGCTTTTCGATTTCCTCCTGCTTCTTTTCAAGAAACTCATTACGATGGTTGTAATCTTCGATCTTAGCTTCGAGATCTTTGTTTAAGTTCTTATTTTTCGCCAGTTCACTGGAAACCTGGGATTCTTTATCCCTAATCCTTTTTTCGGCATCAGCGATCTTCTTATCTCTCCCCAGAATAACCTTTTCGTGTTCCGCTTTAAGTTCAATGAATTTTTCTTTTGCCTGTAGAATCTTGTCTTTTTTCGTGCTTTCAGCCTCCTGCTTTGCTTCCTTGAGGATTCCTGCGGCAGATTTTTTAGCCCGTTGAATAATTTTAGAAGCCTTTTTCCTTTCTAGCATCTTTGCAATGGCAAAGCCTATTCCAAGACCAATTAGAACCGAAAGGATAATTATAGTAGTTGTTTCCATATGTTAGTTTATATATATAAAAAAAGCCTGCATTAGTATGGTTTTGTATAAACTCTTTAAAATCACGTTTAGGGCTAACAAGCTGATCAAGTATCCGCTCGAAGACGGCTCGCTTTTACAACTTAAACTCACCCTTTTTAAAGAATTGGTGTTGAGTTTATCAAAAAAAATAACTAATACAGGCAGTAACCTTAGTTTTATTTAAAGAACGTTAAACCAAATGCTCCTGAAGCAATTCGTCGAGATTCCTCAACTTATCTTCAGCCATAAGAATTTCGCTTTTAGTATTTATGTCTTTTTGCTCGGTTTGGGCGGCAAACTGCAAGGCGCACATAGCCAGCACATCCTGCTTATCCCTAACAGCATAACTCTGTTCGAATTGCTTAATCATACCTTCAATCTTTTTTGCAGCCTTGCGCAGCCCTTCTTCCTGGTCTGGATGAATTGTAAGCGGGTATACCCTGTCTGCTATTGAAAGCTTTATTTTAAGCGCGTTAGACATCTTCTCTTCTTATTCGGAAAGTTGAACTATACACTGGTCAATTTCCCTTATCAAGCCGTTTATCTTAAGCTTGGTTTCTTTTTTATAATCATTACTGCCCAGCAAAGCATTTGCTGCTTTAAGAGTCTGGATGCGTTTATCACTAGATTCCAGATTTTCCTGCAATCGTTGATTTTCCAGCTTTAAGTTGTATACCTCTTCCTGTAAGGATTGATTTTTTTGCTTTAGCACCTTATGGTCCTGTAGCAACTTTACAACCTTACTTTCAAGACTACCAACTATTTCAGATAAATTCCTCATTAAAGCTATTCGTGCTGCTAATCCCTACAAAGTTAACATACCTTCCCAAATAACACAATATTTTGAGTTCAAATTTTTAGCAATTGTTAACAGAAAAAATAAACTCCTCAGTCGCAAGGGTTTAATTTTTGATGCTATATTGCCTATCTTTGACACACTACTTAAAACCCCATTTTTGACCATCTATGAGAATTCTTGTTGTTTTTTTAATAAGCCTCTACACCCTTACATCTTACTCCCAAAGCGAACTCCCACAGGATTATTTTCAGGATCCTCTGGATGTAGACCTGGTTTTATCAGGGACTTTTGGAGAACTAAGATCAAACCATTTTCACAGTGGACTCGATATTAAAACGCAGCAACGGGAAGGACTTCCAGTGTACGCTTCTGCAGAAGGTTTTATAAGCCGCATCAACATTTCTCACTACGGTTATGGAAAAGCACTTTACATTCAACATCCTAACGGCTACACCACCGTATACGGACACCTGCAAAAACTTTCTCCCGAAATTGAAGCTTACATAAAAAAGCGGCAGTACGAACGGGAAAGTTATGAAATTGAAGTCTTTCCTTCTGCCGATGAATTGCAGGTGGAACAGGGAGAACTTGTTGCATTTAGTGGCAACACGGGCGGTAGCGGGGGCCCTCACCTTCATTTCGAAATTCGTGATGGGCAGCAACGACCAATGAACCCCATGATGTTCGGAATTGAACTACAGGACAGTCGTGCGCCGCTCGTGAATTCAGTTTTTGTGTATCCTGTAGGTGAAGATGCACACGTTAATAATTCTACAGAAAGACAGAAGCTTAACCTCATCCCTCAAAGCGATGGCTCTTTTAGAGCTGAACAGGTGAATGCCTGCGGCACCATAGGGTTCGGGATTTCAACCGTAGACCAACTAAACGGTGCGCCTAACCGTAACGGAGTATTCCGCATTGAAGCCGTGGCAAATGGAGATAAGATCTTTCAGGCCAACTTTGAGAAATTCTCTTTTTCTGAAACACGACATTTAAATCAGTTGATCGATTATGAATATTACTCGAGGTACAGGAGCAGGGTTCAGAAGTTATTTGTAGAAGAAGGGAATCCATTAAGCATCTACAGCAATGTTTCCAACCAGGGATATATTGATGTAAAAGACAGCATTTCCTATAATTATAGAATTCGGGTAACAGATTTTGCCGGTAACGAGCGCCTTGTCACTATTCCCATAGAAGGAAAAATGCCCCAGAACATGACCGCTCCGAAAAAAATAGAAACCGATTATTTCGTAAATTCAGAAGAAGCTACTGCTTTTGAAGCAAACGGAATAGATGTTTACATTCCCAAAAATAGTCTTTATCAGGATACTTTTTTGGATGTCACTTTTGAAGATGAAAAGGTGAAATTACACCAGGATGATACGCCAATTCACAGCAATATTACCATTGGTTTTGATGTAAGTAAATACAAACCCGAAGACCGGGAACAAATGTTCATTGCAAGATTAAGTTCCAATGGAAATCTCATTTATTCCACTACTTATAAGGAAGGCGATAGATTTACCACCAAAACCCGCACTTTTGGAGAATATACGCTGGGCCGGGATACAAATGCGCCGAGAGTGAGCGCTGTAAACTTCAACGAGGGGCAATGGATCTCCAATAATGATGATCTAAAAGTGAGAATTTCTGATGATCTCTCCGGAATTAAAGAATATCGCGCCACTGTGAACGGAAAATTCATTTTAATGGAATATGAATATAAGAAAAACCTGCTCACACATAACTTTAGCGACGGAGTTGTCACCGAGACCGAGAATCACCTGAAGGTAGAAGTAACAGATAATGTAGGCAACACCACCGTTCTGGAAAGGACCTTTTTCAGAAAAGAATAAAGAAGTGCAAAAATGCCATTTTTGGATCTTTAGCAGCCAAAGAGTCTAAAAATGTCTTTGACTGAACATCTAAAAATGGCATTTTTCAAATAAATTCTTTTGCTAGAAAAAACCTTAACAGAGATTACTTAAAAAGATGCTTCCGAAAGATGTTTTATGAGGTTTTTATTTTTCTATAAATTCTTTCAGTACCTCGACAACGTATTCAATTTCCTCTTTTGTGTTGTATCTCGAAAATGAAAACCGCAAAGAAGGTTTTTTCAAGTCTTCTTCAGATAAAAAAGCGTTCAAAACATGAGACCCACCTTCACTTCCACTCTGGCAGGCGCTTCCTTTTGAGCAGGCAATACCTTTAAGATCCAGTTGGAACAATAACATCATCGCCTTTTCTTCAGAAATTGGTAAACATACATTAACAAGCGTATACGTACTGTTTTCAAAATCGTCACAGGAACCGTTAAGTTTTACTCCGGGAATTTCCTTTTGAATAAGGTCCACGAAATGCCTTTTTAGAGAGGTGATATATTCGCGTTCCTCTGCAAGATTTTGGTAAGACAGTTTTAGGGCTTCTTCGAGCCCTACAATATTATGAACGGCCTCTGTTCCCGCTCTAAAACCACGCTCCTGCTCTCCTCCAAAGATGAGTGGTTGCAATCCGCTGTTCTTGCGGATAAAAGCAAAACCCACCCCTTTGGGACCATGGAATTTATGAGCGCTAACGGCTGTGAAATCAATATGGATCTCACTTAGATCAAGGTCAAAATGTCCTACAGATTGCACTGTGTCGCTATGAAAAAGTGCTTTATGTTTTTGACATAGTTCACCCACTTTTTTAATATTCAGCAGGTTTCCTACTTCATTATTCACGTGCATGAGACTAACCAGGGTTTTTTCTTCTGAAGAGGAAAGCAGTTCCTCTAAATGATCCAGATCCTGGTTTCCGCAGTCGTCAAGTTTAAGGTATTCAACCTTAATATCATATTCTTCCTTTAATTGATCAATGGTGTAAAGCACGGCGTGATGTTCAATCTTGGAGGTGATGATGCGCTTTACTTCAAGGTCACGTACCGCACTGTTAAGAACCAGGTTATCTGCCTCGGTCCCACCAGAGGTGAAAATAATTTCTGAAGGAGCCACTTTTAGAAAACCTGCTACAGTTTTACGCGCCTGCTCAATCAGCGTTTTCGCCGAACGTCCAAAGGAGTGAATGGAAGAAGGATTCCCATAGGTTTCCTTCATGATTTCTGCCATTTTAGTAATTACTTCTTCCCGAATTTGGGTAGTTGCTGCGTTGTCCAGATACACTTTTTTCATGGGCTCAAAATTAATACAAATAAAATTATTTGAAAGAAGAGTCGGTATAAAGTGTGATTTACTTTAATTTTGTTTCAAATCTTTTTCATGAAAAATTATTTTTTTGCTCTCTGTGCTGTTTTAATGCTGGCATCCTGCGATGATGGGGAAATCATCGTTACCAACTTTCAGTTTGAAGAAAATAATTTTGAGTGGTGTTCGGGCCCAGATGATACGCAGGTTTTTTTTAAAATCAATAATGATCTTTCAAATGAAGCCATTGCTGTCATTTTTGAATTAGAACCTTTTTCAGATGATTTTCTTCTGGAGCCACTTTCAGAAGATGATGTTTTCCTGGTCGAGGCTATAGATGAAAGAAGAATTCCCTTAAATTCAGAAAATGAAGTGGTCTATAGAACATTTAATGGAGATGTGGGCGATAATTATTTCTGTAATGAAATTCCTCCTACCTCGCCCGGTGTTTTAGATGAATACAGAAGTACATCAGGAGGAGAAATTGTTATTTACAGCAGCCTTAACAATTTATTGGATCTTGACAGGGACGGCGTTCCCACAGAAATGGAAAATGCGGTTATTGCTGATTATTATGTCACTATTGACGATGTAGAATACCCGGATACAGACAACGACGGAATTCCAAATTATCTGGATATTGATGATGATGGAGATAATGTTTCTACGAGCGAAGAGATAGCTGTGGAAGCGGAAAATACTGCATCAGATTTGCCCGATACTGACGGAGACGGAATTCCAAACTACCTTGACAACGATGACGATGGTGACGGCACTTTAACCATTTTTGAAGACTGGGATGAAGATGGCGACCCTACAGATGACCTAAATGACGAGGGCGTTCCTTATTATCTCAACCCTGAAATTTTACAGGCTTTTGATGCAGAACCTTCTACGTCTAATGAAATTACAATAAGCTATAGATATACCGTTTTTATCGAAGATCTTACGTTGTCAAGACAAAGTGACGGAGAGCAAATTCGTCTTAATACTTACGATTTCGGGTTTAGAGATTCGGGCACAGATGTGATAGATCTTTTTGAATTACCGGAAGAAGATGGAGACGGTGAAGAAGAGGAAGAAGCTGAAGAATAAAAATTATGCGTTCTGAAAAATATATACTTCAGTAGCACCCAACCCATATTTTTGATAATCGGCGTCGTAATACTTTAAATTCTCATAGCGGTTGAATAAGGTTTCAAGTTCCGCGCGCAATACTCCTTCTCCTACTCCGTGAATAAAAACCACTTTTTGTATTCTCCTGTTCATCGCAAATTCCAGCTGGCGTTTTGCGGTATCAAGTTGAATGCTTAGCATATCATAATTTGACATTCCCCTGCTATTGTTGACCAACTTATGAATATGCAGGTCGACCTCCATGGGAGGTACATTGCGTTCTTTGGGCTTCACCCGTCTTGCCTTTTTCTTTTTAAAAGCTTCTTTTTCTTTTAAAGCTTCAGAAATTTCCCTGAAATTGCCGGGCACCAGTTCCTGTGGCGCTTCTATTTTCACCAGTTCATCTTCATTAAAATCCAGCATAAAACCTTCAGAAGTTTCGATGGTTACTACACCTCTATCCAGAGAAATCACTCTGCCTTCGAGATCCTCGTCCAGTACAGCTATCTTATCACCAGGTTTAAGCATCACGATCATTTTTTCCATCGCCGGCATCTTCATTGTTCTTATGGTCATCTTTTGTCTCTACCCAATAATTAGTAGCACGATAAAGCCCGAACATGAGAAAAACCAGCCCAAGAATCATGATGTACACGTTTTTTTCCTGGATAGCGATTTGAAAAACCAGCAAACCTCCTCCTATAATGATCAACAATGAATTAATAACCTGAGAATTCATATTTATACAATTACCTGTTTGTCAATGTTATAATATTCCTAAAATAAGAATATTGTCTAAAAAACATCTAAATTTGAACAAAGCTCGGGAAAATGCAAAAATTATTCAGCCTTATTCTTACATTATTTATGGTGAATATTTGCTTTTCGCAACTTACCGTAAAGCCCACAGCTTCCGGAAAAAGTAATTTTTTGTACGTCAAGGACGAGCTGCTCTTTGTTGAAGGACCAGTAGGCCTTTATAAAAACACCGGCAACCCTAATACAGAAGCCAGTCTATACTTAAGAGAAGAAGCACAATTACTACAAGGAGAAAGCGGCAATACCTTTAATCATGGAGATGGTTTACTCTCGGTGTTTCAGGAAGGGACAAGCAACGCTTATGATTATAATTACTGGTCTTCACCAGTTGGAAATGACTTCCTGAGCAATGGTTTATTTGGGATCAGTATGTTATTTGCTCCAGAATCTGAAACCAAAAGCTCTCAGGCGATTTCTGTAAACACTTTGGATGGCACTGCCCATCCATTAAAAATTTCGAGCCAATGGCTTTTCGTCTACACGGGCACCAGCTATACGGACTGGCAGCATGTGGGGAATCAAACGATCATTCAGGCCGGTCACGGCTTTACCATGAAAGGTGTCAACGGAAAAGATCCTACTGTTGTAAACGGCAGAGAGAATAATCCCGGGAACAGCCAACGTTATGATTTTCGAGGAAGACCGCACAACGGCAACATTTTACTTTTTACAACCCCCGGAACAAACATGCTTATAGGAAACCCCTATCCTTCCGCACTGGATTTAAGCCTTTTTTTGCTGGAGAATTCTGGTACAGGAACTTTAACCACCACTTGTTACGGTGAAATAACTCGAAAAAATGCCATTTCCGGGGTTGCTTATTTTTGGGATTCCAAAGAGAATGGTACCTCCCATAGTTTAGATCAATACGTAGGTGGGTACGGTGCCTTTAGTCCGGTTGACCCCTGCACTGCCGGTATTTATGTAAAGCCTATATTCAAAAAATATGGAGGAGGTTCACCACAACCTCCCGGTCTTCCTGCTTCTAAACATTATGACCGGCGCTTTTCTCCTATTGCACAGGGATTCATGGTAAAAGGAACTACAAACAACACCTTGGAATTCAAGAATAAGCATAGAGTTTACCGTAAAGAAGGGAATTATTCAGATTTTAAAAATGCATCAAATAAAGCATCAGGAGATACCAGAGAGATTGTTGAAATTCCGCAAATATTATTTGACGTAAGCCTGAATGACGCATATGTAAGGCAGTTGTCACTGGCCTTTTGGCCCACAGCCACCAGTAAGACAGATGCAGCTATGGATGCTGCCGCCTATAACCTAGCACCTACAGATGTTGGATTTCTTCAGGACGAAAAGAATTATGTAATAGACATTCGCCCCTTTGATGAAAATGAGGAAATCCCCCTCTTTCTGAAAGTTGAAAAAGAAGATGCCTCTATTAGTATATCTGTAAAAGAACTTCAGAATTTTAGCCCATCTAACATATATCTGTACGATTCTTTCCTGGACATTTACCACGCAATTAAGGAAAACAGCTTTGAACTTGAACTTGAGCCGGGAATATATCACAGCAGGTTTAAAATAACCTTTTTAAACAAAAAGGAAATTCCTGTTGTAGATGATGAAATTGTATATGAAGAGGTGGTAATCTTCCAAAACAATAATCAAAGCCAGCTGGAAATAATAAATACGGCTTTAATTCCTCTTTCTGAAGTTACTGTTTTCGATCTCTCCGGGAAACAGGTCTTTCATAAAAAATTGAGTTCGGAAACCGATTTCATGAGTTTTGGTACCGCACATTTAAGGAATTCCGTTTATCTTGTAAAAATTTTAAACCACGACGGAAGCATAAAAACTCAAAAGATTTCTGTTCGAAACACGCCTTAGTTCTATGGAGGAATTCATGTTGCCCTGTCTCAACAAACAGTTGTTCGGGATTGACTGCCTGGGTTGCGGTGCACAGCGCGCTCTCCTGCTGGTTTTTCAGGGCGAATTTTCTGCAGCTTTTAAGATGTATCCTGCTGTTTATTCTTTACTTTTTCTTACTTTATTCCTCATTGTCAATCTTTTTTATAAATTTAAACATGATTGGTATTTTAAAATCGGACTAATCTTTTTTAATGCGCTTGTTATTATTGTGGCCTACGCCGTTAAGATGAGCCATATGTATAACTAACCAAAACCACTAAAACTATGGAAAGACAATCTGTTCCTAATTCAACACTCATCCTCATTTTTGGAATTCTCTCACTGCTCGCCTGTTGCTGTTATGGTCTTCCCGGTCTCGTTTTTGGGATTGTAGCACTTGTAATGGCTAAAAAAGCAAAAGAAACGTACCTGGAAAATCCGGAACTGTATTCGGGTTACAGTAATGTCAAAACAGGACGCATTCTGTCAATTATAGGAATTGTACTGTCTACACTTTACATTTTGTCACTGGTTGTTTATTTTGCGATCTATGGAATTGAAGGTTACCAGGAAATGCAGGAAGAGATTATGAGAGAATATGGTGGATAAAAAACAAACCCTATATATTAAAAAAGGCTGCCTAAGGCAGCCTTTTTGTTTTTCATAATATTCAGCAAAAATGCTATTTTTCGAACTCCTGTAGTGTTTTTGTAATAATATCAACACATTCGTTCAACTGCTCTTCGTTCATTACCAATGGAGGTGCAAACCGAATGATATTTCCGTGAGTTGGCTTTGCAAGTAATCCATTTTCCTTAAGTTTCATGCAAATATCCCACGCGGTAGAGCTGTCTTCAGAATCATTGATGACAATGGCATTTAAGAGACCTTTACCTCTTACGAGATTCACAATGCTGGATGTGCGGATGAAATCATTCAATTTTCTTCGGAAAAGATGCCCAAGTTTTTCGGCATTTTCGGCCAGATTTTCATCTCTTATCACTTCCAGGGCGGCCATTGCCACCGCACAAGCCACAGGGTTTCCTCCAAAAGTGGAACCGTGTTGCCCGGGCTGAATGACGTCCATCACTTCATTATCTGTAAGCACGGCAGAGACCGGATAAACACCTCCTGAAATGGCTTTTCCAAGGATTAATACATCAGGCTTTATTTCCTCATGATCTACAGCCAGTAATTTACCGGTTCTGGCAATTCCAGTTTGTACTTCATCTGCAATGAAAAGAATATTGTGCTTCTCACACAATTCTTTCGCTCTCGTCAAGAATCCTTCAGAAGGAACATAGACACCGGCTTCTCCCTGGATTGGCTCTACCAGGAATCCGGCAATGTTATCATTGTTTTTAAGCACTTCCTCAAGCGCATCTGGATCATCATAAGGGATCTTTAGAAATCCCGGAGTATATGGGCCAAAATTCTTTCGGGCACCTTCATCATTTGAAAAAGAAATAATAGTAGTCGTTCTTCCGTGGAAATTATTTTCACAAACCACGATCTGCGCTTCAGTCTCTTTGACCCCTTTTCTTTCATAAGCCCACTTACGGGCAATTTTTATCGCCGTTTCAACAGCTTCTGCTCCCGTATTCATTGGCAACAGCTTATCGAAGTTAAAATACTCGGTAGCAAATTTTTCATACTTTCCAAGCACATCATTATGAAAAGCCCTGGAAGTAAGGGTAAGAGTTTCGGCCTGACGGGTCATGGCTCCAACAATTTTAGGGTGACAATGCCCCTGGTTCACCGCAGAATAAGCCGAAAGAAAATCGTAGTATTTCTTTCCTTCCACATCCCAGACATGTACACCTTCCCCACGCTCAAGTACTACCGGTAAAGGGTGGTAATTGTGGGCTCCATGCTTATCTTCTAACTGGATAGCTTCTTCGGAAGTTATTTTTTCTGAAATCGACATTTTTTGATTTTTAAACATTATTAAAAAGTAATTCCTGCTTTCCTAACCACACATTTTGGAAGCATTTGGAGGAGAGAAATCATCCCAAATTCAGAAGTCGCAAATTACTAAATGTTTGGCGAATTTTTCAATGCAAGCCCTATTAAATCCAGGGCATTTATCCTATTTTTGCGCTATGGCAAGAAAGAAAAGAAATAAAGAATTTAAGGAGCTTTCGGTGATTGATGCCGGGGCAAAAGGAAAGAGTATCGCAAAGGCACCAGATGGCAAGGTGATTTTCATTAATAATGCAGTACCGGGTGATGTGGTAGACGTACAAACCACGAGAAAAAAAAGAGCTTATTATGAAGGTACTGCCACCAATTTTCATGAATATTCAGATAAACGTGTAGAACCACCCTGCATACACTTTAGCGTATGCGGCGGGTGCAAATGGCAGTTCATGGGGTATGAACACCAGCTTTACTACAAACAGAAGGAGGTGACCAACAACCTCACCCGCCTCGGCAAAATAGAACTTCCGGAAGTCACTCCTATTCTTGGCTCTAAAGAAATCTATTTCTATCGCAATAAAATGGAATTCTCCTTCAGCGACAGCCGCTGGCTTACTCAGGAAGAAATTCAAAGCGGAAGGGATATAGAAAATCGTAATGCGCTGGGATTTCATATTCCGGGGATGTGGGATAAGATCCTGGATATAAAAGAATGTCACCTGCAACAGGCGCCGAGTAACGGAATTAGAAATAAAGTAAAAGAATTTGCCATAGCAAATGAAATTCCCTTTTTCAATACGCGAGAACAAAAAGGGATGTTGCGAACCCTTATGATTCGAACTTCTACCACTGGTGAGATCATGGTGCTTATTCAGTTTTTTGAAGAGGATAAACAGAAAAGAGAACTGCTACTCGATTTTATGATCAGGGAATTTCCGCAAATCACTTCGCTCCAGTATGTCATTAACCCAAAAGGAAACGATACTATTTATGATCAGGAGGTGCTTTGTTACCACGGAAACGATCACATATTCGAAGAAATGGAAGGCCTGAAATTCAAAATAAATGCCAAGTCATTTTACCAGACGAATTCCAAACAAGCTTACGAACTGTACAAAATAGCACGTGACTTTGCAGATCTTTCAGGAAATGAACTGGTGTACGACTTGTATACAGGAACCGGAACCATTGCCCAGTTTGTCGCTGCGAAAGCAAAAAAAGTTGTTGGTGTGGAGGCAGTGCCCGAAGCCATTGAAGATGCAAAAGAAAATGCCAGGAACAATAATATCACCAACACCGAGTTCTTTGCAGGGGACATGAAAAAGGTATTTACAGCCGACTTTATTAATAGGCATGGACAACCAGATGTGATCATTACAGATCCTCCCCGCGATGGAATGCACAAAGATGTAGTTGCACAAATTATTGGTATCTTGCCAAAGCGCATCGTTTATGTAAGTTGTAATTCGGCCACACAGGCGCGCGATCTTGCCCTGCTGGACGAGCATTACAAGGTAACAAAAGTGCAGGCCGTAGATATGTTTCCACAGACCTTTCATGTGGAAAACGTAGTTTGCTTAGAAAAAAGAGTATGAAAAAACTGAAGAACTTTTTGCTGCCACTTCTTCTTTGTTTGGTCTTTTTAAATTGTCAAAAAGATGATATTTGTCCCGAAGGAACTGAAGTTACCCCTCTTCTAATCATTGAATTTTATGATGATGAAGATGAAGAAACTTTAACTGCAGTCCAGGGTTTGCTTTTACAAGCCATAGGAGAAGAAGACACCCTTTTTGGTCCTGTTACCACGAACAGGATTAGCATACCTCTAAGAACCAATGAAAATGCCACCAGCTACCGCTTTATTAGAAACAGTGGCACCGATACAGAAAATGTAGACACCATTTCCTTTTCATACAATCCCTCTCCAGAATATCTGAATCGCGCCTGCGGATTTGTAGTAAATTATCTGGACATGGATGTAGAAATAATAGAAGATGAAGAAAATTGGATCTTAACAGAATCTGTTGAACAAAACGATATAATAAATGAAACTGAAGACGCCCATATTTTTCTTACTCATTAGCTTTTCCTGGTTGTTTTCTTCGGAAGTAGCTGCACAGGAAAATCGACAGGAACCTTTGCAGGATTCGTTAAAATACAGGGAAAAATATGGATTAAGAGTAGGTATTGATATTTCAAAACCTATTCGCAGCATGTTTGATGAAGATTACCGCGGGCTCGAAGTGAAAGGCGATTACCGCATTTATAAAAATTATTATCTCGCTGCAGAATTGGGGAATGAAAAAGACCGCATTATTGAAGAAAATGTTACTGCAAGCGCGAACGGAAGCTACATAAAACTTGGTGCAGATTATAACGTTTACGAGAACTGGAGAGGAATGCAAAATCTTATCTATGTAGGTCTGCGCTATGCGTTTTCTTCCTTTACTTCAGAACTGGAAAGTTACTCCATTTATACACGTGACCCCTATTTTGAAAGGGATACAAGAATAGAAACTCAGGAATACAGTAATTTAACGGCAAACTGGCTGGAATTTCAATTGGGAATCAAAGTAGAGGTATTGAACAATCTTTACCTGGGAACACATGTGGAATTGAAGCGCCGCCTTGGCCAGTCCACTCCCGGAAATTTCGACAATCTCTACATTCCGGGATTTCACCGCACTTATGATGGAAGTTCTATAGGCGTAGGATATGGTTATTCCATCTCCTACCTGATTCCGTTATACAAATTATAAAGATTTTAGAAATCAATTCTTTTTTGCCTTTTTTGAGCCTTCATAGATCTCATACTTTAGCAGCTTGGACTCCAAAGCACCGTTATAAAGCTTGATTTTTCTGGAAGGACGTAAACCAACATGTTTTATCGCTTCAAGATTGGAAGTGATGAACCAGGATTGAGTTCCAGGGAAATTTTGCTTCAGGGTATCACCTATTGCTTTGTAAAATACCGGCATATCGATGTTTAGCCTTTCCCCATACGGCGGATTGAACACCATATGCAGGTGACGCTCAGTAGTCTTTTCACTTTCAAAGAAATCCTGCTGCTCCACGGTGATAAATTCAGATAAATTGGCATTATCTATATTGTCCTGCGCCTTTCTGATGGCAGAAGGAGCTTTGTCATATCCCTTTATTGTAAAATGGAAATCTCGCATCTTCTTTAAAACGGAAGCTTCAATTTTTTCGAATAGATCTTCATCCCAGTCCTGCCACTTTTCAAAAGCAAATTCTTTCCTGTTTAAGTTCGGCGGAATATTACAAGCGATCATTGCTGCTTCAATAAGAATGGTTCCACTACCGCACATTGGATCAAGGAAATCACATTGCCCGTCCCAGCCCGAAAGTAAAAGCATTCCTGCAGCCAAAACTTCGTTTATAGGCGCAATATTAGTTGCCGACTTATAACCGCGCTTGTGCAGGGATTGGCCGGAACTGTCAAGCGAAACGGTACAATTATTTTTTTCAATATGAATATTCAGTCGCAAAGTGGGAAAATCAAGATCGATTCCCGGTCTTTTTCCATACTTGTCTCTAAAACGGTCTACAATAGCATCTTTAGACTTTAATGCAACGTACTTGGAATGCGTAAATCTATCTGAATGTACAGTAGCGTCAATGGCTAAAGTATCTGTAGGACCCAGAAGTTCTTCCCAGTTTATTTTATAAATCTCTTTGTAAAGATCTTCTTCCGAATATACTTTAAAAGAAGCATAAGGTTTCAGGATTTTTATGGCTGTTCTTAGAGATAAATTTGCCTTGTACATAAAGCCGATGTCGCCATAAAAAGATACAGAACGAACACCTTCCTTCACTTCAATTGCACCTAAATTTCTTAATTCTTTAGCAAGTACCGGCTCAAATCCGTAGAGCGTTTTTGCCAACATTTTAAAATTATTTCCCATAAGATCATTCCTCTGAGAGGCAAAAATACGTTAATTTTGCCCGATATGACAAAAACAGGAAAAAACTGGTTTTCTTCGTGGTTCAACACGCCTTACTACCACATTTTGTACAGGGATCGCGGCTATGAAGAAGCCGGATTTTTTATGAAAAAACTCACTAATTTCCTTGATCTGAAACCTAACGCGAAGATCCTTGATCTCGCTTGTGGAAAAGGCAGGCATTCCATTTTTTTAAATCAATTAGGTTTTAATGTAACGGGAGTAGATCTCTCCCTGAATAGCATTGCGTTTGCCAAACAATTCGAAAACAGCAGTTTGAATTTTGAGGTTCATGATATGTGTAAACCAATGGATACGAAATTTGATGCGGTTTTAAACCTTTTTACTAGTTTTGGATATTTTCATGAAGAAGAAGATAATTTCCGCACCATCCAGGCAATAAAGGCTGAAACAGCCTGCAACGGTTACGGAGTCATAGATTTTATGAATGTAGAAAAGGTAATTTCAAGTCTTGTACCTTCTGAAGTCAAAACTGTGAAAGGAATAGAATTCCATATCACCCGAACCTTCCAGAATGGTTACATCTTCAAGAATATTTCTTTTCAGGATAGAGGAGAAAGTTTTAATTACACCGAAAAAGTCAAAGCCCTCACCCTTAAACATTTTAAAAAATATTTTGATCGTGCAGGAATAACTTTGTTGCATTGCTTTGGAAATTATCACCTTGAAAATTTCTCAGAAATAGAATCAGATCGTCTTATCCTGATTTTTCGCTAATGATATATCTACTCCCTATATTATCTGTCTTTATTGGCTTTTTAACTGCACTATTTTTAAGACCCAGAAATCAACTCGGGTTGAAATTATTACTTGCTTTTAGTGGAGCCTATCTTTTATCTGTAACCGTTTTTGAATTTCTTCCAGATGTTTATGGGTCCGGCAATGCTCATGTGGGCATTCTTATCATGGCCGGGATTCTAGTTCAAATATTGCTCGAATTCCTATCACGCGGTGCTGAACACGGGCACCTGCATCATGATGAGAACAGCACAAAATTTCCCTGGTTACTACTACTAAGTCTCTGTGCACACTCTTTATTGGAAGGATTTCCATTGAACGAGAGGGAACACCTGTTGCACGGAGTTGTTTTACATAAAATACCTGTGGCTGTTATTCTTGCCAGCTTTTTAATAAAATCAAATATCAATAAGACCAAAACCGGGATCTTCCTCATATTTTTTGCGCTTATGACTCCGTTGGGCAGTTGGTTAAACCATACATTTGAGACATTGCAGAAATATGAAGTTTCCATAAATGCAGTTGTAATAGGTATTTTTCTTCATATTTCGACAACGATCATTTTTGAGGCTTCAAAAAATCACAAGTTCAATGCAGGGAAATTACTGGCCATCATCGCCGGAATAATACTTGCCTACTTTGCATGATGCTTCAAAAATGATGTTTAAATCGTCCTTTTCGAGAAGATAATTTCTTTATATTTTAAACTAAAATGTACAGTCGCGAAGAATCAAAAAAAATACGTCAGGAATTCTGGATCAGCTTCGGAAAAAACTATCCCCGAAAATGGCTTTTATACAATACCAGGATAAAAGACCTCAGTCTCAAATTTGATTTCACCAGGAAGTATGCGGAAGTAGCCATAGAAAGCACGTCTAGTGATGAAGTATTTCGGGAATATTACTATGAAAAGATTCAAAGTCTGCAATCCATTTTAAAAGAAGACTTTCTTCCTGAAATAATGTTCGATAAAGAATATGAATTAGAGAATGGAAAAGTAATTTCAAGAGCATTTTTACAGAGAGAAAATGTCAACATCCACAATAAAAACGACTGGCCAAGGGTTCAAGAATGGCTAGCTTCAAAAATGGATCTTTTAGAGAGCTTTTTTATAGAATACAGAGATTTCATTGATCAATAGTATTTTTTAAGTTTGGAATATTCATGTCTAACGGAGAATAACGGTTCATCATCAATACGTTTTCAATGATTTTTCAAATCTTAAAGTTCTCTCCTCTTCCTCTACTATATATTTTTACTGCCTTTACCTTTAGAATCTACTGATTTAATTCTAACATTAAAAAAGATGTTTTTCAGTCTTACATTAAAAATTATTTAAACATCAATCTCAGGGCCCTCCTGCGATAGAAAAAGCAATACTTGATTTACGATAAAAGTTCCTTTACTAGGCAGTTCTCTCTAGGTATTTCTCTTCTTTTTGTTTCACTTTACTCCATAAAAAAACCCTTCATCAAATTCATGATGAAGGGTTTAAAAAAAAGGCGGCGACATACTCTCCCACGAGATGCAGTAC